>JAXLQJ010000015.1:0-138789 GCA_046331705.1 bacterium | reverse complement strand
GAAACAGCGCACCTCGCTCCGCAGCCGCTGCTGGACGGGGTTCGAGCGCCGTTTCCGCCACAAGCCGGAGCCCAGACCCGATCCCAAGCTCGAACCTTTCGCCACGTTCCGCGCGCGCGCGACGAGCCTCAACTACCACTACTCGGGGCTCTACCGCGGGGCGTTCCTGCTCAACTACGGGCTCGCCGTGGTCACCGTGCTCCTGGCGGGGCTCGCGCTGCTGCTGGCCGTGGGGCACGGCGCTGCCGGCGACCAGGCGCACGCGGCCCCCAAGCTCGACCCCTTCACCGGTGCGCTCGTGAGCTTGGGCATCGCCAAGCTCGCGCTGCTGCTCTTCATCGCGCGCAACACCCACCAGGCCAATCACGAGCGCTGGAACGATCGCGCCGTGGACTATCGCTATCTCGCCGAGCGGCTGCGCACGATGTTCCATCTGCCGCACGCGGGGAGCTTTCAGCCGCCGGCGGCCGCGGCACCGACCTATTCCACCAGCGCCATCCGCCAGAGCGCCGTCGATTGGCTCTTCGACGCCCTGGTGCGGTCCGCGAGCGCCACGGCCCTCGCGAATCTGAGTCGTGCCCGCGGCGGCGACGGCAAGACGCTGCGAATCGACCCCACCGCCGTGCTCGACCACCTGAGAGAGCACTGGATCGGGAATCAGATCCTCTTCCACGACCGGTCCAGCGACACGATGCACGGTCTTCACGAGTGGTGCGAGCGGTGGGTGCGCCGGCTCAACCTCGTGGTCGTCTGGGCCGTCGTGCTCGACCTCGTCGTGCTCGCTGCCGCCGTTGCGTTGGGCGCGATCGAGCGGCACGACGCCGAAGGTCACGCACTGCTGGCGCGGTGCTGCGACTTCGCCGAGCGTGCCCACGCGGCCACACCGTGGCTGCTGCTCGCGGCGGTGGTGCTGCCCGCGGCCGTGGCCTCGCTCAACGGCTTCGGGTTCCAGGCCGAATGTCGAAGGCTCGCCGATCGCTCCGCGGTGGCGCGCGAGCTCCTGCTCGACCACGAGCAAGGCACGAACGACCTCGCGGCGGAGATCGTGACGGCGCGCGCCGCCCCCGCCGACGACCCCGGCGCCTTCAGTGCCGACGTGCTGCGGCTCGCGGAGCACTGCGCCCGCGACCTGGTCGAGGAAGTGGCCGATTGGTCGGTGATCTACGGCAACGTCGTCCGCGAGCCCTGACGCCGATCCGGCGGCGCCAGGGGTCGCGGGATGGGCCAGACTCGCGCGCGGCGCCGCGCTGGATGGCGCTCGGGAGCTGCCCATGGACTTCTTCGACAATCTGCTCGACGACACCCATCGTGCGCTGCGCGAGACCGCGCGCCGCTTCGCCGAGAAGGAGATCGCGCCGCACGCCGAGGAATGGGAGGAAGCGTGCTCGTTCCCGCGTGAGCTCTATCGCAAGGCCGCGCAGGCCGGGGTGCTCGGCGTGGGCTTCCCCGAGGAGCTGGGCGGCGGGGGCGGCAGCGCGCTGCACGCGGTGATGGCGGTCGAGGGCCTGATGCAGGGGCGCTCGACGGGCGTGGTGGTGGGGCTCGGATCACTCGGGATCGGGCTGCCGGCGATCGTGCAATCCGGGAATCCCGATCTCCACGAGCGCTTCGCGCGCCCGGTGCTGGCGGGCGAGAAGATCGCGGCCCTCGCCATCACCGAGCCCGGCACCGGCAGCGACGTGGCCGGTGTGACCACGCGCGCCGTGCGCGACGGCGATCATTACGTGGTGAACGGCGCCAAGCTCTTCATCACCTCGGGCGTGCGCGCCGACGTCATCACCACACTGGTGCGCACCAGCGACGATCCCCACGGCGGGCTCACCTTCCTGGTGATCGAGAGCAGCATGCCGGGAGTGCGGGTCTCGCGCGCGCTCAAGAAGACCGGCTGGTGGGCGAGCGATACCGCCGAGCTCGCGTTCGAGGACGTGCGCGTGCCGGTGGCGAACCGCTGCGGCGAGGAGGGCGGTGGGTTCCTCACGTTGATGCGGAACTTCCAGACCGAGCGGCTGGGGCTCGCGGCCTACGCGTCGGCGACGGCGGAGATCGCCTTCGAGGAGGCGCGCCGCTACGCCCGTGAGCGGCGGGCGTTCGGCAAGCCCATCGCCGCCTTCCAGGTGACTCGCCACAAGCTCGCCGAGATGGCCACGCGGGTGCTCGCCGCCAAGCTCATCACCTACCAAGTCGCGCACCGCATGGATCAGGGCGATTACATCCCCACCGAAATCTCGATGGCCAAGAACCTCACCGCGGAGACCGCGGTGAGCGTCACCTACGACGCCGTGCAGATCTTCGGCGGCATGGGCTACATGCGCGAGACGTGGGTGGAGCGGCTGAGCCGCGACGCGCGGCTCTTGCCCATCGGCGGCGGCACCCAAGAGATCATGAACGAGATCATCGCCAAGTCGATGGGGTTCTGAGCTGGCGGCGCGAAGCGGCGAACGCCAGTTGACACGAAGCATCACTTCGACTAATATCGAACTATCGAAATGATCAACGCCGCGCACCACAGCCGGCAAGACGGCCGCGACGCGCGGCCAAGCAACACGCCAGCACCGAACCCCCGCACCAACGAGCCCCCCGAGCCGAGCCCACGATGACCGCGAAGCCCGATGCCCGCTTGGTGAAGATGTTCAAGGCGCTCGGCAACCCGAACCGCTTTCAGCTCTTCACCGAGATGCTGCGCGCACGGGCGTCGGGTGTGGGCTATCAGCCGGATGCGAGCTGCTCGCTCACGGCGATCGTGGAACGGCTCAGCATCGGCGCGCCCACGGTCTCGCACCACATGAAGGAGCTGGTGAACGCCGACCTGGTGCGCACCGAGCGGGACGGGAAATTCCTGCGCTGCGAGGTCAACGAGGAAGCCCTCGAAGCGCTCCAGGCGTTCTTCACGGGAGCGACGCCCGCACGGTCGTGATCGGCCGTTTTTTTTGCCCAAATAGTTCGATTTCTATCGAATCGTCGAAACATCGAAACATTCCGATCCCCCTCCCCAGCCCTCCCCAACCCACCACGCGGTGCCGCGCACCGCTTCCGGAGAACGAGCCATGAGCACCCGAACCGCGAAGAACGGAACCGATACCCGAAACGAGAACGAGCCGGCGGGCGCGCGAGTGGCGCTCATCACGGGCACCTCGAGCGGCATCGGCCTCGAGACCGCCGTCGAGCTGGCGCGCGCTGGCTTCCGTGTGATCGCCACGATGCGAAACGTGGCGAAGCGCGAGCCGCTGCTCGCCGCCGCGCGCGACGCGGCGGTCGACGTCGACGTGCAGCCGCTCGACGTGACCGACGCCGCCAGCATCGCCAGCTGCGCCTCCTACGTCGGCGCGCGCTACGGCCGCCTCGACGTCCTGGTCAACAACGCCGGCTACGGCCTCGCCGGCGCCCTCGAGGACGTGAGCGCGGAGCAGCTTCGCGCCCAGCTCGAGACCAACCTGATCGGCGTCGTGGAGGTCACGAAGGCGTTCCTGCCGATGATGCGGCGGCAGCGCTCGGGCCGCATCGTCAACGTGTCGTCGGCGGGCGGGCGCATGTCGTTCCCGCTCTTCGGCGCCTACCACGCCAGCAAATTCGGCCTCGAAGGGCTGACCGAGGCGTGGCACTACGAGCTGGCGCCGTTCGGCGTGTCGACTTCGTTGGTCGAGCCCGGCGCCCACCGCACCGAGTTCGACAAGGGCAGCCTGGTGCGCGCGACTCCCGCCGCGAGCGCCTACCGCGACATCGTCGCGGCGGTGGAGGCCCGTCAGGCGCGCTTCGGCCACCTCATGCCCGCCGCCACCCAGGTGAGCCGCACGATCCGCCGCGCCGCCACGGCGTCGCGGCCGCGGCTGCGTTATCGCGTGGGCCTCGACGCGAAGGCGGTGCTGAGCCTGCGCTCGATGCTGCCGAGTCGGGTCTTCCGCTGGACCATCGCGCGCTCGCTGGGCGTGCCGCGCACGATTCACGCCGCGGCCGCGGCGGCGCTGCTCGCCGCGCTCACCCTCGCGGGTGTCACGCCGGCGCACGCCACGTCGACCGCACCCGTGCGCGCCGAGGCCGTGCGGTCGGACGAGCTGCCGCCGGTGCCGCCGCCGACCGAGCTGACGGCCGACGAACGCGCCCGGCTCGTCGCGGGACAGGTGGTGACGCGCTCGATCGTGCTTTCGGGGTCCGAGCGACGCGCCGAGGCGCTCTTCCTCTTCGACGCGGCGCCGACCGAGCTCTTCGGCATCGTCACCGAACCGGCGGTGATGCAGCGGCTGTTCGAGGAGAACGAGGTCTACGAAGCCGTCGCCACGTATCCCGATGGGCTCGGCGTGCACGGCATCGCCAACGTCGGCTGGCCCGCGCCGCGCTTCGAGTACTGGACGCGCACCCGTCGCGATCCGGCCAAGCTCTGGAACGCGTGGCGCCAGACCCGCGGCGATTTCGACGCCAACGACGGCTACTGGCGATTCACGCGGGACGAGCAGACCGGCAAGACGATTGGTCACATGTCCCTGCACCTGAGCGTGCCCGGGTTGCCCAACTGGCTCGCGGTGCGTCTCCAGGAAACCAATCTGCCCAAGTCCATGCACATCGTCGCTGCCGAGGTGGCGCGCGTTCGTGCCCAGGAGCCGGCGCGGGCGGTCGCGCTCCGCTCCGAGTGGAGCGCCGCGGAGAACCGATCCGCCGCCACGCCGTGAGGCGACCGCGAGCCTGCGACGCCGTGCGCCGCGAGGGCGCTCAGCCGATCTCGTCGAAGGGGCGAACCCGCAGCCGCACCCCGATCGCGTCGGCGATGCGGCGGCAGGCCTCGACGTCCACGCCGTCGAGCGGCGCCACCACCGAGGCTTGCACGTCCAGACCGTGCGCCTTCGCGGAACGCAGGAACTCGAGGAGCTTGGGATAGGCCGCCTCGCCGTGCTTCGACGGGCAGATCCGTGCGTAGGTCGGCGCGTCCTGCGCGTTCAGGCTCACGCTCAGCGTGTCGACGACACCCACCAGCTCGGGAACGATGTCGCGACCGTGAACCAGATTGCCGAGGCCGTCGGTGTTGAGGCGCACGCGCTTGCCCATTCGGTGGACGTAGGCACCCACCTCGCGGATCACGTCGAGGCGCAGCGTCGGCTCGCCGTAGCCGCAGAAGACGATCTCGTCGATCCCGCTGGGATCGCCGATCGCCGCCACGATCCGCTCCACGCTCGGCTCACCGCCGCGCAAGCGCAGGTCGTGACCCTTCACCGTGAAGTCCTTGAACTTCCCGCAGAACACACAGGCGATCGTGCAGCGGTTGGTGATGTTGAGGTAGAGCGAATCGCGGATGCGATAGGCGATCTCGAAGTGCGTCTCGAGATCGAGCCCGAAGAACCGGCGTGCGTTCTCGGTGGTGATGCGCGCGACGTCGGCGACCGTGAGCCCGAAGAGCTCGGCGAGCGTCTCGGCGACCCGCACCACGTACGCCGGCTCGTTCGGCCCTTTGCCGCGGTACGGCACCGGCGCCAGGTAGGGAGCATCGGTCTCGATCATGAGCCGATCGATGGGCAGTGCCCGCGCCGTGGCGCGTAGCTCGTCGGCGTTGCGGAACGTGAGGATGCCGGTGAACGACACCAACCAGCCCAGCTCCATCAGCCGGCGCGCGGTGGCGGCGTCGCCGGTGTAGCAATGCACCACGCCGCGCACGCCCTGGGCCGCGGCCTTGGCGGCGATGGCGACCAGATCGTCGAGCGAGTCGCGGGCGTGGACCACCGCCGGCTTCCCCACCGCGCGCGCCAGCTCGAGGTGGCGCTCGAACCAAGCGATCTGCTGCTCGCGCGGCGAGAGCTTGTAGAAGTAGTCGAGCCCGGTCTCGCCGACGGCCACCACCTCCGCAGCGCGCGCCAGCTCCGCGATGCGCGCGAAGCCAGCCTCGTCGAGATCCTTCACGTCGTGGGGATGACAACCGACGGTAGCGTACAGGTCGTCGTGCTCGCGCGCGAGCCGCACCGTGTTCTCCCACGAGCCGATCCCTGCGGCCACGGCCACGAACGCGCACACACCCGCCTGGCGGCCCCGATCGAGAACGCCGCCGACGTCCTGGCGCAAGCCCTCGAGGTCGGGATGAAAGTGCGAATCGACGTAACGCGGCAGCGCGTCCCACTCGCGCGTGGCACGGGAATCGCCATTGGAGGTCGTCGGAACGGTCGGGAGCGCAGTCATGTTCCAGTCCATGCGCCGCATGGCGCAGCGCGTAATCGCCGCAAGATAACCGAACGGCGCACGGCGGTGCGCGAGCATTGCGCGCGCTTCGGCGTCGCGAGCCACGCCCGCAGCCCGCCCAGACGGGGCAGCCGTCTCGCGCGTCCCTTCGGCAGCGGTTGCGACGACGCATCTGCAGGCTTATTTTTTTATGCATGCGAACGACCATCGAGCTGCCGGACGAAGTGCTACGCATGGCGAAGCGGCGTGCGACAGACGAGAACCTGCCGCTCCGCCGGATCATCGAAGCCGCGCTGCGCAGCTACCTCGCCATCAAGCCGAGAGCCAAGGGTTACCGGCTGCGGTGGTCGGTCGAATCGGGACGGATTCAACCCGGCGTGCTGCTGGACGACCGCGACGCACTCTTCGATCTCATGGATGGCCGAACGTGATCGCCATCGACACCAACATCCTGGTGTATGCGCGACGCACCGAGGCACCCCATTACGCCGAGGCACGGCGGCTGCTGCAGGACCTGGCCGAGTCGGATCGTCCGTGGGCGATCCCCTGGCCGTGTGTCTACGAGTTCATTCGAGGCGTGACTCATCCGCGGGTGTTCGATCCGCCATCCGAGCTCGAGCTGGTGCTGGACGATCTTGCCGCGCTCTTCGCGTCGCCGTCGCTGACCCTTCTCGGAGAAGGCGCGCGACACGCCAGCCATCTCGAACGTCAGGTCCGCGCCGGTCGAGCATCGGGCAATCTCGCTCACGACGCGCACATCGCAGCGCTCGCCATGGAGCATGGGGTCCAAGAGCTCTGGACCTGCGACAAGGACTTCAACCGGTTCCCGGGTCTCAGACTTCGTGACCCCTTCGCGCACTGACTCCGCGGACACGACCGAGAAACTCGCGCGCGAGTCAGGCGAACCCCTGAAGCCAGTGCCTCGCCTGCGCCGCAGTCGCGCGATCGAGGCGCACTGCCCGCGAGCACGACTGCGGTGGCGACCGCGGAGCGCTCTTCGAGGTGTCCCCAGCCCCTCGCGGCGGCATCTTGACGGGCATGTACTCGAGCATCAGGATTTTTGAATGCGAACCACGCTGACGCTCGATCCGGACGTCGCCGCAAGACTCACCAGCGAGATCCGCCGCACAGGGCGGGGCATGAAATCGATCGTCAACGACGCGCTCCGCCGCGCGCTCGGAAGCCGGCGCAACGAGACCAAGCCGAGCAAGTTCGTCGTGCATCCATTCTCGCTGGGAATGCGACCGGGTCTCGACTTGGATCGAATGAACCAGCTCGCCGACGAGCTGGAGGTTGCGGAGCACGCGCGAAGAATGCGCCGGTGATCCTTCCCGAGGTCAACCTGCTGCTGCACGCCTACAACGCCGAGTCACCGGTCCACCCGGCGGCGCGCAAGTGGTGGGAGCAGTCGCTCGACGGGGACAAGCCGGTTGGCCTCGCGTGGGTGGCGGTTCTCGGCTTCGTACGGATTCTGACGCACCGCGCGGTCTTCGACCGGCCAGCGACGATTCGCCAGGTGCGTTCCGTGGTGGAGGAATGGCTCCGACGATCCCAAGTCGTTCTCGTCGAGCCCGGTCCGCGCCATGCCGAGATTCTGTTCGACCTGCTCGAGAGCGTCGGTAGCGCGGGAAATCTCACGACCGACGCACACCTCGCGGCGCTCGCCATCGAACACCACGCCGAGCTGCTGACGACGGATGCCGACTTTGCCCGCTTCCCTGGCGTTCGTTCGCGAAATCCACTCGCGTCCGCCTCGGCTTCACGCCGCCGATGACCGTTACCGCCACCCGATCTACTTGATCGTGCTGCCGGGGGCGGGCTGGCCGTCCACGCCGAGGACGAGGACGCGCTCCGCGCCTTTCGGGCTCGCGGCGTCGGTGGCGGCGAGGACCATGCCTTCGCTCACGCCCCACTTCATCTTGCGGGGCGCCAGATTCGCGACCACCACCACGCGCTGGCCGACGAGCGCCTCCGGCGCGTAGTGCTTGCGGATGCCGGCGAAGATGTTGCGCAGGCGGCCTTCGCCGAGATCGATCTCGAGCCTGAGCAGCTTGTCGGCGCCCTCGACGAGCGACGCGGTCTTCACCAACCCCACGCGCAGATCGACCTTGCCGAAGTCGTCGATGGTGATCTCGGCACCCACGGCGGGAACGACGGGCGCCACCTCCACGTTCGCGACCTCGGTGGCTTTCTCGGTCTCCACGGCGATCTCCTTCGCTCGGGTCTCGGGTTTTCGATCCAGCGAGGCGCGGCTCGCGAGCACGACCGCCTTCACCTTCGCGGGGTCGATGCGATCGATGCGGATGTCGGCGTCGGGATCGCCGAGCGCGCGGTCCTCGAGGTGAAATCCGAGGGTGTCCCAGCTCGCGGGCTCGATCCCGAGGGCGCGCTCGACGCGCTCCGACCATCCCGGCACCACCGGCTTCACCAAGCCGGCGAGCACGGCCACGTAGTTGACCCCCAGCGTGGCGATCGATCGGGCGCGCTCGCGATCCACGGCCAGCACCTTCCATGGCGCGGAATCCTGGAAGTAGGCGTTCCCGGCCTCGGCGAGCTCGACGACACCCTTGAGCGCCGACGCGAGATCGAACGTGGCGTACGAGGACGCGATGGCGGGCTTCTGCGTGCTGGCGAAGCGGGCGGCCACCTCCGCCGCCTCGGGCGGGAGCGCACCGAGCCGGCCGTCCAGCTTCTCGCGCACCAGCTTGATCGCGCGGCTCGCGAGGTTCGCGATCTTGTTCACGAGCTCGGCGTTCACGCGCTCCACCAGCTCGGACTTGCTGGCGTCGAGCGTCGCAGGATCGGTGGGATCGCCCAACGTGCCGAGGTGCATGTCGAGATCGTCGGGCTCCGCGCGCAGCTTCGACGCGAAGTAGAAGCGCAGGTACTGAGGATCGACGTGCTCGGCGAAGGTCCGCGCGTTGATGAAGGTGCCGCGGCTCTTCGACATCTTCTCGCCGTTCACCGTCAAGAAGCCGTGGACCTGGATGCGCGCGGGCAGCGTGTAGCCGGCGGCGTCGAGCATCGCGGGCCAGAAGAGCGTGTGGAACGGCACGATGTCCTTGCCGATCACGTGGACGATGCGCGTATCGGCGCTCTTCCAGTAGTCCTCGACCCGGCGGCCGTGGTCGTTGCACCACTTCTCGGTGGTGCCGACGTAGCCGATGGGCGCGTCCAGCCAGACGTAGAAATACTTGTCGGTTTCGCCGGGGATCAGGAACCCGAAATACGGCGCGTCGCGGCTGATGTCCCAGTCGCGCAAACCGCCCTCGAGCCATTCGTTCACGAAGCCGCGCGTGGCGGCGGGCATGTGCGCCGGGGTGTTGACCCATTCCCGCAAGAAGTCCTGGCGCTCGGAGATCCGCAGGAAATAGTGGGTGGACGTCCGCAGCACCGGCGTGTCGCCGCTGATCGCCGAACGCGGGTTCACCAGCTCGGTGGGCCGATAGGTCGCGCCGCACACCTCGCACGAATCGCCGTACTGATCCACGGCCCCGCAGCGCGGGCACGTGCCGCGGATCCAGCGATCGGGCAGGAAGCGCTGGTCGACCTCCGAGAAGAAGCCCTCGACGTCCTTCGTGTAGACGAGGCCCGCGGCCTTGGCGCCGGCGAATATCGCGTGAGCGTGCTTGCGCGTCTCCTCGGAGTGGGTCGTGTAGAACTCGTCGTAGTGAACGCCGAAGCGTTCGAGGTCCGCGTGGTGGGCGCGCTGATACTCGGCGACCATGGCCGCCGGCTCGACGCCGAGCTCGCGCGCCTTGAGCTCGATGGGGCTGCCGTGGGCGTCGCTCGCGCACAGGAAGACCACGTCCGCGCCGCGCATGCGCAGGAAGCGCACGTGGATGTCGGCGAGAACGTGCTCGACCATGTGGCCCAGATGGATGTCGCCATTGGCGTAGGGCAGCGCACACGTGACGAGCGTGCGCTTGGGCGCGGGATTCGAGGTCATGACGGATCCGAAGGAGTGGGAGGGTGGATCGAGATCTCGGGCGCGGGCAGCGCGCCCGCTCGGTGTGGCTCCCGCGACCGAGCCCGCTCAGCCCGAGGCCGCGGGCGGCGAGCCGCCGGCAGGAGGTCCCGCCTGACCGCCTGGCCCTCCGCCGCCGCGCCGGCGGCGACGACGACGGCGACGACGCTGGCCGCCCGCTTCGCCAGCAGCACCGGCGGCTCCGCCCTCGGCGGACGCGGTGCCCGCTGCTGTGGTGTCGAGCGCGCCCTCGTCGCCGTCGAGGCCCTCGCCTTCGTCCGCCCCGTCCGCCGGGAGCGAGTCGATCGGCACCGGAAGCTCGAGCGCCGCCGGCGGCGCGATCGATTCGGCGAGCTCTTCCACCGGCGCGAGCGCGGGCTCGACGGGTGCCGCCGCCGCCCGCTCGGCGGGCGCCGCCGCGGGCGCGGCGCGAACCGCTCCCTGTCCCGGACTTCGGCGTCCCTTGGGGAAACCGCCCTCGGGGATCGGCAACTCGATCTGCGTGCCGTCCGCGAGACGCACGCTGATCGAGCGGCGCAACACGTGGTGCGTCCACACCCGCGCCTCGCCCTGCTCGGTGTCGACGAACGCACCCACCTTGGGCATCTCGCGCTTCACCGACTCGTAGTGCGCGTTCTCGTAGGCGAGGCAGCACTTGAGGCGTCCGCACACCCCCATCAAACGCGTCTCGTTGAGCGAGAAATCCTGCAGCTTGGCCATCTTCACCGAGACCGGATGGAAATCCTCCATCCAGCTCGAGCAGCAGGTCTCGCGTCCGCAGACCCCCACGGCGCCTCGGTGCTTGACGCGATCGCGCGGGCCGAGCGGCTTGAGCTCCACGTGCGCCTTGAGCTCCGCCGAGAGCTCGGCACCGAGATCGCTCGGCACGTGCCGCTCCTCGGAGAGGTAGAAGATCTCCACCCGGCTGCCGTCGAGCTGGTACTCGGCCTCCACCAAGCGCACGTCGATGCGACGGCGCCTCAGCTTCTGCTCGGCGAGCTTGAGCGCCGCCTCGGCGCGCTGCTTGTTGCGTTGCTCGCGCGCCAGGTCCTCGTCCTTCGCCTTGCGCAGCAACCGGTGCACGGGGACCTTGTTCTTGGGTTCGTGGCTCGGCGCGACGACTCGCGCCAGCGCCTGGCCGCGGTCGAGTTGCACGACCACGCGATCGCCGGATTTCACGTCCAGGTCGGCGACCTCGGCGTGAAGGAGCTTGCCGGCGTGTCGCAGCCGAACGCCGCACGTGCCGCACCCGCTGGCGCAGCCGCTCATGACCGCGTCCTCGCGCGGACGGACCGCGGTCGCTGGGCGAGCCGATCCTCGACGATCCCGCCGATGGCAGCCGCCACGTCCTCGATCGAGCGGTCCGCGCGAACCACCTGGAAGCGGCGCGGCTCGGTGCGCGCGAGTCGCTGGAACTCGCGCCGCACGCGCCGATGGAACGCGAGCGCCTCGGCCTCGAAGCGACCCTCGCGCTCGCTGCGCGACGATCCGGCGTTGCGGGCGCGAGCGCGGGTGAGCCCGCGCTCGATCGGCACGTCGAGCAAGAGCGTCAGGTCCGGCGCCAGCCCGCCCGTCGCCGCGTGATTCAGCGACTCGACGAGCTTGCGGTCGAGCCTTCGCCCGCCGCCCTGGTACGCGGTCGTGGAGTCGGTGTAGCGATCCGTGAGCACGACGTGTCCTGCCGCCAGCGCGGGCCGGATGACGTCGCGAACGTGCTGCGCGCGCTGCGCTTCGATGAGCATGAGCTCCGCCATCGCGTCCAATCCCTGGTTGCGTGCGTCGAGCAAGAGCCGACGGATCGGCATCCCGAGCGAGCCTCCGCCGGGCTCCCGGGTCTCGGTCACGACCCGCCCTTGCGATCGCAGGCGCGCGGCGAGCAACCCGATCTGGGTCGTCTTGCCGGCGCCTTCGCCACCCTCGAACGAGATGAAGAAAGGGTGGCCGCGCTTCATGGTGTTGCCGGAGAATGGCCCGCCGCGCCCGATCGCGCAACCGCGCTCGCGTGCCCCGCGCGCCGGCGGGTGGACGGGGACGGCGCTCACGGGGTGCCCGCGGTCGCGTGCTATAAGCTTTTCGTCGGAAGCCGGCGCCGCGAACGAATCGCCGCGCGGCTCTCGAGACCGCCGACTCGGCACGAATCCCCACCGCCCCTTCGCGCGCGAGCCGACACGATGTTGCGCGTCCTGCTGCTCAAGCCTCCGCAATCGCTCGTCAGCAAGATCATCGGTCCACCGCTCGGCCTGCTCCAGATCGCCGCGGTGCTGCGGCAACGTTTCGGCCGCGAGATGGCCGTGCGCGCCGTGGACATGGATGCCTACGGGCTCGGCGTCGATTGGCTGGCCGGCGAGCTCGCTCGCGAGCGCCCGCACGTGGTCGCGGTCTCGGCGCTCAACGCCGAGGCGCCGAACGCACGGGCCATCGCCGCCGCGGTCAAGGCCCACGACCCACGCGTGCTCGCCGTGCTCGGCGGGCCGTATCCGCACCGTCGGCTCGCCGAGGTGCTGGATGCGTCGCGCTTCGATTGGGCCGTCGACGGCGAAGGCGAGCACGTCTTCCCGGAAGCGCTGGCACGCCACTTCGGCGGCACGCCGCTCGGCACCGACCTCGCCGGTCTCGCGTATCGGCGCTCGGACGGCGAGACGCACGTGCCGAACGGCGCCGACACCGTGCGCGACCTCGACGCGCTTCCCTACCCCGCGTGGGACCTCGTCGACTTCGATCACTACGCGCGTTTGCCCAACATCAACAGCATGCTCAAGGGGCGCCGCTACGCCCCGCTCTTCACTTCACGCGGTTGTCCGTACAAGTGCAGTTATTGCCACGACGTGTTCGGCAAGAAGTTCCGGCATCGCAGCGCCGAGCACGTGCTCGGCGAGATCGCATGGCTTCACGAGGCGTTCGGCGTGGACGAGCTCCAGATCGTCGACGACATCTTCAATCTCCATCGCCCGCGGCTCAAGAAGATCATGTACGGATCCGCGGAGCGCTGGCCGGGACGGCTCCACTTCGCCATGCCGGGGGGGCTGCGCGCCGACATCCTCGACGAGCCGGTGCTGGACGCGCTCGCCGCCGGCGGCACCTATTCGATGTCGGTGGCCATCGAGACCGCCAGCCCGCGCGTGCAGACGCTGGTCGAGAAGCACCTCGACATCGACAAGACGCTGTGGGCCATCGAGCAAGCCGATCGGCGCGGGATGATGGTGCGCGGCTTCTTCATGCTCGGCTTCCCGACCGAGACCCGCGAGGAGATCGAGCGTACCGTTCGGCTGGCGCTCGCGAGCCGTCTCACCTTCGGTTACTTCTTCACGCCCTCGCCGCAGAAAGGCACGGGGCTCTACGAGCTGGCGATGCGGGAGCATCCCGCCGCCCTCGAGGCGCTCCCCGAGACGAGCGACTACCACAACGCCGAATCCTGGTACGAGCGCGCCTACGGCTATCCGCTGAGCAAGCTCATCCGCGCGAGCTACCTGCGGTTCTATTTCCATCCGCGGCGGCTGGTGCGGATCTTGAGGCGCGTTCCGGCGCGCTCGCTGCTCAACGGCCTCACGCAGCTGCTCTCGCTGCTCACCAATCGGCCGTACGGTTTCGGCAGCGGGCAGCACCAAGCACCGACGCCGGTGCTGCTCGGCGCCGCGCAACCTGCGTGAGCGGGTCGAGCGGCACGCCGTCGCCGATGATCCGGCGTCAGGCCGCGCGTCCGGGGCGCGACGCCAGCACCGGCACGAAACGCTTGGTCGCCGGGTCGAGCCGCTCGAGCACCCGCGCCGGCACGCCGCCCACGACGGTGTACGGCGGCACGTCGCGCGTGACCACGGCGCCGGCCCCCACCACCGCCATCTCGCCGATCGTGATGCCGCACAGCACGATCGCGCCCGCGCCGATGTAGGCGCCCCGCTCGATCGTGACGCCGGCCACGCGCTCCGGGATGTAGTCGGCCATGGGCGAGAGCGGCGGCGCCGCTTCGTGCGAGAGGATCGTGGTGCCGGCGCCGATGCTCACCCGCTCGCCGATCGTCACGGGGCCGCGCAGATCGATCATGACGCGGCTGTTGATGTGGCAGTACGGGCCGATCGTGAGGTTCCGGAAGCTGCCGATGTCGATGTTCAGGAACTCGACCGGATAGAGCATCACGCTGAAGTCGATGTTCGCGCCGAGAGCGCGGATCACCGCGACGCGCATCGGCGAGTACGGAATCCAGCGCGCCGCCATCTCGAGCGGATTCAAGACGAGGTACTTGAGGATCGCGCGCCAGCCGCGCTCGGCGATCTTGGACCGGAGCAGGTGCGCGAAGGACATCGAGCGCCGCCTCTGCGGATCACCCGTCACGGTGGGGTGCGCTCGGTCCGTGAGCACGTCGCGACGAGCGCGCGGCGGCCTGCCGCGCGTTCGAGCGCGGAGTCACGGCGACACCGCGTCCAAGGCAGCACCGAGTCGTCGAAGGTCGTTTGGCAGGCGAGGTGCGCATGGGCCGCCACGGCGACGCGCGTTCACGGGGGTCGGGCGCGATGCTAGCCCAGCGGCGCGCGGTGTCGCAACGCAGCTCGACGGTAGATCCACGCGCAGCTCGACGCGACTCGATGCCGCGTGACGCCGCGCCACGAGCGAAGCGCCGCCCAGGGTCGGCGGCTCCTCGCGAGAGCGGGCTCGCGAACGCGGCCTGGATCACGGCGAAGGCGCTGGTATGGTTCGGCGCGTGCGCGTGCTTCGCGGATTGGCGCTCGTCGCCGAGACCGGACTTTGGCATTGGTTCCCGCTCGCTGCAGCGCTCTTCGGCGGCGGCGGGCTGCTCGTCGGCATGGCGCTCATCACCGCCCTCGACGTCGCGAGCGTCGTGGCGCTCGATCGGCTGGGCGGGTTCGGCGCCGCGCGCAAGCCTGGCGTCGCACGCTGGATGGCCTGGTACGTCTCCGTCCATCGCATCGTGATGGCGCTGAGCCAGGGTCCTGGGATCTGGTCGGCGCTGCACATCGAGCCCGTGCCGCTCACGGTCGCTGCCGCGCTCGCCGCCGTGTGGATCGTGGTGGCGATCACGCGCGCGCCGAGCTGGCTCCCGAGCCCGATCCGCGCGCTATCGTCCACCTTCGCGGTCTCGCTGGCGATCAACGTGTGCGCCTACGCCGGCTGGATGGGGACCTCGTGCAGCGAGGTGCCGTCGCAAGCCGGCGTACGCCCGCTGCTGCTCTTCGAGCCCGCGGCCGGACGTCCGAGCCCGGATCCGTTGCTCGACTCCGAATGCCAGGTGGTGCGCGTCATCACCCTCGATCCCGTCGATCGCACCTTGCTGGTCGCGTGCGGGCCGGAGGTGGCGTTGGGCTTGCGACACGCGGTCATCCGCCTCGACCCCGACCACCCCGCCGATCGGCGCGTGCTCGTGGATCGCCCCGCCGTCGAGGCGCTCGCGATACCCGGCACCGACCTCGTCGCGGTCTCCGTGCTGGGCCGGGACGTGGTGCGATTCGTCGATCGCGCGACCTTCGAGGCCCGCGGCGAGGTGCCGCTCACGCGCCCGCTCGGGCTCGCCTGGGACGAGCGCGCGGGGAGGCTCTTGGTCGGCCACGAGGGCGAGCCGGGCTGTGTCGCGGCCATCGACCCGCGCACGCTCGAGCGCGTCGACGGCCACGTCGCGGCCCCCATGCCGAGCGCCGCGGAGCTGCGCACGGTGTACCCCGACACGCAGAAGAGCCAGGCCTGCCTTCCCGACAACTGCGCGCCGTCCCACATCGTGCCGCTGCCCGACGCTGGCGTGGTGGTGGTGGGCAACGCGTCCGCGACCTGCACGTGGCAAGCGATGTCGTACGACGGGCTCGAGCGCGTCTACGCCGCCGAGTGGCTCTTCCCGGCGCGCGACGTGGTGCGCTCGCCGTCGGGCGCCGAGATCTGGATGGCGGTCTCGTTCCCGGGGCGGCTCGCGGTGCTCAGCGCCAAGACCCTGGCGCTCGAGCGCGAGATCTCCGTCGGCTACGGCACGTGGTGGTTCGACTGGATCGACGGGAACGACGTGGTCGTCGGCGACTACGTCACCGGCGAGCTGCGCCGCATCGACGGCGGCTCGGGGGCGGTGAAGGCGCGCGCCCACATCGGCAGCAAGGTCCGCGAGGTGCTCTACGATCGCGAGCGCAAGACGCTGGTCGCCGCATCGCGCTGCGGCGTCTACGCGCTGGATCCGGCCGTGGCGCTCGCGCCGCGCCGCTGATCCCGCGCGCAGCGTCGCGCGCGGCGGCCGAGGAACGGCCGCCCGGCGCACCGCGGCGACGGCCGGCGCGCAGCCGACGGATCAGTCTCGGGCCGCCGCGGTGGCGAACGCCCGCTCGCGCAGACGGTACCAATGCGCGATCGCGCCGTCCGAATGCACCAGCACGTTGACGTCGGCGCCGTCGCGACGCGGCTCGGTGGCGAGCATCACCTCGAGGTCGGCGGGGAAGATGAAGAGCTTCTCGGCCCACATGAGCAGCCACGAGAAGATCCCGCCGAGCACGGGCGGCGCGCCGAGCCGCGGATAGAAACGCAGATGAAGCCACACGTGCTCGGGATCGATCGGGCAGCACACCACCAGCACCGGCACCTGGACCTCGGAGAGCATCACGCTCGGGAACGCGATGCGGGTCCGAAACTCCTGGGTCTTCGTGCCGCCCGCCGGGTCCGCGGGATCGGGACGCAGCGTCGCCTCGACCCGGATCTCGTCGCCCTCGATAAGCGCCCGGTAGGGATCGAGCCGCCGGCCGATGCCGAGCGACCAGCGCCGATGAAGCACGGGGAAATGGTGCAGGTCGAGCACCGCCTCCATCATGCGCGCCAGCGACAAGCGCCAGACGTAGCTCGTGGTGGAGCTGCCCGCGCAGCTCGCCGGCAGGCCGTCGAACCAGGGCGGGTCCGGTAGCGCGTCGCGTTCCTCGCCCCACCAGAGCCAGAGGAGGTCGTGCGCCTCGCGAAGCGGGAGCAGCTTGGCGTCGAGGCGCTTAGAGATCACCGCGTCACGGCCTTCACACGGAACGCGAACGCAACGCCCCGTCGCGTCCCACAGGAAGCCGTGGAACGGGCATTCGAGCGCACCCTCGACCACCCGCCCCTGGCCGAGATCGGCGCCGCGATGCGGGCACGCCGCGGGAAACGCGACGGCGCGGCCCGCGCGATCGCGCCACAACACGAGCGCGCGGCCGAAACGCTCGAGGTGAAGCGGCCGCGAGCCCAGCGCGCGCGAGTCGAGGATCGGGTACCAGTACCCCGGCGGCCACTCGCGCTGGGCGCCGTCCACGGCGGGCCTCAGGTCGGCGCGCCCACCACGCGGAAGCCGAGCCGCTTCAACGGATGCACCTTCTTGATCGCCAGGCTGAGCGAGACGAGCCCCTCGACCACGTACGCGTTCGCGATCGGCCCCGCGTCGAACGCGCGAAAACCCGCCTTCTCCACCAGCGCGCGGGTCGCCTCCTTGGCGCCGGCGTCGTCGCCGCACACCAGCACGTCGCCCTCGTAGGGGATCTTGAACTCCCGCGCCACGAACGAAGGCACGGTCTGGAACGCGGCGACGACCTTCACGCCGGCGCCGAGCTGGCGCTGCGCCTGCTCGGTGGCCGAGCCCTCGGGCGGCAGGATGGCCACGTGGAGCCGCGCCGGATCCACGGGGTTCACGGCCGTGATGAAGAGCTTGCCTTGCACGGCGTCCTTCACGTCCGCGAGGGTGCCGGCTTGCGCTTCGTACGGCACCGCGAGCACCACCACGTCGGCGGCCGATGCCGCGTCGCGATTCGCGGCGCCGTGCACCGTGGCGCCCGCCTTCTCGGTCGCTTCCGCGGCGGCCGTCGCTGCCTTCTCGGCGGCACGCGAGCCGATGGTGACGTGCTCCCCGGCGCGCGCCCAGCGCATCGCGAGGCCGAAGCCGATCTTCCCCGTCCCGCCCAACACCGCGATCTTCATTGGTTCGCTCCTCGCTGCGGATGCCATCGCCGAGCGCCTTGGGGTGGCACATTTTCCGATCCGTCGCAATGGATGCCGCGCGCGGAGATCGCGCGGCGATCGTTCGGCGCGCGATCGCGATGCGCGGCTGTAAGGCGCCGGACGCTCGCGCGTCTGCCTGCACGAGCCCCGGCGAAGGCGCTTGCCGAGGCGCCGCACCCCCATTCGAGAAGAGGAGACGAATCGTGCAACGAACGTACGCGCAGCCAACGAACCCACCGCCGTCCCACCCATCGCAGCACCGCTCGACGGCGGCCTGGCCTGCAACCACTACACTGAGTGCCATGGCCAAGGATCCGATCTGCGACATGGACGTCGATCCCGCGACGTCGACGCTGCGCCACGACCACGGCGGCACCACCTATTGGTTCTGCAGCGAGTGGTGCCGGAACAAGTTCCAGGAAGATCCGGAAGGGGCGCTCGCGCGCGCCAACGCCCGCCCCGGCGCGCACGGCGCCGCGCACGAGCCCCACCAGGACCACGCGCACCACCACGGCGCCGAGCCCGTCGCGGCGAGCACGGGGCCGGTCGCAGGCTCGGGCGAGCACTTCTGCCCGATGTGTCCGGGCATCACCAGCGTCGGCCCGTCGACGTGCCCGAAATGTGGAATGGCGCTGCAACCCGTCGAGCCCGCGTCTCCCACCACCCGCACCGAGTACGTGTGCCCGATGCATCCCGAGGTGGTCTCCGATCGGCCCGGCGCTTGCCCGATCTGCGGCATGGCGCTCGAGCCGCGTGTTGCCGCAGTGAGTGAAGCGCCCGACCCCGAGCTCGTGGACATGACGCGACGATTGCGAGTCGCTGCCGCGCTCACGCTGCCGGTGTTCGCGATCGCCATGGGCGAGATGGTGCCGGCGCTCACCCACGCCCTCACGAGTCCTTTCGCACGCTGGCTCGAGCTCGCCCTCGCCACGCCCGTGGTGCTGTGGTGCGGCTGGCCGTTCTTCCAGCGCGCGTGGGTCTCGCTCCGCCACCGCGCCGCCAACATGTTCACGCTCATCGCCATCGGCACCGGCGCGGCCTACGGCACGAGCCTGCTGGCACTGGTGGCGCCGGGTCTCTTTCCCGAGTCGCTGCGAACGGGTCACGGCGGCCAGGTGCCGATCTACCTCGAATCCGCCGCGGTGATCGTGACCCTGGTGCTGCTCGGTCAAGTGCTGGAGCTGCGTGCGCGGCGCCGTACTGGCGACGCGATCCGCGCGCTCTTGAACCTCGCTCCGCCCATCGCCCGCCGCGTGGACGACGGCGGGTCCGAAGCCGATGTGCCGCTCGCCACCATCGTGCCTGGGGATTTCCTGCGGGTTCGCCCTGGCGAGCGCGTGCCCGTGGACGGCGTCGTCGCCGACGGTCTCAGCGCCGTCGACGAATCGATGGTGACGGGCGAAGCCATCCCGGTCGAGAAAGCACGCGGCGATCGTGTCACCGGCGGCACCCTCAACACCACCGGCAGCTTCGTGATGCGTGCCGAGCACGTGGGCAGCGACACGCTGCTCGCGCGGATCGTGCGGCTCGTCGGCGAGGCCCAACGCAGCCGGGCGCCGGTGCAGCAGATCGCCGACCGGGTCTCGGCGGTGTTCGTGCCAGCCGTGGTGGTGGCGGCGCTGGTGGCCTTCGCGGTTTGGCTCGCGATCGGTCCGGAGCCGCGTCTCGTTCACGCCCTGGTGAGTGCCGTGTCGGTGCTCATCATCGCTTGCCCGTGTGCCCTCGGACTCGCGACTCCGATGTCGATCATGGTGGGGACCGGCCGCGGTGCCTCGAACGGCATCCTGGTCCGCAACGCCGAGGCCCTCGAACGCCTGGCGCGCATCGACACGCTGGTGATCGACAAGACCGGCACCCTCACCGAGGGCAAGCCGCGGGTGACCGAGATCGCGAGCAACGGTGACGACGGCGAAGACCAAGTGCTGGCGTGGGCGGCGGCGCTCGAGAGCGCGAGCGAGCATCCCCTCGCCGCAGCGATCGTGGCCGCGGCCAAGGAACGCGGCGTCCCGGTCGCACCGGTGCGCGCGTTCGCGGCGATTCCGGGAGCAGGCGTCACGGGCGAAGCCGCCAGCGTGAACGTCGCCGTCGGCGACGAGCGCATGTTGGCGCGTGTGGGCGCAGATGCCGGCGACCTGACCGCGCGCGCCGAGCAACTGCGGGGCGAAGGCGCCACCGTCGTCTACGTGATCACGGATGGTGACGTGCGCGGGCTGATCGCCATCGCCGATCCCATCAAGGCCACGACGCCCGCCGCACTCCGCAACCTCCGCCGAGAAGGCATCGAGATCCTGATGCTCACTGGCGACCGGCGCGTGAACGCCACCGCCATCGCAAGGCGCCTCGGCATCGAGCGCGTCGAGGCCGAGGTGGCGCCGGACGGCAAGGCCGACGTCGTCGCGCGGTTGCGCGCTGCGGGCCGCGTGGTCGCCATGGCAGGCGATGGCATCAACGACGCGCCCGCGCTGGCGGCCGCCGACGTGGGCATCGCCATGGGAACCGGTACCGACGTCGCGATCGAGAGCGCCGGAGTCACGCTGGTGAAGGGCGATCTCGGCGGAATCGTGCGCGCGCTGCGGCTGTCGCGTGCGACCATGCGCAACATCCGCCAGAACCTCGCCTTCGCCTTCGCCTACAACGCGCTGGGAATACCGGTGGCAGCAGGCGTGCTCTATCCGTGGCTGGGCTTGCTCTTGAGCCCGATGCTGGCAGCCGCGGCCATGAGCTTGAGCTCGTTCTCGGTGATCTCGAACGCGCTGCGGCTGCGGAGGGTCGACCTCTCGCGTTGACCGCGCGCGATCGATCCCCGTGAGCCCGACGTCAGAAGTTCGCGTAGATGAACGTGCCAGCGCCCACGGGCATGAACACCAGCAGGAACACGATCACGAGACCGTAGGCGAACCCGCGCAGTGGCGCGGGCAGCGCGAAGAGCCGCTCGCGCCACACGCGCAGCCGCTCGAGATCGAGCAGGTGGTAGACGGCGACGAAGCCGAAGCACACCAGCAGGTTGAAGTAGGTCGCGGCGCCGCCCTGCACCACGAAGCGCGACCCCTGCAGCCCGACGAGCCCCTTCGCGAAGCTCGTCGCCGCGCTCGCCGTGGGAGCGCGGAAGGGAACCAGGCTCAGCACGAAGAACGTCATCGTGAGCGCCCACGCCGCCAGCGCGTAGGGATCGCTCTTGCGGCGCGCGACCCACGCGCGGTCCTTGCGGCAGAGCTGCTTCATCCGCTCGTCCCAGCGGCGCTGCGCCGTGAGGCCGAGACCCTGGAGCGCGCCCCACAGCACGAACATCCAGGTGGCGCCGTGCCACAGGCCGGAGACCGCGAACACCACCAGGAACCCGAGGTCGAGCTTGCCGCGGAAGACCCCCTGGCTCGTGGTGAGCGGGTAGTAGAGGTAGTCGAAGAGCCAGTTGTTGAGGGTGATGTGCCAGCGCCGCCAGAGCTCCATGAGGCCGCGGGCGCGGAAGGGATGGTCGAAGTTGAGCGGTAGCTCGATGCCGAGCAGCCGGCCCAGACCGAGCGCCATGAAGCTATAGCCCGCGAAATCGTCGAAGACTTGCACCGCGAACCCGACCAGCGCGAGCCAGTGGCTGAGCGCGTTCCACTTGGCTGGATTCGTGAACACCGGGTCGACGATCCAGTGTCCCAGATAGTCGGCCACGTAGAACTTCATGAAGAAGCCCAGGAAGAAGAGGCCCGCGCCGGATCGAACCGCATCCAGCGTGAGCGCGCGCGGCGCCTCGTACTGGGGCAGCAGCGTGCGGCCGCGCACGATCGGGCCCGCCATGAGCTGCGGGAAGAACGCCACGAAGGTCGCGAACGCGAGCGGCGAGCGGCACGCGCGGATGCGGCCGTACTGGACGTCGATCAAGTAGCCGATCTTGGTGAGCGTCCAGAACGAGAGCCCCACCAGCGCCACCACGCGCACCACGGGTAGCCGCGCCGAGACGCCGATCACCCCCAGCAGCTCGTTCAAGGACGTGGCGAAGAAGCCCAGGTACTTGAACACCACCAATTGCAGCAGATCCCAGCCGATGCCGAACGCGAGGGCGCGACGGACCCGCCGCGCCTGCCCGGGATCGCTCGCGGCCGCCCCGTCGAGCGGCTCGAGGCGGAGCGCCACCAGGAAGTTCACGGCCGTGGACAGGACGAACACGGCCAGGAGCTTGGGATTCCACGACCAGATGAACGCGTAGCTGGCCGCGAGCAGCACGCCGTTCTGGCTCGCTGCGCGACGCGGCGCGAGCCAGTGGAGAAGCCACACCAGCGGGAAGAAGAACGCGAAACCCGCGCCGCCGAAGATCACGAGGCGCCTCCGGGTGGCGTCGCGGCCGCTGCGGAGGGTGCCGGCGGGGGCTCGCGCAGGAACGCCAGCGGTCCGGCGAGCGCCCACGCCGAGAACTTGCGCGCGCCCGCGGCCGTCACGTGGTCGAGATCGGTCTCCCAGTCGCCGTCGTCCATCGGCGTCGCGAGCGACAGGTCCAGGAAGCGGACACCCTTGCGCGCGGCGTAATCGGACGCCCACCGCGAGAAGGGATCGAGCGTCAGCGTCTTCGCGCGCTCGCTGATGGTGGCGGGCATGCGCGGATAGAGCAGCAGCGTGACCTCGACGCCGCGGCCCGCGAAGAGATTCACGAGATCGTCGAGGGCCTGGCGCTGGATCGGGTCCTCGCACCCGGCACCCGCCTCGACCATGTCGCGCCAGGCATCGATGGCACCTTGCAGGTCGGCGCGCCGCTCGGCGTCGGTCTTCTTCTTGATGAGCTGCCGCAGCGCGTTCACGAGGTGCTCGTGCCCGCGCGAGCGCACCAGCACCGAGCCGCGGAACCAGCGATCGAGCCGGGCCTGCGGGTAGCTCGAGTTGTAGTCGGTGAGCCCGTGCGCCGCGAGGTCGCGGGCAAAGTCGCTGAATCCCCACACCCGCGCCGGCAGGTTGGTCGAGGCCGGCCCCTGCGCGCGACTGCACGCGTCCCACCAATCGGTGACCAGGATCGCCCGGGCCAGCGACGGACGGCCCCCCCCGGCCGCGCGCGCGTCGAGGAGCGGCACGAGCTTCTGGGTGACCAGCCAGCGGTAGGACGTGAGCGTGCCGTACTCGAGCGAGATGACGGCCACCCGCTCCGCGTGCGAGCCCGGGTTCGCCGCCGCTTCGCGCTCGAGCATCTCGTCGAGGGGCAAGAACGCGCGCGCGTGGCTCGAGCCGAGGACGAGGGTGGTGGGATCGTGCGCGCGAAACCACGCGATCCCGTCCTCCGCCTCGACCAGCGGCGGCCGAACCTCCGCGATGGCGCGAAAGAAGAGCTCACCCACGAGCACGCCAGCGAGCGCGCCCGCGAGCACGAGCGCCAATCCGAGCGGAGTCGAGCGAGAGGAGGAGGGCGCGGTCATGCGCGGGCGCGGCTCGGTCGGCTACGAGAGCGGCGCCAGAAGATGCGCGCTCGAGCGCGTCAGCTCAAGCCGCGGGCGTCGCGGACGCGCGCGCGACCACCGTGACGAGATCGCCGAGGCGATAGCGAATGCGCAGCCGCGCCACCGCCGGCCAGCGCGCCAGCCGATCGAGCCAACCCAGTGAACGCGGGAACTTTCCCGCCAGGATGTGCAGGACGAGCCCCGCGCTCACGAGCTTGCCCGTCACCTCGATCGCGACCGGTGCGAAGCCCGCGTGAACGAGCATCACGTCGAGACAAGGCCGGGTGAACAAGTGAACCACGGTGGGCGGGTTCATCTGCTGCCAAGACTTGCCCTGCCACCGAGCCAGCGTGCTGCCCGCGTCCCAGGTCTCGATCACCAGAAGCCCCCCGGGCCTCAGGCAGCTGCGCGCGGTGGCGAGCGCCAGGTCGGGACGCGACATGTGCTCCAGCGACTGGAAGAAGGTCACCACGTCGAACACGCCTGGCGAGTGGACGGCGACGTCGGCGATCGACCGCTCGGCCTCGATGCCGTGGCGACGTCGTGCCTCGTCGCGCGCCCACTTCGAGACGTCCACTCCCACCACGCGTGCGCCGTTCGCCGCGGCGGCCGCCAGGAAGTGGCCGACGGCGCAACCGACGTCCAACACCGCCTCGGGGGCGGCGTCCCCGAGATATCGGCGGACCAGCGCCAGTCGCGCCGCGGCATTGGCCTGGTGAAGCGGGCCGTCGGCGTCGTAATCGGCGTAGCCACCGGGGACCTGCCCCTGGAAGTACCCCTGCACGAAGAGGCGCTTGGTGCCGACGTCGGTCGGCAAGGGATCGAGCGACTCGAGGCCGCAGCGTGAGCATCGCGAGTAGGCCCCGTTCGCGAGCACGATGGCCCGCTGCTGCACGGGCGCGCCACAGGCCAGGCACGTGGGGAACGAGACTTCCGTCGCGAACGCCGCGAACGGATCGACTTCCTGCGGCACTGCTGCGTGCGCTTGCTGGCGCGACTCCGCCGCGCCCACCACGTTCCGATCTGGTCTGGCCATGCCCCCGCCCCCGCGCCGCGACAGCGGGCGCGCTCACACGTTCGATACACGACCACGCTACAGAAGTCGCGCCGCGCTCGCATCTCGCCGGATCCGGTGCGTGACGCCGCATGCCACGGAGCGGCATCTCCACGCACGGCGCGGCCCACGCGCACTTGTCCGCCGCGCGCGCGCGCGACGATGCTCACGCGCGTCGTGGCGTCCTCCGACCAGCCGCCGAGCACCGATTCCGCCGCAGTCGCGCCAAGCGCGCGCGTCGTCGTGCTGGCGCTCGGGTGCTGGTGGGTGGCGGCGGCGGCGCTGCTGCCGGTGGTGCTCGACGAGGCGTACTACGTCGCGTGGAGCGCACATCCCGCACGCGGCTATCTCGACCATCCGCCGCTGGTGGCGCTGCTGGCCGCCACGGCGCACCTGGCGACTGGATCCCCGCTCGCCGCGCGCCTCGGCACGCTGGTGGTGGCGGCGATCTCGGTGATCGCGATGCGGCGACTCCTCGACGCCACCGGTCTCGGCGATCCGCGGACGCGTGGCGCGGCGCTGCTGCTGCGCTTCGGCAGCTTGCTGGCGCTGGGGCTCGGATTCATCGCGACGCCCGACGCGCCCTTGCTCGCGACCTGGACGCTGGCGCTCGCGGAGGCCGCACGGGCACTGCGCGGCGCGCGCAGCCGATGGGTCAGCGCCGGGTTGGCGACCGGGCTCGGCCTGTGGAGCAAGTACCCCGTGGTGCTGATCGGCCCGGTGTTCCTGTGGGCGATGTGGCGAGCGGATCGCCGCGCGCTCGCCACCCGCTGGCCCTATCTGGGCGGCCTCGTCGCCCTGGCGGTGTGGAGCCCGCAGCTTCACTGGAACGCGACCCATGGCTGGCAGACGATCGCGTTCCAGCTCGGTCACGGGCTCGCGGGCAGTCATCGCGTGGCGAGCGGCGAGAACGAGGCGCTGCCGCGGGCCGAGCCACCGCGCGAGGCGGGCCCCGAGAACGCGCTGACCTCCGCGCTGGTTCCCGCGGACACCCGCTACCACCAGCGGCCACCCGCGGAGCGCGCGTGGCGCAAGCCCTTCGGTCGGGTGCGCGACTACGTGGCCGGCGAGCTCGCGCTGTGGGGATTTCTGCTCGTCCCGCTGGCGGGCGCGCTGGTGGAGGCCGTGCGCCGCACCGGCGCCGCATCGGGCGCCACGGGCGACGCACAGGAGCGGCCGCGAAACGATGATTCGATCGATCCGCGAATGCGCCCGCTGCTCGCGGCGGCGACGGTGGTGCCGCTCGGCGTGTTCTGGGTCGCGAGCTTCTTCTCGCGCGCCGAGCTTCACTGGCCAGCGCCTTACCTGGTCGGCGCCTCGCTCTTGCTCGCGCCCTTCGTCCGTCGACGCCCGCGCGGATTCGTGCTCGCGGTGAGCGCGAACGCCCTCGCGCTGGGCTTGCTGGCGACCCACGCCCGCGCGCCGTGGCTCCCGATCCCGCTCGGCCAGGACCGCGTCCTGCGCGAGACCCACGGCTTCGATCGCCTCGCGCGGCGGCTCGCGCACCTCGATCACCCGGTCTTCGGCACGACCTACCAGCTCGTGTCGATGGTGCGCTTCCACGACCCACGGATCGCGATCGGCCAATGGCCCGGCGCCGCGCGTCCCTCGGAGCTCACGATGCGTGCGGCACAAGCGCCGCTGAGCTGGGGCGACGTGACGCGCGCCGGCGGCTTCTGGTTGGTCTCGTCGCGGCCCTCGATCGCGCACGTTCCCGGCGCCGAGGCGCGCGAGCTGATCGAGCTCGTCGACTGCCGCGATGCGCCGTCCGAGGCACCGCTGCTCGAGCGCCGCCCGGGTGATCCCGCGCCGGGGTGCGCACCCATTCACGCGTGGTATCTGGCGCGCTACGAGGTCGTTCCCCGCGCGCCGTGAGCGCGCGCGACCCAGCCCGCCGCGCTGCCGTCCACCTCGTTCAACCGCCCAAGAAGTGCGGATATCCGGCGGCGTGCGCGATCCATGCAGCACCCACCGTGGACGCCAACGCATGGACGAGCAACCCGACGCCGGTGCGCGCGAGCAGCGCGTGCCAGCGACGCAGGCGCCCGCGAGGCAGCGCCCATGCGGCACTCGCCCCGAGGCTGGCGGCGGCCACGAACGTGAGCGCCGCCACGGCGGGACGCACGCACCACGGGCAATGCGCCGGGTCGCTCGGATCGTGGACGTTGCAGTGCCGATCGAGCCCCGCCCACGGCCACGTGCAGCCGCAGCCGAAGAGCGCGCCGCAGAGCGGCGTCACGATCACCCCGGCCAACGCCACCGTGAGCACGGCCGCGAGCAGGCGGTCTCTTTGAGACTGAGAATCGATCCCTTTCGGCATCTTGAATCTCGGCACCGATTCGAGCGAGACATCTACGGCCTCATCGACCTCTCACCCGGAGCGTGCCCATGTCCACCTCGTCCGTCGTTTCGAGGATCGCACACGACTCGATCCTGCACGCGCCGTCGATCATGCCCGAGGGGCCGTGGTGGGACCATCTCGAGAGCAACTTCTACGAGCGCCCCGAGGGCTTCGACCTCGGCGTCCGCGATCTGGTGCAGGTACGCGCCACCGCCGCGCTCGACGTGTTGCTGCGCACCTCGATGGCGGCGCTGCTGACCCCGCTCACCGTGCCGGTCGGCTACCGCCCGAACGCCCTCAAGCAGATGCTCGACGAGCGCCGGATCTACGAGCCCCTCGCCGAGAGCCGCGACCCGCGGGCCTTCTTCCGCGAGCCGCCCGCGTCGATCGAGATGACGAGCGCCAAGGCCGGCCTCACCGCGTTTCGCGCGCGCGGCGGCACGTGCGAGGACCTGAGCTTCGAGAGTGCCTACGTGCCGCTCAACGAGCGCATCCGCGAGCGCTACCTCTCGCACCGCTCGAACGCCGTCGCCCGCGCCCGCCATTGGCGCCACAAGCACGGACCGCGCCCCACGATCATCGCGGTCCACGGTTTCGGCGCCGAGCCCTACTGGATCAACCAGTGGATGTTCGCGCTGCCTTGGTTCTACGGCATCGGCTGCGACGTGCTGCTGGTGACGCTGCCCTTCCACGGGCGCCGCCAGGGACGTGGCTCGGTCCTGAGCGGACAGGGGTTCTTTTCGGGCGGGCTGTCGTGGGTGAACGAAGCCTTCGGTCAGGCGGTGATGGACATCCGCACCTGCGTGAGCTGGCTTCAGAACGAGCGCGGCGTGGAACAGATCGGCGTCACCGGCATCAGCCTCGGTGGCTTCACCTCGGCGCTCCTCGCCGCCACCGAGCCACGGCTCAAATTCTCGATCCCCAACGTGCCGCTCTCGAGCCTCGCGGACCTGGTGCTCGAGTGGGAGCCCATCGGTTCGATCATGCGTGCCGCCATGCTCGTCACCGGCACCTCGATCAAGAAGGTGCGCAAGGCGCTCGCCGTCACCAGCCCCCTCACCTACCGCCCGGTGCTCGATCGCGAACGCCTCATGATCATCGGCGGCGTCGGCGACCGGCTCGCGCCGCCCAAGCACTCGCGGCTGCTCTGGGACCATTGGGGCCGCTGCCGCATCCACTGGTTCCCGGGCAGCCACATCATCCATCTCGATCGCGGCGCCTACCTGCGACGCATGGGCCGATTCCTGAACGAGATCGGATTCAACCAGGACCGGCGCAAGCCCAAGCGCTCGATGGCCGCGTCGTCCGCGACCGGCAGCTCGCGGACGCGCAGCGCGCCCTCCGACCTCGCCAGCGCACGCCGCGCCCGCGCCGCGCGCGCCAGGGCCGCATCCACCTGAGCCGCAGGCTGAAACGCAGCACCCGCTCCGCGCGCGATCGGCACTCGTCGCCGCCGCCACGATCCGCGCGCACGCTTCGTCGTCGGACATCGGATCGTGATGCGCGAGCGGAATCCGGCGGGGCGGCATACATCCGGCAGGCGATGACGCGGCGGCCCCGCCACCTCGCCCGCGACGGATCGACCACACGAACGTTGCCAAGGCGGGACCGTTGCTGTCGGCGGTCGCTTGCTGGGCCGCGAGTAGTACTGGTAATACTCGTGGCATGAAGACCGCCATCTCGCTGCCCGACGATCTCTTCGATGCGATCGATGCCTGTGCAAAACGAATGCACGTTTCGCGAAGTCGTCTGCTCGCGACTGCTGCACGCGAGTTTCTGGCGCGGCGGCAAGAGCCGCCGGATGCGACAGCAGCGTGGAACGAAGTGATCGCCGGCGCAGGACAGCCCGGAGCCGATCCGGGAGCGCGAGCGCTGCGAGAGCGCAGCAAGGCGCGTCTGCGTGACAGTCACGAATGGTGATCCGTCGCGGCCAGATCTGGTGGGCCGATCTCGGCTCACACCGGGGCGCGGAGCCGGGTTACCGCCATCCAGTGCTCGTGCTGCAGCGTGATGAAGTGAATCGAAGCAGGATCGAAACGGTCGTCGTGGCTGCGCTGACGAGCAATCTGCGGCTCGCGCGTGCTCCGGGGAATGTCTTGCTGCCGCGGCGCGCGAGCGGCCTGCCCAAGGACTCCGTCGTCAACGCGTCGCAGATCGCGACGATCAACAAGAGCGACCTCGACGAGGTCGTCGGCGCCCTACCACAACCCGTCATGCGCACGGTCGATGAAGGCCTTCGTTGGTTCCTCGAGCTCGAGCGCGAGTGAGCGCTGGTCGGAATCTGCAACGAGAAGTGGAGAGCGTGACCATCCGCGCGTCGGCGAGCGAGACCGCAACGACACGTTCCAAACGCACGACGGCATCATCGCCAACCTGGAACGAGGTCTCGGGGCAGAACCGCGAATACCCCGCGCTCTTGCGGCGCAAGGGTCCGGATCGAACCCCCGAGAACGCACCGGCAGGCGCGAGATGCTCGCACCGGTGAGCTTTTCGACAAGCAGTCAGATCGCGCGCCGGACGGCGCCTGCTGCGACCACGATCCGCGCGCACGCCTCCGCGTCGGACATCGGATCGTGGTGCGCAAGAGGAATCCGCAGATGGCGGCACACGTCCGGGAGGCGGTGGCGTGGCAGCCGCCACGTCGCCCGCGCCAGCTCAACCGTGCAGACGTAACGAATACGCGGAAGGATGAGGCGGTAGTGCGCGCAACAGGCCTCGAGCACACCCCGATCGAACTTGGCGTTGTGGGCGGCCAGGAAGCTCGCACCCTCGAAGACTTCGAGCACCTCGGCCCAGACCTCGGCAAAAGACGGCGCGCTCGCGACGTCTTCCCACGCGATGCCGTGAATGCTCGTGAAGGTGAACGCGCGTGTGGGCGGCCGGATGAGACTGCGCCATCGCGCCGTGATCCGGTCGCCTTCCACCCGTACCAGCGCCAGCGCGCAGGCGCTCACCGGTGACTCGTTGGCGGTCTCGAAATCGATCGCCACGAACGGGCCGCTGGGAACGATGCTCACCGGATCACCTCCCACATCTCGTGCGCGAAAACCCGAGACATCCACGGCCAGAGATCACAGCCCCGGTGCTCACCCACGCGGCAGCCTCGTACCGCGATCAGGTGCTCGCGAACGAAGTGCAGACGAACGAGCTTGGGAGCTTTCGCTTCGTCGACGCGGAAAATCGATTCCATCTGCGTGTTTCGCCGCCACGATGCGCAGCGCCGCAACGACGGCGCGCGGAAGGCTACCACGAGGGGTGAGGGTCAGCTCGGGAACCTGCCGCTCCACGCGATCTCGGCCGCACCACCGGCGACATGCGGCGCCGCCGCCACACGGAGCGGGGTTCGAGCAACGCCCTCTGCCCCGACGATCGCCTACGGTCGTTTACTGGTGATGCGGTAGAAACCCGATATCGAGTATCGCTATGATCGCGGACTCGTCACGGGGCTGACGCGGATCACCATTCATGCAGGGCTCTCCGACATCATTCTGGGGCAAGCTGCAGCAAGACGGAAACGGCACGGTCACGGCGTGGCACCCGCTCGCTGACCACTGTGCCGACGTCGCCGCTGCAACGCGGACAATCCTGGAGCGTTCGACGCTCCGCAAGCGGCTCGCGACCATCGGCGGGCTCGCCGAGCTCACGGATGCTCAGTGCGACCGCCTCGCCGCACTGGCCGCACTCCACGACATCGGCAAGTTCAATCTCGGGTTTCAACGGAAGGCGATCGCCGATGCGAGAGGAACGGCCGGCCACGTCCAGGAGGTGATGGCGCTCCTCGACGGAGGTGCCGAGGCCTCGATTCACCTCGCGAATGCGCTCTCGATCGAGAGTCTCGAGCCCTGGACGGATTCGCCCGAGCAGACGCTCCAGCTCCTCGCCGCGAACATCTGCCATCATGGCCGCCCGCGACGCGTCGAGCGAGGAGGGCGCCTCGACATCTGGCGGATCGAGGGCCAGCGAGACCCGTTCGCGGGCATCGCGGGCCTTCGGCGAGCGATCGAGTCCTGGCTCCCTGGCGCGTTCGAGCCGGGTGCGGAGCGGCTACCGGGCAACGCCGAGTTCCAGCATGGTGTCAGCGGCCTGGTCACGCTGGCTGACTGGCTCGGCTCGGACACCCGCTTCTTTCCGTACAGCGACACCCTCGACGGCGATCGATTTGCGTTCGCCTTGCAGCAGGCCAGCCGCGCCACACGGGAGATCGGTCTCGACACCTCCCGGGGGCGATCTGCGCTCGGCGCTGTTCCCGTGGGCTTCGACCGAATCAGCAAACATCCGGCGCGGCCGATGCAAGAGCAGACGGCGGAAATCCCAGTGTCGCCAAGCGGCTCGATCTCCCTCATCGAGTCGGAGACCGGCTCGGGGAAGACCGAGGCCGCGCTGATCCGCTTCCTTCGCGAGCTGCAGAGCGGAGAAGTGGACGGCCTCTACTTCGCGCTTCCGACGCGCACCGCCGCCGTACAGATCCACCGGCGAATCCACGAGGCGATGTGCCGCGCGATGCCCGACGAACGCGATCGACCACCGGTCGTCCTCGCGGTGCCGGGGTACTTGAACGTCGACGACCAAGAGGGGCGAAGGCTCGCCCCGTTCGAAGTGCTCTGGAACGACGATCCCGCCGATCGGTTCCGGTTCCGCGGCTGGGCCGGCGAGCAGCCGAAGCGCTACCTGGCCGGCGGCGTCGTGGTCGGCACCATCGACCAGGCCCTCCTTTCTGCGCTCGCCCTCAACCACGCGCACTTGCGCGCGGCCGGGCTCCTGCGGCTGCTGCTCGTGGTCGACGAGGTCCACGCCTCGGATGCGTACATGACGCGAATCCTGGAGGAGGTGGTCTCTCGCCACGCCAAGGCCGGTGGCCGGGTGCTGCTCATGTCCGCAACGCTCGGCGCAGAGACGCGCAACGCGCTGCTGCATGCAGACCTGCCGCGCAGGAAGCGGCCCGCCGTGCCTTCGCTGGCAGCATCGATCGGGGAGGCGTATCCCAGCGTCGCCTCCCGGCCCGTCGGCCAACCGCTTCTCACGTGGCACCCCGCCTCGGCAGCCGACGGCAAGCACGTACGGACCACGATCCTCGCGAGGGCCGGCGCACCCGATGCGGTTGCCGAGTTCGCGCTTCGCGCCGCGGCCTCTGGTGCGCGCGTCCTCGTGGTGCGGAACACGGTGGCGGACTGCATCTCGACGCAGCGCGCACTCGAGAAGGCCGCAGCGGGTGCGCAGGCGGGCTTGCTCTTCCGTGCCGGCGGCGTCGCCGCTCCGCACCATTCGCGATTCGCTCCCGGCGACCGACGTACCCTCGACGCAGCGGTCGAGCTGGCGCTCGGCGCGCGTAGCGAGCACCGCCCCGTCGTGGTGGTGGCAACGCAGACGGTCGAGCAGAGCCTCGACATCGACGCGGACGTCCTCATCACCGATCTGTGCCCGATCGACGTCCTCTTGCAGCGCGTGGGTCGCCTCCACCGCCACCGGGGTCGCCCCCGCCCATCCGGCTTCGAGGTACCCAGCCTGACGGTGCTCACTCCCGATGAACGCGATCTCGGTCAGCTCATCCGATCCGATGGCGACGCGCGTGGTCCACATGGCCTCGGCACCGTGTACGACGATCTGCGAATCCTCGAAGCAACGTGGCGCCTGCTCGAAGAACACCCCGTTTTCGAGATCCCTCGGATGAACCGGGAGCTGGTCGAGCGAGGGACCCATCCGGAAGCGCTTAAGGCCCTCGCGCGCGGCCTCGGGGAGCCGTGGAACGAACATCAGACACGGATGCTCGGCCGCGTCTGCAACGACGCGCGTCTCGCGAACCTCAACCTCGCCGAGTGGGACAGGCCCTTCGGCGAGTACAGCTTCCCTTCCGAAGACATGGACGTCCGAGTTCAGACCCGGCTCGGTGCGGGTGATCGCCGAATCGAGCTCAGCGAAGCCGCGACAGGTCCGTTCGGTCTGCCCATCAAGCAGCTCAACATTCCAGCCACCCTAGCCACGGGCATCTCGGCCGAAGCCGAGCTCTCGGCCGTCTCGATGTCCGCCGGCGTGATTCGGTTTCATTTCGGTGGTAAGCGGTTTTGCTACGACCGATGGGGACTACGTCTCGATGAAGCGAACCAAGAAGCAAGCTCCGCCGACGACTGACGTTGCGCACGATCTGCTCGTCGAGCCTGCCTTCCGGGTGCGGCGTGGGGGCATGAGCGAGGTTCTGACGTTGCCGGGTGTCCTCGCCGCGCTCGGCACGAAAGAGCCGATCTCGTTCGCGGAGCTCCAGCCGCACCAGACCCACCCGTGGCACGCGTTCCTCGTTCAGCTCGCCGCGATCGCTTTGCATCGAGCAGGCGAGGCCGACCCGAAGCGAAGCGAGGACGAATGGCGCGCCCTGCTGCTCGCGCTCACCGATGGCAAGCATGAGCCCTGGTGCCTCGTGGTGCCCGACGTGAGCCAGCCGGCTTTCATGCAGCCACCCATCCCAGAGGGCTCGATCGACGTCCTCAAGCGCGAGATCGTGACGCCCGACGACCTCGACGTCTTGGTCACCGCAAAGAACCACGACGTCAAGATTTCACGACTCCACAACCCGAGCGTGGCCCATTGGGCCTACGCTCTCCTTTCCCTACAGACAGCGCAGGGCTTCCTCGGGGCCGGCAACTACGGCATCGCACGCATGAACGGGGGATTCGGAAACAGGCCGTGCGTGTCTCTCGCGCCCGACCCGAGCTGGCCGGCCCGCTTCCGACGCGACGTTGCCGCACTGATCGCAAGTCGCGACGCGGTCGTCGACGGATACGGCTATCGAGCCGAGACCGGAGTCGCGCTCACGTGGCTGGCGGCCTGGGACGGAAAGAAGAGCCTCGCGCTCTCTGAGCTGGACCCTCACTTCATCGAAATCTGCCGGCGCATTCGCTTGCAGTTCGCCGACCGCTCGATTCGCGCACGGGCCGGAAGCTCGAAAGCTGCCCGCATCACGATGACGAACGAGGGAGGTGCGACAGGGGATGCCTGGACCCCGATCCATCGAACCGATGGTGAAGTCCTGACGCTGGGCCGTTCGGGATTCCGGTACGACAGACTGAGCGAGCTACTTCTGGCTGGCGACTGGAACGGCGGCGCAGCACAAGCACCTCAGTCGAACGACCCCGAGGAGATGGAACTTCGAGCGTGGGCACTGGTGCGCGGACAGGGGAAGACGGAAGGCCTGCACGAGCGGCGGCTTCGGATCCCCAAGCGCGTTCGGATGAAGCTCGGGCGGGCAATCGAGCGGGAGGAGCTCAGCCAGCGTGCAAAGCGTTGGGTCGATACGGCTGCCCAGGCCAGGCTGAGCGTGCTCAAACCTTCGCTCTGCGCGCTTCTTCAAGGGGCTCCCGAGAAGCTCAACTTCAAGGACGAGCGACCCCAACGGTGGCTGAGCCGCTTCGACAAGCGCGTCGACGCGATGTTCTTCCCGGCGCTCTGGGATTCCGCCGACGCCACGGGAAGTGAAGACGCGGATCAGCGTTGGGTCGACGCGCTCGAGCGCGAGGCTCGGGCCGTGCTGAACGAGGCGATCGGTGAAACGCCGCTTCCGACTGCTCGCCGGTACCGAGCAATCGCTGCCGCGGAGCGTGTTTTCGGTGGTGCTTGGGCCAACAAGCTCGGGACCACACTCCACGCACCTGAACCAAGCCAGAGGAGCGGGTGATGCCAGAGCCAACATCGGTGGAAGCGCCAGGCGGCCAGCGGGCGGGCCAACACGACGCCCAGCCTTCCCTGCGATCGCTGATCGCAAGACTCACCGAGATGATCGCCAACGGCCTTGGCCGCGGCGAAGTCGCAGATCTCCGGCGGATGGCGGCTGACGACGCAACACCCGCGGCGTTCTGGAAACTCTTCGTCTCGATCATCGAGCCAGCGGGGTGGGCATCGGCGACAGGCCCGCGCGCCGCGAAACGCGAGGCTGAATGGGCAACGATCCTCAACGCGTTGGCGATCGCCGAGGGGTTTCACTCACCTCAGCGTCGCCTCGGGCAAGCGCTGGCCGAGGAGGGCTTCTCCGAGATCCGATTCGCCCGGCTGTTAACGGCGCAGGGGCAACGGCTCGCGGATGAGGTCCGCCTCATGGCCCGATTCCTCGCGTCGAAGGGTGCTTCCGCCGACCTCACCGACGCGGCCTGGCTCGTCCTCTCCGATGAAAGCGAAGGCGGCGAGAACCTGCGTCGACGAATCGCGCGCGACTACTACGCCCATTCCGCTGACTGAGAGCGCATCACACCGACCACGGACCACCGGGAGACATGCATGGAGCCACGGTTCATTCAGATTCACTCGCTGACGTCCTACCCCGGGACGCTCCTCAACCGAGACGACGCCGGGTTCGCGAAGCGCCTTCCGTTCGGCGGGGCCTCGCGCATCCGGATTTCCTCCCAGTGCCTCAAGCGCCACTGGCGGACCTTCACCGGCGAAGGCGCACTCAACGCGATCGCGGGCGTCGCCGAATCCGTACGATCTCGCCTCACGTTCGAGCGCCGGATCGTCGAACCACTCGTCGCAGAAGGCCTCGCCGACGGCGCGGTGCGAGACGTCGCGAAGAGCTTGATGACTCTGGTCCTGGGGCAGAGCGCCAAGGCCAAGAAGGCCGCGAAGGACGAACCAGAACCTGGGCTCGAAACCGGTCAGATCACAGTCCTCGGCCAGCCCGAGATCGACTGGCTCAAGAGTCTGGTTCGCGAGGCCTGTCAGGCGGGCTCGTCCGATCCCAAGAAGTCGGTGAAGGCACTCGAAGACCGACTCAAGGGTGAGGGTCGAAAGAACGCTGCTGCGCTCGGCAAGGCCGCAGCAGGGCTCGATGCGGCGATGTTCGGTCGCATGGTGACCAGCGACATGCTCGCTCGGGGCGACGCGGCCGTTCACGTGGCCCACGCGTTCACGGTTCACGCCGAGGAGGCCGAGACCGATTACTTCTCCGCCGTGGACGACCTCCTCGGCACCCGCGCCGACGACGAGGCGCTCGGGGCCGGTCACATCGGCACGAGCGAGCTCACCACCGGCCTCTTCTACAGCTACGTGACGATCGACGTCCCACTGCTGGTCTCGAACATCGAAGGCTGCGAGCCCAAGGAGTGGAAAGACGCCAACCGGACGATCGCGGCGCAGGTGGCGGAGCGGATGGTCCACCTGATCGCCACCGTGTCGCCTGGCGCCAAGCTCGGCTCGACGGCCCCTCACGCGTACGCGCAGCTCGTGCTCGCCGAGCTCGGTGTGTCGCAACCCCGTACCCTGGCGAACGCTTTTCTGCGGCCCACCTCGCCACGCCCCGACTTGCTTGCAAACGCGTATGACGACCTGGCTCGCCACGTGCGGGACCTCGACGGGATGTACGGAGTGACGACCGAGCGTGCCCTGGCCGGCATCGGCCCCGTCGATCGGGTCCAGCAAGCGACCGGAATCCAACAACGCTCGACGCTCGGCCAGGTCGCGTCGTGGATCGGCGAGCGGGTCCGGGCCGCGTCATGAAGGAGTTTCTGATCCTGCGTTTGGATGCGCCACTCATGAGCTTCGGCGGAACCAGGGTGGACCAGATCGGGCCAACCCAAGATCACCCGTCGCTCTCTCTGCTCACAGGCTTGCTCGGCAGTGCGCTCGGGTTTCGTCACCGTGACCCCGCCAAGCTTCAGTCACTGCAGGAACGCATTCGGTACGGCGTTCGCCGCGAACGGGCTGGAGTGCTCATCACGGACTACCAAACCGTCGATCTCGGCCAGGACTTCCTGGTCGAGACCGGCTGGACCACGTGGGGCCACGTCCAGTCCCGCGCCGGGGCGTTCAGCGAAGGAACCCACATCCGCTACCGGGACTACTGGGCAGATGCGGAGTTCACGGTCGTCCTCACGCTCGAGCCGGCGGAAACTCAGCCCACGGTCGATGCGTTGGCCAACGCACTGACCGAACCGGCACGACCGTTGTTCATCGGTCGCAAGCCGTGCCTACCCGCTGCGCCGATCTTCCGCGGAAGAGTGGAGGCGGCGTCCATCGTCGACGCGCTGCGGAAGGCGCCGAGCGCCACGGGCGTTCACGATGGTCACGTATGGGCCTGGTGGCCCGAGGACGAGGGTGGTCCCGCGGGTGAAGTGCGCGTGGTCACCGATGAGCGCGACTGGGCGAACCAGATCCATGGCGGCGAGCGCCTGATCCGCGAGGGGTGGCTCCCTCTGGAGGGCGGCCGTGGCTGACACCCGCCTCCATCTCGTTCGGATGGCATTCGAAACCCCTCGCCTGCTCGCCCTGGGGCGCGCTCGCCGCCTGCCGATTCACGAGACCGATCTCGGGTACCTGGTCCACTGCGCCATGGGCGAGATCTTCGGCGACGACTCGCCAAGCCCATTCGCGATCACCGGCGCCAAAGGCCGCCATCAGGAGGTGCTGGCCTACTCGTCGCTCGGCGCTAGCGAGCTGCGGCTGGGAGCCGAGCGCTATGCCGCCCCGGAAGCGCACGCCTGCTGCGACTGGGAGGCGTTCGCAGCGAAGCCGATGCCAGGCGACTGGCACCAAGGCGAGCGGCTCGGGTTTGGCCTCCGCGCCTGTCCCGTGGTCCGCATGGCCAGCGCGGGCACGCACCACAGGAAGGGCGCGGAGGTCGATGCGTTCCTCGCCCGATGCTGGGCAGAGCCGGAGGGCTCGCGAGTCGATCGCGAGACCGTCTATCGCGACTGGCTGAGCAGCCAGCTCGACCGCCACGGTGGCGCCACCCTCCGCGCGTGCCAGGTTCGAGGCTTCCAGCGATCGCGACTGCTCCGACGCAGCCACGGCGGGGACCGCCGATCCCACTTCGTCGAGCGAACAGCGGTCGACTTTCAGGGCGAGATCGAGGTGCGCGATCCGGCGCAGTTCGGAGCGCTGCTGGCGCGAGGCGTCGGCCGGCACCGTGGGTTCGGTTTCGGGATGCTCCTGCTGCGACGACTACCGAGGACGTGATGCTGAAGGGCCGGCTCGGCCTCGAAACCGCGCGCATCCCCCAGGCCGATCGCCATGGTCTGCTGTGGCTCGAACGCGGGAACCTCTCGGTCCAGGACGGGACGCTGCACTTCGTCTGCGCCGGGAACCGCGACTTCCCGGCCGGTGACTACGCGATCCCGTTCCAGATGGTGAACTGCATCCTGCTGCAGCCCGGCACCACCGTCAGCCACGACGCGCTCCGGATCCTGGCGCGCCACGGCACGACACTCGTCGTGGTGGGCGAAGCCGGAGTGCGCTTCTACGCGAGCTTGCCCGCCGGCGCGGACCGCTCGGCACGGGCGCGTGCGCACGCCCGACTGTGGGCCGACGAGAGCAAGCGAAACGACGTCGCGAGGCGTATGTATGCGTGGCGCCTGGGCGAGATCCTTCCGGCATCGGAGATCGCCGTACTTCGAGGAATCGAAGGGGCGCGCATGAAGGAGACCTACAAACGCCTCGCCGAGCAGTTCGGGCTCAGCTGGGCAGGCCGCCGTTACGACCGGTCCAACCCGGAGGGGGACGACCCGATCAACCAGGCCATCAATCACGCCTCCGCGGCCGTCCGCTCGCTCGCCGACGTCGCGGTCGCGGTGACCGGCGCCATCCCGCAGCTCGGCTTCATCCACGAAGACTCGGCCAACGCGTTCTGCCTCGACATCGCCGACCTCTACCGCGACGAGGTCACGCTACCGCTCGCGTTCACGGCCGTTCGGGATGCGCGCGTCAGCCCGAACGAGCCGCTCGATCGTCTGGTGCGGATGCGATCTCGCCAGGTGTTCAGCAAGCGCAAGCTGGTGGTGGCGATGATCGAGAAGATCAAGGAGCTCTTCGGTGACAGCGACGATGGTGGTGACGCGTGACGTGCCGGACCGGTATCGCGGATTCCTCGCCTCCTGCATGCTCGAGATCGCGCCCGGCGTGTACGTTTCCCCGCGCATGACTCCGGCCGTACGCGACCGCGTGTGGGACGTCTGCCAGGAGTGGTCCGGGTCCCTGGGCCAGGGCGGCGTGGTGATGAGCTGGGTCGAGAAGGACCTACCCGGCGGCCTGGGCGTCCGGACCCTCGGCAGCCCACCCCGAGAGCTCTGTGAGGTCGACGGCGTCCTCGTCGCGCGCACGCGTGCTCCCGAAGCCGGGCCAGCCACGTCCGCCGAGGCACCAGCGTCACCATCCGCAACCGGCCCGGGCGAGAGCCCGTAGCCTTGGAGGTGCGAACACGCGATCATCGGCAACCAGACGTCACGGGTCTGACAGTCTCCCCCGCGCGCGCGAGATCGACCTCGTCTATGGGATCGCTCCTCCGGGGCTGAGTCTCCCCCGCGCGCGCGGGGATCGACCCTCGAGATGGTGCTGTGTCCGCCGGTCGAGGAGGTCTCCCCCGCGCGCGCGGGGATCGACCTTGTGTCTCCAGCGTCTCCGCCCAGCCGCGAATCTCCCCGCGCGCGCGGGGATCGACCCTGGTGTTCAAGGGGCGAGGTGTTCGAGGTCGAGGTCTCCCCCGCGCGCCGAGGATCGACCCCACGTCCACCATGTGGAACGGCCATCGCCTGCGTCTCCCCCGCGCGCGCGGGGATCGACCCTTCCGGAAGGACGTGCGGCTCGGTCCGGAAGGGTCTCCCCCGCGCGCGCGGGGATCGATCATCCGGGCGTGAGGTCGCGCCGCGGGGGTCGGTCTCCCCGCGCGCGCGGGGATCGACCCCAGCACTCCTCGCGGCAGGCCAGACAGGATGCGTCTCCCCCGCGCGCGCGGGGATCGACCCTCGACGCCCGGGACGCCGTGGTCCCACTGCTTGTCTCCCCGCGCGCGCGGGGATCGACCCGTGAGCACGGCCTCGTCAGCGCCAGCGTCACGGTCTCCCCCGCGCGCGGGGATCGAGCCCCATGCCACGCACTGGTATGTCACCGTAGCCAGTCTCCCCCGCGCGCGCGGGGATCGACCCGTCACAGGGCGCCGCGCAGAGCGTGCTGTCCGTCTCCCCGCGCGCGCGGGGGATCGACCCCAGGTCATTTCCACGGTTAGCTCCTCTCGTTGGTCTCCCCGCGCGCGCGGGATCGACCCGACGCGCCCCTCGGCTCCCCGATTGGGCTGTCTCCCGCGCGCGAGATCGACCGGCCCGCGCCCGAAGAAAAGCTCCGCCCGTCAGTCTCCCCGCGCGCGCGGGAAGATCGACCCAACCGGCGGCCGATGGAGCCTGAGCCGCCGGCGTCTCCCCGCGCGCGCGAGATCGACCCTCGATCCAGTCCGGCGACTTCTCGGTGCCACCACCCGGTCTCCCCCGCGCGCGCGGGGAATCGACCTCCTCGATCCTTTTTGCGGGAGTTGTTCGACTGGTCTCCCGCGCGCGCGCGAGATCGACCCTGGTCGCCGGTGTAGGTGACCCCGTACGCCTGGTTGTCTCCCCGCGCGCGCGGAGATCGACCCTACGTAGGCGTGCAGCGCACGTTTGCGTTGCGGTCTCCCCGCGCGCGCGGGGATCGGCCTCGAGGAGATCGACGCGTTCGCAGCGTCGAAGGGTCTCCCCCGCGCGCGCGGGGATCGACCCGCCAGCCCATACGGCAGGTCCGTCACCACCGCGTCTCCCCCGCGCGCGCGGGATCGACCCCTCGCGGCGCTCGATCAGAAGACCATCGCGGGTCTCCCCGCGCGCGCGGGGATCGACCTGGATCGCGGATCGTACCGTCACCGCATCGGGCGTCTCCCCCGCGCGCGCGGGGATCGACCTCGCCACGACGTCCGGCGCGCCGCCCGTGCGCGGTCTCCCCGCGCGCGCGGGGATCGACCGTCGCTCGTGGCCGCAGCCGAAGATCCGTACGGCATGCGGCTTCGGCCAGGCGACTTCCAGAGCGATGCGGGTCCCATCGTGACGGCTTGCGCGGGGCCAGCGCGATACGTACATTTGAATTGTACACTTCGACCCGACACCGAGAGATACGACCGTGACGGCACGCGCGCGCATCAATGTGACCGAGCTCCGACAGAACCTTCCCCGCTACCTGACGCAGGTGCGGCGCGGGTCAGTGCTGGACGTCACGTCACGGGGTGTCGTGATCGCGCAACTGATGCCAGCCGCGGACGACGTGAAAGTCGCGCAGGCGGAGTTGCAACGATTTCGAGCCCACTGCCGAATCGGAGACATCGAGTCTCCCGTCGACGTGACCTGGAACGCCGATAAACGTTCGAACGAGCATGCTCGTCGTTGACACGGCGCCATTTCTCTACGACGCGCTGGATCCATCGCGCTTGAGCCGTGCGGCGCGCGCTGCGATCGAGGCGGCCGCGGGCCAAGGTGAGCTCGCCGTCGTCGACGTGACGCTGTGGGAGGTTGCGATGCTCGTCAGCCACGGTCGCCTCGACGTGGGCGGAGACACGCTCGAGTTCCTACGAGCCGCACTCCGAGCACGAGCAATTCAGGTGCTGCAGATCACCCCGGAGATTGCGGTTCTTTCGACGACGTTTGGCCTTCACGGCGACCCGGCAGATCGCCTGATCGCGGCGGCGAGCGTCCAGTATCGCGCTCGCCTCGTGACGCCGGATCGAGCCTTGCGGCGCGCTCGCGGGTTGGTGACGGTTTGGTGAGTGGCGCCACGCTCCCCCGTGAACGCCCGCTCTTGCGTGAAACAAGGCGGGCCGGCCCGAGACTCGGGCGCTCCCCATGAGCGCTGCGAGCGACGGACCGGCCCGGGAGGGGCGATGGATTGGCGGGAGCCTCGGGTCGGTGGCGTGTGCCCGGTTCGACGCGATGGCGACTACTTCGCCGCGGCGGGCACGCTGATCTCCGTGGCGGTCTTCTGGCCGTTCGACTCCCGGTACTTCACGACGACCTTGCCGTTCGGGACGAGATCGGCAGCGGTCGCGGACTGATTCGCTTTCTTGAATTGCGTGGTGGGCGCGAGCTGGATCGATTGGGTGGCGCCGTCGGTGCCCTTCACCTCGACGTGCGCGGAGTCGAAAGCCGCGACGACTCCCATCAGCTTGTGCTCGTGTCCCTCGTGAGCGTGGGCGAGGCCTGCGAACGCGAAGGCGGCCGACACCGCTGCATGAATGATGGGCTTGGTGGCGCGAGTCATCGGCCCGGCTCCGGTTTCTCTCGACTCGCTTCGTTAGACGGTGGCGCGTCGCCGTTTGTTCGATCGGATTCATTCGACCCGGAATCGTCTTCGAGGAAGCGCCGCGTCTCCTCCTCGTCCGCGAGCTGGGCCGCGGTCTTGGGATTGAGCGCCTCCATGGCGGCCGCTTCCTCCGGCGTGATCTCGGGCAGATGGCGAATGAAATGGACGAGATGCCAGGTCTCGCTCGCGGACTCGTCCGTGGCACCGCCCCACGCCGGCATTCCCGTGAGACGCACTCCGTTCTCGATGATGTAGAAGAGCTCGCCGTCGGCGAGACCCTGGGTGGCCTCGAGCTGCATGTTCGGCGCCCGTGGGTAGAGGCCGCGGCCGAGCGGCGTGTCCCCGCGCCCGTCGTTGCCGTGACACGACGCGCAGTGATCGGCCCAGTGCGTGCGTCCGGCGGCGATCACCGCGGCGCTCGCGGGTACCGGGTTGGCTCGTGCGCGCGCCGCGCGTGGAATGGCGAGGTGCCGGATCCGCCGCGCCAGCAGCGCCTCCGCCGACGACGGCTCGCCGCGCGCGCCGATGCCGCCGTGGAGCGCCACGCCGACGATCGCGGCGGACGTCCCTGCGATCCCCGCGCACAGACCGAGTGCCAGCCAACCGAGGCGACTCATCGCCACGCCTCCCGGCGGCGAGCGCCGCCACCGTGGGTGCTGCGCCCGGCAGGCAGCGATCCAAGGCTCATGACGTGGCCTCGCGACGCAGCTCGCGGGAGCGCCACAGCAAGTAGATCGCCGGATACACGACCAGCTCCATCACGAAGCTGGTGCCGAGCCCGCCGATCATGGGTGCAGCGATGCGCTTCATGACGTCGGCGCCGCTGCCGGTCGAGAACAGGATCGGCACCAGCCCCATGAAGGCACATGCCACGGTCATGACCTTGGCCGCACGCGCATCACGGCACCGTGGTGGATTGCCTCTCGCAGATCGGCGAGCGAGCGCATCTGGCCCTTGGCGCGCCACTCGTCGTAAGCGAGATCGAGGTAGAGCAACATGAAGATGCCGGTCTCGGCGTCGAGACCGAGCAACGCGATGATCCCGACCCACACACCGATGCTGATGTGGTAGCCGAGCAGCGAGCAACAGCACCGCACCCACCATCGAAAACGGCACCGCCACGGGCACGATGGCGGTCCGCATCGCCGAGCCCGTGTTCCAGTAGATGAGCGCGAAGATGATCGCCAGCGTGATCGGCACCACGATCATGAGCCGCTCGCGCACGCGCTCCATCGCCTCGTACTGACCGCTCCACTGCAGCGTAACCCTCGGGCAGACGAAGCTGGCTTGCGACCAGCGCCTTGGCGTCGGCCATGTGCCGCCGATGGCGCGCTTGGACGTATCCACGTCCACGTACACGTAACCGGCGAGCCTCCCATTCTCGTCGCGGATCATCGACGGTCCGAGGGTGAGCCGGATGTCGGCGAGCTGCTCGAGCGGATCTGCGCGCCGCTCGGCGTCTGCACCAGCACGCGGCGCGGGCTCTCGACGTTGTCGCGCAGCTCGCGCGGGTAGCGCAGATTCACGGGGTATCGCGCGCGACCCTCGACGGTGGTGGTGATGTTTCGCCGCCGATCGCAGTCTGGATGGTCATCTGTGCGTCCTCGACCGAGAGCCGTAGCGCGCCAGCTCACCGCGCTTGAGATCGAAGTCGAGGAAATAGCCACCTGCGACCCGCTCGGCGAACACACTGCGCGTGCCTTCCACGGCTGGCAGGATGCGCTCCAGCTCGATGCCGATCCGTTCGATCTCGGCGAGATCGGCGCCGAAGATCTTCACGCCGACGGGCGTGCACGCCGGTCGTGAGCATGTCGATGCGGTTCTTGATGGGCATCGTCCAGGCGTTGGTGGTGCCGGGAAGCCGGACACCTGGTCCATCTCCGCCACCAGCTCGTCCCAGGTGAGCTTCTCGGGCCAGAGCGGTGCCAGCCAGCGTGCGCTTCAGCCAATCGGGCGCCCACCCCGAGTACCAGCGTTGGCGGGAACGCCACTCGCTCTCGGGCTTCAAGACCACGTTGGTCTCCGCCATCGAGAACGGCGCGGGATCGGTCGAAGTCTCGGCGCGGCCGGCCTTGCCGAACACGCGCTCGACCTCGGGGATCGTCTTGAGCAGACGATCCTGAACCTGGAGCCAGCGCTCAGCCTCGGTGACCGAGATGCCCGGCAACGTGGTGGGCATGAGAGCACCGCCCCTTCGTTGAGGGGCGGCATGAATTCGGCGTCGAGGGAGCGATAGACGGGAATGGTCGCTAGCACCACGGCGATCGCGGCGCCGATGATCCAGCCCGGATGCCGCAACGCGAAGCGATTCACTGGCGCGTAGAGCCGGATCAGCACGCGGCTGACGGGGTGCTTTTCCTCGGGATGGAGCTTGCCGATGAGCACCGCGTTCGCCACCGAGGCCAGCGCACGCGGCCGAAAGCGAAACGGCGTCACCCGGGTGACCAAGATCCGAAGGGCAGGATCCAGCGTCACGGCGAGCACCGCCGCGATCGCCATCGACAGGTTCTTGGTGAACGCGAGCGGCTTGAAGAGCCGGCCTTCCTGCGCTTCGAGGGCGAAGATCGGCAGGAACGACACCGCGATCACGAGCAGCGAGTAGAAGCTCGGCCGGCCGACCTCTTGAATGGCCTTGACCAGCACCTCGCGGTAGTCGCCGTGACGGCCTTCGCGCTCCCAGACCTCGAGGCGCTTGTGAGCGTTCTCGACCACCACCACCGCCGCATCCACGAGCGCGCCGATCGCGACCGCGATCCGCCCAGGCTCATGATGTTGCTGGAGAGACCCATCCAGCGCAGCGGGATGAACGCGAACAGCACGGCGATCGGCAGCGTGACGATGGGGATCGCGGCCGACGGCAGATGCCACAGGAAGAGCAAGATCACCCCGGGACGATCAGCATCTCGACGATCAGCTCGTGAACGAGCGTGTCGATGGAGCGCGTGATCAGCTCCGAGCGGTCGTAGACCGGCACGATCTCCACACCCGCCGGCAACGACCCGCGGGACTCGGCGAGCTTCTGCTTCACGGCGCGGATCACGTCGAGGGCGTTCTCGCCGTGGCGCATCACCACCACGCCGCCCACGGCGTCGCCCTGGCCGTCGAGATCGACGACACCGCGACGGATGTCGGGACCGAGCTGGATGCGCCCCACGTCGCGCATCAGGACGGGCGTTCCTTGCTCGTCGGTCTTGAGCACCACCTGCTCGAGGTCGGCGACGTTCTTCACGTAGCCGCGGCCGCGCACCATGAACTCGGCGCCGCTCACCTCGATCAGGCGCCCGCCCACCTCGACGTTGGCCTTGCGGATCGCCTCGGCCACCTGCATCACCGAGAGGCCGTACGCGACCAGGCGGTTGGGATCGACGGTGACCTGGTACTGGCGGACGAAGCCGCCGATCGACGCCACCTCCGCCACTCCCGGCACGGATTGCAGCGCGTAGCGCAAGTTCCAGTCCTGGAACGAGCGCAGGTCCGCGAGGTCGTGCTGACCCGTCTTGTCGACGAGCGCGTACTGGTACACCCAGCCCACGCCGGTGGCGTCGGGTCCCAGCTCGGTGCGCACTCCGTCGGGCAACACCGGCAGAATCTTGCTCAGGTACTCGAGGACGCGGCTGCGGGCCCAGTAGAGGTCGGTGCCGTCCTCGAAGATCACGTACACGTAGCTGAAGCCGAAGTCGGAGAAGCCGCGGATGGTCTTCACCCGTGGCGCACCGAGCAGCGCCGACACGATCGGATACGTGACCTGGTCCTCGAGGATGTCGGGGCTGCGGTCCCAGCGCGAGTAGACGATGACTTGGGTGTCGGAGAGGTCGGGGAGGGCGTCGAGCGGCATGCCGCGGATCGAATGGATCGCGAACGCCACCCACGCTGCCACCACCACCAGCACCGCGATCGGCCGGCGCGCGGAGAGCGCGATCAGCTTCTCGATCACGACCCACCTCCGTGACCCGCGTGGCCGAGGTGTCCGCTGTGACCGCCGAGCGGCGCCTGCGCCTTGCCCGAAGCGCCACCCGTCTCTGCAGCGTTCGGCCTCGCATCGCCCTCGGCCGTCCCAGCGTCGGGCGCCGGTTGGGCGCCCGACACGGCCGCTTCCAGGCGCGATTCGGAGTCGATCAGAAAGTTGCCGCTGGTGACGACGCGCTCGCCTTCGGTGAGTCCGCCCCGCACCTCGTACCCGTCGCTCAGGTGAGCGCCCAGGTCCACGATGCGCGGCTCGAGACGACCGTCGCCGTGATCGACGAAGACCACGCTCTTGAGCCCGGTCATGATGACCGCGCGCTCGGGCACCACCAAGGCCTTGCCGAGATCGCCCTCCATGACGACGTCGGCGAACATGTCGGGCTTGAGCAGCAGCTCGGGGTTGGCGAACTCGAGCCGCACCTTCACGGTGCGCGTCTTCGACTCCACCGTCGGGTACACGTACGTCACGGTTCCATCCCAGCTCCGGCCGGGCAGATACGAGAGCGTCATGCGGGCGCGCTGCCCCACCTGCACGTAGGGCAGCTCGTACTCGTAGACGTCGGCGAGCACCCACACCTGCGAGAGATCGGCGATGGCGTAGACGGTGTCGCCGGGGCTGACTTGCATGCCGTGGATCGCCTTGCGCTCGACCACGACGCCGTCGTACGGCGAATGAATGGCGAGCGTTCGCTCGGGCTCGCCGCGCTGCTCGAGGCGTCGGATCTCGCCGGGCTGGATGTCCCACAAGAGCAACCGCTGGCGGGCTGCGTCGACCAGCGACGCCGCGCGTGCCTTGGTCTCTTCGCTCGCGCCCGCGCCGGTGTGATCGCGCGAGCGCACGGCGAGCAGGTACTCGGACTGAGTCGCGAAGAGCTCGGGGCTGTAGATGTCGAAGAGCTTGTCGCCGCGCTTGACGACCGCGCCGACGAAGTCGACGTAGGGGTGCTCGACGTAGCCGCCGAACTTCACGTGAACGTGCTGGACGCGCGACTCGTCGTAGGCGACACGCCCGACGGTCCGAACGCTTCGCTCGAGCGGCACCTCGCGCACCACGTCGGTGGTGACGCCGATGAGCTGCTGGCGTTCGAGCGGAATCGTGACCGCCACGCGACCCTCGACGGCCGGCGCGGACGGCGCCGGCGAGGCGGGGCCGGCGAGGCCACCGGCGGTGGGCGCGCTCCGCTTGACCAGCGTCATCGAGCAGATCGGGCAATGTCCCGGTTGCTTCGAGGTGTAGGTCGGGTGCATCGGGCAGTAGTACGTGACCGATTCCGCTTCGGCGGACGCACCACGTCCCTTGCAGCCCACGTCGAGCGACAGGGTTGCGACGCTCGCGAGGATCGCGAGCGCCGCCAGCGATCGCGCCGCAAGGCGTCGCGCGCGGTGCGGCGGATGGGATTCGAACGATGGGGTTCTCATGGCTCTCTCCGATCACATGCCCATGCCGCCGCTGGTGCCGGCGGCGGCGGGCGACGTGGAGGACGGCTGGTCGGCGCGGATCTCCGCACCCGCGGGTGCGGGCTCCATGCCCCCTCCCGAGGGGCTCCCGCCCATCACGCGCGCGCTGACGCGCACGGGTGCGAGCGAGAGTGCCGCGAGCTCCGCCCGCAGCACCTCGAGATCCGCGATGCGCGCGGCGTGGCTGGCGCGATCGCGATAGAGCGTGACCAGCGGCTCGAGCACCGTGCCGAGCGACGACTGGCCCGCGCGATAGGTGGCGAGCGCGGCTTCGACCGCGAGCTCCTCGTGGCCGAGCACCGAGTCACGCTCGACGGCGAGGGTCGCGAGCAGCGCCGCGATGGCGTCCAGGCGCTGCTCGGTTCGCACGCGGACGAGGCTTCGAATCGAGTCGAGCGCGGCCTCGGCACCGCGGGTTTGCGCCTCGGCCTCGCGCAGCGCCGGCTGCTGCTTCTCGACCGCCCACAGCGGAAGCGAGAGCCCGACGCTCGCCTGCCACATCGGTTCGAGGCCGCCGCGATTCATGTAGCCGCCGCTCAGATAGAAATCCGGCAGCACCGCCTTCTGCGCGAGCGTTCGTTCGAGCCCGGCGCGGTCGAGCGTCGCGGTCGCGGCGACCAGCTCGGGGCTCTCTTTCTCCGCGGCGGCGAGCACCGCCGCGCGATCGGGAGGCGTCGCGTCCAGCTCGAGCGCCGCCGACTCGGGAACCGGCGTGTCGCCGGGGCGATCCCGAAGCCGGTTCAGCTCGCTCAGCGCCAGCCCATGGGCCAACCCCGCATCGAGCCGCGCCTGCTCGAGACGAGCGAGCTCCACCTGCGCGCGCAGCACCTCGGGCTGCGAAACGAGCCCCGCCGCGTAGCGCGCCCGTGCGATCGCCTCCACGTCCGACACCGCACGCGACTCGTCGTCGAGCAACGCGCGAGACCGCGCGGCCAGAGCCAGCGCCACCCAGCCCTTCTCGACCTGTTCCCGCACGTCGCGGCGCACGCGTTCGAGCCGCGCGCGAGCCAGCTCGACGACGCGCCCGCGCGCTTCGCTCGCGGTGGCGAGCTTGCCGGGAAAGGGAATCGCCTGCGACCACACGAACGCCAGCTGGGTCATCTCCTCGCTGCCGAGCGACGGCGCGGTGCCGTCGTTCTGATACGCGACCGTGAAGACCGGATCCGGCAGCGCCCCCGCCTGACTCGGCTGTTCGACGGCGGCCTCCACCGCCGCCGCGGCGGCGCGCACGTCCGGGTGCCGCGCGAGCACCTCGGCCACCACCGCGTTTCGCGCCTCGCGAGCGGATGCAGGCCGCGCGAGATCCGTCACGGCCGGTGGTCCCGCGAACACCGTGACAGCCACGAACGTCGATGCGGCCCAAACCGCGCCGCCGCGCACGACCACGCCACCCCGCAATCGGCATGAAGCCGACCATCGATCGAATCGCATCCCTGCCTCCCGACGCGGGCTCGCTCGAAGCGAGCCCCAGAGGTCCAAGGCATCGCCGCACCGCGCGACGTGCGCGGAGCAGCGCTGCCCCGTCAACGGGGAAGCGACGGGATCAAATCAGCAACGAGCGATGGGTTCGGTAGATGGGGACGTGTGAGCAGGGGAACGCAAGCCCACCCGGACTGGCAGCGGCAGCGCCCGCGAGCATCGAGACGCTAGCGATGTGCCCGTGCAATCCGGGCGCGAATGGTGACGCCGGTTGGGGAGGGGAGCTCGAATCGGCGGCGGGCGTCTCCGCAGCCGAACGAACGTCACAGCACGACGGGAAATGGGCTTTGGCCGTCGCGCAGTGGGTACTTCCACCAGCGTCGCCTTCGCAGCAGCAATCGGATGCCGAGAACGAGCAGAACGCGGCGGAGACCGAGACCGTGGCGAAAACCGCCAGCAGGATCACGGCGACCAGCCCGCGGGCCATCACAGCTCGTCTCATGCGCGCGAGTATAGCAAGACCAACGCCCAACCGACGGCCACCGCCCGGCCCCAACCCAAAAAGCCGAGGGCGGATGCGAAGCGCGCGAAGTCCTTCATTTTCTTGACACCCCTGGGGTGGTGGCGTAGCGTTCTCCTACGTGTTGGTTCTTGGTGAGTCGACCCTTCCTGGGCTGATTCACGGAGTCGACCGCAGGGGAAGACGAGTGCAGGGGGCACGATGACGCACGGTCATCGTGCAGGGTCAACGTGGACCGTACATCTGTCCGGAGGGGGAAAAACATGAATCGTGCGTGCAAGCATTGGAGCTACCCACGCTGGGGTAGGGCTCTCACCACCGCGCTCACGGTGATGGCGGCGTGTCTCGTCGCCGCGCCACCGAGCCACGCGGAGGACGCCTGTTCGCAGGCGCAGGTCGACAGCCTCAGGGCGAACGTCAAGTCCGCCAAGTCGCTGTGGCAGTCCTCGCGCAAGCGCGCCGATCACGACGCCTACGTCGGGGCACGCGGTGCCTTGCTCTCCTACGCGACGCGCTGCGCGGCATCCCTCCAGAAGCCCGCCTCGACGCTGCTCGCGGGCTCCATCGCCGTCCCGTTCATCGAGAGCCCCGACGCACAGCCGGGGTCCCACGCGCCGGGTGATTTCACGGACCTGTTCATCACCACCGTCCCCACGTCGATCAGCGGCTCGGCCGGCAACACGCTGACCTACACGTTGCTGACGACCTGCTTCGAGAAGAACGCGGTCACGCCGATCATGCAGGACTACATCTTCGCGACCGAGTCCGGCACCGGCGCGTCGATGACCGGCTTCGACGACCCGAACTGGGGCAACGACAGCTGCACGAACAACGTCGGCGTCGCCGGCGCACTCGACGGCGTGTACTGCCAGCTCGGCGAGGACCTGCCGTACACCTTCCCGCCGACCTACTGGGCGATTCGCGTGGAGGTCACGTCCCCCGAGGGTGCGACGCTCTCGTCGGAGGCCTCGGTGCACGGCGCGGAGTTCGAGTCGAGCACCCTCAACAACACCACCACCGCTTCGATCCGCTTCTCGGCGTCGAGCGGCCTGTCGATCTCGGCCAGCGGACCGTCGGGCGTGATCGCCGGCAATCCGATCAGCTACACGCTGTCCGTCACCAACGAAGGCCCCAGCACCGCCGAGGGCGTGGTGGTGAAGGACTTCGTGCCCACGGAGATCGACATCACCAGCTTCTCCGCTTCGAGTGGTAGTTGCTCCAACACGCCGGGCAGTCAGACCATCACGTGCAACGTCGGCAACATGTCGGACGGCGCGAGCCGGACGATCACCGTCAACGGCACGGTCAAGCCGAACGTCCCCGACGCCACCGTGATCTTCAACGACGCCCAGGTCTCGAGCTCCACCGCCGATCCGGACAATGGCGACAACGTCGACAGCGTCGCCACCACGGTCGATGCGGGGACCAGCGGTCTCAGCCTGGTGCAGACCGGTCCGGCCTCGGCCACCGCAGGCACCGACGTGGTCTACACCAGCACCATCACCAACGTCGGCGACACCGCCGCCAACGACGCCGTCTTCCGCATCTTCGGCCCGACCGAGATGGACGTCGTCGATTTCAGCGCGTCCGTCGGTAGCTGCAACGTGAACGCGGTCGGCGGCCCGTCCTGCAATCTGGGGACGATCGCCGTGGGCGGCTCGCGAATCGTGACGGTCACGCAGCACATCCGGACCAGCACCCCGAACGGATCGATCCTCTTCCACACCGGTCAGGTCTCGAGCGACGCGTTCGAATCCTCGAACGCCGACAACCTCGACACCGACTCGACGACCATCATCGGCGCCGACAGCGGCCTCGACGTCGGCATCACGGGCCCGCCGACGGCGATCGCCGGCACCTCGATCGACTACGACATCGTGCTCAACAACATCGGTCCCGACGCCGCCACGAACGTTCAGCTCAAGGACGTGATCCCCTCGGAGATCACCGTGGTGGGCTTCACGATCACGCAGGGCAATTGCGGCGCGACCGGCGGTGACCTCACGGGCACCACCGTCACGTGCGTCGTCGGCACGGTGGCGTCGGGCGCGCAGGTCACCGGAACGATCCAAGGGATCGTGAAGGCCGGCGTCGCCGACGGCACGATCCTGCTCAACACCGTGTCCGCGAGCGGCAGCGTCTACGAGTCCGACACCGCCAACAACAGCGCCACCGCCTCCGCCGTGGTCGACACCCAGGCCGACCTCGCGCTCGACACCGTCGACTCGTCCGATCCGATCAACATCGACACGCCGTTCCGCTGGGTGAACACCATCACGAACGCGGGCCCGTCCGACGCGGTCAACGTGGTCGTCACCGACGAGATCCCCAAGCTCGTCGAAGAGCTGAAGATCCGCACGCTGCCCGCGGGCTGCGATCGATTCGAGCAGACGATCAAGTGCGCGCTGGGCACCGTGAAGGTGGGCGCCACGGTCACGATGAACATCGAGCTGGAGGCCATGCCGAACGCGGGCACCTCGATCTCCCACACCGCGACGGTTTCGGCGGTGACCGACGACCCCAACGCCGCGAACGACTCCGATTCGGAGACCACGACGCTCCAGGCGCCGGACCTCACGGGCGCCTTCCTGAGCCCGATCAAGACCGCTTGCGACCTCGGCAAGCAGACCTGCACGGTGAAGGGCACGTTCCGCGTGACCAACGCCGGCAACGCCAAGTCGGTTCAGACCACGCTGCGCTTCGTGCGCTCGAACAACACGACGCTCGGGGCCGGCGACCCGCAGCTCAAGAAGTTCACCATCAACCAGCTCAAGGCGGGCGTGAGCCAGGACTTCCCGTTCACGTTCTCGCTGCCGCTCGATCAGTACATCATCGCGCAGGTGGACTCGGAGAACCTCGAGCCCGAGATCAACGAGAACAACAACGTGTTCTACAAGGGCCCGTTCCCGAAGCCTTGATCCGCTCGCTCACGCCCTCGGCGTGACGAACGACGGGCACCCGGCCGAGAGCCGGGTGCCCGTTTTCTTTGGATCGACCAGCAGGTCCGGCCACGCCCTCGCGGGGCGCCGCTCACCCCGGGAGCGGATAGACGAGCGGCACCGATTCCTTGTTGAGGATCTCGTGGCCGCGCTCGTCGACCACGTGGAAGAACGGCTCGGGCTTGCAGAGGAAGTCGCTGATGCGGGTGTTGGGCGGCTTCGAGTCGATGAACACGCGGCCGTCGATCGAGGAGCCGTCGGTCAGCAGGAAGCGAGCGCGCGCTGCGCTGACGAAATAGATCGCGGGATCCTCTTCGTTCGTCTCGGCGCCCCCGAGCGTCACGCGCATCACCGCGCGGCGCGTGACCAGCACGATGCCGCCTTCCCGCGCCTCGAACGGAAAATACGGGCTGGGATCGTTCATGAACTGAAGCAGTCGCGACCACAGGAACACGCCCGGACCACTCTCGGGAAACAGGAAGACGTTTCCGGCGAGCACCGTGCCGCCCTGAAGCTGGAGCGTCAGCGCAACGTGCTCCTTACCGACGTAAAGACTGCTGCGCGTCTCCATCTTCCCCTCCTGCGGCGCGGGCGCGAGTGCACGGCCGCGCGACGATAACTCCGCTCGGCGCCCTCAGCGTCCCGTTCCCGGGGGTCGTCCCGGGCCGCCCGTGCCTCCCGAACGCGTCCCGGGCGGTTGCGTTCCCGGGGGGGGGCGAGTCCCCGGCGCCGCGGCCATCGGGCTGGGACGCGGGCTCGGGGTCACCGGGCCGCCCACGGGCATGCCGGCGCCGCCGGCCAGCCGCTGCAAGGCCACCGGATCGGTCGCGCATTCCATCGCGTCCTCGACGGAGACCTTCGCGGCGGCCACCAGCTTCGCGAGCGCTTGATCCATGGTCTGCATGCCCGCCTGCGTGCCCGTCTGCATCACGCTCTGGAGCTGCGCCGTCTTGCCCTCGCGGATCAGGTTCGCGATCGCCGGGCTCGAGATCAGGATCTCGAAAGCCCCGACCCGCCCCTGGCCATCCTTGGTCCGCATCAAGCGCTGCGCCACCACGAACTTGAGCGATTCGGCGAGCATCGAGCGCACCTGGCTCTGCTGATCGGCGGGGAAGCTGTCGACGATGCGGTCGACGCTCTTGGGCGCCGAGTTGGTGTGCAGGGTGCCGAACACCAGGATCCCGAACTCGGCGCAGGTGAGCGCCTGCGAGATCGTGTCCAGGTCGCGCATCTCGCCCACCAGGATCACGTCCGGGTCCTCGCGGCCGGCGGCGCGAATCGCTTCCGCGAACGACGGCGCGTGGATGCCCACCGCCCGCTGAGTGACGTGGGCGCGCTTGTTCGGGTGCACGAACTCGATGGGATCCTCGATGGTCAGGATGTGCGCTTCCCGCTCCCGATTGATCGCGTCGATGATCGCCGCGAGCGTCGTGCTCTTGCCGCTGCCGGTCGGCCCGGTCACCAGCACCATGCCGCTGCGCAGCTTCGAGATCCCCTGGATCGCCGGCGGCAGCGACAGATCGTCCACCGATGGGATCTGCTCGGGGATCAGCCGGAAGACACCGGCCCAGCCGCGTTGGGTTCGGAACACGTTGGCGCGCGCCCGCGCGACGCTCGGCACCTCGATCGCGAAGTCCGCCTCGCCGGTGCGCTCGAAATCGGCGCGCAGCCGGGCATCGAGCAGCGTCTCGATCCAACCTTGCGTGTGCGCGGGCGTGAGCACCGTCGCGTCGCGCTCGGTGAGCTCGCCGTTGAGCCGCATGATGATCGGGTAGCCCGGCGAGAGGTGGAGGTCCGAGCCGCGGCGCTCCTTGAGCTCGCGAATGAGGGTGTGGATCGCATTGCTCATGGCCGCATCCCCAGCAGCTCGCGAAGCGTGCGTGGATCGTTCGCCTTCTCGAGCGCGGACTCGGAACTGATCGCGTTGAGCTTCACGAGGTCGCGCAACGATTCCTCCAGCCGGTGCATGCCGAGCGCACGACCCGTCTGCAGCACCGACGGGATCTGGAACGTCTTGGCCTCGCGGATCAGGTTGGCCACCGGCGGCGTCGCGATGAGGATCTCGGTGGCGGCGACCATCCCGTGCCCGTCGGCCTGCCGCACGAGCTTCTGCGAGACGATCGCGCGCAACGACTCGGAGAGCATGGTGCGCACCTGGGACTGCTGATTGGCGGGATACGCGTCGATGATCCGGTCGACCGTCTTGTGCGCCGAGGTGGTCATCAGCGTCCCGAACACCAGGTGCCCGGTCTCCGCTGCTCGGATGGCGTTCGAGATCGTGTCCGCGTCGCGCAGCTCGCCGATCATGATGACGTCCGGATCCTCGCGCAGCGCCGCGCGCAGGGCGGACGCGAAGGTCTCGGTGTCGCGACGAACCGCGCGCTGATTGATCAGCGAGCGCCCGCGCGGATGGATGAACTCGATCGGGTCCTCGATGGTGAGGATGTGCTTGGCGCTGCTCTCGTTCACGAGCTTGAGCAGCGCCGCGAGCGTGCAGGTCTTGCCCTGCCCCGCCGGACCGGTGACCAGCACCAAGCCGTTGGGATAGCTCACCAGCTCCTTCACCTTGGCGGGCAACACCAGCGAGTCGATGGTGGGCACCCGCAACGGGATGATGCGGAACACTCCGTTCAGCCCGCCGCGCGCGCGAAAGACGTTGGCGCGATAACGGCCCGCGCTCGGCACCTCGTAGGCGAGATCGACGCTCTGGCGCGTCTCGAGCTCCGCGCGCTGCTCCGGGCCGAGCAGCTCGAGCAGCAGAGCCTCGACGTCGGAGTCGCCGAGCGGCGGGGCCTCGGCGCGCTTCAGGTCGCCGAGGATCCGCAACATGGGTGGCGAGCCCGCGGCGATGTGCAGATCGGAGGCGCCGAGTTGGCGCGCGCGTCCCAGCAGGGTGTCGATGCGTGGCATGGCGGGCTCTTCGGGATCCCTCGGCGAAACGGTCGGTTCCGGGACTGGGAGGAGCGCGGCCGTCAGCCGGGACGCGCCTTGCGTCCGGCGGCGTGCGGACGCCGGACGCGACGGTTCATTCGAGGCCCGCCGGGCCGATCTCGCCGTCGCGGCGGAAAGGCACGCGCACGTTCCCGAAGAGCGAGTCGACGACCACGTCGCCCTCGAGCACGTAGCGGTTCTTGGTGAGCCGCACCAACGACTTGAGCGTCTTGCCGATCGACTCGTAGTTCACCTGGAGGGGCAGCTCCACCTCGGTCTGCGCGTTCTGCTCGAGCACGATCGGCGTGGTGACGTCGCCCGATAGGAACTGTTCCTCGTTGACGCGCAAGCGGTAGGTCACCGCGTGAATCTTCTGGGTCGCCCCGGAGAAGTTCGTGAGCAAGACCCGGAAGTTGAGCGGCAATCCGCCCGAGCGCGGCACGCCTACGTCCACGTCGAGCACCTTCACCTTGATGTCGTCCGGTGAAACCTGCCCGAGATACGCGCACCCCGTGACGGTCGCCAGCCACACGAACGAAAGCGTGAGCATCTTGCGCATCGGTTTGTTCCTCCCGCGGCGCGCGTGGTAATCCGCGCGCTCCGACGGCGACGTGGTTCTATCCTCCGGCACCCTCATCGGAAAAGGTGCGCGTCCACTCACCAGCCGCCGCAGCCGTCCCGAGCCATGCCGATCCGCATCCGTGATCTGAGGTGCCGGTCGCGCGACGACGCCCAGGGCTGGCGGGAAACGGCCGCGCGAGCGCTGAGCATCGCGCCGTCGGCGATTCGCGGTGTGACGCTGGTACGGCGCTCGCTCGACGCGCGGCGACGACCTCCGATCTGGGTCGTGACGGTCGACGTGGAGGTGGACGCGGAGGACGAGGTGCTCGCGCGCGCCACCGGCGCGCGGATCACGCGCGCCCCCGCGACGCCCGCGCCGTTTCGCGTCGGCCGCCGGCGCGGCGACGTCCAGCCGGTGGTGATCGGCGCGGGGCCGGCGGGGCTCTTCGCCGTGCTGACCTTCCTCGAAGCCGGCGTGGTGCCGCTGCTCGTCGAGCGCGGCCAGGCCGTCGAGCAACGCTCCCGCGACGTGGCGCGCTTCTTCCGTGGCGGCGCCTTCGATCCCGAGAGCAACATCCAGTTCGGTGAGGGCGGCGCGGGCACGTTCTCCGACGGCAAGCTCTACACGCGCCGACGCGAGCCCGATCTGGAGCGCGTGCTGCGCCGCTTCGTCGAGTTCGGCGCGCCCTCCGAGATCCTCACCGACGGCCGGCCGCACATCGGAACGGATCGGCTGCGGCACGTGCTTCGCAACCTGCGCGAGCGGTTTCGCGACGCCGGGGTGAGCGAGCGCTTCGGCGAACGCGCCCAGCGCTTCGAGGTCGCCCAGGGCCGGCTCGCCGAGCTGGTGCTGTCGAGCGGCGCGACGCTGCGGCCGCCGGCGGTGGTTCTCGCCACCGGGCACAGCGCGCGCGACACCTTCGCCGAGCTCGATCGCGCGGGAATCCGGCTGCAAGCAAAGCCCTTTGCCATCGGCGTTCGCATCGAGCATCCCCAATGGTGCGTGGACGTGGCGCGATACGGCTCGCGCCGCGAGCGCGCCGCCGCCGCGCTGCCGCCCGCCGACTACAACCTCACGGCGCAGATCGCGGGACGCGGTGTGTACACTTTCTGCATGTGCCCGGGCGGACGAATCCTGGCGGCCACCAGCGAGATCGACGCCGTGGTCACCAACGGCATGAGCGCGCACTCGCGCGCGGCGCCGCGAGCCAACAGCGGCGTGGTCGTCACGGTGGACCCCGCGGACTTCGGCGGTGACGCCGATCCGCTCGCCGGGGTCGCGTTCCAGCGCCGCTGGGAGCAAGCGGCGTTCGCCCTCGGCGGCGGCGACTATCGGGCGCCCGCCCAGCGCCTCGTGGATTTCGTGGCCGGCCGGTCGAGCGATGCGGAGCTGCGGACGAGCTACCGTCCCGGCGTCACACCGACCGCCCTCGAACGCTGCCTGCCCGAGTGGGTGGTCGCGCCGCTGCGCGACGGGTTGCGGCGATTCGGCGAGCAGATGCCCGGGTTCGCCAGCGACGAGGCTGTGCTGGTCGGGGTGGAGACCCGCACCTCGTCGCCCATCCGCATCCCACGGGACGACGGCGGCGAGGCGGAGGGTGTGCGCGGCCTCTTCCCCGCCGGCGAAGGCGCCGGCTACGCGGGCGGGATCACCACCGCGGCGCTCGACGGCATGCGCGCGGCGAGGCGGGTGCTGCACACGCTCGGGATCGAGAGCGAGCCATGAGCGGGGGATCGCACCGCGAGCGCGCGCCGGCCGACCCAGCGCCGGCGCTCGGCAACGACCACGACTCGCACGCCGGCGTCGAGCGCGCGGAGGCGCGCACCCGGATCGTGGTCGCCGTGACCACCGGGATGATGGTGCTCGAGCTGGCGATCGGGAAGCTCACGGGCTCGCTGGCGCTGGTCGCCGACGGCTGGCACATGGCCACCCACGCGGGCGCCCTGGGACTCTCGGCTTTCGCTTACGCGTTCGCACGCCAGCGATCCCGCGATGCGCGCTTCAGCTTCGGCACCGGCAAGACCTATGCGCTCGCCGGCTACACCAGCGCGGTGCTGCTCGGTTGCGTGGCGTTGTGGATGGGAGTCGAGTCGATCCAGCGCCTGGTCGACCCCGTGTCCATCCAGTTCCGCGAGGCGCTCCCCATCGCCGTGCTCGGCCTCGGCGTGAACTTGGCGTGCGCGCTGGTGCTCGACGCCGGCCACCACGACCACGACCACGATCACGCCCACCACCCCCCCGCGGACGAGCACGATCACGCGCACGACCCTGGCCACGTCGCCGGCGAGCGAATCGCGGCGCGGCACCCGCATCACGATCACAACTTGCGCTCGGCTTACCTGCACGTGATCGCCGACGCGTTCACCAGCGTCCTCGCGATCGCCGCGCTGCTCGCCGGCAGCTTCCTCGGCTGGACGTTTCTCGACCCGATGATGGGCCTCGTGGGCGGGATCGTCATCACTCGCTGGGCGGTGGATCTCGCGCGCGGCTCGGCGCTGCAGCTCCTCGACGCCGCCATCGACCCTGGGCGGCTCGCCCGCCTTCGCCAGGCGCTCGAGGCCGACGGTACCAGCCAGGTGCTCGACCTTCACCTCTGGGAGATCGGCCCGAACCGGCGCGCGTGCGTGGCGGCCATCGCCGACAGCGAGGAACGCGGCGCCACGCAGCATCGCGAGCGGATCCGCGCCGTCGAAGACGTCTGCCACGTCACCGTGGAGCTCCACCGCTCGACACCGGAGTCGCCGTAACCGGCGCGCCGCCACGCGCCTCGGACGAGAACCGCCCATGCGTACCGTCGGCGCGCTCGGCATGCTCGTCGCCCTCGCCTATCTGATCTGGCGGATGCAGACCCGCCGGGTCTGGATCGAGCGCGTCCCGCTCGTCTTGGACGTGGCCCTGGCGATGGGGCTCGCCGCGTTCGGCATCGGCGCGCTGACGCAGGGCACCATCGGCGGCGCGCTGGCCCAGGGGGTCCGTGGCGCCGGGGAGATGGCCGCGGCCCTGGGGCTCGTGCATCTGGTGGCGTGGATCGTCGGCAAGATCCCGGGCTGCTCCGGGATCCGCTTCGACCTCGAGCTGCCGGTCGGGGAGCGCGACGACGCGCTGCGGTGGCTGCGGCACCGGCTGATCGAGGAGGGCTTTCGGCTCGAGCCCGAGCGCGGCGGCGCCGACCTGGTCGCGTACCAGGGCGGCAACCCCTCGGCCTGGGATCGTCGCATTCGCCCCAAGCGCCTGTGGGCGACGCTCACCACGGGGGGAGCTGCCGGGGCAGCGGTGGCCCACCTCCGGGTGCGCTACGTGCCGCCGGCGATCGGCCTCGACGGGCCGCTGCGCTCGCTGATCGAGGCAATGCTGGTCGAGGGCGCGCCGGTACCGCCCGAACGCTCCGGAACCCGCAGCGGCGATTGGTTTCCGCTCGAGTTCCTGGTGATCGCGGGCTTTCTGATCTTCTTCGCGATGATGAGCTTCTACCGGTGGTGAAGGCGCTCGCGCCACGGGTGCGAGCGGCGTGAGCGGTGCTCGGGGCGAAGCCCGATCGGTGCCGATCGGTGGGAGAGGACGCGGTGACGGTCTTCCCGACGTCCGCCGGCGAGCACGAACGAAGAGCCCGCCCCCGATCTCGTCGGGCAGGCGGGCTCGATTGCAGGGCCGGCTCTGGATCGGCCGGTCATTGCGGTGGCGGTCTCAGCCGTCCACCGGTACGACAGGGTGCTTCCGCGCTCGGATCACGAAACCGCGACCTGAATCTTCTTCGGCTTCACCTCGTCCCGCTTCGGCAGCGTCAGGTAGAGCACGCCGTCCTTGTAGCTCGCCTCGATCTTCTCGCGGTCGACCGTCTGCGGCAGCGAGAAGCGGCGCTCGAAGGATCCGAAATACCGCTCCGTGCGGTGGAACCCGTTGCCCTCGCCGCGGGTCTCGCGCTTGCGCTCGCCCTTCAGCGTCAGCACGTCGTCCTCGATGCTGATCTCGACCGCCTTCGGATCGATGCCGGGCAGATCGGCGGCGAGCCGCACCGCATCCTTGTCCTCGTGGATGTCCACGCGCGGGGTCCACACGTCGGATTCGACGGCGCCGGCGTTGCGCGGCCAACCGCGGAGCACTTCCTCGGCGAGAGCAAACGGATCGTTGAGTGGTGAGTAACGCAGCAATGCCATGACGGGCCTCCTCGTGGGTTCGAAATCGTCCCTGTTTCGTCGATGAATGCGCCGTTTCCGCCCTCTTTTCCCTCGGCTTCCTCGTCGCACGCCGAACCTAAGTCGCGCCCCTTGGCTGTCAAGGCCCGCGGGCTCGTCGCGGGCTTCGAGCCCGAGACGTCTCGGTGACGAGACGTTTTCGGACTCGCCGCGGCGCTCCTGCGCGCGCCGCACGAGCCTCCTCGCCGCGCGAGGACGCGCTTGACTGGCCACGAGAGCCGTCGATACTTCGCGACTTGCGCGGAGCGACGCGTTCCTAGCGAGCGTGCATCGACCTCGCTACCGGCCCGGCACACTTTCTGCTCACCAGGAGACACCCATGGCGGACTCGACTCACGGCCTCAAGCAACGCCTGCTCGGCCTCGGCACCGAGAAGCTCCAGGAGCTGATGGGCGAGCTGATGAAGAACGACCATTTCCAGCAGGCGCTCGGCAACGGCATGACCCGGGCGCTCTCGGCGAAGAACCAGCTCGACAAGAACATGCAGACGATGCTGGCGCTCTTCAGCGTTCCGTCGCGCGCCGACGTGCGGCGCCTGGAGGACCGCATCGAAGCTCTGGCGGGGCAGCTCGCCGCGCTCAACGCCCGCCTCGACGCCCAAGGCGGCGCCAGGTCGGGCGGCGCGCGCCGTGGCGCCGCGCCCAAACGCAAGTCTGCCCGCTGACGCCCCACCCCCGCCGGGTCCGTCGTGAACGGGCTCGGCGCGCGGGACGCGCGCGGCGGGCGAGAGGAGGTTTCGCCATGCACGCGCACGAACCGCAGGGTGTCGACGACACCTCGGCCTCGCCCTGGATCGTCGCCGACTCGACCCAAGCCGCCCTCCCCTCGCAGCCCGCGGCCACCGCGACCGCGTCGGGCCGCGACGCGCTCGCGAGCCTGATCGGCGGCTCGCGCGCCATGGTCACGCTGCGCGCGCGCATCGCGCGTGCGGCAGCGACCCGCGCGAGCGTGCTGATCCAGGGCGAGAGCGGGACCGGCAAGGAGCTGGTGGCACGCGCCATCCACGCGCTCTCGGACCGTGCCAGCCAGCCATGGGTGGTCATCCAATGCGGCACCATCCCCGACGCGATCGCGGCGAGCGAGCTCTTCGGCCACGAGCGCGGTGCCTTCACCGACGCGCGGGCGCCCCGCCGCGGCCGCTTCGACGTCGCCCACCGCGGCACCGCCTTCCTGGACGAGATCGGCGACCTCTCGCCGCTGGTTCAGGTGCAGCTGCTGCGCACGCTCCAGTTCGGCGAGATCTCGCGCGTCGGCTCCGACCACACCCATCGCATCGACGTGCGGGTGATCGCCGCCACCCACCGACCCCTCGCCGAGATGGTCGCCGACGGACGGTTTCGCCAGGACCTCTACTGGCGCCTCCACGAGCTGCCGATCCACGTGCCTGCCTTGCGCGAGCGCATCGAGGACGTTCCGGTGCTGGCGCGGGCGTTCCTCGATCGCGCCAACCAGCAGTACGGGCGCGCGGTACGCGGCTTCGAGGATCTCGCGCTCGAGGCACTGATGCGCCACGCGTGGCCGGGCAACGTGCGCGAGCTCGACCATCGCATCCGGCGCGCGGTGATCGAGGCCGAGCACGACGGACCGCTCACGGCCAGCGCTTTCGATCTGCCGGACTCGAGCGGCGCGGACGCCATCCCGTCACCGCGACTCGACGCGCTGCTGGTGGAGACCGAAGCCGATCTGGTGGCGCGCGCGCTGGCGCTCAGCGCCGGCAACCGCACCCGCGCCGCGCTGGCGCTCGGGCTGTCGCGCCGCACGCTCCAGAAGAAGATGCGCCGACTCGGCGTGGAGTGAGACCAGGCGAGGCCGGCGATTCTTCGCTGCGCCCTTCGCGCCCACCCGGTGCGAGGGGCCACGAGATCCGAGATAATCCCACCGTGAGCGCGTGTCCGCGAACCGCCCTGCCCGCTGGCGCGCCGCCGCGCCCGCGGGTGCTCGCGCTCGCGCTGCTGCTGGTCGCGTCGCCAGCGCCGGCGCTCGCCGGCATGCCCGCGGTGTTCCTGAGCGACGTGGCACGAGTACGGCTCAGCGCCGTCTCGTTCTTCTGCGCTTGCTTCCTCGTGTCCGCGAAGGGCGTGCAAGCGCTCTGGAACGCGCTGCGCGCGGACTTTCCTGCGCTTCCCCTGCTGAGCTATCGGCGCGCGCTCCAGCTCCTCGGGCTGTGGGGCGCGGCATTCGTGCTGGTGCTCACGATGATCTCCGGCGCCCGCGAGCTCATGACGCCCGGTGCCTGGACCCGGCAGGCCACGACCTACAAGCTGACGGGAAGCTCGCAGGATCGGATGAGCTCGACGGCTCGGCTCGCCAGGCGTGCGCGCCTCGAACGCCTTCGGATCGAGCTCTGGCGCTACGCGGCGCAGCACGCTGGAGCGTTTCCGCCGCACGATCTCGTCGACGACATTCCCGCGGCGGACTGGGACGCGGGTGATCCGAGTGGCGCGCGGTTCATCTACGCTCCAGGTGCGACGCCCGATCACGGAGCCATTCCGGTCGTGTGGGAGCCGGGCGTCTTCGGGGCCGATCGCTTCGCGCTGCTCTCGAACGGCGACATCACGAATCTGCCGCTGACCGACATCCAAGCGCGGCTTGCCGAACGGACACGATGACCGAACGCTCGCCGCGCACTCGGGTCGGGCGCGGCGTCACGCTGGCGCTCGAGCTCGTCGTGCTGCTCGTGATCTGTGCCGGGACGGGCTGCTTTCTGATCATCGACGTCCCGCTCACGCTGGCGGTGGGCTGGGTCGCCTTCCTCGCGCGCGTGCTGCCGCGCGTTCAGCTGAGCGCATGGGCGATCGCGACGTTCCTCGTGGCGGGCCTCGGAGTCGCGCTGCTCGGGCACACGTTCGCGAGCTGGCTGCATCGCAGTCGACGTCGTGAAGAAAGCGCTGCGACGCCGATCGCAGGCGCGTGGCGATGGCGGTGGACGTTCACCGGCGTGGCGCTGCTCGTGCTCACCTTCGCCAATGGGATCGCGGCGGTGGGCGCGTTTCATCAAGCCGTCTGGTTCGCCGAGTCCCGCCCGCTGGTGGAGAGCACGATGGACCTCTATCGCGACACCGACCGCGCGACGGAGTTCTGCGCCGTGGGATGGTCCGCTGCTGCCGGCGCCGCGCTCGATCCCGAACGGGCGATGGAAGCGATCTGGTCGTCCGAGCGCTTCGTGCGCGTGTCCGAGCGCTGGAACGCGCTGCCGCGGGTCGACGTGAACGGCAAGCTGCAGGCGATCCTCATCCTGCCCCGCGACCCCGCCGACCTCGATCGCGTCGGCGGTTTCGTGTGCAGCGACGGACGCATCGCGAGCCGCCCACGCGCCGCGGCGCTGGCCGGCGAGCTCCGCCAGATCCACTGACTCGTCCGAGGTGCGCCCGCCGGGGCGCCGAGGTGCGTCCGCTGGGGCGCAGCTGGCCCGCAAGCGCACCTCGATTTCACCGCGGAAATCGCCGCAGGGACGCCCGCTCGCGCGGCATCGCGCTTGCGCTGGGCCGCGTGCGCGCCGCGCGCAACGACCGTTCCCGACCCGGCTCGACGTCAGCGCGCAGCCGTGGAGGCGTCATGGCACGCATGCGATCCCGCGACACCGGCAGCGCTGGCTTCTCGATCCCCGAGCTGCTCGCGGTGGTCGCCGTCCTGGGTGGGCTCTGGCTGATCGGCGGGCTGGCCGTGGCGCGCGACCCGCATGCTCGCGTGCGCGTCGCGGCGCACGAGCTGGTGCTCGCGCTCCGCGTGGCGCGCGCGCGGGCGATCACGCTCGATCGCACCGTCTACGTCGACTTCGCTCCCAGACCGCTCACTCCCGCCGACGGCGTCTACACCGCGTTCGCGGACCTCGACGACGATCACACCGAGGGCCCGGGCGAGCGAGACGCGGCGCAAGTGCTGCTCGACGGTTTCCGCTCCCGCCGCGTCGTGAAGGAGCTCCCCCGCGGCATCCGCTTCGGTGCTCCCGGTGTGAGCGAAGGCCCGGGCGGTACCACGGTCTTTCCGGACGGCATCTCGTTCAGCGGCGGCAGCGACAAGGTCGCCTTCTACCCGCGCGGCAACGCCGGCGCCGGCACGGTGTACTTGCACGCAGGCGACGCGGCCCAGGTCGTGTGGGCGGTGCGCACCAACCTCTCGGGGACCATCGAGAGCTGGTCGCTCGAGGGAGGCCAGTGGCGGCGACGATCGTGATATGACCCGAGGTCGTGGAACTGCTCGCTCGCACCACGCGGAGCCGGATCGACCGCCTCGTCGTCGGAGTCACGGCCTTCGGCTGTGTCTTCGGTCTCGCGTTCGTGTGGTTCACGATCGACCTCACGTCGCGCCAGCAGCGCGCGGTGGCCGCGACCGATCTCTTCGTCGCGGTGGCGCTCGCGTTGCTCGGCCTGCTCGTCCACCGCCGGGCGTTCCGCGGCGTCGAGGCGCGCCTCAGGAGCACCGCCGTGGGCCCCGCCGAGCTCGCCGCCGACGCGGCCGCGCTGGCGCGGATCCAGCGCTACCCCACCTGGCTCGCCACCCGCCTGACCACCCTCGCGGTGCTGCTGCTCGCGACCGGGCTCGCCGCGACCCACATCGGCTACGCGCGCTTCAACCCCCGGCAGCTCCTCGGGGTCTCGGCGGCGGGCGTGTTCGTGTCGTTCACCTTCGGAGTGGTCTGCTATTTCCGCTGCCGCTGGTCGGTCGGCCCGGCGATGGCGGCGCTGATCGATCGCACGGGCGAGCTCACCCGCACCAGCGGCGGCCGGATCGCGCTGCAGCTCTGGCTGTTCGCGCTCGCGGTCGCGGTGGTGCCGGTGGTGTTCCTGGGTTTCGCATTCTCCCACCAGGCGCTGCGCGCGATCGAGGCGCAGCTCTTGAGCGCGCGCGAGGAGCGTCTGGCACGGCTGGCGCGCGAGATCGCCAGCGAAGGAATGCCGTTGAGCCCCGCCGCCTTCGAGGAACGAATGCGGCGCTCCGCCGGCGGCGACGGCACCTTGCTGCTCGCGTGGTCCACCGGCGAGGTGATCTACCAGACCTCGAACGAGCTCTTCCTCGACCCCGAGACCGGTCACCCCCGCGAGCGCCCAGGCGGGCTCTACCGGCTCGCCGACTCGAACCTCCCCGGCGAGCTCGTCGAGCGACTCGGCAGCGGCGGCGCCGCGGGGCAAGTGGACGTCGTCGGCGAGCGGATGGTCGTGAGCCAGCCACTCATCCAGCTCGCCCCCGATCCGGCGCGCGCCCCGCGGCTGTGGTGGGTGGTGCCGCGCGCCGCGGGCGAGCTGAGCGGCGCCTTTCGCCTGGTGCTGGCGCTCGGCGTGGGCGTGCTCGCGTTCGTGGCCGCGCTGATCGCGATCTTCGCTCAGATGCTGACCACGCCGCTCGGCCACATCGAAGCGGCGAGCGAACGCATCGCCCGTGGCGACCTGAGCCGTCCGGTGCGCATCACCACCGACGGCGAGATCGGTTCGCTGGCGCTGAGCTTCCGGCGCATGCACGAGAATCTCGTGCGCCTGATCGGCAGGGTGAGCGAGGCCGCGCAGCACGTGGGCGCCGTCGCCACCCAGCTGGTGGAACGTGCGAAGCGCATCGACGACGCCTCCCGCACGCAAGTGCGCTCGGTCGACGACACCGCCGCGTCGATCGGCAGCATGAGCCATTCGATCGCGGGGATCCGTGCCAGCATCGAGGCGCTCGAGGCGGCCGCCGGCGACACGGACGCATCCATCCAGGCCGTGGGCCGCTCGATCGTGGCGGTGGACGGCCACGTCGAGATGCTGAGCCGCTCCGCGGAGAGCACCGCGGCCTCGATCGCCGCGATGGCGAGCTCGATCCGCGAGGTGGCCGCGGGCAGCGCCCAGCTCCACGGCGAGTCCGAGACCACCGTCGACGCGATGCACGCGATCGACCGCTCGATGCAGCAGATCCGCGAGCGCGCCGACCAGACCCAGGCGCTGGCCGAGCGCGTCATCCACGACGCCGGCGATGCCAAGTCGGCGGTGGCGCGCGCAGCCACCTCCATCGACCACATCGTGGCCACGTCGAGCGCGGGGCGCACCGCGATGGAGACCCTGCAACGCCACATCGAGGAGATCGACCAGGTGTTGCGCATCCAGCGCTCGATCATCGGCGGCACCAAGCTGCTGGCGCTCAACGCCACCATCATCGCCGCGCGCGCCGGCGAGGGCGCTGCCGAGCTCGGCGTCATCGCCAACGACATCAAGGAGCTCTCGATCAAGAGCCGCGAGCGCGCCGCCGACATCGAGCGGCTGGTCGAGCGCATCCGTTCCGCCGGCTCGAGCGCGCAGCAAGCCGAGAGCGCCGGGCGCGCCAGCATCGAGGACGGCGAGCAGCGCTCGCGGGAGACCGGCGACTCGCTCGAGAAGATCGTGACCAGCGCCGTGCTCTCGACCGAGAGCGTCAAGGGCATCGCGCTCGCCGCCCAGGAGCAGGCGCGCCAGGGGCAATACCTGCGACGCGCGTTCCAGAAGGTCGCGACCGGCGTCGCCGGCATCACCCGCGCCACCGAGGAGCAGCGCCGTGGCAGCGAGCGAATCCAGCGCGCCACCGACGAGGTCCGCGACTACGCCCAGCTAGTGAAGCAAAGCAGCGGCGAGCAGCGCGACGGTGTCGAGCGTGTGGTGCGTCGCGTCGCCACGATCCGCGACATGGTCGACGCCATGCAGCGCTCCACGGGCGAGCTCGACCGCGGTGGCGCGCGGGTCGCCGAGGCGATCGAGACCATCCGCGCCGCGACCCGCGAAAGCAGCGCGATGATCGAGGAGATGAACCGCCGCGTGCTCGAGCTCTTCGAGCAAGCGGAGGGGCTGACCACCGAGGTGCGGCGCTTCCGCCTGGTGGACGGCGGGGCGCTGGGCGGATTCACGACGGACGTGGCGAGCGCCACGCCGGCGTTCGCCGCCGAGCGACGCACGCGCGAGCACGGGGCCGGCTGAGCGCCGCGAGACCCGCGTCGTGAGCCCGGGAGAGCGACCGCGCATCTCGATCGTGGTGCCGCTCCTCGACGAGGAGCCACTGGTCGCCGACTCGCTCGATCGGCTGCGGTCGCTCGATCCGTTCGAGATCGTCGCCGCCGATGGCGGTAGCCGCGACGACACGGCGGCGCTGGCGCGCGCGCGGGTGGATCGGCTGGTCGTCACCGCGCCGGGACGAGCCGCACAGCTCAACGCCGCGGCGGCCGTCGCGCGTGGCGACGTGCTGCTCTTCGTTCACGTGGACACGCAGCTTCCCGAGCGGGCACTCGCCGCGGTCGCCGCGACGCTCGCGGATCCCGCCGTGGTCGCCGGGGCGTTCCGGGTGGCGATCCGCGATCCGCGCACGCGCTATCGCGTGATCGAATGGGGCGCGAACCTGCGCGCCGCGCTCACCGGCATCCCGTACGGTGACCAGGCGGTCTTCGTGCGCCGCGCCCTGTTCCGGGAGCTGGGCGGGTTTCCGCCGCTGCCGGTTCTCGAGGACGTCGCCTTCGCGCGCAGGCTCAAGCGCAGGGGGCAGGTGCGCTTGCTGCGCGAACGCGTCGCCAACTCGCCGCGGCGCTGGGAACGCGAAGGCCTCCTCTACGCCACCGTGCGCAACTGGGTCATCACGCTGCTCTTCACCAACGGCGTCCCCGCCGAGCGGCTGCAGCGCTGGTACCCCAAGGTGCGGTGAACCCAGGCGGGCTCGTGCTCGGCGAGAGTCGAACGGGTGTGCTCTTCGTGTGGCTCTTCGCGGCCACGCTCGCCACGTACATGGCGACCTGGGCACGAGCGTATCGGCGTCGACAACGCGTTCGCCGCGCGTGGCGCCTCGCGGCCGGCGCGGTGGTGGTCTACACGGTCGCAGCGCTGCCGATGCTGCTGTCGACGAACGTCGCGATCGGAATCTTCCGGATCGACTACGACCCGTGCTCGATCTCGCCCGCGACCCTCGCTGTTCGCATCGAGGCCTCGATCCACTGGCCAGTCACGCGGCTCATCCTCGCGCTGGCCTACGGCGGCGATGGCTACCTCGACATGCCATTGCTGTGGCCCGCACCCCTGTTCATCGCTTCGATCGCCACCTACGGGCTCGGCGCCGCGTCGCTTGCCGCCCTCGTGGATCGGCGTCGCGCGCGCCAGCGCGCCACGTGACGATGACGACGCGGCCGCTTCAGGGGCGCGGGGGCTCGATGCCGTGCTCGGCCAGGAACGCGAAGGTGTCGTTCCAGAAGCGCTGCGCTTGGGGCCGCCAGACGATCGCCTCGAACGCGTGGACCTCGCCCGGGTAGTAGCGCGTGCGGCACGGCACGCGGAGGCGGTCGAGCGCCACCTGCAGCCGGCGGGTGTCGTCGAGCAGCGGGTCGCGCGTGCCCACGCCCGCGAAGAAGGGCGGCAGCGGCCGATCAGGCTCGATCCCGCGCTCCAGGATCACCAGCGGATCGGCGAGATCGCGATCGGCCGCCGCGGTGGCATCGGTGACGCCGAGATACGCCTCGCAGGTCTCGGCGATGCGATCGGCGAGCCACGGACGCAGCTTCTTGCGACGGCGAAAGCGCTCGTGATCGGAAACCTGCAAGATCCCGCACGCCGGCAAGGCGGCGATGGGCACGCGCTCGGTCTCCCACACCGCCTTCGTCCACGGCTCGGGACGGCGGTAGCACGTGATCAGCGTCAGCGCGGCGGTGAGATTCGCGCCCGCGGATTCACCGGCGACGATGATGCGCGTGGGGTCGGCGCCGTGCTCGGCGCCGTGCTCGACCACCCAGCGGTATGCGGCCGCCGCATCCTCGAGCGCCGCCGGATACGGGTGGCGCGGCGCCAGGCGGTAGTCGATGTTGAAGACCACGAAGCCGCGCCGCGCGAACGCGAGCCCCATCATCCAGTGGGTGTCCTTCGAGAGAATGCGGAACCCGCCGCCGTGGATGTAGAGGACCGCCGGCGCCGGGCGCGGGCGCTCGATGGGCCGGTACACGTCGAGCCGTTCGTGCGGCGCGGGATTGGCGCGATAGGGCACGTCGCGCAGCACCTCGACGCCGTGCCGCGCCGGATCGGCCAGCGGGTGCATCCGGCCGACCCGCGACAGACTGCGCAAGCCGACGTCGATGGCGGTCTTGCCGACGACCCGGCGGGTGCGCTCGCGAAACGACATCGGGCGACGGAGTGTGGTCATGACGGTCCTCGGTCTCGGCGCGACGGACGAGCGACATAGCCGCCACCCGCCGCCCGGTCAACGAGCGCCGAGCTTCGACGCGCCGCTCGGCGACGTGCTGCGACGAGTGCCAGTGGCGTGCGAAGCGCGTCCGATGGTGGGATATGATCGGTCGACTCAGGTCCCGATCCGATGGATGCCGCGTCCCGCTCCGCGTCGAATCAGCCCGTCCGGTTCGTGTGCGAGCAGTGCCGGACGGTGTACGCGGCGACCACGCTCGAGCTGGGCAAGGCGTACCGCTGCCGTCGCTGTGGCCACGCGACCCGCTATCGCGGCGTGGGCGGCACGACCTCGATCCACGTCGCTGCGGCGAGCGAGGGGTCGGATCACCACGGCTCGAGCGGGGAGGTCGCGGCGACGCTCGTGGAGAGCGTCCGCGAGGCCGCCGCGGATCTGCCGCTGACCGCGTCCGCGCCGGGCATCGAGGGCATCAACCTCGACCCCGCCGAGGACTCGGCGTTCATCAACATCTCGGACGACCCGCGCGCCGCGGTGTCCTTCGACGACCCGCCGCGCCCGCCCGTCGATCCCGCGTCGAGCGACTCGAACGCACGCGACGCCGCGGATCGCGACGATTGGCTCATGAGCGGCTTCGATCAGGAGGCGCCGACGGCGCCCGCGGACTCGATCCCGCGCAAGCCTGCAGCCACGGTCACCCCCGACGTCGAGCGCCCCAAGCTCGCGCTGGGCATCACACGGGCGCCGTCGATCGCCGCGCCGCTCCCGCCCAAGCCCGAGCCGCGAGCGACGCCACGCACCTTCGGCCGCTACGAGATCGTCGAGGAGATCGGGCGCGGCGGCATGGGGATCGTCTACAAGGCGCGCGATCCGAAGCTCGACCGGTTCGTCGCGATCAAGACGCTGATCGGCGGCAACGCGGCGAACCAGGCGGCGATCAAGCGCTTCGAGCGCGAGGCACGCACCATCGCCCGTCTGCAGCATCCGTGCATCGTGCCGATCCACGAGTACGGCGAGATCGACGGCACGCGCTTCCTGGTCATGGAGTTCGTCGAGGGCCGGACGCTCTTGGATCTGGCCAAGGGCGAGCGCGGCAACACCCGCACCTCGCTGGCGCTGATGTCGAAGGTGGCGCGCGCCCTCGACTACGCCCACGAGCAGGGGATCGTGCACCGCGACCTCAAGCCCGCGAACGTCATGATCGACACGCGCCGCGAGCCGCGCGTCATGGACTTCGGTCTCGCCAAGGACCTCGATGGCTCACAGAGCATGCTCTCCCAGACCGGCGATCTCATGGGCACGCCGAACTACATGGCGCCCGAGCAGGCCGACGGACGGATCCACGAGGTCGATCGGCTGAGCGACGTGTTCAGCCTGGGCGCGATGCTCTACGAGCTGCTCACCGGCTCGCCGCCGTTCCACGGCGCGTCGCTCGCCGAGACCTTGCGCCAGGTGCTCTTCGAGGATCCACCGCCGATGCGGACCCTCAACCCCAAGGTCGATCCGGAGGTGGAACGGATCGCGCTCAAGGCCCTCGAGAAGGACCGCTCGAATCGGTACCCCTCGGCGGGTGCGCTGGCCGACGACATCGACCGCTTCCTGCAAGGCGCCGAGATCTCGGTGGCCGCGCCATCGGTGCTGACGCGCGTCACCAAGACGGTGAAGCGCAAGCGGGCGTGGGCCGCGCCCGCGTTGGCCGTGGTGGTGGTGGCCGCGGCAGCGGCGGGTGGCCTGGCCTTCTGGTTCCGCGATCCGCTGGGAGGTGCCGCGGAGCGCCTCTCGAGCAAGGACCCCGAGGTGCGGCGGCTCGCGATCGAGACCCTGGCCGCCGATCGCCGCACCGGGCGGCTCGCGGCACCCAAGCTGGCGCAGCGTGCGTACGCGTTGCTCGGCGGCGCGCTGCGCGACCCCTCGCCTGCGGTCCGCCTGGTCGCCACCCAGAGTCTCGCGAGCTGGAGGGATGCTTTGCCGCGCGACGCCGAGCAGCGCCGCGCGGACCTGGCGCGCACGCTCGAGATGAACCTCGACATCGACGCGCCACCGGAGCTGCGCCACGCGACGCTCGACCTGATCGAGGCGCTGCACCTCACCGACATGCAGGATGCCCTCAAGCTCCTGGTCACGGACCTGCGCGAAGATCAAAGCCTGACGCTGCACGCGGTGCGCACGCTCGGCGCGGTCGGCAAGCTCTCGGCGTTCCCGGCGTTGATGCAGGTGCTCTATCGGGGCGGTGTCTACCGCATCGAAGCGCAAGCCGCGATCGATCGGCTGGCCGCTCCGCGCGCGAGCGACAGCGGCGGCGGCGCGGACGCGGAGCGCGTCAGCATCGCCGAGCTGCCCAGCGCGCTGCGCAACTTCGAGCGCGACGTCGCCGGCAATCGAGCGCGCGAGATCGAAGCGCTGGAAGGCCTGGGCATGGCGCCCAGCCCCGCGCGCGACGCGGACGTGACCACGCGCATGCTGCGCGAGGGCAACGCCACGCAGCGGCTCACCGCCGTGTACCGGATGTCCCAGCAACGTGTGCCGGGAGCGGACAAGCTGCTGCTGGCGGCGATCTCCGATCTCGACCCCAGCGTCTCCCAGGCCGCGGCGACGGCGCTCGTGGGCATCGCGGGCGACAGTGCCCGCGACGATCTCGAGAAGGTGCTCGCCACCGGCGGGGCGCATGCGCGCGCCGCGGCGGCCTCGGGCTTGAGGCAGCTCGCGAAGACCGAATCCCTCGATCCGCTGGTCGTCGCCCTCGATCGCGAGACCGACGCGAGCGCGACGGTGGAGATCTGCCTCGCGATCGCGACGATCGGGAACAAGCGCGCTGCGGCGCACGTGATCGAGAAGCTCTCGAGCCCCGAGCCGCGGGTGGCGCGGGCGGCGCACCAGACGCTGACCCGCCTCGCGGGCGAGGACCTGGGCGACGACCCCGCGCGCTGGCGCGCGTGGGCGAGCACCGACTGAGCGATTCCCGACATCCGAGCGCCCGAGCGGCGCGCGGACCGATCCCGCCGAGCGCCGCGTCCATGCCGCCGATCCTCGCGCCGCTCCCGGGCGCCACCCTCGACGTCGACGAACACGCCGACGAGATCACGATCTCGATCCGCGGCGATGCGACGCCGGATCGCGCCCTGGACCTCGCGTTCGCCGTGGCCGTGTGGCTCGAGGTCGCGGGCTGGGTCGCGCTGGCGCGCGCCGGAGCGGATGCCCTCGGACGCGCCGCGCCGCTGCGCGAGGGGCCATGGATCGCGGTCGCCATCGCATTGCTGGCGCTCGGCGCGCTCGCCGTCGTGCTGGGCCATGCCCGCGCGGCGCGCAGCGAGCGCGAGGTGTTGCGCAGCGATTCGCGGACGCTCTGGCGCGAAGTCCATGGGCGCCTCGCCAGCCGGACGGAGAGCTACCCGGTGGAGTCGATCCGGGCGCTCGGCGTGATGGATCCACCCGGCGGCCGATGGGCGGCGGCGCTCGCACGCTGGTGGCCCGTCCCGCGACTTTCGTTCCAGCTCGGTGCGCGTCCGGTGCGCTTCGGTCGCGGGCTCGACGACGACGCGGCGAGCGAGGTGCTCGAGCGCTTGGCGCCGTGGATCGAGCGCGCCGACGGCGCCCACGGCCGGACGCGACCGCACGGCCCGAACCTGGCGCCCACCACCGCGCCCGAGCTGGGCGCAGGCGCGGTGCGTTGCGCTCGCTGCGGCGCGGAGCACGTGATCGCCGCCGATCCCGCGTCGCTCCCCGAGCCAGCGATCGCCTGGTGCGACGGCTGCGCCGCCTGGGTCGAGCTCGCGCGCGAGCGCGAGCTCGACGGCCCCCAGCCCACCGGCGCGCGCCTCGCTGCCACGGCGCACGGCGCCGAGAGCGTTCTCGACCTGCCCGCCTCCGCGAGCCTGGCGACGCGACTCGCGGCACGGATGCGGCGGCTCGCGTTTCCCGTGGTGTGCTTGGCGGTGCTCGGCGCCGTCGCGATGGCGAGCGGCGCCACCCTCGGCCGTGCGGTCACGATGGCCGGCCGGGTCGCGCTGCTCGCCGCGGTGCTCGCCGCCCTGGCTCGCCTGGTGCTGTGGGTGGCGCTCCCGTTGCCACCCCATCGCATTCGCTTGCGACGCGACGGGCTGCGCATCGAATGGCGCCACGGACCGCTCGTGCGGAGCGCGGCGCTCGGCTACGAGCGCACCACGTCGATCGCGGCCATCGCCCCGCGGCGGCGCGGGCGCACCGTCCCGCCGGCGGACCGCTGGCGCGTGTGCATCCGCTCGGGACCGCGCGTGGTCGCGATCGCGTCATGGCTCACCGCGGAGGGGGCGGCACGCCTCGCGCAGGCGATTCGCGACGCCGCTGCGCACGCCGCGTGGCGGTGGGGTCGCATGCCTGGATGGGTGCCGCGCCACGAGCTCGCGTGCCCGGCGTGCCGCGCGCCGCTCGACGAGCGCCCGGGACCGCCCGGCGAACCGGTCGAGGCCGTGGTCTGCGAGCGCTGCGAGCGCACGTGGTCCGTCGCCGAGGCGCTGAGCGCCAGCCTCGGCCGCATGGAGATCGACTCGCCGCCCGGCGACGACCTCGCGATCACCACGAGTCCCGTCCACGGCGCGATCGTCACCGTCCGCGCCGAACCACTCGGGCGACGGCTGCGGCGGCTCGTGCCCGGCCTCGTCTGCGTTGCGGGCGCGTACGGACTCCACCGTGCGACGGCGGTGACCCACATCGGCCAGCTGCGGGTGCTCGCGTGGACGAGCGCCGCGCTCGGCGTGGTGTGGCTGGCGCGCGCCGTGGCGGCCGCCAGCACCCGGGCGATCGAGATCCGCGTGAACCACGACACCCTGACCCTGCGCCGGGTGCGCGCGCTGGGGTCCACCGCGCGGCGTGTGCCGATCGAGCGCGTCGAAGCCGTCGAGCGACGGCGTCGGGCGCCGCGCGCCGACGATCCCGCCGAGCGCCCTGCCGCCGTGCGGCTGCGCCTCCGTCGCGCGTTCGCCCTACCGCTCCTCGCTCACGCGCGGGTGCGACTCGGCGCCCACCTGGATGCAGCCGAGCAACGCTGGCTGGCGACGGTGCTCGACCGCATCGTCTTCGAGACCGCGTTCCCGGAGCCCCGCACACCGACCGCCGGCGTCCCAGCGGACGCGGAGGCGAGGATCGCCGCTGAAGAACCCGCGCCGCTCGATTCCGCTGCCGACGGACCAGCCGAAAGCGAGCCCGCGGAGTCGACGGGCGCCGTCGACGCTCACGGCTCCGACACGAGCTCGCGAAGGGTGGCGATGTAGGGCGCGCCGCCCACGTCCACGGTGTCGTTGTGGCCCGCGCCCTCGATGGGCGCGAAGCGCTTGGCGGAGCGGATCTCGGCGTAGAGCGAGCGCCCCATCTCGAACGGCACCAGCTCGTCGCGGGTGCCGTGCAGCACCAGCACCGGGCAGCTCACGCGGCCGATCCTGCCGATCGAATCGAAGAGCCTGGGCACCAGCGCCCTGGGAACGAACGGCAACGCCAGCGGCACCATGTCGGGGATCGACGTGAACGTGGACTCGACGATCAGCCGATGCGGCGTCACGTGCGTCGCGAGCTCGATGGCGACAGCGCCGCCGAGGCTGCGGCCGAAGAGGCTCACGCGCGCCACCGGCACACCTCGCTCGGCGGTCAGCCAATCCCAGGCGGCGTGCGCGTCGGCGTACACGCCGGCCTCGCTCGGCTTGCCCTCGCTGCGGCCGTAGCCGCGGTAGTCGAAGATCAGCACCGAGATCCCGGCGTCGTGGAGGAGCCTCACGTTGCCGACCCGGTCGCCGATGTTTCCGGCGTTGCCGTGGCAGAAGAGCAACACCGGCGCAGCGCGTCCCGCGGGCACCCACCAGCCGTGGATGCGCACGCCATCCGCGGTGCGGAGCCAGACGTCCTCGTAGGCGAGCGCGAGATCCGCCGGCGTCCACTCCAGGCGGCGCGTCGGCTGAAAGACGAACGACTCGACCAGCTCGCGAATCAACGCGTGAACCGTCGCGACGCCGCCGCGACCATTCGAGACACCATCCGGCGCGGCACGACGCGCAATCCCGTGCGCGAGAGCTGATTGAGCGTGCCGGGGATGTGGACCACCTCGCCGCGCTCGATCGCCGCCAGCGCCGAGTCCACCACCGCTTCGGCGCTCATCCACGCGATCGCCGGCACGTGCTCCACGTTCATGTTGGCGCGCGTCTGGAACTCGGTCCGCGTGAACCCTGGGCACAGCGCCATGAGCCGGACACCACCGGGCCGCGCCTCCTCGGCCAGGGACTCGGTGAGCGAGATCACGAACGCCTTGGTGGCGCTGTAGGTCGCGGTGTAGGGGCCGGGCGCCAGACCGGCGAGCGATGCCACGTTGACGATGCGCCCGCGTTTGCGCTCGAGCATCGGCGGCAGCGCCGCGCGCGTGAGCCGGCTCAGCGCCACCACGTTGAGCTCGATCTGCTCGAGCTCGCGCCCCACCGGCAGGCGCGCGAACTCGCCCGCCGTCCCGAAGCCGGCGTTGTTGACCAGGTAGTCGATCCCTCGGCTCACCCGCTCGGCGGCTCGCTCCCGACCGGTCGCCGTCACGAGGTCGACGGGGAGCACCTCGGCGCGCCCACCGTGCGCGTTCTCGAGCTCTCGACCGAGCTCGGCGAGTCGCGCGCGGTCGCGCGCCACCAGCACCAGATCGTGACCCGCACGCGCCAGGCGTTCGGCGAACACGCGGCCCAGCCCCGCGGAGGCCCCGGTGACCAGCGCCACCGGCCGGTGCGTGCGTGCGTCTGCGCTTTCCATCGTGGTTTCCTCGCGCGGTGCGCGCGTCGGCGGTTTCCCGAGGTTTTGGGCCGTATGGTATGCCTAACCGACACGGCCGCAAATCGTACGTACCACGCGCGCCGGCTTTCCGTTCCGCCCCCAAACGCCACGGAGGAGACCATGGGCGAGGCTGCACGCAAGCTCGATCTCGAGCGTCCCGTCATCGAGAGCTTCAACCCCGCAACCGGCGAGAAGATCGGCGAGGTGCCGTCGATGAGCGAGTCCGAGGCGATGGACGCCTTGCGGCGCGCGGCGGCGGCGCAGAAGCGCTGGGCCGCGAAATCCTTCGCCGAGCGCGCGCGGGTGATTCTCGCGTTCCGCCAGCAGCTGCTCGATCACATCGACGAGCTCGCCGAGCTGATCTCGAAGGAGAACGGCAAGACGCGCCAGGAATCCATCAGCATGGAGCTGATGCCGATCGCGGATCTATCGACCTACTTCGCCAAGCGCGCCGAGAAGATCCTCGCGCCGAAGCCCATCAAGCTGCACCTGCTCAAGCACAAGCGCAGCTACATCCACTACCGGCCGCGCGGCGTGGTCCTCATCATCTCGCCCTGGAATTTCCCGTTCTCCATCACCTACGGCGAGGTGTGCATGGCGCTGATGGCGGGGAACAGCGTCGTCATCAAGCCCGCCAGCCTCACGCCGCTCATCATCACCCGCGGCGCCAAGCTCTTCCACGACGCGGGCCTCGATCCCGACCTGGTGCAGGTCGTGACCGCTCCCGGGCGGGTGGCGTCGAAGATGATCGAGACCGGCCTCGCCAACTACGTGAACTTCACGGGTTCGGTCGAGACCGGCAAGAAGGTCGCGGAGCTCTGCGGCAAGATGCTGATCCCGTGCTCCATGGAGCTGGGCGGCAAGGACGCGCTCATCGCGTGCGAGGACGCGGATCTCGAACGCGCCGCGCGCGGCATCGTGTGGGGCGGCTTCGCCAACGCCGGCCAGGTGTGCGCGTCGGTCGAGCGCGTCTACGCGGTCGGCAAGATCTACGAGCCGCTGGTGAAACGCGTGGTCGAGCTCACCAAGGAGCTGCGCATGGGCAATCCGCTCGACGACAAGACCGACGTCGGCGCCATGTGCGATCCCGGACAGCTCGAGATCGTCGAGAAGCAGGTGAAAGCGGCGCTCGCCCAGGGCGCCAAGGCGCTCACCGGCGGCGCGCGCCCCGAGGGCAAGGGCCAGTTCTATCCGCCCACCGTCCTCGTCGATGTCAACGAGGAGATGGAAGCGATCCGCGACGAGACCTTCGGCCCCACGCTGCCGATCATGAAGGTCGCGTCCGAGGAAGAGGCCATCCAGCGCGCCAACAACTCGCGCTTCGGTCTCAACGCGTACGTGTTCACGGCGGACGTGAGCAAGGGCCGGCGCATCGCCGAGCAGCTGGACGCCGGCACCATCATGATCAACGACGTGCTCTTCACGCACGCGGCGCCGGAGACGCCGTGGGGCGGCGTGAAGGAGTCCGGAGTGGGCCGCGTGCACTCGGACGAGGGCCTGCGCGGGCTCTGCGAGGGCTACCACATCAACTACCCGGTCGTTTCGACGGGCAAGAGCGAGCTCTTCTGGTACCCGTACAGCGGCTCGCGCTACAAGCTGCTGCGCAACGTGACGCGGGGGCTCTTCTCGAGTGGCCTCGGCCAGAAGCTCAACGGGTTCCTGGGCAAGTGACCGCGTGAGCCGCGCCGGCGCGCACGCGCCGGAACACGCTCCACGAACGGGGCGGCTTCGGCCGCCCCGTTCGCGTTTCCAGGTTGCGAGCGCGAGCTCCTCGGTCGGCCCTCGCCGGGCTCACGCGGCGCGATCGTAGGGCTGGGGCACCGCCACCGCTCCTGCTCGCACGCGCGGGGAGCGCGCGGACGAGGCCGAGCCGAGCGAGCGCACCGTCGCCGCGACGGGCGCTGCGACGGGCGCGTCGCCGCCGCCGCGGAAGCGCTCCGCTTGCCGATCCAGCTCCACGGCCATCTCGCGCAACCCCGCGGCCGCGCCGCGCACCTTCGTCGAGCCGTCCAGCGTGACGCCCGCCGCGGCGGCCACCGCGGAGATCGTGCCATCGATCTGGGTGGCGCCGTTCGCGGCGCTGCTCACGTGACGCGCGATCTCGTGGGTGGTGGCGCTTTGCTCCTCGACCGCGCTGGCGATCGAGTTCTGTCGATCGCGGATCTGGCCGATCACGGCACCGATCCGCTCGATCGCGCTCACCGCGGTGCCGGTGCTCGACTGGATCGCCGCCACGCGCGCGCCGATGTCGCCCGTCGCCGCCGCCGTCTGGGTGGCCAGCTCCTTCACCTCGTTCGCCACCACCGCGAAGCCCCGGCCCGATTCACCGGCGCGCGCAGCCTCGATGGTCGCGTTGAGCGCGAGCAAGTTGGTCTGCTCGGCGATCGAGGTGATGAGCTTCACCACGTTGCCGATCTCGGCGCTGCTCACGCCCAGCTGATGGATCGCCTCGCGGGTGTGCTCCGCGACGTCCACCGCCTCGCGCGCCACGGTGGACGCCTGGGCCGCGTTGCTGGCGATGTCCCGCACGCTGGCGTCCATCTCCTCGGCGGCCGCCGCGAGCGTGTGCAAGCTGGCATTCACCTCGCTCGCCAGCGCCTGCGCCGCGTGCACGCGCTCGGCGGTGGACTCGCTCGAGCCGTACATGCCGTCGCTGACCGTGGCCAGCTCGCCGGCGGAGGCGGACACCGTCGCGGAAACCTGCGCGATGCGCTCGATCGTGGTGCGGATCGAGGTCACGAACGCGTCGAATCCGCGCGTCAGATCGCCGATCTCGTCACCGCGCGTATCCTCGAAGAGCGTGTGCAGATCGGCGTGAGCGAGCCGAGCGGCGACCCGCCGGATGGGCACGACCACCGAGATGCGGACCACTTCCGCCACCAGGCCCAGCGCCAGCGCGAGCAGCACGCCGAGACCGCAATCCATCCACGTGGCGTGCGTGAGCGCGCCCAGCATGGACGCGTGAGCGTCGACGGCCCGCGCCTCCACGTCCTTGGCCAGGACCGCCACGGCACGGATCGCCTGGTCGCAGGCCGCGTCGTACTCCTCCATGACGCGGTTCCCGGCGGCCGGGCTCTCGCCGTACGCCCGGACCAGGTCGCGCCCCACCCGCTCGATCCCGTCGAGGGAACGCGCGAGATCGTCGAGGCGCGCGCTGACGGTACCCGCTCCCACTCCCGCCGCTGCCCGCAGCGCGGCGAGGTCGGCGAGCGCGTGCTCTTTCGCGGCCATGGCCGCGTCGATCGAATCGGCCTCCTGCGTCAACGCCGCGTCCGTGAAGTATTGCCAGACGTTCGCGAGCTGAAGCTGCAGATCCTTGGCGGCCTGCATCTGCGTGAGCTCGTCGCGAATCCGCTCGGCGCCGCCCCGGGCGCGGTTCATCGCGAAGACGCCGTAGCCGATCGCCATCGCGGCGAGCGCACCGACCACGACGAAGCTCGCATACGTCTTCTTGTTCAGCGTCCAGCGCATGGTCCTCTCCTCGGCATGCCCGCGGGCGAAGCCCGGCGTCGGCAAGCGATCACAGCGTGGTGGTGAATCGCAGGCTCCCGACCCAGGCATCCCGTGCCGCGGATGCGCCGAGCGGGCTCACGATCCATTGCAGGTCCGGCTGGACCACGAGCCAACCGCTCGCGGCAGCCGCGTAATACGTCTCGATCGCCAGCTCGTGGTCGCGGCGGATCTCGGGATCGAGCGCGTCACCAGCTCCGACCCACGAGACGCCGAGGCCGAGCTCGTCCTGCGCACGCGCCGCCAGCGGACCGAGCCAGGCCAGGCCGCCGCCCACGTGATGCTCGATCTCGGCGACCTCGGGCTCCGTCCACCCCCACATCAGGAACGCGTCGAGCCCGCGCTCGTCGTCGGCCGCGTCGCTGACGCGCCACACGGCCTGGTCCAGCACCAGATAGACGCCGGCGGTGCCGCGCTGGTGGCGGACCGCACCAGCGGCGTCGGCGACGTCGAACGCACCGTCCTGATACCAGCCGCCGACTCCCAGGCGGCCGGCGTACCCTTCCCCCCACCGAACGCCGACCTCACCGACGGTGAAGAGCTCGGCCAGGTCGTCGAAGAACGTGGCGGGTCCGCGCGAACCCGTGTGCACCCCGCGATAGGCCGCGCCGTCGTAGACGCCCACACCCACGTAGGCGCCCTCGCACGGGGCGACGAAGACGTTGAGCGAGGTCGCGGGGTCGGGATAGGTCGGCAGCAGAATCGTCGGGCTCATGCCCATGGACGAGCCGAGGAATCCGGCCGCATTCTCGGCGAACGCGAACTCGGTGTTCGCGTCCACCTTGCCCACCTTGATGCGAAGCCGCCCGGCGAAGAGCCGCTGTTCCAGCCACAGCTCGCTCAGCTGAGCGAGGTCGCGCCCATCGATGCTCGAATACCCCTGGATGTCGCCGACGTCGTCCGAGCCATTGGCTCCGGTGAGCACCTGGTAGTCGGCGTAGAGCGTTGCGCCGTCCCAGCCGACACCGCGCTCGAGATCGACACGGACGCCCAGATCCACGAAGGAACGCTGCACACCGCGACGCCGCAAGCCACCGTGAAACACGCTCGAGAGGTCGAGCGTCCACGATCCCTCGAATGCCACGCCGAGCTCCTCGGCTCGCGTGCGCAGTCCGCCCCAGCTCCCCGTGAGCGCTTCGCCCGACCACCACGCCGCCCAAGCCGAGGTCGGCTCCCCGGTGGCCGCCGACTCGGCGACGGCCTCATCGCCGGCAACGACGCCGACCCCCATGTCGAGGCCTCCGTGCTGCTCACGCGGCACATGGCGCGCCTCCTCGATGCCGTCGGCATCGCCCGCGCGCGCCGATGCGCCGAGCACCGCGATCGCCACGAGAGCGCGCAACACGGCGCTCCCCACCCCGCATGGAGCGCGGCCACCGCGCGCATACGATCCGCGCGCGCTCGCAAGATGGAGCAGCGCCATGCACGCGAGGATTGCAAGGAAAGCGCCACGCGACCCGGAGCCACAACGGCCGGACGCCACCCGAGTCGAAGCAGGAATGCTGCGTGCGAGGGTCGCGTGTGGCGCGCGTGGCGCGCGCGCTGGGCGGCGAGTCGCAGCCGAGCGGGCGCGTACGCGCTCGGCAAGAGTTGCCGAGCCTCAGCCGGAAACGGCAGGGGTGGACGCGGGCGGAGGCGCGTCGCTCGGCTCGGGCGCTGATGGAACCGGGGCTTCGGGCTCGTTCCAGACGTTCCCGGTGCCGCAGTTCGGGCACGTCGTGGTCATGCGGCGCAGAAACGGGAGCTCGACCTCGAACGCGTGCGTGCAGATCCCGCACTCGAGCCGCCAGCGGGTGTCGTGCGAGCGAGCGCGACGACGCGGAGTCACGTTCATGGCGAAGCTCCTTGGTTCGACCGGCCTCGCGCACCATCGCATGCGCGCCACGGGGATCAAAGCGGCGGCACGGTGGGAACGATCGCCGGGCCAATTGCCCGGATTTCCGGGCAACTCCGCCGGGTGCTAGCCTGCCTTCGCCATGATCCGAACCGCAACGGCCGCACGCCACGGCGCCCTGCGCACCACGCTCCTCGCGGGCTGGGTGCTGCTCGCGGTGATGTTCGTCACGCTCGCCACAGGGTGCGACCGCGGCGGCCGCGCCACGCCGGCGACCCCCGTCGACTTCGCCGCACCCGACCTCTTCTCGAATACCAGCATCAAGCTCAGCGACTTCGACGGTGACGTGATCCTCGTCAACTTCTGGGCCAGCTGGTGCGGGCCGTGCCAGGTCGAGATCCCCGGCCTCATCGAGCTGCACCGACGCTACAAGGACAAGGGCGTCACGGTGATCGGCGTGGCGATGGACGACGCCGAGGACGAAGCGCGCCAGGCCGCGCGTCAGCTCGGCATCGACTATCCGGTGGTACGCGGCAGCGACGCCGTGAGCCGGCGCTTCGGCGGAATCGTGGGCTTTCCCACGACCTTCATCCTCGATCGCCATCGGGTGCCGGTGATGAGCTACCCGGGCCTCGCCTCGCCGCGGGCGATGGAGCAGCAGATCCTGGCGCAGATCCGCGCTCCGAGCTGAGGCGGGGACGCGCGGCGCTCGCCACCGACCTGCTCGTGACCGCCCGCCGCGCGCCCGCTCGTACCGACGCGGATCGCGCGCGCAGCAAGCGCCGCCGAGGCGCGCTCGCCCTCGCGCTGCTGGTCGCCATCTCCTACGCCGCCGCGCGACTGTGGCAGGCGGCCGACGTCGAGCGCGCCCTCGACCACGCCGCCGCCGAGCTGGCTGCACGCACCGGCTTGGTGCTGAGCCACGGCCCCGTCCACGTCGAGCTGGGGCGGCGGCTCGGCATCGAGGTGGACGAGGCGAAGCTCGCGGATCGCCACACCGACCGAACGCTCTTCGAGGCGAGCTCGCTGGTGGTGGCGCTCGAGCTCGAGCCGCTGATGCACGGCGAGCTGCGCTTCGGCGAGATCCTGGTCGATCGCCCGCGGCTCCGCGGCGAGCGCGCCGAGGACGGGTCGATCGACCTCGTGAACGCGCTCGATCGCGTGCTCGCCTCCGCAGCGAGCGAGCGCGAGAGCGCGGGCGAGGAGCGGCGGCGGCGCCTGGTGGCTCGTGTCGCCGCCGATCGGATCGAGGTTCGGGGAGCGCGCCTCGAATGGCTGGACCGCCGCCATCCCGAGGGACCACGACGCGCCGTGCTCGAGCCGCTCGACCTCACGCTCGAGAACCGGCGACGCGCCGGCGCGCTCGCGTTCGAGGCAAGCGGCCACGTGATCGAGCCGCGCACGAGCTCCATGCCGGCCACCGGCACCACGCTCGCCGCGCGCGGCTCGCTCACCGGGATCGGCCAGGTCGCGAGCCTCGCCAGCGCGCCGTTCAGCGTCGACGTGACCGTCGCGGATCTCGACGTGGCGCTGGCGAATCCGTGGCTGCCTGCGGCGCTCGGCGCGAACGCGAGCCTCGGCGGCCTCGCCCACGCGCACGCCAGCGCCACGGGAACCTGGCGGGGCGACGTCTCCGCTCGCCTCGAAGCCACGCTTGCGAACCCCGCGTGGACCGTGCCGGTCGCGTGGGACGAGCCGCAGCGGATGGCCACGCTCGGATTTCGGGCAGGGGTCGCTCGCCGCGGCGGCGTGTGGATCGCCGAGGATTGGGCACTCGACGGCGACGACGTCGAGGCGCGCGGTCGCGCCGAGCTCGCCGAGCTCGATTCGGGCGATCCGCTGCTCTCCGTCGAGCTCGCGAGCCCATGGCTCGACCTCGAGCGCGTCCGCCACCGCCTGCCGCTGGTCGCGCTGGGCGACACGCTGCGCTACCTCGCGCGCGTCGTGGACCACGGGCGCGGTCGCGCCGAGGAGGTCCGCATCCGCGGTCGCCTCAGCCAGCTCGCGCACGTCTCCGAGCGCGCGAACCGCGACGGGGTCCTGGCGCGGCTCGGCTTCGAGGACGTGAGCGGCATCCCGTACACGGGCCTCGCGCGGGCATCGGCGGTGAGCGGCACGCTCGTCCTCGAGCGCGGCGACGTTCGACTGGAGCACTTCACCGCGCGCTACGGCGACTCGACGCTGCGCGAGATCGAAGGCACGGTTCACGACGTGTGGGGCAGCACCCGGCTCGCGCTCGCCACACGCGACGCCGACGTCGCGCTCGACGATCTCGCCCGCTTCCTCGCCAGTGATCTGCTGCCGCGGGAGGCGCGCGAGCTCACCGCCGAGCTCGCGACACCGCGCGGACGTGCGCGCGGCCGGCTGCGCTTCGAGAGCGACTTCACCCGTCCGCCGCGCTTCGCCGGCGACGCCGAGATCGTCGACGGAGCGATCGGCGTGCCGTCGCGCGGCTGGGCCTTCGCGGGGATCGCGGGAGCGGTGAGCTTCGACGAGCGGCGGCTCACGAGCGGTGGCCTCGCGCTCGGCATCGGCGCGGCCCAGGCGCGGGTGCAGGGCTCGGTCATGCGCTATCGCGACGATCCAGTCGTCGACCTGCGCATCGAGGCCCGCGACGTGCGCGCGGTGGATCTCGAGCGCACCCTCGGGGTAGCGCTCGCCTCGGGAAGGCACGGCGGCCGCGTGAGCGGGACGGTGGCCGTGCGCGGTCGCCCGCGCCGCGAGGAGCCGCTCGCCGTGAGCGGTCGTCTCGACGTCGCGAACCTCGACGTGGGCCCGCCGTTCCTGACCGAGCGCCTCGACGGCGTGACCGGCTCGCTCGTGATCGAGGGAACCTCCGGACGCTTCGATCTCGACTCGCTCGCCTGGCACGGTCATCGCTCGCGCGCCGCGGGGACGTTCGAGGACATCGGCGGCGCCGCGCCGCGCGTCACGGTCGACGGCGCCGCGCTCGAGCCGATCGACCTCGAGCGTTTCGCGGGAGGCTCGTCCGAGCCGAAGCCCGCGACGCGGCCCGGCGCGCGTTCGGCGCCGGCGCCCGAGCCCGCGCGGCTCGGCGTGCAGGGACGCTACCGGGCGGCACAGGCGCGCTATCGCGACACCGCCATCGACGAGCTCGCGGCGTCGTTTCGCTACGACCGCGGCATCCTGGAGATCGAGCGCGCGACGGGCCGAGCACTGGGCGGAACCTTCGACGCGCACGCCACGTTTCGCTCCGACCGCGACGGGCGCCTCACGATCGAGCTCGAGCCCACGATTCGCGACATGGACGCGCCCCGGCTCTTGGCCACGCTCGACGTGCCGTGGCGGGCGCTCACCGGGCGGGCCGACGTGAGCGGGCACGTGCGCTTCGGCTGGCCACTCGCGAGCCAGCTCGCGGCCCTCGATGGCACGCTCGCGGTGGGGCTACGCGACGGCCGCGTCTTCGAGGCCAAGGCGCTGTGGAAAGTGCTCGATCTGGTAGACTTCTCGCGCTGGGTCACGAGCCCCATGGATTGGCGCGAGATGGGGCTCGCGTACGACGCGCTCGAGGGTGAGCTCGAGCTACGCGAGGCGCGCGTCAGCACGCGTGGCATGGCCCTGCACGGACCCACGGTGGACCTCGAGCTGAGCGGCAGCGTCGGCCTCGTCGACCGCTCGGTCGCAGGGGTCGTGACGGTGGCGCCGCTCCAGCTCGTGGACGAGCTGCTCGATCCCATCCCCGTGGTCGGCGACGTGAAACAGGCGCTCGGTCTCACCTCCTACTCGTTCCGTGTCGAGGGCACGTTCGGGGACGTGCGCGTGGTCCCGCAGCCCCTCGAACGCATGGGCGCGCTGTGGCAGCGCGTGGTCCCCAAGCAGCACACGCCGGCACCCGCGGAGCCCACGCCGTGACGAGCCGCGCGGCGGTGCTGCTTTGCGATCGCTGCGGCGCGCGCTATTCGATCGCGGCGCTGCCGCGCGGCGGACGCTTCCGCTGCCGCAACTGCGGCAAGGCCTTCCAGATCGAGCTCGACGAGATCGAGCCGAAGACCCGCGACGTGCGGCGCGCGGCGGTGAAGGCCGGTCTCGAGCCACTGACCGCTTCGCTCACCGAGGCGCTCGCGAACGACGAGCCTCGCGAAGCGAGCCACACGGCGCCGCCCGCCCCCACCGCGACTCCGATCCCATCCGCAGCGGAAGAGTCGGGCGGGACCGGCGCGGCGCCGCCACCGGATCCCGACGCGCCTGAGCCGGCGAGCGCGCACGACGACGAACCAGCACCCGAGCCCGTCGCTGGAACGGAACCCGCCACCGGCGATGCACCGCTCTTCGGCCGCTACACCATCGAAGGCGAGCTGGGCCGCGGTGAGATGGGCGTGGCGTATCGCGCCCGCGAACGCGCCACGGGCCGCGCCGTTGCCCTCAAGACGCTGCTGCCGGGTGTGAGCCTCGGCCGCGAAGGCTCGCTGCGCTTCGGCCGCGAGGCGCGGGCCATCCAGCGCCTCGACCTGCCGGGATTGGTGCCGTTGCTCGACCACGGCGAGTCGTACGACACGCGCTACCTGGTCTCCGAGCTGGCGAGCGGCACGACGCTCGACCGCCAGCCGGCGAGCAGCTACGCCGACGCCAAGGTCGCCGTGCGGCTGGTGCTCTCGCTCGCGCGCACCGTCAGCGAAGCCCATCGCCAGGGCGTGCTGCACCTCGACATCAAGCCGTCCAACGTCATCATCGACGCCGACGGCACGCCGCGGCTCATGGACGTGGGTCTCACGCGTTCCGTCCACACGCCCGAGGAGCACGCCTATCAGTCGCCCACCGACGAGGTCGGCGGACGCACGCTCTACCGCGCGCCCGAGCAGCTCACGGGCAACGCCGAGGGGATCGACGCGCGCACCGACGTGTGGGCGCTGGGCGCGCTTCTCTACGAGCTCTTGACCGGCGTACCGGCCTTCTCCGGCGGCACCCGCCACGACACCGTGCGCGAGGTGCTCGAAGAAGATCCCAAGCCGCCCAGCCAGATCGATCCCGAGCTCGGCCCCGCTCTCGACCTCGTGATCGCCAAGGCGCTCGAGAAACGCCCCCGAGACCGCTACGAGTCGGCGGAGCGCTTCGCCGATGACCTGGAGTGCTGGCTCGCGGGCAAGCCCGTCACGGCGCGCCCGCCGCACTGGACGCGGCGACTGGCGCGCCGGGTCGCACGCAATCGCCGGCGCATCGTGGGCACCGCCGCGACGGCGACCGCCCTCGCGCTCGCGGCGCTCGCCGCGCTCTTCTGGTTCCGCGACCCGTTGACGAGCATTCGCGCGGACGCGGCGAGCCCCCGCGCCACCGCCCGCGCCGACGCCTTGGTGCGCGGCTTCGGCTTGCTCGAAACCGGCCGCCTCGACCCCGCCGCGCGCATCGCGATGATCGGCCTCGCGGTGAGCGCCGTCGACGACCCCTCGGACGCGGTACGCCGCGTCGCGCTGGAGCGATTGGTGCGCCAGCCGGCGGCCGTCCCCGACGACGGAGGCGAGCGCCGGGGCACGCTGGAGCGGGCGCTCGCTTCGTGCTTGTCGACGCACCGCACCGCGGAGGTGCGGGAGCTCGCGTTTCGCGCCGTCGAGGTCTTCGGGGTACACAGCGCCGCACCGACCTTGCTGGCGCTGGCGAGCGATCCCGAGACGCCCGCACCCGTCGCCGAACACGCGGTGCGCGTGCTCGGCCAGGTCGCCGGAGACGACGCGATCGTCGGGCTCATGCGCCTGGTCGGACGCGGCGGCGGGTTCCGCGTCGACGCGATGCGCGCCATCTCGCGCATCGTGGAACGCTCTGCACCCACCGAGACCGCGGCGACGCCGAGCGCCGGCGGGATCGAGCGCGGTCGCGGCTCGCGCGAGCGCGGACCCGATCGCGTGGTCGCCGCGGTGCTCGGTGCGATCCAGGCGCCGGCCGGCGAGGACCCCGTCTTGTTCGCGCTGCGCTCGGGCGGCACCGACGCCAAGCTGCGCGTGATGTGGGTGTTGGCGCGCACCCGCGACCCCCGCACTCCGACGCTGCTCGCCGAGCTCTTCTCCGACGACGATCCCGTGGTGGCGCGCGCCGCGGCGGCGATCCTGGTGGAGTTCGGCGGCCCGGTGGTGGAGCGCAAGCTCGAGGCGGCGCTCGCGTCGGAGAGCTCGCGGGTGCGCGGCAACGCGGCCTTCGCCCTCGGCGAGCTCGCGCATCCCGACGCGCTCGACGGGCTGCTCGGGACGTTCTTCCGCGAGACCGATCCGGGCGCGCGCGCCGACCTCGCGCGAGCGCTGGGCAAGATCGGTCAGCGCGGCGCCATGCCCCATCTCATCCGCGCCCTCGACGATCCCAACGCCGAGGTGCGCAAGCAGGCCCACGCCGCGCTGGTCACGATCGCCAAGGAAGACGCGGGGGCGACCTCGACAGCGTGGCAGGAATGGTGGGATACGCATTGAGCGCGCGCTCGCGCCGGTGCGCAACCCGACGTCGACTCGAGGAGCCTCGCCCATGACACGCCGACTCCGCGCACCCACGGCCGCTTCGACGTCCTCGGCTCGCGCCCGCCGCGCGCTGGCACTCTCGGTCCTGCTCGGAGGCGGCGCCGGCTGCCTCACGGACTCCCAGATCCCCACGCCGGTGCTGGGCGCGGAAGCCGCCGAGCTGAGCTGCTCGGCGCGCTACCCCCTTCTCGACGACGCCGCCGACGGCGGCGGCTCGATCTCCTTCGGCTCCGAGGGCGTGACCCAATCGACCAATCCCTGGGGTGCCGGACCGCGCTTCCACCTCGCGTTCACGTTCCACAACGCGAGCGGCTCGCCGGTCCACTTCAACCCGGCGTCGGTGCGGCTGCGCGACACGTTGGGCGTCGACTTCCGGCTGGTCGAGGTGAAGCGCGGCGACGTCGCCGTGGGCGAGACCACGATCGACTCCGGCAGCGAGGCCACCATCGACCTCTTCTTCGCCGGGCTCGGCCTCAAGGTGACGCCGCAGCGCATGAGCCAGTTTCGCGTGGAGTGGCCGTACGCCGTGGGCGATTCCTGGTGGACCCGCGTCACGCGCTGCCGGCAAGCGAAAGAGCCGCCCGAGGGCAACGATGGCTTCGGTCCCTGGGTCTCCGTGAAGGATCCCAAGGATGCGGCCACCGAGCGCGCGCAACCGCGCGCCAAGCCGCCCGAGCCCGTCGGCTGGCCGCTGCACTACACGCGCTGAGCGCGCTCGCGGCGCGGGCTCCGCGCGCGGCCGTCAGGGTTTGGTGGTGCTGCTGCGCTCGCGCCGATGGATCGTCGAGGGATCGATCCCGAGCACCTCGGCGGCGCGTTTCTTGTTGCCGCCGCACCGCTCGATCACCCACGCGATGTACTCGTCCTCGAGCTGGCGCAGCGGCCGCAGCTCGATCTTGGCCAGCTCGACGGGTGAGCGCTTGGCGAAGAGCTCGGAATCCAGACGCGCCGCATCGTCGAGATCGACGACCTCGTTCGGGCAGAGGATGACGAGCTGCTCGACCAGATTCTCGAGCTGACGCACGTTGCCGGGCCAGTCCAGGCTCGCGAGCTTCGAGAGCAACGCCGGCGCGAGCTCCTTCACGCGCGACCAGCCGTTGCGCTCGCGCGCCTTGGTCAGGAAGTGTTCCGCGAGCAGCGGCACGTCGTCGCGCCGATCCCTGAGCGGCGGGACGTGGATGGGGATCACGTTGAGCCGGTAGAAGAGATCGGGACGGAAGCGCCCTTCGCGGATGCGCTCCTCGAGGGGCTGATTGGTGCTCGCGATCACCCGCACGTCGACCCGCCGCGGCACGTCGCTGCCGACCGTGCGCACCTCACCGTCCTCCAGCACCCGCAGGATCTTCGACTGCAGCGCCGGCGCCATGTCGCCGATCTCGTCGAGCAACAGCGTGCCGCCGTCGGCCTCCACGAAGAGCCCGCGACGGTGCTGGGTGGCGCCGGTGAAGGAGCCCTTGAGGTGTCCGAAGAGCTCGCTCTCGAGCAGCGGCTCGGGGAGCGCCGTGCAGTTGACGGCCACGAACGGCTGCTCGCGGCGCGAGCCCAGCACGTGCAGGGCGCGCGCGACCAGCTCCTTGCCGGTGCCGCTCTCGCCTCGCACCAGCACCGGCGCGTGCGCCGGCGCGGCCCGCTCGATGACGTCGAAGAGGCGTCGGATGGGGGCACTGCGTCCGACGATCGCGTCGAGGCGGCTGCGATCGAGGGCGATCTTGCGCAGCGCCTTGTTCTCCTCGCGCAAGCGCCGCTCGCCGAGCGCCCGCTCGACGCAGAACACGATCTCCTCCAGGCGAAACGGCTTGGTCAGGAAGTCGTAGGCGCCGCGCTTCATCGCGTCGACCGCCGACTCCACGGCGCCGAACGCGGTGATGATGATCACCGGCACCTGCGGATCCATGGCGTGCACCGCCGCCAGCACGTCGAGCCCGTCGGCTCCCTCCATGCGCAGGTCGGTGAGCACCAGATCCGGCAGCGACGCCGCCGCGACCTGCATCGCCTCCGCGCCGCTGGTGGCGGTGTCGACCTCGTAGCCCTCGTCGCCGAGCTGATCCGCGAGCAGCCGGACCATCTCGCGATGATCGTCCACCACCAGGATCCTGCCCTTGGCGTGGTTGCGCGCCTCAGCCGACACCGCTTGCGACCTCCAGACGCGCCCGCGCCGCGTCGCCATCCGCGTCGGCCACGGGCCATGCGAGGCTCACGGTCGTGCCCACGCCGGCGCGGCTCGTGAGCTCGATCTGCGCGCCATGGTTTCTCACGATCTGCTCCACCACCGTCAGCCCGAGACCGGTCCCCTGCCCGCGCTTCTTGGTGGTGTAGAAGGGATCGAAGGCGCGTTTGCTCTGCTCGGGTGTCATTCCGCAACCGTCGTCGGAGATCGTGAGCCGCAAGGGTTCGCCCGGCACCGCGTCCTGGTCCGCGCCGCCGACGACGATGCGAACGTTGCCGCCGCCGATGCACGCATCGTAGGCGTTCATCAGCAAATTGGCGACGACCTGCTCGAGCTGATCGCCATTGGCCGCGATCAATGGCAGCCCGGCGGGGGCCTCGATGCTCACCGCCACCGAGCGCCGCTCGGCCTCCAGCCGAAGCAGCTCGACCACGCGGCGCACCGATTGCTCGAGCGAGACGGGCGTGACCGCCGCGGGGCGGACCCGCGCGAAGTCGAGCAGCTGGCGGATCGTGCGGGTCACCCGATCGATCTCGTCGATGATGATGCCGGCGGTGGCGTGCTGTGGGTGATCCGGGCCGAGCTTGCCCTGGATGTACTCGGCGCGGCCGCGCACCACGCCGAGCGGCGTGCCGATCTCGTGGGCGATCCCCGCCGCGAGGACGCCCACGGTGGCGAGCTTCTCGGCGCGCATGAGCTGCGCGCCGAGCCGTTCCAGCGCGGTCACGTCCTCGATCACCAGCAACGTGCGCGCGCCGAGCAGACGCGCCTCGTCGAGGGGGATGGCGTGGATGCTGAATCGGCCGGGGTAACCGAAGAGATCGAGGGCCTCGGCGTGGAGGTACTGGACCTCGTGGGTGGCGCGCGCCGCTCCGACCAGGTCGCGCAAGCGCGTCCGCGTGACCTCGGTGGCGGCGGCGAGCGCCCGGTCGAGCTTGATCCCGATCGTCGCTTCCGGCAGCCGCACCCGCAGGTCGCGATTCATGACCAGGATGCGGCCGTCACCCGCCAGCGCGAGCACTCCCACGGGGATGTGGTCGACGATGCGCAGCGAGATCTCGTTGAGCTGGGCGAGCTCGTTGGCGCGCAGCAGCCGCTCGCTCAGCACCCGCGCGCGAAACGAGCTCACCACCAGGTAGGCGCCCACCACGACCAGCACCACCGCCAGCGCCAGCGCGCCCGACGCGTAGCGCCACAGCACCCCGCGCGCCCGGTCGTGCAAGGGCCGCGTCGAGCTGAACGTGGCGAGCTTCCACGAACCGGCGCCGGCGATGGGAATGGGGACGAACGACGCGATCACGTCGGCGTCGAAGCCGAGCCCGAGCGCCTCGTCCTCGGGGATGGTGAGCGCGCCCGCGTCGCCGCGGCGAATCGCCTCGATGAGCCTGCTCGCGACCGGAAACCGAGCGGGGTCGGACTCGACGAGCGAGATGTCGGCGAAGAGCTTGGGGCTCGACGAGCGAGCGACGACGCCGTGCGGACCGAGCAGCAACGCGTCGGCGTCGAGGAATCGCACGTGATCGAAGGTGGGCTTGGTGTCGACCAGCAACGCCAGCGCGCGGCGGGGCGCGCGATCGGTGGCTTCGATCGGCGTCGCGAACGCGCGGTAGCGATCCTCGCCGCCGTCCACGAGCGCCCGCGACACGGCGACGTCGGCGCCCGGCGAGCCGAGCGCGAGCTGGGCCGCCTGCGCCAGCGCGCGATCCGCGCCCTCGGGGATCGCGCGCGTCGACCGGGGATCGCTGAGCGAGAGCGTCAGCGATCCGTCGACGGCGTAGACCCGGGCCGCCAGGTACGGGCGAACCGAGCCCAGCAAGGCGTGGATGCCTTGCTCGGCGATCTCGTCGTTGCGCGCCTCGTGCACCAGCTCGCCGCCGAAACGCAGGTCGTCGGCGATGTCCTTGAGCGAGCCGTGGATCTCCGCGGTGACCTGGTCCAAGCGTGCCGCTCGCTCGGCGGCGAACTCGCGCTCGAGCGCGCGCATCTCGCGCCGCATCAAACCGGACGCCGCGCCGATCACGACGAACAGCGCCGAGAGCAAGAGCGCGATCAGAAGCAGCGTGGCCCGCGACATCCGCTGAAGTTATAGGTCAATCCGCGCGCCAACCGAAGCGCTGGCGCGACGACCCCTCCGGCGTGCGCGCGATGGCCGCCATCACCGATCGAGGCGGCCGATCTCGATCCGGCTGGCGCAGACCCGCGCCGCGCCCGTGGTCTCGACGCGCAGCTCGAGCCGCTGCCGTCGCGGCAGATCGAACGCGAGATCGACGTCCCGAACCCCGCCGGCACACGCCGGCAGCTCGCGCCGCGCCCACACCGGGACCCCGCCCTCGCTGGCGACGTCGAGCACCGCCGCGGGCTCGTCGCGCGCACAGAGCTCGGGGCCGAGCGGATGATCGATCGCCAACCGAAAACGCGCGCGCCACCGGCCCGCGCCGAACCGGTCGCCCGGGCCCAGCGCGAGATAGCCGCGCCCGTCCGGACCCGCCGGCGCGCAGGCCACGAACGGCTCGCGCAGAAATCGTCGATCCACCACCGCTTCACCGACGCCACGACGCATGCGCGCGACGGCGTAGGAGCTCCGCGCGATTCGCAGCCATTCGTTCCAGCCCGCGGCGAGCTGACCGTCGCCGACGCTCCACAGGCGCTCGGGAAACCGATCCACGTTGGGCGATCCGCTCCAGCGGCGTCCCTCCTCGCCGAGGAACGCCGGCAGCTGCGCGAGCGTGCCCCACACCAGCAGCGGCGCGAGCGTCGCGACGGCGGTGCGGAACGATCGCTTGGCGAGCTCCTCCACTCCGATCGCCGCCAGGAACGCCACGAACGGCAGCACGTCGAGCGGATAACGCGGGCCGTAACCGTGGCCCGCCCACCATTCGACGCGCAGCGACACGACCCCGAAGAAGGCGACCAGCGGCGCCAGCAGCACCCACGCCACCTGCGGTGTGCGACGGATCGCGAGCAGCGCGCCCGGCACCGCGAACACGACCCAGGGCGCGAAGACCAGGAGGCCGCGACTCGGGCTCAGCGCGTTGCCGAGGAGCGCCCCGAGCACGTGCCCCTGCCAGATCGAGCCGCGCAGCTCGCGCGAGTAGCCGCCCACCAGCGTCCCGAAGACCGCCAGGTTGCAGGCGGCGCCGATGGCGAGCGGCGGTACCAGCCCGAGCGCCAGCCGCGCCCACGCGTCGCGATCGCGATGGCGAAGCGCCCACACGACCGTGGCAACGCCCGCGACCGAGAGCAGAAAGGGCCGCATCAAGGCCGCGAGCCCGAGCCCGAATCCCACCCAGACGGCATCCCGCGGCGAGCGCTCGGCGAGCCCCCAGAGGGCGATCGCGAGACCCAGCTCGGCGGGGCCGTGCTGCCAGAGGTCCTGGCTGGCGAGCGCCAGATTGCCGGAGGCGAGCGCGAATCCGAGCGCGATGGGGAACGCGGCGCGACGCACGCCATGGCGCTTCGCTGCCGCGTGCACGGTCGCCGCGGCGAGCGCCACCGCGAGCGCGGCGGCGGTCTTCGCCAGCGCGTAGACCGGCGCGGGCTTCGCCGCAAATCCCGCGAGGCGAAAGAACGGCCACAACGGCGCCGCGAAGAGCGCGGCGCCGGGCGGGTACGCGCTGTAGAGATGACCGTCGTGCGGATGAAGCCAGTAGGCCGGCTTCACGATCTCGAGCTGCTCCGGCCACTCGTCCAGATCGAAGTCCCGTCGCTCGGCGAGGCTCACGGCGAGGTAGCGCGTGGGATAGGTGTCGAAGCTCTGCGGCCGGCTCGGCGTGGCGACGAAGACCGCCACCAGCGGCGCCACCCAGAGCGCGCTGGCGCCCGCCATCCGGGTGCCACGGAAAGCGCTCGCGGTCGCGGCGCTCACCGCGAGGGTGGCGCCCCAGAGGGCGAAACAGCTCGTGTCGGTCACGCGATCGCGTGCGACCAGCTGGATCGCGAGCAGCGCGAGCCCCACCCCGCACGCGACGCCGAGCCAGCCCACCGCGAGCCGCAGCCCCGCGCCCGCCGGGATGCGCGGCGACGCGAGGCCCTGCACCGGTGCTGCCGCCTTGCGACGCGCTCCCGGCGCGCGGCCCCGGCCGGCGCGGCGACGAGCCACCCCGCTCATCGCCGCAAGATCGCGACGCACTCGACGTGCGCGGTGTGCGGGAATAGATCGATCGGTTCCACCGACTGGACCTCGAAGCCCTCGTCGCGCAGCCGCGCCAGGTCGCGGCCGAGCGTCGCGGGATTGCACGACACGTAGATCAACCCGCGTGCGCCGAGACGCGCGATCGCCGGCGCCGTCTTCGCCGGCAGCCCGATGCGCGGCGGGTTCAGCACCACGCATGCCGCGCGCGGCGCGCGGCCGCGCAAGAACGGTTCCACGCTCGCGCGCACGAAGCGGATCGGCGCCGCTCCCGCCGGTCGCCCGTTCGCCGCGCGCTCGCCGGCGGCGACCGCGTGCGGGTCCTGCTCGACGGCCAGGACCCGATGACCGCGCGCGGCGATCGCGCTCGTGAAGTTGCCGCCGCCCGCGTAGAGCTCGAGCACCTCGTCCGCCCCCGGCCCTGCGGCGTCCACCGCGTCGGCCACCCGCGTCCGCAGCCACTCGTTCGCGAGCGGGTTGGCTTGCCGGAAGCTACCGGGTGGCGCCGCGTCGTGAGCGATCGCGTCGCCCACGACGAAGCGCCGCGCGCCGGCGCGCGCGACCACGGAGGTGACGCCGGGCACCGCTTGGAAGCGTCGAGCCAGCGCCTCGAGGTCCACCACGGCGGGTGCGACCGCCGACACCGCGAGCGCGCACGCCGCGCCGTCGTCCACGATCTCGATCTCGAGGGCCGTGGTCGGCACCTCCGCGACGCGCACGGCGAGCGGCGCCAGCAAGGCGTCGATCCGCGGCGCGCTGACCGGACAGCGTGCGATCTCGACCAGGGACTGGCTCTTGGGACGAAAGAGCCCGAGCTTCCCGCGACGCGCGTGAAAGCGCATCCGATGGCGGAAATGCCAATGCTCGGGCGAAGGGCGCGTGGGCGCGACACGCGACGCCTCGACCAAGCCCGGACGGACGAGGTGATCCGCGACGATGCCGTCCTTGACCGCGAGCTGCGCTGGCGGGGACAGGTGCATGAGCGAGCATCCACCGCAGATCCCGAAGAGCGCACAGCGCGGCTCGACGCGCTCCGCGGACGGTGCGAGCACGGCCTCGAGTCGCGCGCGCAGGAAACGCGGCGCTTCCTCGACGCAGCTGGCGCGCACCGTCTCGCCGGGTGCCGCGAACGGAACGAACACGACTCGCCCGTCGGCCGAGCGCCCGACGCCGTCGCCGCCGGTCGCGATGCGCTCGATCCGCACCTCGAGCGACGCTGCCGACTCGCCCGCAGCCGATGCCGGGGCCGCTGCCGGAGCCACAGACCCGCGCGACATTCCGCGAAGCCTAGCAGGCCACGGGACGTGCAATTCGCAGCGCGTTCCCGCGGGCCGCGAGAGGCCGGCGCGGGAGCCGCGGCGGCCACCGATCGGCCCTTCGCGCCGGGATCGCGACGGCCTTCGCGTTTCGCTCGCGACGCATCTCCCGCGGCGCGCACCGAGCCAGGCCCGGAGGCTGCACGCTAAAACGCAAGGGCGATGGACGAGCTCAAGAACTCGATCGAGCGGTCGATCCTCGACCTGACGGGCAAGGGGAAGACCGCGCGGCTCTACGTCGATTCCACTCGCGAGGGCGTCGAGGTGCCGGAGCACGTGCGCGAGCAGTGGGGCGAGGGCTTGCTCATCGACCTCAACCCCGCCTGGCCCATCCAGCTCGGCTTCGACGACCACGCGCTCTACGCCGACCTCGGCTTCCAGGGCGTGCTCATGCGTTGCCGCTTCCCGTTTCGCGCGGTGTGGGCGGTGATGGACTTCGCTGCCGGCAGCGGCTTCGTGTTCAAGGAAAACGTGCCCGAGAAGCTGGCCGGGCAGCTGACTGCGACCGAGCCGCTCCCCGACGAAGGCGCCCCGGAGCCCGCGAGCGCCGTGACGACGCTCGAGTCGCCGTCGAGCGAGCCAGCGCCGCACAAGGCCGCGGCCCGGCCGACCGCGCGCCGCGGCGCGCCGCACCTCAAGCTCGTCAAGGGCGGGAAGAGCGACTGATCCCGCGACCGCAGGCCCGCCACCGCGGCGGGCCGACGTTCAAGCTTTGGCGAGGTCGTGGGTCACGACCGCGATCGAGCGCGGCGGAAGGGCCAGCTCCTGGAGCTGGCCGCGGTCGATCACCCGGCTTTGCGTGGTCACCTGAGCCGGTCGTCCCGGCAGGTTCTCCGCCATCGGCGCCGGCCCCGTCACCCACGTGAAGGTGCCGTCGCCCGCCGGTGCACCGCCGCGATAGTCGATCTCGACGCGGAGCTCGAGCTCGTGGTGGCGGTTGAGCAGGAAGAGCGCCGCGCGCGACGAGTCCGCCGACGCGGTGGCGGTGACGCTCACCAGCGGCGCGCGCTCGACGGGCCGGATGCCCTTCAGACGCTCCGCCGAGTAGGTCGGGCCGCTGACCACCGTGCTCGCGATCCGACGCTCCTCGGCGTGCGCGGTGAAGAGCCGGAAGACGTGGAAGAGGCTGGTGCGCGCCACGTGATCGCGATCGGTGAGGACGGGCGACGCGATCAGATTGATGATCGACGAGAGATTCGCGATGCGCACCAGATCGGCGCGCTTCTGGAAGGTCATGAGCACCGCGGCGGCGCCCAGCGAATCGCGGAGGCACGGGCGCGGACGGATCGCCTGCGGAAAGGTCCACCACAGGTTCCACTCGTCGACGGCCAGCGGGATGGAGCGCCCGGCGACGCGTCGCACCGTGGCCTCGTGCGCCTCGAGCTTGGCGAGCACGCTGTCGCCGATCGAGAGCGCCGAGTACCAGGCGCCCACACTGGTGGGCGGAGGGCTCAGCATGTGCGTCACGCGGTAGTCCTGCGGAAGGTACGAGTGGACGGACAGGTAGTCGGTCTGCTCGGCCGCCACCTCGAGCACCCGCGCGTTCCAGCGGCTGCGCAGGTCGTCGTTGCCGTTGAGCACGGTCTCGATGCTCGGGTCGACGGCGCGCATCGCCTCTCGGTAACGCAGATAGCGGCGTGCGTAGTCGCGCGCGGTGGTGTGGCCCACCTCCCACACACCGAATTGCTCGTTGCCGATGCTCCACAGCCGGCACCTGGGCAGCGAGGGATCGTGACCCGTCGCGTGCCGGTTCACGTACTCCACCCACGCCGCTGCTTCCTCGGCGCCGCCGGTGCCCGCGTTGGCGCACAGATAGGGCTCGCAGTCCCAATCGCGGCAGAGCGCCAGGAACTCGTCGGTACCGAGCTCGTTGTGAACCGGCGGGCCCCACTTCTCGCCGAAGCGATGGCCCCAGAAGCGATTGGGGTAGCTGCGTGCGCGATGCACGCCGACGCCGTCGCGCCAGTGGTAGACGTCGGCGAAGCAGCCGCCCGGCCAGCGCAGCAGCACCGGCCCGAGGTCGCGACACGCCTCCCAGACGTCGGCGCGGTAGCCCTGGTCGTCGATCGGCGCCGTCGATCCCTTCTCGGGAAAGAGGCCACCGCTGATCATGCGGCCGATCTCCTCGAGAAAGTGCCCGTAGATGCGCCGATCGATCGACACCGTCGGCGCGCCGAGGTCCACAGCGACTCGGGTCGTCGTCAGCACGTGCTCACTCCCCAAGGGCCCCGACGGCTCCCGCATGCTCGGTCAGGCGCCGCCCGTCGCGGCGACCGACACCCTCGATCCGGATCGCGAGCGATCATTCCGTTCGCGGGTTCGAGCCCTTGCGGGGCGTCGTGGCGCGCTTCGCCATCCCGTGCGAGCGCAAGCCGCGCTCCCACAGGTACTCGCCCTCGCCGGTGCGCTTGGCGACCCAGCGGCCGAGCACGAAGAGCAGATCGCTCAAGCGGTTCACGTACTGAAGCACCGGCTCGTCCACCGGCTCGGTGCGCCGCAGGGCGACGATCTTGCGCTCGGCCCGACGGCAGATCGTGCGCGCCTGGTGCAGGAAGCCGCTCACGCGGCCGCCCCCGGGGAGGATGAAGGACTGAAGCGGTTCCAGGTCTTCCTGGCAGCGATCGATGAGGTGCTCGAGCTCCTCGACTTGCTCGAGCGAGAGCTTGTGCATGCCCTCGTATTCGCCGTCGGGAGGTGTCGCGAGCTCGGAGCCCAGGTCGAAGAGCTCGTTTTGCAGCCGGCGGAAGACCTCGTCGAGCCAGCGGTGGTGCTCGCTCTCGGCGAGCCGCTCCGCGTTGAACACGCGCGCGAGCCCCAGCGCGGCGTTGAGCTCGTCGATGTCGCCGTAAGCGTCGATCCGGGCGGAATCCTTGGGAACGCGCCGGCCGCCGACGAGGCCGGTGTCGCCGCCGTCGCCGGAACGGGTGTAGACGCGATTGATGTGGATGGCCATGGTTGCGATCGGGAAAGCGGTGGGCGCGTGCCGTGCTTCTGGCCGCGCGTGAGGACCGCCGAGCGAGAGGCGCGTCACGCTAACACGCGTCCCCGTCCGTCGGAAAACCTCGCGTCGGAGCGAGCGTGCGGCGCGCCACGGAGGCGCGAGCCATGGACGAATGGCGCAAGCATCGGGTGGAGGATCCCGAGGGCATCGCCCGCATCGTGCGCGAATCCCATCGCATCGCCGTGCTCGGCATCAAGCCCGAGAGCCGGCGCGGACAGGCGGCGTTCGACGTGCCGGAATACATGGCGAACGCCGGCTACGAGATCGTGCCGGTGCCGGTCTACTATCCGGAGGTGACGACCATCCTCGGCCAAGCGGTGCGGCGGCGCGTGAGCGAGATCGAGGGCACGATCGACCTGGTGAACGTGTTCCGCCGCTCCCACGACATTCCGCCGCATCTCGACGACATCCTCGCCGCTCACCCGAAGGCCGTGTGGTTCCAGCTCGGCATCCGCAACGACGAAGCCGCCGAGCGGCTGGCGCGCGCGGGCATCGACGTGGTCCAGGACCGCTGCCTGTTGATCGAGCACGGACGGATGCGGCGACGCCCGTGGCCGCGCTGAGCGGCGACGGCGCCGAGCGCGGGGCGCGGCGAGCCCGGCGGCGGGCACGGCGCGCGTGATCCGTTCGACGCGCGGCTGGATCGTCGGCGCGGCGCTCGCGGGCGTCGGTGTCGCGTTCGTGGCGCCGGTCTTCGCGCACCCGAGCTTCTGGGGCATCTCGGACTGGGACCAGCACCTCTTCTATCACGAGGCCGCGCGCCACACGCTGGTGCGCTTCCACGAGCTACCGCTCTGGAATCCGTTCTATTGCGGCGGCACCGTTCAGCTCGCCAATCCCCAATCGCGCGTCGCCTCACCCTTCTTCGCGCTGGTGCTGGCGCTCGGCGCCCCCGCCGGTCTCAAGGTCGACCTCGCGCTCCACGTGCTTCTCGGGCTCGCGGGGATGTACGCGCTCGCCCGCCACCACGGCGCGAGCCGAAGCGCCGCGGCGCTGGCGGCCGTGGTGTTCCGGCTCAACGCGGCCTACGCCTACAACCTGATGCTCGGCATGAGCTGGTACATGACCACCTCGTACCTGCCCTGGGCACTCCTCGGCGCCGAACGCGGACGTTCGGACCCACGCTGGCGCTGGGTGGCGGGCGGCGCGCTGGCGGCGACCGTGCTCGGCGGCGGCGCCTACGTCGTCGCGATGGCCGCGGTGTTCCTGGTGATCCACGAGAGCGTCGCGTGCGTGCGCGATCGTGACCTGCGGCCACTGCGTTCGCTGGTCGCGATCGCCGCCATCGCCCTCGGGCTGAGCGCCGTGAAGCTCGTGCCCACGATCGCCCAGCTCCACGCCTACCCGCGGGCGCCGGACGATCATTCGGGGATGAGCGTGGAAGCGCTCGTGATGACGTATCTGGATCCGCTGCGCGCGGACGCGTCACGCACCTGGCACCAGCCAGGCGGCAACCTCTGGCATGGCGTGGACTGGGGCATCGACGAGAACGCCACGTACGTCGGCCTCGCGCCCGTGGTGCTCGCGTGCCTGGGTGCGTGGGCGATGGGCCGCCGCGCGCTACCGCTGTGGATCGCGTGCGTGGCGTTCGCGTGGATCACGCTGGGGGCGCGCGCCGAGCCCTGGAGCCTGTGGCACGCGCTACGCGCGCTGCCGATCCTCGGCAACATGCGCATCGCCCAGCGCTGGCGGATCGTGATCACGCTGGCGATCGCGCTCGCCGCGGCGGCGGGCCTGGACCGAGCGCGTTCCTGGCTCACCCGACGCGGCCGCAGCGCGCTCGTGAGCGCCGCCGCCAGCGGGGCGTTGGTGGCGTGGGTCGCCGTGGACCTGCTGGCGGTGAACGGGGTGCTGTTCGTGTCCGCGTTTCCCTTCGCGCCGATGCCGATCCGCCCCGCCGAGCGCCTGGTGCAGCACGACACGCTGCGCATCCGCGGCTACTCGGACGCGCTGGCCCCGGATGCGCCCCAGCTCTACACCAGCAGCGCGCATCTGCCCGCGTTGCTGGCCAACGTCGGCATCGTGAGCTGCTACGAGACGGCACGCGTCGACATCTACGCGCTGCCCGCGGAGAGCCCGCTCTATCGCGGCGAGGCTTTCTTGATGGGCGCGACCGGCACCGCGCGGCTGCTCCACGCGAGCCCGAACCGGCTGGTCGCCGCAGTCCACGCCGAGGCGCCCGCGCGCGTGGTGGTGAACCAGAACTGGCAACCCGGCTGGACCTACACGCTCGGCGCCGGCGACGCGCCCCAGGACGCGATCTCGAACACGCTGCCGATGCCGTTCGCGCGTCAGCTCTCGGCGGCGGTGCCTGCGGGAGAGAGTCGTGTCGAGCTGCGCTACCGGGCGCCCGGGTTGGTGGCCGGCAGCGCGGTCACGGCGCTCACGCTCGTCACCCTCGTCGGAAGCTGCGTGCGTCGGCGGCGTTCCCGCACGCGGGGCACACCCGTCGCGGCGGATCGCGCCAGCTGAGCGCGAGCGCCCTCGCTCACGCCCCCGGGCCCAGCCAACCGCGCGCCAGAATCGCCGCCGCCACGCGCTGCGCGACCTGCGCGTATTGCGCTCCCGGCGGATGGCCGTTGATCCCGTCGTCGAGGTACGGAAGGTCGCGCTCGCGCGCCAGCCGCATCTCGACCTCGCGATACGACGTCCAATCCGGGCCCGGGCGCGCCAGCAACACCGCGTGCGCGCCCGCCGCGGCGGCGCGATCGAGAATCGCGCGGTAGTTCTCCTCGAACTCCTCCACGGACACCCGCGGCACCCAGCGACGCTTGTCGGCGCCGAGCGCCGCGCGGGCATCCCACGCCACCAGCTTGTAGAGCAGCTGATAGACGCGGCTCGTGAGCAGGACCTGATCGAGGGTCAGCTGCTCCGGCAGGATGTGGCGGGCACGATCGGCGACCTCCAGCCGATCGCCGTCGTTGCCGCCGAAGGCCAGCACCACCACGTCCGGCTCGAAATCCACCACCCGCGACTCGAACCACCGACGTCCCTGCAAGCTGGTCGTGCCGGGGATCCCCGCGTTGACCACCTCGACGCGATCGTCGGCGAGCGCCTTGCGCAGCACCGCCTCGAGCTGCCGCGGATAACACTCCGGCTCGGGCACCTCCCAACCGAAGGTGCCGGAATCGCCGAGGGTGATCACGCGGCGAACCCCGCGCGGCTTCGCCACCGTCGTCTCCGGCCCGCGCATCCCGTGCGCGTTGATCCACGACCCCGCGCCGAACGCGGTGGTGACCTGGCGGGACGGGATGAGCTTCCAGAAGAGCCGTGGGTCCGGCCAGTAGTCGACGCGGTTCTCGCCTTCCGCGAAGACCTCCCAATCGTTCTGCTCGTAGTGGGTGAAGGGGCTGAACGCGAAGCCGAGCGCGCGCAACGCGAGCTCGGCGCACGCGAAGACGACCGCGGCCACCAGCACCGATCCGACGACGCGCGTGCGCAGGCGCGACCGGAACGGCGCTGCTCGGGTCATCGAGCGCGGCACGCGCTCATTGGGAGACCCCGAGCAAGCGGTAGCTCCCGACCAGCGCGAACAACACGTTGGTGATCCAGGCGGCGGTGACCGGCCCCAATCGCCCGGCATGGCCCACGGCGATGGCCGTGCTCTGGACGAAGAAGTAGAGCACCGCGACGATCACCGCGAAGGCGAGGCTGCGCACCAAACCGGCGCCGCGGCCGCCCACCAGCGAGAACGGGATCGCGACCAACGGCACCAGCAAGCACACGAACGGGAACGCGATCTTGTTGTGGAGGTCGACGCGATAGCGAGTCGAGTCGTAACCCAGCTCCTCCACCCGCGCGATGTAGCGCTCGAGCTCGCCGAACGACATGGTGTCGCTGTACTGGTTCTCGGTGGCCCGGAAATCGTCGAGCGTCCAGTCGAATTGCTGATCGAATCGCTTGTACTCGTGGATCTCGCCGCTCACGAGGTCGCGATCCACCACCTCGCTCAAGCGCCATTTCCGGGCATCCTCGAGCCAGCGCGCCATGTGGGCGTCGAGTCGTTTGACCGGCTTGAACGCGTCGTCCAGCCGGTAGACCGTGACGTTCTCGAGCACGCCGATCTCGGGGAAGAAGCGCGCGATGTGGATCATCTCGTGCTTGTCGCTGGTGCCCTGAAACCACACGTTCGGGTCACCGGCGGGGCGCGTCAGGTTGAGCCCCTTCACGCGGTTGATGATCTCGCGCGCGCCGGCCTTGGTCCACGGCACCAGGAGCTCGTTGATGCCCATGCACACCAGGCTCACCGAGAGGCCGATCGCGGCCACCGGCAGCACGATCGAGCGATAGAGGCTCACACCGCCGGCCTTCATGGCGGTGATCTCGTTGAGCTGCGAGAGCCTCCCCACGGTGATCGACGTGGCCACCAGCATGGCGACCGGGATCATCTCGAAGACCAGCTCGGGGATCCGGTAGAGGAAATAGAGCGCCGTGGTGTGGAAGGCGATCCCACGCTGCGTGAACGAGTCCACGCGCTCGAGGAAATCCACCATCACGAACAGGATGAGGAATCCCAGGAAGCAAAGCGCCAGCACCCGCAGGAACTGGACCGTGACGTATCGCGTGAGGACGCGCATCGCGCCGCAAGATAGTCCGCGTCATGCAAAAAACCTGCACGACCGGAGCGTCGCGACGCGCTCCTCGGCTGCGCCCGCGCCCGGAACGCGCGGCGCGCCGGGCGCGCCGCCGATGCCGCGAGGAGCCGGCGCGCGATCGCGCGCCGAGCTAGGCGCCGGGGCGGTCGAGCGCGCCGTCCACGTGGCGCGCGACGACGCGGCCGGCGGTGTAGATCGAGATCTGCGGCGGCACGCCGATCGACGTGGGGAAGAGGCCGCCGTCGGCCACGTAGAGCGCAGCGACCTGGTGGTGGCGTCCGTCGGGGCGCACGACGCCTTGCTGCGGGGAGCCGCTCATGCGCGCCGCGCTCATGGGATGCACCGCGAGCACCGGCATCTCGAGCGGTCCCAGATCCTCGGCGCGGATGCGGCCCAGGTCGCGCTCGCTCGTGACCTCGAGCGGCTCGACGAAGGGCACCACCACCCGCCTGGCTCCCGCGGCGAGGTGCAGCCGCGCGGACTCGCGCAAGCCGATGGCCATCTGCTCGCGATCGGCGGCGCTCAGCGTGTACCCGAGCTGGATCCGCCCGCGCCGCGTGACGGTCACGCGGCCTTCGGTGCGATCGTGGAGCATCGGCGTGAACACCACCAGATGCGGGTACTCGCCCATCAGCCGCGCATGCTCGGGCCCGAAGCCGGGCAAGTTCACGGCGGTGCCGATGGGATGGGCGAAGTTGGCGACGATCCACGCGCGCTTGTCCTCGCGCTCGAAATCCAGGAACTCCATCACCTCCCACGATTGCGGGACACCCTTCCAGCCAGCGACGCGCTCGTCGTAAACACCCGCCACGGGCGCGCCCGGGTGCAGGTGCAGATGGCGCCCGGCCTGGTGGTGCGGATCGGGCAACCCGGACCGCAGCAGCAGCGCCGCCGTGCCGACGGCGGAACCGGCGAGCACGACCGCGTCGGCGCTCACCTCGAACTCGCCGAGCGGCTGGCCGTCGCCATCGACGTAATGGCCGCGCACGCCGACCGCCTTGCCGCGCTCGACGCGGACCGTCGTCGCCTCGCAGTCCGCGTAGACGTCCAGGCCCGCGGCGAGCCCGTCGGGGATCAGCACCTTGAGCGCGTTCTGCTTGGCGTTGAACGCGCATCCGAGCTCGCAGAACCCCGAGCCCACACAGCCGACGCGGTTGTGCGAGAGGTAGCCACCCCGCCAGCCGAGCGCCGTCGTGCCGTCCTTCATGAGGCGATTGGCGGCGTTGAGCTGTGCTTCGCCGAGCACCGACACCGCGAGGTCTCGCTCGGTGGCCGCGAAATCCGCCGCCAGCTCCTCGGGCGACCAGCCCGAGACCCCGAAGCGACGCACCCACTCGCGCAGCACGGGCTCGGGAGTGCGCTTGCAGAGGTTGGTGTTGTGAACGGTCGAGCCGCCCACGCCGCGCCCCTGCAAGACCGTCACCGACATGTCCTTGGTGGCGCGCGCGGCGCGCTCCTGGAAGAGCATCGGCAGCATCTCGTCCTCGCGCTGCGTGAACTCGCTGGGCCGATGAAAGCCGCCCATCTCCAGCGCAACCACCTCGCGACCCGCCTTGGCGAGCTGGCGGGCGCACATCGCACCGCCCGCACCGGTGCCCACCACGACCACGTCGCAGCGGCGGTGAAACGATGCCTTCAGCGTGCGGCCGCGGACGATCATGGCGAGCTCAGGCATGCCGAGGCGCGCCCGTCCTCGAGCGACCGAGCCGGACACGCGCGCTCGCGATCGAGACCGGCGCCAGCGGCGACGCGCGAGCAACGCGAGTGGCTCAGGGGTGGGGCCCCGACGCGGCTTCGCCGCGACGGGGCGGGGGGCTGGAACAGCCCCCCGAGGAAACACCGCGTTCGCCCGCGGACGATCATGAGGGGGTCGCGCTTCCTGCAGGCGCGGCGCGCCGCCATCGACCTCGGCCATCGGGGCCGACGCCATCGTCGCCGTCGGCGGCCACCCACGCGGGATCGAACCAGCTCCGTTCCCCGCCGGCATAGCCGCGCGGCACGATCGGGCCGTCGTAGCCGATCGCGGACCAGGTGGCGTCGCGTCCGTAGTGCGCCATGTAGGCGAGCTGCTTGAGCGCCGCGAAGCCCATTCGCATCGGGTGCGGGCCGCGCTCCCAGCGGCGCAGCACGCGCGCTTGATCGCCTGCCGAGAGATTGACGAATCGCCCGGGCACCGCGATCGCAAGCGGACCCACCCCGTCGAACGCCGCCAGCAACGCACGCAGATCGCGCTTCACCTCGGGATGGGCGAAGGTCAGGAAAGCGTCGAACCAGCGCGCCACCTGCTCGAGATCCGGTGGCTCGGCGCCGGTCACGTCTCCCGGATCCACGAGTCGCGCGGCGAGCGCAGCGATGATCGTCGCCTCGGAGCGGTTCACGGTCCGCCACGGCCCCACCGCCCACACCGGCTCCGAGCGCGGCGGGCGCGTCCCTCGCCAGAGCAGCGAGCCCAGCGCGAGCAACGCACCGCCGCCGACACCGAGCCCCAGCCAGCGCCGCCGCGACATGCGCTGCGGCGGAGCGCTCGCGACGGGCGGCGCGGGTGGCGACGCGATCGTGCTCATCGGCACCCGATCCTACACGGCCTGCGGCGCTTCGGCGCTGCTGCGACGGGTCGGACGCCGGCGCCACACTCGAGGTTGCGCATTACGTTATCGCGCGCGCCGCGCTGCCCGCGGCCGCGTACGGGAGTGAAAGCGTTGATTCGAACTGCGCACTCGAAGAGCCTCGTTCCTCGCGCATGGCTGGCGTCGGTGCTCCTCGCGGGCTGCGCCGCGGTCGTACCGCCGGCGCAGCAGCCTCCCTCGGCGCCGCCTCCTCCGCCGCCCATCGAGGTCACCGGCAACGCCGACTCGTACCTCGCGACGATCGAGGCCAACCGCGCGTTGCTCTTCCATCGCTACGGAGACGCGATCCGCTGGTTCGAGGCGGCGGCGCTCGCCGATCCTCGATCGCCGTACCTGCAGACCACGCTCGCCAAGGTCTACCTCGACCTCGGCCAACCCGAGCGCGCCCTCGAGCACGTCCAGACCGCGCTGGCGCTCGACCCGCGCTACTCCGAGGCCCAGTTCCTCGAGGCGCGCATCTTCGCCACCACGGATCCGGCGCGCGCGGCGCAGAGCTACGAAGCGATCCTCGCCGCGAATCCGCAAGATCCCGGCGCGCTCTTCCAGCTCGCGCTGCTTCGGGTTCGACAGAATCGTCTGGCGGACGCGGCGGCGTTGCTCGAGCGTCTCGTCGCGGTCGATCCGCAGTCCTTCCAAGCGCGCTCCACCCTGGCGCAGATGCTCGCGAGCCTGGGCCGCTACGAGGCGGCGGAAGCACAGTTCCTCGCCGCGCTCGAGCTCCAACCCGAGTCCGAGCGCGCGCTGGTCGAGCTGGCCGTGCTCTACGAGCGCTGGGGCAAGAGCGACCAGGCCGCCGCCACCTACAGCAAGGTGCTGGCGATCAACCCCGACAATCACCAGGTGCGCCGCCGCTTGAGCCGCCTCCTGATCCAGCAGAGCCGCCTCGGCGACGCGATCACGGAGCTCGAGGAGCTCAAGAAGCGCGACCCCGAGCCGGCCGAGGCGCGCCTCGGGCTCGGCCTCATCTTCCTCGAGCAGGATCGCGTCGACGACGCGATCACCGAGCTCAGCCTCTTGCTCGAAGAGCGGCCCGAGATGCTCAAGGTTGCCTACTACCTCGGTCTCGCGCTCAGCAAGAAAGGCGAGGTCGACCGCGCCCTCGACGCTTTCGCGAAGGTCGGCCCGGACCTGCCCGAGTACGTGGATTCGCGGCTGCGCATGGCGGTGCTGCTCGTCGAAGAGCGCAACGACGCGCCCGGCGCGATCCGCGTCCTGGAAGAGGCGCTCGAGCACGCGAACGCCGCCAACGACGCCGCGGACACTCCTGCCGTCGCCGAGACCGGCGGCCCGACCGCCGACAGCCACGGCAGCGACGCGACCCACGACGCGCCCGACCCGAAGGTGCGCCTCTACCGCGTGCTCGCGTACGTCCAGGAGAAAGCCGCGCAGCCGCTGCACGCGATCGAGTCGCTGGAAGCGGCGCGTACCCTCGCGCCCGACGACACCAACGTCCGCTTCGACCTCGGCGTGCTCTACGACAAGCAAGGTCGCGCGGCCGACGCCGAGCGCGAGATGCAGGCGGTCATCGAGCGCGACCCGCGCGATGCGCGCGCGCTCAACTACCTGGGCTACACGTGGGCGGACAAGGGGCAGCGCCTCGACGAGGCCGAGGCACTGATCCGCCGCGCCCTCGAGATCGAGCCCGAAGACGGCTACTACGTCGACAGCCTCGGCTGGACGCAGTTCCGACGCGGCGATCTGGATGGGGCGGTCACGACCCTCGAACGCGCGGTCGAGCTGGTTCCCGAGGACGCCGTGATCACCGAGCACCTGGGTGACGCGTATCGCGCCGCAGGAAAGAAGGCGCGTGCCATCGAGACCTACCGGCGCGTGCTGGAGATCGACGCGTCGAAGGCCGAGGTACGCAAGAAGCTCGACGAGCTGACCGGCGGCGAGCCGTCCGCCGCCCCCGCGAGCCCGTGACGCCGCGAACGGCCGCGCCGAGCCCCCTCGCGCGCGGTGCGCGGCGATCGGCTGCTCGCACGCTTGCCCTCGCCCTCGCGCTCGCCGCCGGCGCGCTCGGCCTCGGCGGTTGCCCGCCGGCGCTTCGGCCCGAACCACTCGGCCCGACACTCGCCCCCGAGGAGGCGCTGCGCCGCGTGGTGGCGCGGCGCGCGCGCGTGACGAGCTTTCGGGCGCGAGCCAAGCTCGAGGTCACGCTCGACGGCGAATCGTTTTCCACCGACGCAGCCGTGGTGGTGGCGCGACCCGCCTCGCTCAGGCTCGAGACCCTGAGCTTGATCGGCCCGACGCTGATCCTGGCGATCGACGGCGATCGACTGACGGCCTACACGTCCACCGACGAGCGGTTCTTTCGCGGCACGATCGCGAACGACGACGCGCCGTTCACGCCGTCGCTGGTGTTGCCGCCGCTGCCGGCGTCGTCGCTGGTCGACGCACTGCTGGCGACACCCCTCGCCACCGGCCAGGGGCTCACCGCGCTGCTGAGCGAGCGCGAGCGCGCGTTCGCGGTCGACGTGCCCGCGGGGGCAGGCAGCGGTCCACGCCGCTTGCGCATCGACCCCCAGACCGGCGCGCCGCTCGCGCTCGACGAGCTGGACCCCGACGGTTCGACCCGCTACCACGCCACCTGGGATGGCGCGAGCGAGCCCGTGCCACGCAAGCTGACCCTCGAGGTGCCCCGCTACGGCCTCACGCTCTCGATCGCGGTGCCGCGCGCCGAGCTCGGACCCGCGCTGCCCGCGGGCCTCTTCCAGCTCAGCCCACCGGCGGGAGCCACCATCGTGGACCTCGACGCGGTGGCGCCCGCGCGCGAGGCTCCCGCGGAGGCACCGCAGGCCGACGATCCCGCCGCCCACGGCGGTTGACGCTCGGCCTGCCCGGCGGCTCTTGCGCCGCACGCCGCGCGCCGAGTACGGTCGCTCGTGGGAGCAACGGCGCACGATGGGATGGGAAGAGCGGCCATGAGCGAGCCCGCGCGCACGCCACGCCTTCGTCCGCTGGCGCGGGTGGCGGGGACGCTCCTCTTCGCGCTGGCCGCGTGCACCAACAATCCGTACCCCGCCAGCGACCGCGGCCGGGACGTCCTCTACGTGGCATTCGACGATCCGCCCAAGACGCTCGACCCCGCTGTCTCGTACACCACCACCGAGCACGCCTTCACCGGCAACATCTTCGACACCCCGCTCGAGTTCCACTTCCTCAAGCGTCCCTACACGCTCATCCCCGGCATCGCGAAGAGCGTCCCCGTCGCCGAGCACCTCGCGGACGGGCGCATCCGCTATCGGATCGAGTTTCTGCCCGATCTGCTTTACGCCGACGACCCCTGCTTCGAGCTGGGCGGGGCGGGCCGCAGGACACGCGAGATCACGGCGCAGGACCTCGAGTTCGCGTACATGCGGGTCGCGGACCCGAAGGTGGTGAGCCCCTTCGTCGATCCGATGTCGAACGTGCTGGGGTTCAAGGACTTCATCGATCGACTGGAAGCGCGGCGCAAGAGCGATCCCGGATTCGTCGCTCAGCCGGCGCACGTCCAGTACGCGGCGGTCGGCCCCATCGAGGGCATCCGCGCGCCGGACGCGCACACGCTCGAGCTGGTGCTCGACCACCCGTACCCGCAGATCCTCTACTGGCTCGCGTTCCCGTTCTCCACGCCCGTGCCCTGGGAAGCGGTGCAGTACTACGACGGCAAGAACGGGCACCCCCTGCTTCAGGACCATCCGGTGGCCAACGCGGCCTACAAGATCACGGTCTACGACAAGCAGGCGCGGATCGTGCTGGAAGCGAATCGCAACTGGTACGGCTTCCGCCACCCCGAGTGGAACCGTCCCGGCGCGCTCTACCCGTCGGAGGGTGAGCCCGGTGACGCGGAGCTCGGCCGCCTCGATCCGCGCTACGTGGGCAAACCCGTTCCGTTCATCGAACGCGTCGAGTACCGCCGCGAGAAAGAAGACATCCCGCGCTTCAACAAATTCCTGCAGGGCTACTACGACGCCTCGGGAATCGTGAAGGAGAGCTTCGACAAGGTCGTCGCCAACGGCCAGCTCACTCCCGAGATGGCGAAGCTCGGCATCGGCCTCGAGAAGACCGTCGAGCCGGCGTTCTACTACCTGGGCTTCAACATGCAGGACAAGACCGTGGGCCACGCAGGCGGCGAGCGGGCGCGGCTCCTGCGCCAGGCGATGAGCCTGTGCGTCGACACCAAGGAATGGCTGCGGCTCTTCCTCAACGGCCGCGGCGTGCCCGCCGACTACATGATCCCGCCGTCGCTCTTCGGCTTCGAGGCGAGCTACCGCAACCCCTACCGGCACGTCGACATCGAGCGCGCCAAGCAGCTCCTGGCCGACGCCGGCTACGCGGGGGGCGTCGATCCCGCGACCGGCAAGCCCCTCAGGCTGGTCTTCGACAGCGGCGACACCAGCGTCGACGGGATGCTGCGCTACCAGTTCTTCGTGGACGAATGGCGGCAGATCGGCCTCGACGTGCGCATCGACGCCACCAACTACAACCAGTTCCAGGAGAAGCTCAAGAAGGGCGCCCACCAGATCTACTTCTGGGGCTGGTCGGCCGACTACCCGGATCCGGAGAACTTCCTGTTCCTGCTCGTCACCGAGCAAGGGCGCGTCAAGTACGGCGGGCCGAACGACATGAACTACTCGAACCCGGAATACGACCGGCTCTTCGAGCTCGCCAAGGCCCGCGAGAACGACGACGAGCGGATGCGGCTGATCCGGGAGCTGCGCGCGATCACCGAGCACGACGCGCCGATGATCGACCTCATGTTCAACGAGGCGTACTCGCTGCGCCACCAATGGGTGCACAACGTGAAGCCCTTCGGCATGTCCACCCCGATGACCAAGTACCGGGACGTCGAGCCCGAGCTGCGCGATCGCGTGCGTGACGGGTGGAACCAGCCGGTGATGTGGCCGGCGTACACGCTGGCATGCCTCGCGGTGTTGATCACCGTGCCTGGCGTGGTCACCTTCCTGCGCGAGCGTCAGTGATGCTGGCCTACGTGGTCCGCCGCCTGCTCTACGGGATGCTGACGGTCCTCGGCGTGCTGCTGTTCCTCTTCATCCTCTTCTTCTCGGTCGCCAATCCCGACAACATGGCGCGTCGCGCCGTGGGCGAGAAAGCGTCGCCCAAGGTGATCGAGAACTGGAAGCACGAGCACGGTTACGACCGGCCGCTGTGGCCGTGGGAGAACGCGAGCGACAATCTGCTCTTCACCCATTTCCGCCGCGCGCTGACCTTCGATTTCGGCAAGAGCGACGCGGACAGCGCCCCGATCTCCGAGCGGTTGCGGAACGGCGTCGTCCCGAGCCTCACGCTCACGGTGCCGCTCTTCGTGCTCGGCGTCGGCCTGGGCGTGCCGCTCTCGCTCTTCGTGGCGTTCTTCCGCAACACCTACATCGACCGCATGGGCTTGGTGCTGTGCGTGCTGGCGATGAGCGTCTCCATCCTGCTCTACATCGTGGGCGCGCAGTTCCTGATCGGAAAACTCTTGCGCTGGTTCCCGATCTCCGGCTTCGACCGCTCGGCCGACGTCATCGCGCGCTTCGTCGCGCTGCCGATCCTGGTCGGCCTGGCCGCCGAGCTCGGCGCCGAGATCCGTCTCTACCGTACGGTGTTCGTGGAGGAAACCAGCCGCGATTACGTGCGCACGGCGCGCGCCAAGGGCTGCGGCGAGGCTCGCGTGATGGGCCGTCACGTGCTCCGAAACGCGCTCATTCCCGTGCTCACCAACGTCGTCATCCAGATCCCCTTCCTGTTCACGGGCGCGTTGCTCCTCGAATCGTTCTTCGGCATCCCCGGGCTCGGCTCGGTGACCGTGGACGCGATCCAGGGCAACGACTTCTCGACGTTGCGCACGATGGTCTACATCGGCGCGCTCTTGTTCGTGGCCGCCCAGATCCTCACCGACGTGAGCTACGCGATCGTCGACCCGCGAGTCCGACTCGAATGACGCGCCTCCTCGCCCTCCCTTCGTCCCTCGAGCCCGCATGATCGAGGGCTGGATCGTCTCGAACGTCGTCGTCGCAGCGGCGCTGATCGGCAGCGTGGCCGTGGCGCGCGCGATCCGCCGCGATCGGCTCTGGCTGGAAGCCACGCGCGACCTGGTGCGGCGCCGTCCCATCGCGCTCGCGGTGATCGGCCTCTACTTGCTGGTGGCGCTCGTCGACTCGGTGCGCTGGGTCGGCGGCTCGGCCGCGGGCGGCGACGTGGTCGCCGCTCACGAGGCGCGCAGCCCGATCGACCGCGCGTTCGCGGGCTCGCAGGAGAAAAGCTACTCCGCGCCCTTCGCGAAGGTGGAGTTCTACGGCGGCTCGGCGCTCAAGCACCCCGGCAAGCATCCGTTCGGCACCGACGTGCTCGGTCGCGACTGCCTCTACCTGGTGCTCAAGGGCGCGCGCGTGGCGTTGCTCATCGGCGGGGTCACGAGCCTGATCGCGATCCCGTTGGCGCTCCTGTTCGGCGTGTCGGCCGGCTACCGCGGCGGATGGGTGGACGATGCGGTGTTCTTCGTCATGTCCACGCTCGCCTCCATGCCGACGTTGCTGTTGCTGATCGCGCTGGTGATGGCGCTCGGTCGCGGCACGCTCCAGGTGTGCGTGGCGCTCGGGGTCACGAGCTGGGTGGGCTTCTGCCGCATGGCGCGCGGCGAGACCTTGAAGCTGCGCGAGATGGACTACGTGCAGGCCGCGCGGGCGCTCGGCGTGAACGATCTCAAGATCGTGTTCCGCCACGTCCTACCGAACCTGTCGCACCTGATCGTGATCACCTTCGTGCTGACGTTCTCGGGGCTGGTGCTCTCGGAGGCGGTGCTCTCGTTCCTCGGCATCGGCGTCCCGGGAAGCTGGGGGCAGATGATCGATCGCGCGCGCGACGAGCTGGCGCGCGAGCCCGCCGTGTGGTGGAACCTGACCGCCGCCGGCATCGCGCTCTTCGTCCTGATCCTCGCGGTGAACGTCGTGGGGGACGCGCTTCGAGACGTGCTCGATCCGCGCACCCTCCGCGAGAGCCAGTGAGCCGCACCCTCGCCGCGATGCCGCCGATCCTCTCCGTCTCGGGCCTCACCACCACCTTCCCCAGCGACGGCGGGCGTGTGCCCGTGGTCGATCACGTCGACTTCGCGATCGAGCGCGGCGAGGTCTTCGCGCTGGTCGGCGAGTCGGGCTGCGGCAAGTCGATGACCGCGCTCTCGCTGCTGCGACTGGTGCCGCGCCCGGGCAAGATCGAAGCCGGACGGATCGAGCTCGACGGCGTGAACGTGCTCGATCTCGACGTCGACGCGATGCGCGCGGTGCGCGGCGCCGACATCGCGATGATCTTCCAGGAGCCGATGACCAGCCTGAACCCGGTGGTGACGGCGGGCGCGCAGGTGGTGGAGGCGATCCTCCTCCACGAGCGCGTCACGCGCGCTGCCGCTCGCGACCGCACCATCGCGCTCTTCAAGCGCGTCGGCATCCCGGATCCGGCGGATCGCTTCGACGCGTACCCGCACCAGCTCTCGGGCGGCCTCAAGCAGCGCGTGATGATCGCGATGGCGCTCGCCACCAACCCCAAGGTACTGATCGCCGACGAGCCCACCACCGCGCTCGACGTCACGATCCAGGCCCAGATCCTCGAGCTGCTGCGCGACCTGCGCCGCGATCTCGGCATGGCGATCGTGCTCATCACCCACGACCTGGGCGTGGTGAGCGAGCTCGCCGACCGCATCGCCGTGATGTACGCGGGACGCGTGGTCGAGACCGGCCACACGCGTGCGGTGATCGACTCGCCGCTCCACCCGTACACGCAAGGACTGCTGCGCTCGATTCCCGCGCGCGCCGCGCGCGGCGCGCGGCTCTACGAGATCCAGGGCGTGGTGCCGCCGCCCAACGAATGGCCCCCGGGCTGCCGCTTCACCAATCGCTGCCCGGTGGCGTTGGCACCGTGCCGCGACGTCGTGCCGCGCGTGGAGGTGCGAGCAGGCCAGCACCAGGTGTGGTGCCACGCCGTGACCAGCGAGACCCGCCCGTGAGCGCCACCGCCGCGACACCGCTGCTCTCCGTCGAGGGCCTTTCCACCTGGTTCCCCATCCGCAAGGGCGTGCTGCGCAAGACGGTCGGCTGGGTCCGCGCCGTCGACGGCATCGACCTCGCGGTCGAGGCCGGCCGCACCGTGGCGCTGGTGGGCGAGTCGGGCTGCGGCAAGACCACGGTGGGACGTTCGATCTTGCGGCTGGTGCCCGCGCGCACCGGACGCGTGCTCTTCGAGGGAGTCGACCTGCTCACCCTCGACGCCGCGGCGCTGCGGCCCTACCGACGCAAGCTGCAGATCGTCTTCCAAGACCCGATGGCATCGCTCAATCCGCGCATGCGGGTCCGCGAGATCGTGGCGGAAGGCATGCGCTCGTTCGGGATCGGCGCCGACGATCGCGAGCGCGACGAGCGGGTCGCCGCGCTGCTGACGCGCGTCAAGCTCGACCCGCGCCACATGTACCGCTATCCCCACGAGTTCTCGGGAGGCCAGCGGCAGCGCATCTGCATCGCGCGGGCGCTCGCCGTCGAGCCCCGGCTCCTGATCTGCGACGAGGCCGTGTCGGCGCTCGACGTGTCGATTCAGGCGCAGATCCTGAACCTGTTGCGCGACCTGCAGCAGGAGCTCGGGCTCGCCTACCTCTTCATCACCCACGACCTCGGCGTGGTCCGCTATCTCGCCGACGAGATCGCCGTGATGTACCTGGGGCGCGTCGTGGAGCGGGGGCGCGCCGAGGAGCTGATGCGGGCGCCCCGGCATCCGTACACACAAGCCCTGATGCACGCCGTGCCCACGATCGACCCCCACGCGGCGCACGAGCGCGTGCCGGTGCTCGGCGACGTGCCGTCGCCCGCGAACCCGCCCCCCGGCTGCCACTTCCACACGCGCTGTCCCGTGGTGATGGAGCGCTGCCGATCGGAGGCGCCGCCGGTCGTCCCGGTCTCGCACGGAAGCGTGCGCTGCTTCCTCGCGACGAACCCGTAAAAACGGAAGGTCGCAGGGCGCGGCAGGCGCCCGCGGGCTCGGAGATCGCCACGCGCCGCAACGGCGTTGACTCGTGTTTTCCCGCTCTGCTAGCGTCGAAATCGGTTCCCACGGCGACCATGACGACCCCCACCGCTCAGCGTGTCCCGATCGGCCAGATGTTGATGGCCAAGAAGGCCATCTCCCAGCTCGAGCTGAACGCGGCGCTCAACCACCAGAACCGCTGGGGCGGAAAGCTCGGCACGATCCTCAACAAGCTGGGCTACATCAAGGAAACGACGCTCAATCAGGTGCTGAGCGAGATCTTCCAGATCCCGGTGCTGCAGCTCGCGCAGACCGAGGTCGAGATGGAGGCCCTGGAGCTGGTGCCCGCGGCGTTCGCGCGCGAGCACGGGCTGCTCGCGATCAAGCTCGAGAAGTCGCCGCGCAAGACCTTGCACGTCGCGGTGTCGCAGCCCGAGAACACGGCGAGCCTGGACGAGCTCAAGTTCGTCACCGGCATCAGTCACGTGAAGGCGTACCTGGCGGGCGAGGTCGAGATCATGGGCGCCATCGGCAAGTGCTACTCGGGCTCCGCCGTGCCCGGGAAGAGCATCCGGCTCGGCGGCGTCGAGATCGACTCGAGCTATCGCGCCGGCAACGAGATGGTGATCGAGCGCTTCAACAAGGAGGAGCTGATCCGCGCGATCGACACCCGCGAGCAGGGCGTGGCGGGAAGCCTCGTCGACATGGGTGTCGTGGAGATGCTTCAGATCCTCGGCGCCGGCGGCAAGACGATCACCATCCACCTGAACGGGTCGCTCGGCACCGGGCGCATCTACCTCGACAACGGCCACATCGTTCACGCCGACACCGACTACATCCAGGGCCCGCGCGCCGCGCTCGAGCTGGTGACGTGGCAGGAAGGCACGTTCACGCTGCGCCCCAACCCACCCGACCTCGAGCGAACCATCTTCGACAACAACGACGCGCTGATCCTCGAAGGCCTGCGCCTCGCGGACGAGCGCGCCGCCGAGGAGGCGAGCGAGGCGCGCATCCCGTTCTACGAGCCGCCGCCCACCACCACCGTGGTGACGCCCGCGCCCAAGCCAGCCCCCGAGCCCAAGCACGCGAGCGAGCCCGAGGACGCGTTGCTGCCCACCGACAAGCAGGTGCGGCTCCTGCTGCGCATCCTGGTGCGCAAGGGCCTGCTCACCGAGACCGAGGCCCGCGCCATCCTGCACGGCAAGGTCTGAGCCGTCGCGCGGGCACGTCACCGGCGCTCGCGACCGCGCGCGTCGTCGGCTCGCGCCGCGCCGCGCTTCGGAAGCGGTGCACCCGGCGTGCACGGCTTCGGCTATAAACTAGCGACGCGCGCCCGCCGGCCGGCACCGGGATCGACGAGAAGCAGCCGGCGGAATCGCTCCCATCGCACCGTTTCGGCCATGAGCTCCCCGGCGCCGCTCCTCGACATCCGCGGCTTGCGCACCGTGTTCCGAAGTGGTGCGCGCGACCTGGCGGCGGTGGACGGCGTCGACCTCGCGCTCGCGCGCGGCGGCACCCTGGGGCTAGTGGGCGAGTCGGGTTGTGGCAAGAGCCTCACGGCGCTCTCCATCCTGCGGCTGATCCCGTCGCCACCGGGCCGCATCGCCGGCGGCGAGATCCGCTTCGACGGCACCGACCTGGTGACGCTGAGCGAGCCCGAGCTGCGCCGGATCCGGGGCAATCGGATCTCGATGATCTTCCAAGAGCCGATGACCTCGCTCAACCCGGTGTTCACGGTGGGCAATCAGATCGGCGAGGCGATCCGGCTGCACCAGGGGTTGCGCGGCCGCGCGCTCGACGAGCGGATCGTCGAGATCCTGCGCCGCGTGCGCATGCCGGACCCCGAGCGCCGCGTCCACGATTACCCGGGCCAGATGAGCGGCGGCATGCGCCAGCGCGTGATGATCGCCATGGCGCTCGCGTGCGAGCCGGACCTGCTGGTCGCGGACGAGCCCACCACGGCCCTCGACGTGACGGTGCAGGCGCAGATCCTCGATCTCCTCGCGGAGCTGCGCGAGGCGCTCGGCATGGCGATGCTGCTCATCAGCCACGATCTCGGCGTCGTGGCGGAGGTCACGGACTCGGTGGCCGTGATGTACGCGGGCAAGATCGTCGAGTCGTCGCCCACGACCGAGCTCTTCGAGAACCCGCGCCACCCCTACACACGGGGCCTCATCCGCAGCCTGCCGCGGCGGAACGCGCCCACCGCGGCGGCGGGCGCCCGCCTGCGTCGATCCCCGGCACGGTGCCGATCTGGGCGCGCGTCCGTCCGGCTGCGCGTTTCGCGACCGCTGCCCGATCGCCGAGGCGAGCTGCGCCGAGGCGCCGCCGCCGCTCGCCGCCATCACCCCCGGCTCCGAGCACCGCGTGGCGTGCCCCTTCCACGCGAAACTGGACGGCTGACGCGAGGGCGCGCGCTTCCGAGCGATCCCCGGCGAAGCGAGTCTCGACATGCACGCAGCTCCCACGCCGGATCCCGCACGGCCCGACTCGGCCGCCCCGCTGCTCTCGCTGCGCGGCCTCACCAAGAGCTTTCCGATCCGCGCGGCAATGCTGTCGCGTCGCCGCCACGGCGAGGTGCGGGCCGTGGACCACGTGGACCTCGACGTCTGGCCCGGCGAGACCGTGGGGCTCGTGGGTGAGAGCGGCTGCGGCAAGTCGACGCTCGGGCGTCTGGCGCTGCGCCTGATCGACCCGAGCGCGGGCTCGATCCGCTTCCACGATCGCGACCTCGCGACGCTCGCTCGCGGCGAGCTCAAGGCGTTTCGCAGACGCATGCAGATCGTTTTCCAGGACCCGTACGCCAGCCTCAATCCGCGCATGACCATCGGCGAGGCGCTCGAGGAGCCGTTCGTGATCCACGCGGTGGGGACGCGCGCCGAGCGCCGCGAGCGAGTGGTCGAGCTGCTCGAGCGCGTGGGGCTGCAGCCCGAGCACGCGTCGCACTATCCCCACGAGTTCAGCGGCGGACAGCGCCAGCGCGTCGGCATCGCGCGGGCGCTGGCGCTCGATCCCGAGCTGCTCGTCGCGGACGAGCCGGTGAGCGCTCTCGACGTGTCCATCCAGGCACAGGTGCTGAACTTGCTCGCCGACCTGCAGCGCGAGCTCCACCTCACGATGCTCTTCATCTCGCACGACCTGCGGGTGGTGCGGCACATGAGCCGGCGGGTGGCGGTGATGTACCTCGGACGGCTGGTGGAGATCGCGCCCGCCGCGGCCATCTTCGAGGCGCCGGCCCATCCCTACACGCGCGTGCTCCTCGATTCGGTACCCGATCCCGATCCGCGGCGGCGCCGCCGTGCCGCCGTTCCGGTCGGCGACGTGCCGAGCCCCATCGATCCACCGCGCGGCTGCCATTTCCACCCGCGCTGCCCGCTCGTCCAGGAGCGCTGTCGGGTCGAGGCGCCGCCGCTCTCGGTTCGCGGTCCCGAGCACGCGGCGGCGTGCTGGGTCGAGACGTGAGGTCCCACGGCGCCTCGCTCGTTCGCGCCTCCGCCGCGTTGGCGCTGGCGACGGCGGCGGGCGCCGCCGATCGACCCGGCGCCGAGCCGTTCGACGAGGCGCTGGCCCGCGGCGCGCGCGAGCCGCTCGAGGCCATCGTCCGCGCCTATCAGGCGACCGAGCCGCCCGCCCCCCTCGACGCCGCGCAGGTGGGTGTCGTGGCAGCGTGGGAGATCGCCCGCGACGCCGGCACCCACGGCGTCGCCCGCTACGAGGCGCTCGCCGCGACTCCGGGCGATCCCAAGCGCGCGCTGCTGCGCGCCATCTGCGAACGGGTGCTCGAGCTCGCCTTGATCGACCCCGACGTCGAGACGCGCAAGACCGTCGTGGAGGAGATCGAGGCGACCGAGCTCGCGCTCTTCATCGAGCCGCTCGATCGCGTGGTCGAGCAGGACACGATCAAGGACGTCCGCGGCGCCGCGAGCCACGCGATTCGGCGCATCGGCGGACGCAAGGCGCGCGCGACGCTGCGCGCGAACCTGCGCCACGCCGATCCGGAGGTGCGCAAGCTCGCCGCCGACGAGCTGGCGCGCATGAACGACCTCAGCGCCTTGCGCTACCTGCGGCGCGAGGCGCGCACCGGCACGCGCGACGACAAGCTCTGGGCCGTGGTGCAACTCGGACGACTGGGCGACCCGACGGCCTTCACCGTGGCGGACGCCCTCATCCAGGACCCCGAGGAATGGTATCGCGTGGAGCTCGTGCAGACGCTCGACAAATACGACGATCCGCGCACGATCCCGGTGCTTCGCATCGGGCTCGAGGACCCCTCCCCCGACGTGCGCCTGATCTCGGCGGGCGCGCTCGCGGATCTCGACGATGCGACCGGCTTGCCGGTGCTGCGCGAGATGGCCCGCTCGCGCCACAACACGCAGCGCACCAAGGCCTTCGACAAGCTCGCCGAGCTCGACGATCGCGCGTCGATCCCGCTGATCCGCGAGGCGCTCGCCGATTCGAGCGAGCTGGTGCGCGACCAAGCCGCCGCCGCTCTCGAGAAGCTCGGCGACCCGGAGGGGCGCGCGTACGTGACCAAGAAGCGCGGCGCGCTGGGCTCGCTCGGCGCGCTCGCCGGCGCGCTGCTCGCCGGACGGCGCGGCGTGCCGGACCAGCCGCCGCCACCGCCGCCGGAGGCGACCATCGAGGCCCGCACCGCCGACAAGTACGAGCGCGCTCAATCGATCCGGACGCTGAGCGAGATGGGCTCCGCCGGCCTGGCGGGCTTGCGCACCGGGCTGGCCGATCCCGACCCGCTGGTGCGACGGCTCGCCGCGCGCGGCATCGGCAAGACCGGCCGCGCGGCGGACGTCGCCCAGCTCGTCCCGTTGCTCGGCGATCCGCAGCGCGCGGTGCGCTTCGCGAGCGCGGGCGCCATCCTCACGCTCCTCGCCCGATGAGCGCGCGACCGGACGGATCGCTGGCGCGCGAGCTGCGCTGCGCGCTCGCGCTGGGCGCTTCCGCGGGTGTGACCTGGGCCGCGTTCGAGGACCTGCGCATCATGGCGCGGCGCTTCCACGTCCTCGGAACGCTCTCGCCCGAGAACCTGGCGCTGCTTCGCCCCGAGGTGCTGCTCGAGGCGATGATCCTCTACGCCGCGCTCTTCGGCGGCGTGCTCGCGTTGGTCGCGCTGGCGCGCGCGGCGCTGCGCCTCGCGCCGCGCGACGAGCCCACCACGCTCGCGCGGCTGGTGGGTTGGCTGGTGCCGTTCTTCGTGCTCATGGCCTGGCGGCTGGTCTCGAAGCTCGCGCTGGCCGGCAATCCGTACCTCACGAAGGTCCCCGCGCCCACGCCGCTGGAATGGGCGGTGCTCGGCGCCGTGGCGGTCGCGGCCGCGCTCGCGGTGGGCGCGCTGCTGACGCGGATCGCACGACGAGCGACCTTCCAGCCGCTCTTTCGGGTCCGCTTCCACGTTCGACTCGCGCTCGTGCTGCTCCTGCTCTTCGGCCTGCCGAGCCTCTATCCGCTCCTCGCCATCGAGCGTCCCGCCGACACCGCGCTCGGCGCGACGCTCGAGGTTCGGCGCGACCCCACGGCGAAGGCGAAGGATTGGAACGTGTTGCTGCTGGTGCTCGACACCACGCGCGCCGATCACACCTCGACCTACGGCTACCCGCGCGAGACCACGCCGTTCCTGACGCGCTTGGCGCGCGAGGGAGTGCTCTTCGAGAACGCGCGCGCCGTCGCGCCGTGGACGCTGCCGTCGCATGCTTCGCTCTTCACCGGGCTCTATCCGTCGAGCCACGGCGCGCGTGGGCAAGAGCTCTTCCTGCACGCGAACGTCCCCACCCTGGCCGAGCTCTTGCGCTCCGCCGGCTACCAGACCGCGTGCTGGACCAACAACCCGTGGCTCGGCGGATTCTCGGGAGTCACGCGCGGATTCGAGCACTTCGTGCCGGTGTGGAAGGAGCTCCACGCGCTGCGCCACACCGTCTTCGATCTGATGCCGCTGCGGATGATCGTCGAGCTGCGCGCGGTGGCGAAGGACGACGGCGCGGCGGCGACGATCGCCATGCTTCGCCGCTGGCTCGCGGAGCGCGACCGCGCGCGGCCGTTCTTCGCGTTCGTGAACCTCATGGAGGCGCACCAGCCGAACTTCGGAAGTCCCCACGGCGACCGTTTCCTTCCCGCCGACTTGAGCGACCAGGACCGCGTGGACATGCAGATGGACTCGAAGCTCTTCGAGTCGGGCAAGGTGAAGCTCAGCGCGCGCCAGCTGGCGATCCAGACGGACCTCTACGACGCCGAGCTCGCGTACCTCGACTCGCGCCTCGCCGAGCTCTGGGACGCGCTGCGCGCCGCGGGCGACCTCGAGCGAACGCTCGTCGTCGTGACGGCCGACCATGGCGAGCTCCTCGGTGAGCAGGGCCAGATGGGCCACCAGTTCGCGCTCTGGGAGCCGTTGCTCCGAATCCCGCTGATCATCGCGGCCGCGGACCCCGCCGACGTGGTGGCGCGCGGGCTGCGCAGCGATTTCCCGGCGCAGACCGTCGATCTGCCCGCCACGCTGGCGGGCTTGTTGGGCGTCACGGCCAGCGGCTTCGCTCACGAAGGCCTCTCGCTCGCGTCCATCGTGCTGGGGCGCGGTGCCCCCGAGCCACGCGTCCAGATCGCCGAGTACCAGGTACCCGACTTCGCGATCCGGGTCTTTCGCGAGGTCTACCCCGAGCTCGACCCGTGGTCGCTGGGCGGAGACCTCACGGCCGTCGTCGACGGGCCGTGGAAGCTGATCGAGCACTCCCGGAGCGGCGTTCGCAGCTCGGTCTCACTCCATCGCGTGGACGACGAGAGCCGTGATCGCGCCGCCGACGAGCCCGCGCGCACCGCGAACCTCGAGCAGATCGTGACGACCTGGCGCGAGAAGCACGGCACCACGCGTTCGTCGCCGGCGGCGGGATCGAGCCGGTCGATGACGCCCGAGGAACGCGACGCCCTCAAGGCGCTCGGCTACGCCGGCTGACGCGGGCGACCGGCGCCTCCCGAGGATCGTCCCTCGCGCGGCAACGTGGGCGGCTTGAAGGGCGGCCCGCGCGTGGCCTCGCCGCAGCTCGGCTCCGGCTCAGCCCGAGCTCAGCGCATGTCGAGCGACCAGAGCAGCGCGTGCAGCGCCGCCTTGGCGAGTCGCGACGTCTGGGCGCGCTGCATCAGGAAGAAGATCAGCGATTGAATCGGGTCGATGGCGCGCGACATGCCGATGCCGGAGAGCAGGTCCTGGTCCTTCGCCGCCGGCGAGAGCGTCGCGCCACTCGAGCCGCGCAGCATGCAGCGCCGGCAGTAGAGCTGCGGGTTGGCGGAGTTCACGCGGCGCCTGAGGGTCCGGTACTTCCGGCCGTTCCAGATCTCCGCGAACGACTGCTTCGTCAGATCGCCGAGCACCTGGTCCGATACGCAACACGGGTGAACCAAGCCCTTCTCGTCGATGCTCACCGAGGTCCACGGGTGGATGCAGTCGACGCGCGCAGGGACCTCGAGCTTGACCTTGCTGTTGGTCTTCATCGGCGGCGCCTCGAAGGGCTCCGGCGTGATGAGCGTGAGCCGCGAGCCCTCCGCGATGCGGCGGCATTCGTCGAACACGCGGTTGGACTCCGCCCGGTGGTAGACGAGCGACTGGTAGCGCTGCGCCTCGGTCTGCGGGATCAGGTTCGACATTCGCACGCCGTCGAGGCGGCGTTCGACCGCCATGCGCACGACGTCGGGCATGTCGTGGAGGTTGTCGAGAAAGAGCGTGGGCGACACCCACACCTGGGCGCCGGTCGAGGGGTGACGATCTCGCGCCTCGACTGCGCCCGCGATGCTCGCCATGAGCGCCTCGAAGCCGCGCCCGCGGATGCGCTTGTGACCGGCCTCGGTGGCGGCGTCCATCGAGAAATCGATGACGGCGCCGGCGCGCGCCAGGCGTTCGATCTGATCGGGCCGCAGCAACGTGCCGTTGGTGATGATCCAGGGGCGTAGCCCGGGGCGCTCGATGCGGGCGTAGAACTCGTCGAAGTTGCGCGCCAGCACGGCCTCGCCGTTGTTGTTGCCGCCGATCTTGACCGTCTCGAGCGAGGGCACGACCTCGCGCGCGATGCGCTCGATCAGCTCCGGCGTCATGTCGGGAGCGTCGTCCGCGATCTTGGGGGCGGTGCGGATGGGGCAGTGGGTGCAATAGAGATTGCAGCGGCCCGTGGGCGTGATCCACGCGAATACCGGCCCGAACGACACCGACTCGCTGCGGTGCTTCATCGCATCGAGCGCCTCCGAGGTGGGCGGCGGGAATGGGTAGCTCATCCGAATCAGGTTGCCATAGCGCCGAAAACGCCGCCAATCGCTCGCGACCGCGAGCGGCGCGCGCACCCGCCGAAACGGCCGCAGCCGCGGCTCACCCGAGCGTCGACGCGATGTCCGTCCAGGGCGGCGGGCCAGTGATCGAGGCGAGCGACCACTCGCGGTCACGCTCGAACGGCTGGGCGCGCACCGGGCAGTCGGGCAGCGCGCACGATCCGCAACAATGGGGATTGCACGGATCGAGGTGCACGATCGCGTCCCCAGCGATCCCGAGGCGATCGAGGATGTCCTCGCCGAGCGAGCGCTCGAGCGCGTGCGCCCGCTCGACCGACCAGAACCGCGGCACCACGAGGTGCAGATCGATGTGATGCTCGCGCCCCTGGCGCAGCACGCGCAGCCGATGCGGCTCGAGCAGGCCGGGCTGGCGCAGCTCGTGCAGCACCTCGAGCATCCGCGCCACCAACGCGGGGTCGGCCTCGTCCATGAGGTGACCGACCGAGCGCCGCACGATCAGCACTCCCGACACCAGGATCTGGACCGCCACGATCGTCGCCGCGACCGGGTCGAACCACGCGCGACCGGTCACGCGCACCAGCACCAGCCCGATCACCACCGCCGCGGTCGTGACGACGTCGGTGAGCAGGTGCTGGCCATCGGCGACCAGCGCCGCGGAATGGGTGCGGCGCCCCTGCCGGATCAGGAACGAGCCGACGCCGAGGTTGACCAACCCTGCAAGCACCACGATCCCGAGGCCGCTGTCGAGGTGCGCGACGGGGCGCGGGCTCGCGAGCTCGGGCAGCGCCTTCACCAGGATGAGCACCGCGGCCACCACGATGAGCGCGCCCTCCACGCCCGCGGAGAAATCCTCGGCCTTGCCGTGCCCATACGGATGATCGCGATCCGCGGGCCGGGAACCCACCACCAGCGCGAACAGCGCGAAGCTCGACGCCACCACGTTCACGATGCTCTCGAGCGCGTCCGAGAGCACGGCGGTGGAACCGGTGAGGAACCACGCCACCAGCTTGGCGCCGAGCAGCACCACGCTCACCACCACCGAGAGGATGCCGGCGCGGATCCGTTGCTGATGCGGCGATCGGGTCATGAGCGCGAGTCGCGGGCGGAAGCGCCCAACCTAACATCCGCGCGCGATGCGTTGTCGACGGTTGCCAGCACGCACCGAGCGAAGCAACTTCCCGCCCCTGCCGGGGCGACGTTCGGCGGCAGCGGAGGGGGAGGCGTGTCCGAGCTTCAGGAGCGGCTTTTGTTCGTGATCGGATCACCGCGCTCGGGGTCCACGTTGCTCGAGCGCATGCTCTCGTCGCACTCGATGATCGCCGGCGGCCCCGAACCGCACATCATCACGCCGCTCGCGCACCTGGGCTATTACGACACGGTTCAAGCAGCACCGTACGACCACCTGCGCGCCGTCGACGCGATTCGTGGCTTCGTCGCCGAGCTGCCGAACGGCGAGGCCGACTACCTGGACGCGCTGCGCGCGTACACCGACGTCCTCTACGGGCGGACACTCGCCAAGAGCGGCAAGGAACGTCTCCTCGACAAGACGCCCGCCTACGCGCTGGTGCTGCCGTTCCTGAGCAAGCTCTACCCGCGCGCCAAGTACGTGGTGCTCACGCGCCATCCCGCGGCGATCTTCTGCTCGTTCGCCGAGAGCTTCTTCGAGGGCGATTTCGAGGCCGCGAACCGGTTCAACCCGATCCTCGACCGCTACGTCCCCGCCATCGCGCGCTTCCTTCGGGAGCGACCGGTGCCGATCCACCACGTGCGCTACGAGGACCTGGTGGCGGACCCGGAAGCGCGGATGCGTGAGATCTTCGAGTTCCTGGGCGTCCCGTTCGAGGCCGACGCGATCGAGTACGGCAAGCACGAGCGCGTCCAGAAGGGGCTCGGCGATCCCACGGGCGTGGGCAAGCACACCCGACCCAACACCGAGTCGATCGAGAAATGGGCGCGTCAGCTCGCGGGCGACGAGGCGCACTATCGTTTCGTGCGCGGCCTCACGGATCGGCTGGATCCGGCGGATCTCGCGACCTGGGGCTTCGACAAGCGAACGCTCTACGCCGCCATCGACGAAGGTCGGGTGCCCGGGATGGCGCCGCGCAAGAAGAAGCTCGGCGACAAGCTCGATCGCCACACGCTGGAGCGCTGGCTGCTCCTGGTGCTGCGCCGCAACATCCATCGCAACGCGTTCGGGCGGCTGGTGACGAAGGTCCGGTTCGTCTGCGACGTGCTGCTTCGCTGATACGCACGAGCCGCTCGCCGGCTCCCGAGGGGACACCATGCGCAAGCTCACGATGCCGTTCGCGATCTCCCTCGCCGCAGCCCTAGTCTTGGCGCTGACGCTGGGCTCCTCCGGGTGCGGCCGGACCTTGTCGCGCTGGGGTCTCGGCGCTCAGAAGCTCCACGCCCCCGACGGCGCGCAGCAGGTGCTCGGCATCTCGTTCCACCAGGAGGGCACGAGCACCATCAAGGACGTGGTCTTCGTGATGGACGACTGCACCATCATCGCCCGCGAGTACAAGGACATCTCGCCGTTCGAAGGAAAGCTCGAGATCCTCGATCACGACGGCAAGCCCTTCCGACAGGCGGGCTGCGTGCCGCGCGTCGCGTCCAAGTGAGGCCCGAGATGCGTATCGGTTGGACATTGCCGCAGCACGGCGCCGTTGCCGGCCCCGAAGCGCTGGTCCGTTCCGCCACCCGAGCCGAGGAGCTCGGCATCGCGAGCCTGTGGGTGGGCGAGCGGCTGCTCTGGCCGGTGTCGCCCCAGGCGCCCTATCCGGGCAGCAAGGACGGCCAGCTCCCCGTCGAGTTCCAGCGCGAGCTGGATGCCCTCGACACCCTCACGTTCGTGGCGGCGCACACGAAGCAGGCGCGGCTCGGCACCAGCGTCATCAACCTGCCCTTCTACAACCCGGTGGTGCTGGCTCGGCGCATCGCGACACTCGACGTGCTCTCGAAGGGGCGCGTGGCGCTCGGCCTCGGCAACGGTTGGTCACCCGACGAGTTCCAGGCCGTGGGCGTCCCCATGCGTGGCCGCGTGCGCCGCTCCGCCGAGTACGTCGAGGCCCTGCGCACGCTGTGGACGACGGACCCGGTCGAGTTCCGGGGCGAGCACGTCACCGTGCCGCGCTCGGTGATGCCGCTCAAGCCGGTGCAAGAGCCCCACCCGCCGCTCTACTTCGCCGCCTTCACTCCCGAAGCGATGGAGCTGGTCGCCAAGCACGGTAGCGGCTGGAACCCCGCGGGAGTCCCCGTGGAGGGCATGCGCCAGATGTGGGCGGGGATTCGCGCCCGAGCCGAGGCACTGGGACGCGATCCGGCGCGGCTCGAGCTGATCGTGCGCGCCAACTTGCACGTGACGGAGCAGCCGATCGCGAGCGAGTGGCGGCCGATCTTCGTCGGCGACCGAGCCCAGATCCGCGCCGACCTCGCGGCCACCCGCGCGCTGGGCGCCGACGAGATCGTGCTCGAGGCGCAGTTCACCAGCAGCGTCGACGCCCTCGAACCGCAGCTCGCGCTCCTCGAGGAGATCACGGCGCTCGCGCGCGCGGGCTGACCGACCACTGCGCCGCCAGCTTCAGCCCGCGGCGCGCTCCGGCGAGTCGACGCGCGGCAAGCTCGGCTCCTTGTGCTGATGCTTGAGCGCGTAATCGGCGAGGTTCTTGATGTCGTAGCAGATCTGGCGAATGTCGTGCCCCATCGTCAGATCGATGTGGCTGTTGCCCTTCACCGGGCGCCACAGCAGGTAGTTGCTGCGCGCGTTCTTGTAGATGCTGCTGGTGCTCTTGAGATCGGCGATCCGGTCCTGATCACCGAAGACGATCGCCACCGGGATCTCGATCTTCTCGAAGTTCTTCTTGAAGTCGTAGTTGAGCTTGTAGCACTTGAGCTCGTCCTTGCGGATCCAGCGCGCGAACTGCCGCACAACGGCGCGCGGCTCGGGTCCGCCGCCGATGTTGAGCAGCGACTTGATTCGCTCGGGGTTGGCGCGCTCGGGGTTCCACATGAGCGGGATGTACTTGGGGATCCCCCCGAGAAGCGTGCCCGGGCGGTTGAAGAACTTCTGCACGGTGCGCAGCAGCACGTCGACCGGCACCACCTGGAACTTGAGCGGCTGGGGCTCCCCGCCCGGCGCGAGCCGGTCCACGACCGTCTCGGGCACCATCGGCAACGACTCGACCAGCTCGGCCAAGGCACGCCGGGAGCGGTGGCCGAGCTTGCGTGCCGCGTTGAGCTCCCACAGCAGGGCGTCGACCGTGGGCACGCCGAGCAGATCGACGAGCGCCAACATCTGGATCAACGGAAAGCCGCGCCCGATGTCGCTGGGCGCGCCGATCGTGACCAGGCCGAGGAAATCCTCCTGCTGCCACGACGCCAGCCCGTAGCCGAGCATCCCGCCCATGCTGTGGCCGACGTACATCAGCTTGCGGCGCCCGCTCTTGCGCTTCACCTCGCGGATGGTCGCGGGCAGGTCGAACATGAAGTAGCTGTCGACGTCCCAGGCCCAGTGGATGTCACCCGGCAGCGGACGCCCGTCGCGGCGGTGGCGGCGGTACTGGAGCGCGGTGGAGCTCTTGCCGTGACCGCGCAGCTCGACGATGTGAATGTCCGCGCCGAAGAACGCCATGTTCTTCACGAACTCGCCCGAGGTCCACGCGTGGCGGTTCTGCGAGAACCCGTGCACCAGCAGGAACGGCACGCCCTGGAGCGGCTGGTCGAACGCGACCTTCTTGGGCTTGTAGCGGGTGACGACCAGGCTCCAATGATCCTGGGTCTCGACCAGGTACTCCTCCTCGTCGCAGAGATCTTCGAGCGCGATCCGATCCACATTCGCGGTGTGCGGCATGGGCTTGGCCTCGTGGGAGCGAGTTGACGCTTTGCGTCGATTATAGGCTCGAAGCGCGTGCTAGTCTCGCGCCCCCCGCGCCCGAATCCGAGGCCTCACGCACCATGGAACAGCCCTCGATGGATGCCCGCGAGCGACTGCGCGCGCTGCTCCTCGCGCACAGCGTGCGCTGGGGCGAGTTCACTCTCGCGTCCGGCAAGAAGAGCGATCTCTACGTCGACGCCCGGGTCACGCTCATGCTGCCCGAGGGGCTGAGCCTGGCCGGGCGGCTCCTGCTCGATCTGCTCGACGCGAGCTTCGCGCCCGGCGAGGTCGACGCCCTGGGCGGCATGGCGGTGGGCGCCGTGCCGCTGGTGAGCGCGTGCCTCGTCCACGCCGCCGACCATTCGCGGTGGCGCCAGCTGCGCGGCTTCTTCGTGCGCAAGGAGGCCAAGGGACACGGCCTCGGCAAGCGCGTCGAAGGGGCCTTTCGCAGCGGCGATCGGGTGGTGCTGCTCGAGGACGTGGTGACCTCGGGCGGCTCTTCGAAGCTCGCCGCCGACGCCGTCCGGGAGGCCGGCGGCGAGGTGCGTCGCGTGCTCGCCATCCTCGATCGCGACGAAGGCGGCGCGGCGGCGCTCGCCGACTCGGGCGGCCTCGCCGCGCTCTTCCACCGCGCGGACCTCGTCGTCCCCCGCTGAGCGCTCCCGGCGCCCGCTGCCGGCGCCTGCGGGGAGCCTCGGGGCGATCGAGCGGCAGACAGCGATCCGCGCGCGGCGCCGCGGCGGCGTGGGCCTTCGCCAGGCGGCTATCCGAGAACGCCGCCGAACGCGATCCGTCCGGCCGCAGGGGGCGGATACTCGACGTGGACTCGATCCGGCGGGCGAGCGGTCACCGCCGCCACCACGCGCGCGATTCCCGCCGCCTCGGCGGCGAGCACGCTCGCTTCCGGACGCCCGGCGTGAAGCACGCTCACGAAGACGGGCAACTCTTCGGCGCCGAGCGCGCTCGCGTTCTCGGCGTAGCGATCGGCGGCGAGCGACCGAACCCGCACCCACACGTGGCCCGGCTGCGCTCCGAGCAACTGGCCGAGCTGGTCGGCGAGCGAGGAGGCGAGCCCGGCCGCGATCTCGCCGCTGCCCGCGATCACCAGCTCGACGTCGATGATCGGCATGCAGGGCCTCTCGCGCCGCCGAGCCCGCTGCTGACGATCCCACCGTCTCGATCACCAGCCCAAGCTGCCGAAATATTCTCGCACGTACGCCACCGCGAGACATACGCCCGCTGCTGAGAGACAGATCTCGCCCATCCGACGATGCCGGCGCTCGCGGGCGCGACTCGCCAGCGGCCAGGCTTGAAGCGCCACCAGCACGATCATGGGGTACTGGGTGAACGCAGCCACCGTGACGAAGCTCCGAAACGCGAGCTGATCCTTCGCGTCGCTCAGATAGCGGTTCATCTCGGCGCGCTCGACGTCGGAGAGCGGACCCGGGAGCGCGCCGCGGAGCCCGCGCTTCGCGCCCTCGTGGAAGCGCCAACACGCCTCGGGGGTGCTCGTCGTGAAGTCGCCGTCCTTCGCACAGCCGGGGACGCGCCACTTGCCGCGGTGCCCTTCGCCCCGATCCGCGAAGAACCGCTCCACCCCCGACAGGCGCGGGTGACGCAGGTTCCACGCTTCGACCCGCACCATCACGAAGACGATCCACACCGTGGCAGCAGCGAGCGTGACGAGCTGCAAGCGCGTCGGCTCGAACGGTCTCGACGCGCCGCGGGAGTCGGATTCCCGAGGCGCGCGGTACGGGTTGCCGCGAAGGGGGCTCGTTCGGTCGTCGTCGCGACCGAGTCCAGATTCGGCCATCGAGTCGCCTCAGATCTCGCTCGCGCGGCGGCGCGACGTCCCTCCGGCGCGCGGATCGAGCGGGAGGGGGGCTGGAACCAGCCGGCGCCGCGATCGTAGCGCGGCCGACGTCGGTCCTCGATTGCTCGGTCCGCTGGTCGCGGGTACGATCGGCGTGGTTGCCCGTCGGATGCCACGGGCAACCGTTCGCGCATGCGCCAGCTCACCGTCGATTACGTCACCAAGATCCTGGTGGACGCCGGCTTGATGACGCCTGATCAGCGTCTCGAATCGACCATCAAGGAGCGGGTGCAGCGGCATCGGCTGCTCTCGGACGCGCGCAAGCTCGCGGCGCAGATGCGCTCGGCGCCGCCCTCGCCCTCGGACATCACGGCGGTCGACATCATCGCGGGCTTCGGTTTCCCGCGCGCGAACGCCAAGCGCGGCGAGAAGATCGACGAGGAGACGATCATGCGCGCGCTCGCCGACGCGGCGGGGCTCGAGTTCGTGCGCATCGACCCGCTCAAGCTCGACGCGGCGCTCATCACGCGCGTGGTCTCGCGGCCGTTCGCGCGGCGCCACTCGATCATCCCGCTCAGCCTCGACAAGCGGCTGCTCACCGTCGCCACCGCCAACCCCTTCGACGACGAGATGGTGAGGAACCTGCGCGCGGTGTCGAACTACGACATTCGCCCGGTGGTGGGCACCAAGACCGACATCCTGAAGACCATCACCGAGTTCTACGGGTTCCGGACCTCGGTCAAGGCGGCGGAACGGGAGCTCAAGCCGAGCGTCGACCTCGGCAACCTCGAGCAGCTGGTCCAGCTGCAATCCGACCGCGAGCTCGAGGCCACCGACAAGCACGTCATCAACGCCGTCGAGTACCTGCTGCGCTACGCGTACGACCAGCGCGCCAGCGACATCCACATCGAGCCCAAGCGCGAGCACTCGGTGATCCGGCTCCGCATCGACGGCGTGCTGCACAACGTCCACACCATGCCGCGGGTCGTGCACAACGCGATCGTGTCGCGGATCAAGATGCTGGCCCGCCTCGACATCGCCGAGCGCCGGCTGCCGCAAGACGGCCGCTTCAAGACCGCCGCGGCCGGCGAAGAGGTGGAGCTGCGCGTCTCGACGCTACCGGTCGCGTTCGGCGAGAAGACCGTGCTGCGCATCTTCGATCCCGAGCGCTCCTCGTACGACATCGAGGACCTCGGCTTCTTCGAGCGCGAGCGGCGCGTGTTCCTGCGGATGCTGGAGCGACCGCACGGCATGATCCTGGTGACCGGGCCCACCGGCAGCGGCAAGACCACCACGCTCTACGCCGGCATGCGCATGCTCGCCAGCGACGAGCGCAACGTCACCTCGCTCGAGGACCCGATCGAGATGGTCTTCGAGGAGTTCAACCAGGTCCTCGTGCAGCCCAAGATCGGCATCACGTTCGCGTCCGCGCTGCGCCACGTGCTGCGCCAGGACCCGGACGTGATCATGGTCGGCGAGATCCGCGACGCGGAGACCGCGACCAACGCGGTCCAGTCGGCGCTCACCGGCCACCTGGTGCTCTCCACGCTCCACACCAACGACGCGATCGAAGCGCTGACGCGGCTGGTCGACCTCGGCATCGAGCCGTTCCTGATCGCGTCGTGCCTGAACGGCGTCGTGGCGCAGCGCTTGCTGCGCACGATCTGCATCGAGTGCAAGCACGAGCGCAAGCTCGACCTCGACGAGTGGCGAGCGCTCGGGTTGCGCGACAACTCGCCCACCCCGATGCTGGTCTACGAGGGCGAGGGCTGTGCCCGTTGCCGCGGCACCGGCTACTACGGCCGGACCTCGGTGGTCGAGATGTTCGAGGTGAGCGACGAGGTCGCGGGCCTGATCCGGCGCAACGCCGGGACCGACAAGATCCGCAAAGCTGCGATCAAGGAAGGCATGCGCTCGCTGCGCGAGGCCGCCGTGCTCAAGATGATCAAGGGCGAGACCACGTTCGAGGAGGTGATGCGCGTGACCACCGCCGAGAACGCCACGGGCGACGGAACCGAGAGCGAGCCCGTGCCGATCGCTCAGCCGCGTGCACGCGGCTGAGCGCGGGCCGAGCCGCGCGATCATTCGCCAGCGCACGCCGACCGATGCGCACCACGGAGGTGCGCACGATCCCTGTCCGGAGATCCCATGAACCCCGTGCGACGCGTTGGTGTGATCGGTGCTGGCAGCTTCGGGACCGCGCTGGCGGCGCTGCTCGCCGAGAAGGGGCTCGCGGTCACGCTGTGGAGCCACGGCGAGGACTCGGCGCGAGCGATCCGCGAGGAGCGCGAGAACAAGGTCTACCTCCCCGGCATCCGCCTCCCGGACTCCCTCGAGGTGACGACCGATCTCGCCGCGGCGACGGGCGAGAAGGACATGGTCGTGTCGGTGCCGCCGTCGCACGTCGTGCGCGAGGTGTGGGGTCGCGTGGGACGGCACCTCGGCCCCGAGACGATCGTGGTGAGCGCATCGAAGGGGATCGAGGTCGAGACCGGGCTGGTGATGTCGCAGCTCCTCGAGCAGATCGTGCCGCCACCCAACCGCGCGCGGCTGGCGTTTCTGTCCGGCCCCAGCTTCGCCCGCGAGGTCGCGCAGCACATGCCCACGGCGGTCGCCGTCGCGTCCGCCCACGACGCCATCGCGCGCGCGGTGCAGGAAGCGTTCGCCACGCCTTATTTCCGCGCTTACACGAACGACGACGTGATGGGCGTCGAGGTGGGGGGCGCGCTCAAGAACGTGGTCGCGATCGCGTGTGGCGTGAGCGACGGGCTCGGCCTCGGCTACAACACGCGCGCGGCGATCATCACGCGCGGACTCGCGGAGATCACCCGGCTCGGCCTCAAGCTCGGCGCCAAGGCGCTCACGTTCGCGGGGCTCGCGGGCATGGGCGACCTGGTGCTCACGTGTACCGGCGATCTGTCGCGGAACCGGACCGTCGGCATGCGCCTCGGCAAGGGCGAGAAGCTCGCGGACATCCTGGGCTCGATGCGCATGGTCGCCGAAGGGGTGCGCACCACGCGCTCGGCCCACGAGCTGGCGCTCAGGCTCTACGTCGACATGCCGATCACCGCGCAGATCTACGCGATGCTCTACAAGGACCAATCGCCGGCCAAGGCGGTCGCGGCGCTCATGAGCCGCGATCTGAAGCCCGAGCTCGCAGGGATCGCGTGGTGACCACGGGGGCCTTTCCCGGCTCCCGGCCGGCGGCGACGCCGCCGCGAGCCCTCCTTCGGGAGCGCACGCGACGCGCAGGTTCCGAGTTGCGAGGCCGCCGGCTCTCCCCTAGGATGCTGCCCCGCGCTGCAGCCCGGGCGCGCCGTCTTCCCGAAGACGTCGAGGAGACCTCATGAACTTCCAACCGGTGTACGACCTGATCGACTGGCTGCAGGCGACGTCGATCGGCGGCGGCCTGACGGCGTTCCACCTGGTCATGGCGCTCTTGGGGCTGATCGTGGGCGGCTCGGTGATCAAGGGCCTGCTGCCCAAGGGCAAGAAGAAGGACTACATGATCGACGTCATGTGCAACGACTGCGGCTGGCTGGGCCAGGTGAGCAAGTTCACGAAGGTGTGCATGCAGTGCAAGTCGATGGCGGTGCGAATGGTCAAGCCCGAAGAGCTGGAAATCGCCAAACGTCGACAAAGAGCACGGCAACGGTGACAAACGATCGTTGGCACGGCGCTGGCAAGCCAGACGCAGCGTTGGCAGCCAAAAATCCCCTCTGGTAGAGTGACCACGCTCACGCAAACGCAGCCGAGCGCAGGATGCTCCGCGCCGCGTGCACGGGCGCCGCGAGGACGTGATTCGTGAAGACAGCCATCGTCTCTGACATCCACTCGAACATCGAGGCGTTCCAGGAATGCCTGAAACGCGTCGATGAGGTGGGCGTCGACGAGATCGTGAGCCTCGGGGACATCGTCGGATACAACGCGAACCCCAACGAGTGCCTCGACATCATCCGCGACCGCAACGTCCTGTCCATCATGGGCAACCACGACGTGTGCGCCGCTGGGCTCCGTGAGCCCATCGACTTCAACCCCATCGCACGCGACGCCATCCTCTGGACTCGTCGTGTTCTCACCGCCGAGAACAACCACTTCCTGACGGTGCTGCCAGATGCCCGACGCGTCCAGGACCGATACCTCATGGTCCACGGCGCGGTGACACACCGAGACAATTACATTTTCAACGAGTTCGACGCCCGCGAGAGCTTCGAGCTGATGCAGGAGAAGCACCCGGGCGTGAACGTGTGCTTCTTCGGGCACACGCACCGCGGCATCCTCTATCGTCTCATCGACGGCCGGATCGAGGCCTACGAGGAGTCCGAGGAAGTCGACGTCCAGCTCGACAACGCGTCGCTCTGGCTCGTGAACCCGGGCAGCGTCGGGCAGCCCCGCGACGGCGATCCGCGCGCTTCCTTCGTGACCTACGACGACGCCAAGAAGGTCGTGAGCTACCACCGCGTCGACTACGACGTTCCCAAGTCGAGCCGTAAGGTGGTGAACGCCGGCCTCCCGCCCCAGCTCGGGCAACGTCTGCTGCTGGGGATCTGAGTTTCTACGGGGGGCTGTTCCAGCCCCCCGCCCAGCGCGGCAAAGCCGCGATGGGGCCCACCCCCGAGGCGCCGCGCTGCGCTCGTCGGCTCGCCTGCCGGCTCGCGGAGAGATGGACGACGGGCGTGGAGACCGATCGCCAAGTGTTCGACGGGGTCGTCGGGTGCCAGCCCCCGCCGCGGCAAAGCCGCGATCGTGGCCCACCCAGCGCCGCTGCGTCGGCTCGCCTGCCGGCTCGCGGAGATGACGACGGCGGGAGACCGATCGCCAGTGTTCGACGGGTGGTCGTTGGGGGCTGTTCCAGCACCCGCCCAGCGCGGCAAAGCCGCGATGGGGCCCACCCCAAGGCGCCTCGCTGCGCTCGTCGGCTCGCCGCTGCCGGCTCGCGCTGAGGATGGACGACGGCGGACCGATCGCCTGTTCGACGGGGTGTCGTTTGGGCTGTTCCACCCGCCCAGCGCGGCAGCCGCGATGGGGCCCACAGGCGCCCGCTGCGCGTCGGCCGCCGCGGCTCGCGAGATGGACGACGAGCGGGGAGACCGATCGCCGAGTGTTCGACGGGGTGGTCGTTTGGGGGCTGTTCCAGCACCCCGCCCAGCGCGGCAAAGCCGCGATGGGGCCCACCCCCAAGGCGCCGCGCTGCGCTCGTCGGCTCGCCGCTGGCTCGCGGAGCGATGGACGACGAGCGGGCCTACGGCCGCGCCGGCGCGGCGGTGGACCTCTCGGCGACGGCCTTGAGTCCCATCGTGTCCAGGAACTGATTCACATTGGTGCTCTGGACTCCCAGCGCCGAGTCGGAGGTCGGGAAGAGCACGATGCGCTTGCCCTTGAGCGCCTCGGCGATCTTGAGCTTCACCATGGTGCGGCCGCCGCCACCGGCGATGGCCTCGCGCATCTTGCGGATGCCCTGCGCGCTCGCGCTCTTCTCGGCGAGGATGGCATCGGCTTCGAGCTTCTTCGCTTCGTAGTAGGCGTCGGCCTGCATGTGCGCCTGCTGCGCCTTGCCGCGCTCGGTGGCGATCACCTGTCCCACTTGCCCCTTGGTGGTCTCGAGCTCGCGCTCCCATTCCTTCACCGCGGCCTCGGCCGCCGAGTGATTCTTGTTCACCGCTTGGTCCGCGACCTTCTTGGCATCGATCGCCTCCTGATACTTGTCGTGGAAGCGGTAGTTCCCGAGCACCACGCGCTCGCACACGACGCCGTAGGGCGCGAGCGCCGCCGCCAGGTGATCGAGGGCCTGGGCCTCCTTCGCGGTGCGAAGGTCGGAGTCGTAGAACTCCTCCGACGAGAGCTCGTTGAGCGAATCGCGCGGGATCGAGCGGCTGAGCGGCCGCACCACCGAGAGCTCGAGCTCGTCCGTGCTGCTCGCCACCTGGCGCAGCACCCGCGGGGCGTGCTGGGGATCGATGTGGTAGAGGACCGTCACGTCCACGCCGATGTCGTTGCCGTCCTTCGTCTTGAACTCGAGCTCGTCGTTCACACCATCCGACATCTTCATCTCGAGGTTCTGGGTGCGCGTGTCGTAGAGGTACCAATCGTGGAGCAACGGGACCACGATCACGGTCTTGCCCGGGCTCACGACCTGATCGGCGCCGAAGAGCTTGCCGATGCGGATGCCCACCTCGGTCGCGCCGGTCGAGCGCATGCAGCCGGCGGCGACGAGCGGTAGCGTGACGAGCAGCGCACGGCGTGCGCAGCGAATGAGCGTCTTCATGGCTTCGGTGCCTCCTGCACGTCGAAGAGATCGAGCGCCTGCTCCAGATCGAGCGGGTTGAAGCCGCTCTTCCCGCCCGACGGAACCACCACCGCGTCGAGGCCCTTGAGCACCTGCGCCATCTCGAGGCCCACCATGTTTTCCGAGCCGCCGCCCTGGTACGCGGCGTTCTCGAGCTCGGTGCCCTGCGCCGTCGCGAGCTTCACCACCAGGTCCGCCTCGGCTTGCCGCTTGCGACGGTACGCGTCCGCCTCGGCCTGAATCTTGGTGACCTCGGCGCCGCCGCGCTCGGTCTCGATCGCCACGTTCGCCTTGCCGCGCGCCTCGATCTCCTGCTTCTTCGCCAGCTCCTTGGCGGCCTCGCCCTCCGATTGGCGCGTGAACTTGAGCTGGTCCTGGATCTTCTTCTCCTCGATCTGCTGCTGGTACTCGGGGTTGTAGTAGTACTGGCGCACCAGCACGTGCTCGACCACCAACCCCTTCCCGACCAGCTCGCGGGCGATCTGCTCTTGCGCCGCGGCCTGGCGCGCGGCGCGCTTGTGCACGTCGTAGAAGTCCTCGGCGACCATCTCGCCGAGGTTCTTCTTGAGCGCCGAGATCACCTTGGGGATGAGCGTGTTGTTCTCGTAGAGGCGGCCCGGCCCCGCCTGCTGCATGATCGTGAACGCGTTCTCGATTCGAAACAGCACGGTCACGTCCACGGCCACCCGCGAGCCGTCCGACGTGTTCACCTCCACGGAGGGCTCGATGCGCACCCGCTGGCTGCGACGGCCGTTGCCACCCTCACTGCCGCTGTTGAGCTCGAGCAGCTGCACGTCCGTCGGGAAGCGATGGATGGTCTGTCCCGGCAAGAGGAAATGGAGCCGACCGCCGGGCAACAGCTCGGGACGAATGCCGCGTGGCGGTACCAGGCGGCTCTCGAGAATCCCGACCTCGTTGGGCGCGATGTACGTGGTGACCCAGGAGAAGAGCACCCCGAGCCCCACGATCAGGCCCGCCACGAGCATCGCTCGCGAGACCAGACCGCGCACCCAATCCGCCGCGCCGCGGCTCGAACCGTTTGCTCCCATCGTGCCTCTCCCCTCGCCTCGATCGCGCGCCGTCGCTTCCGGCGCGCGCATCATCGGCGCGAGGCTCATGGGGGTCAAGAAGCGCCGGAAGCCGGTTGATTCGCCCTGGGGCGGCCATTAGCTTCGGTGGCCTGGCTCGCGCGGGCGCCGTTCGCGCTCGCGTCGACGATTCGTCCGCCGGATTGCATCTCGACATCTCGTCATGAGTGGTGGCGCGTCCGCCTCGGCGCACGATCTCGAGGCGCGCGTCCGCGCCCACCTCGCCGGCGAGCGCGCGGCGCTGCGCCTCGGCGGGCTGCCGACCCCGGCGCGCGCGGCGCTGGTGGCCGCCGCCGTGGAGCACACGACCCGCCCGGTCTGGGTCGTCACCGCGACGCTCGCCAACGCGCGGGCGCTGCGCGACGACATCGCCACCTTTCTCGCGGCGCGTTCGCTCGATCTCCCGGTGCGCGTGCTCCCCGGCTGGCCGGACCCGCCGGATGGACGCCTCTCTCCCGACGCCGCGGGCACGTTCGAGCGCCTCGGCGCGCTGACGGCGCTGGTGGCCCGCGAGCACAGCGTGGTGGTGGTGCCCATCCAGGCCCTCCATCAACGCGTGCTACCGCGCAGCCACCTCGAAGCCTCGAGTCTCGAGCTGCGCCCTGGCGGGTCCCTGGTGTGGGAGGAGCTGATCCGAGCCCTGACGCGGGGAGGCTATGCCCGTCTGGAGCGGGTCGAGTCGGTGGGCGAGCTGGCGGTCCGCGGCGGCGTGGTCGACGTGTTCCCGCCCGATCACGAGCTGCCGCTTCGCATCGAGCTCGAAGGCGACGCGATCGAATCCCTGCGCACCTTCGACCCCGACACCCAGCGCTCGCTCGAGTCGATCTCCGCCGCGCGGATCGGCCCCTGCCGCGAGGTGCTCTTCACACCCGAGTCGATCGAGCGCGCCGCGATCCGCATCAAGGAGCGCGCCGACCGGCTGGGCGTCGCGAAGCTGGTACGCGACGCGCTCATCGACACCATCCGCGCCGAGCTCCGAGCGCCGGGCATCGAGGCCTACTGGCCGGCCTTCGAGGACGAGCGCGTCCCGGTGGCGGCCTACCGCGAGCCCGGCGATCCGTTGATCGTGGATCGGGCGCTCGAGATCGCGCGTACCTGGGGTGAAGCGCGCGAGGCGCTGCGCCGCTGGGAAGAAGGCATCGCCGAGTCCGGACGCCTCTACTTCCCCGCCGACGCCTTCTGGGACCTCGAGGGCAGCGTCGAGAGGCTGGCCGCAGCGCCTCCGGCCATCGAGCTCGACCCCATCGACAAGCCCAGCCTCACGACGATCCAGGTGGAATGGGGCCGCGGCGAGCCGCCGGTGCCCAAGGACGTGCCGGGCGCCGAGAGCTTCGATCCGGTGGCGGCGCGCTTCGCCGAATGGCTCGAGCGCGACCTGAGCCCGCTGGTGCTGGCGTCGAGCGAGGGTCAGGCGGCCAGGCTCGAACAGCTCTTCGCCGGTCGCTCGCTGGCGGTGACGCGCGTCGGCATCGAGGATCTTCCCTCGCTCTCGCCGAGCCGCGTGCCGGCCGGCGGCACGATCCGCATCGCGGTCGGCTCGCTCTCGGCAGGCTGGCGCTGGCCCGAGCTCGGCATCGTGGTGGTGGTCGACGAGGAGATCTTCGGCCGCAAGCGCCACGGCGCTGCACGTCGACGGCGGCGCGAAGGCCCCTCGCTCGATCTGGGCGAGCTTTCCGAGAACGACCACGTCGTCCATCGCGACTTCGGCATCGGCATCTACCGCGGGCTCAAGACCATGGCGCCGGGGGGCGTCCGCGGCGATTTCCTGCAGCTCGAATACGCCGGCGGCGATCGGCTCTACCTGCCGGTCGACCGCATCGAGCGGGTCGAGCGCTACGTCGGTGGCAGCGAGGACGGCTCGGGCCCCGCGCTCTCGAAGCTCGGCGGAGCCGGGTGGGCGCGCGCCAAGGAGCGCGTCCACCGGCAGGTCCTCGAAATGGCCGGCGAGCTCGCGAACCTCTACGCCGCGCGCAAGCTCGTCCAGGGGCACGCCTTCACCGCGCCGGACGCCGCGTTCCACGAGTTCGCGGCGGCCTTCCCGTTCGAGG
>JAXLQJ010000014.1:0-156582 GCA_046331705.1 bacterium | reverse complement strand
GGATGGGCGGCGGGGTTCGTTCCTTGGCGCTTCCTGTCGCGCGCGGCGGAAGAGCAAGCGCTGCGCCAAGCGCGAACCCACGCTCGAAGCGGGGGTTACCGCGCGTCGATGCGGGCGAGCCTCGGTTGCACGAAAGTCGCGCGCCAGGTGGCGCGCGCGACGACGCGCGTGCGCGAGCGACGCGCGCCGAATCGCGGCGCGCTCGTGCCGCGGCGCAGCGAGCAGCACGGTCGCGCGCGAGCACGCGACGGCTCGCCAACCGCGGTTGGCGACCGACGCCAGCGTTCGTTAGCGGGCTACCGCGCGGGCAATCGTCGTCGTTCGTCAGCAAACGTGAGCGAACGCCAGTCGGCGCGCGGCTTGGGTTTCAGGCCGGCGCCGCGGCCGCGAGGCGCGGCTCGTCTCGCTCGATCCGCCGCGATCCACGCCGCCCGCGCGCCGAGTTGCGATCGAGAGTGGCGAAATGCGCGCTCCACGATTCGACCAGCGCCCGCGTATCCCGATCCGCGGGGTGGAAGCGGGGACGGAAGTAGTCGAGGTAGGGCCGGGCCAGTCGGGGGAGGAGCCCGCTCGGGCTCCCGAGGAAGCGAGCGAGCGCGAGCCAGCCGCGCACGTCGAGGAGCGCGCCGCGCGCACGCGTCAGCCTCAGGTGCGTGTTGCCGATCTCCGCCAGGAAGAACACCGTCGCGAGCAGCATCATGGCGACGCGTGTGACGTAGCCGCCGCCGACGGCCTCGTAGACGTCGTAGGCGACGCTCTTGTGCTCGCTCTCCTCGAGCGCATGCCAGAGCCAGAGCGGCCGCACGCTCGGATCGATGGTTGCTTGCAGATCGGGGCGCGAGAGCAGCTCCTCGGCGAGGATGGCGGTGTAGTGCTCGAGCGCGCAGGTGACGCCGAGCTGCGCTTTGCGCGAGAGCACGCGATGCCCGAGGATCAGGAGCCAGCGCACCTCTCGCTCGAGCTGGACCGCGACCTCGTCGCCCTGGGCGCGCAGCATCGCGTTGAACGCGCGGTGCTCGCTGCCGTGCAAGGCCTCCTGGCCGACGAACGCCGCGACCCGCTTGCGCAGCGCCGGGTCCTCGAGCGCGTTCGCGAAATGCTTCACCGACTGGACGAAGAACTTCTCGCCCTCCGGAAAGAGCAGCGACAGGCCGTTCATGAGCACGCTCACGTGCGGGCTGCGCTCGAGCCAGGCTCGCGGCACGACGGCGGGGTCGAAGGCGAGGTCGAGGCGGCGAACGACCGGCTGGGTCGTGTCGCGTCGAGTGGGGCGAACGGCGCGGGCTCGGCTCATGGGCTCCTCCGGTCGATCTCGGGTGCGAGCATCGAACGCGCACAGCGTCCCCTGGGTTCGCGCCACGCGACAGGTTAGGTTGTGCCGGCTTCTTGTCATTTTGGGCCATCTCGGAATCGGTCCTCGATCGTGCCCGCCAAGCCGCGCCTCGCGCCCCCGGAAGAAGGAGATCTGCCGGGGAACTACGTCCTCGAGCTGGTCGAGCTCACCGGCGACTGGGGGGTGCGCGCGAGCGAGCTGCTGCACGGCCTCAGGCTCACGCCGCGCATCCTCGCCGACCCGGGAACGCGGCTGCCCATCTCGACGTGCGCGGAGATCGTGCGTCGCGCGCTGGCGCTCACCGGCGAGCCCGGGCTCGCGTTCTCCATGGGCATGAAGATGCGCATCTCGATGCACGGGTTCCTGGGATTCGCGGCGATGACCGCGGCGAACGTGCGTGAGGCGTTGACGCTCGCGGAGCGCTTCAGCCGCACCCGCACCACGCTGCTCTCGCTACGCAGCTACACGGAGGCGGGACGCGGCGTGCTGGCGATCGAGAACTGCGATCTGCGCGGCGAGGCCTTCGAGTTCCTGGTCGTGACGCTCTTCGTCGGGCTCTGGCAGATCGGCAACGCGCTGACCGGGCGCTCGCTCTCGGGCTGGGTGGATTTCTCGTTCGCCGAGCCGGCGCATTTCCGGCGCTTCGCGAATCTGGTGCCCGGTCGGATGCGCTTCCGCCAGCCACAGAGTCGACTGCTCTTCCCCGAGAGCATCCTGGACCTGCCCCTCGTCAGCGCCGATCCGGTGGCGACGCGCCTGGCCCGCGAGCAATGCGAGCGGGAGCTTCAGGCGATCGGCGACACCGGGCGATTCGTGGCGCGGGTCCGCGCGCTGGTGGCCGCGGGCGGCGAGCGCGCGCCGGCGCTCGAGGACGTGGCGCGCGCGCTCCATCTCTCGGATCGCACGCTCAAGCGGCGGCTCGCGGAGAACCGCACCAGCTACCGGCAGCTGCTCGACGAGGTGCGACTCGATCGGGCGCGGCGGCTGCTCGCTGACCCCGACCTCTCGATGGAGCGGATCGCGGCGCAGCTCGGCTACTCGGATGTCGCCAACTTCACCCGGGCCTACAAGCGCTGGACCGGGACGACACCCGCCGCCTCGCGGCCGCGCTGAGCCACGCGGCGCGCGCGCCGGGCGCGGCGTTCGCGGGGGCGCGGCCTCGCATCGTGACACCCTGCTACACTCGCGATTCGCCCACGACCCCGCCGTTTCGCGGAGATTTCGCCATGTCGCTCGCGCTCGATTGGCAGCCGATCCTCGACGAGGCCCAGCAGCATTTCCTCGATCTGCTCCGGATCGACACCACCAATCCGCCCGGGAACGAGAGGCTCGCGGTCGACTATCTGCGGGGCGTCCTCGAGCGCGAGGGCCTCGAGTGCAAGGTGGTCGAGACCGCGCCCGGGCGCGCGTGCATCACCAGTCGCCTGCGCGGGGCCCAGCGCGACACCGGCCTCATGATGACGAGCCACCTCGACGTGGTGCCCGTCGATCGCGAGCACTGGCGGGCCGACCCGTTCGGAGGGCAGATCCTCGACGGCGAGATCTACGGGCGCGGCGCCATCGACATGAAGAACGTGACGGCCTACTCGTTGGCCACGTTCCTCACCGCCAAGCGCCAGGGATGGAAGCTCGAGCACGATCTGATCTTCAACGCCTTCGCCGACGAGGAGGCGGGCTGCACCTACGGCTCGCGGCACATGGTCGAGAAGTGCCCGGAGCTGATCGCGTGCAAGTACGCGCTCAACGAGCTGGGCGGCTTCACGCTGCACCTCGGCGGGCACCGGCTCTATCCGGTGCAGGTGGCGGAGAAGGGCTTCGTGTGGCTCAAGATGCGCGTCGAGGGCGATCCCGGGCACGGCTCGATGCCGCACGGCAACAACGCGGTGGTGAAGCTCTCGCGCGCCATCGACAAGCTGGACCGCGTCTCCACGCCGCTCAAGGTGCATCCGATCATCGACGGCTTTCTCGACGAGATGGGGAAGGCGCTCGGGCCCGTGCCGGCGTTCATCCTGAAGCTCGCGCGCCATCCGAGGTTCTCGGACCTGATCCTCAAGAAGGTCATGCCCGACAAGGAAAAGGCGAAGGTGATCTTCGCGTCGCTCCACGACACGGTGAACCCGACCGGGCTCGCGGCGGGGAAGAAGGTGAACGTGATCCCGTCGGTGGCCGAGGTCACGCTCGATTGCCGGGTGATGCCCGGCACCACGCGCGACGAGCTGATCCGCGAGATCACCGACATCGTCGGCCCCGGATTCACGTTCGAGGTGGTGAACGAGGGCATGGGCATCGTCACCCCGTTCGACACGCCGATGTGGAACGTGCTGCAGAAGACCATCGAGGAGCGCGATCCGGGCGCGCGCGCCGTGCCGTATCTGATCGTCGGCCTCACCGACGATGCCGAGCTCTCCAAGATGGGCATTCGCACCTACGGGTTTTCGCCCGTGAAGTTTCCGCCCGGGCTCGAGTTCTCGAAGCTCTACCACGGCCACAACGAGCGCATCCCGGTCGACGGCTTCCGGTGGGGCGTGCAGACGTTCCTGGAGGCCGTTCACCGCTATTGCGTGACCGCGGGCTGAGCCGCGCGTCGCTGCCGCGACGGGGAGGATTCGACGTGAGCCATTCGCCAACCGTGCTCGAGGAGCTTGCACGGGTCATCCATTCGCGACGGGAGGCCGATCCGAGCCGCTCGTACACCGCGCAGCTTCTCGAGGGTGGAGTGGACCGGATCGCCGACAAGGTGCTGGAGGAGGCGCGCGAGCTGGTGGAAGCCGCCCGCACCTCGAACGGCGAGAGTGGCCGCGCCGCCGTCACCCACGAAGCGGCGGACTTGCTCTACCACACGCTGGTCTTGCTCGAGAGCCGCGGAGTGGTGCTCGACACGCTGCTCGCCGAGCTCGAGCGCCGCTTCGGTCAGTCCGGGCTCGCCGAGAAGGAGAGCCGGGGCGGATGAACGATCGGCTCGACCGGTTCGTCGAGCGCATCGCTCTCTCGCTCAGCGGTTGGCACGGCAGGATGAGCCCGGGTCGCCAGGCGATGGGCGACGCCGCCTCGGGGGCGGTCGGGGTGCCGCGTGGCACGCGCGGGGAGCACGGCCACGTGTTCCGCGATCGCGTCGCGATCGTGACGGGCGGCGCATCCGGGATCGGACGCGCGCTCGCGATCCAGCTCGCGGCCGCCGGCGCCCGGGTGGTGGTCGCCGACGTCGACGGGCGTGCCGCGCACGCCGTGGCGGCGTCGATCGAGGGCGCGGGATCCCGCGCCGAGGCGGCGGTGCTCGACGTGAGCGACGCGAGCGCGGTCCGCGCGCTCGTCGAGGACGTGGCGGCGCGGCACGGCGCCCTCGATTACCTCTTCAACAACGCGGGCATCCTGATCGCCGGGCCGCTGGAGGCGATGTCGGCGGCGCAGTGGAGCCGGATCGTCGGCGTCAATCTCCTGGGCGTGGTGCACGGTGTCCAGGCGGCGTATCCGCTCATGCTACGGCAGCGGCGTGGGCACATCGTGAACACGTCGTCGATCGCCGGGCTGGCTCCGACGCCGTGGACGGCGGCGTACGCGATGACCAAGCACGCCATCGTGGGGCTGTCGACCTCGCTGTGGGGAGAGGCCGCCGACAAAGGCGTGCGTGTCTCGGTGGTTTGCCCTGGCTTCATCGACACCGCGATCTTCCGCACGGGAACGTATTTGTCGGGCAGCGCGAAGAGCTTGTTCGAGGCGATCGGCTTCAAGCCCACTCCGGCCGATGAAGCCGCGCGCATCATCCTGCGGGGCGTGGCGGCGAATCGCGCGGTGATCGTCGTGACCCGCAGCGCGCGGGCGATGGCTTTCGCGAGTCGCATGGCGCCTGGGCTCGCGCGCTGGGTGGGGCGGGTGCGGGCGCGCGAGCTGCTCGCCGAGAACGCGGAGCCCTGAGGCGGGCGCTTGCTGCGCGTGCCGACGGGTGAGACGATCGCCGCACTCATGACTCGATCGGGCAAGGTCACTCTCGATCCGCGCCTCGTCTCGTGGCGATGGCGGGTCTTCTGGAGCACGTACCTCTGCTACTTCGGCATGTACTTCTGCCGAAAGCCGTTCTACGTCGCCAAGGCGACGCTGGGTGAGCACTTCGGGCTGACCGCCACCGCGCTCGGGTTCCTGGAAAGCGCCTACCTCGTCGCGTACACGCTCGGGCAATTCACCGCGGGCGGCATCGGCAATCGCCTCGGTCCGCGCGTGACGCTGATCGCGGGGATGATCGCGTCCATCGTCGCCAGCGTGGCGTTCGGCGTCACCGATGTCTTCGCGGTCTTCGGTATCGCCATGGTGTTGAACGGCCTGGGGCAGGCGACCGGCTGGTCCGGCGGTGTCGGCACCATGGGCAATTGGTTCCACAAGCGCGAACGCGGCACCTGGATGGGCTGGTGGGCGACGAACTACCAAGTCGGCGCGTTCGCCGCGACGTTTCTCGCGTCGTGGCTGCTCGGGCACTTCGGGTTTCGGGCGAGCTTCTTCGGCGGCGCGGCGGTGCTCGCTGCGATCCTGCTCTTCTTCGTTCCCAACCAGCGCAACCGGCCCGAGGACGTGGACCTGCCGCCGGTCGAGGACCCGGCGGAAACGTCGGACTCGGATTCCGATGCGCCGCCGACGTCGGTCGAGGCCAACGAGGGCGGCTGGACGCGCGACGCGATCGTCACCGTGCTGCTGGTCGGCACCTTCTATTTCTTCGTGAAGTTCATCCGCTACGCGCTCTGGTCGTGGGTGCCGTACTTCTTGAAGCTCAACTACGCGCTGAGCGCCGAGTCGAGTGGCTACTTCTCGACGTTGTTCGACGCGGCGGGCATCCCGGGTGTGATCGTCGCCGGCTGGGTTTCCGATCGGTACTTTCGCTCCCGCCGCACCATCGTGAGCTTCGTGTTCTTGCTCGGCCTCACCGGATCGTGCCTGGCGATGTGGAAGCTCGGTGGGAGCGCGGTGTGGATCTTCGGCGCCGCGCTGGCGCTCATCGGCTTCACGCTCTACGGGCCGGATGCGCTCATGACCGGAGCGGGCGCGATCGAGATCGGCTCGCGCGAGAACGCGACGCTGGCCGCCGGGATCATCAACGGCATGGGGCAGTTGGGCGCCGTGGTGCAGGCGCTCGCGATCGGCAAGCTCTACGACAAGCTCGGTGGCGAGCTCGGACCGATCTTCGCGCTGCTGCTCGGTTCCGCCGGCATGGCCACGGTGCTCTTGGGCGTGGTGCTGATCCGCAACCGGATGGGCCGCTCGAGCCTCTGAGCCTCAGCCGGCGAACGAGCCGCGTTGCTCGCGCCGTTCGCTCGCCGCGCTCGATTGACTCGTCGATCGAGCGGGCGGTAGCGTGAGACGGCTCCGGAACAGGCGACGCGTGCGGCGTCGTTCCAGGCGCGGGAGGTGTGTCGATGACGTTGCTGAGCGATCACCGGCGCGAGATCGCCGACTATCCGCGAGTCGATCTGCCCGCGGATCAGGCCGAGCGCCTACGTCGACTGCAAGACGTCGACGTTCCGCTCACCATGCACTGGCAATGGGACTACTCGCTCGGCGAGGACCAGCTCCGCTCGCTCTACGAGAAGGGCAAGAACGGTCAGTGGAACGCGCAGACCGACGTCGATTGGTCCGTTCCCATCGACGACGGGGAATGGCTCGCTGCTCCCGAGAGCTCGATCCTGGCCAACGTGCTCGGCGTCGTCGGTCGCGATGACGACACGCGCAAGCAGGCGGTGATCGACGAGGTCGGCTACACGATCTCGCAGCTCTTGCACGGTGAGCAGGCGGCGCTGCAGCTCACGGCGCAGCTCGTGAACGCGATCCCCGACATGGACGCCAAGTTCTACGCGGCGAGTCAGGTGGTCGACGAGGCGCGCCACTGCGAGGTCTTCGCCGCGTATCTGCAGCGCAAGCATGGCCAGGTGGACGTGGTGGATCCGGTCCTCAAGTTCTTGCTCGACCGATTGCTGGCGGCCCCCGAGTGGTGGCAGAAGGCGGTCGGCATGCAGGTGCTCTTCGAGGGAGTCGCGCTCGGCATCTTCGCGGGGCTCGAGCAGAACGTTCGCAATCCGCTGTTGCGCGACATCGTTCGTCGCGTCACCATCGACGAGGCGCGCCACGCCGCGTTCGGGTTCCACTCGCTCAAGCGACAGCTCCCTCGCCTCACGCCGGCGGAGCGCGACGAGCTCGAGGATTGGACGTTCGACATCCTCGAATGCCTCTTCAACTCGTCGGGCAAGGGGATGACCGAGCTTCTCGGCGCCAAGTACGGCCTGGATCCGGTCCGGCTGCTGCGCGGAACCATCCGTTCGGACGGCTGGAAGCTCAGCCAGGTGTACCTCTACAACCACACGGTGCTGCCGAATCTGAAGAATCTGGGAATCCTCACCGAACGCACCCGTCCCGGTTACGTGGGCCTCGGACTGATGTTCGATTCCTGATGCGTGGCGGCGGTGCCGCGAGCACCGCTCGCTTCGCGGTCACGGCACGAGATCGAAGACGACGGGCGGCTGCACGGGCTCGTAGAACAGGTCGCAGCTCGCTGCGTTCACGAACGTGGTGCTCGATCCGCGGATGACGCCAGCGGCCTCGTGAATGTGGCCGAAGACGTGGAAGCGCGGGGCCAGGCGGGACACCGCCACGGCCAGCTCCTCGCAGCCGACGTGCTCGCCGCCGAACGTCCGATCTCCCGCGCCGAGCGGCGGACCATGCGTGATCAGCACGTCGGTCGCGGTGGGGATCAGCGCCCACTTCTCGCGCAGCATCGGGCCACGCGGCAGGTTGAAGGCCCAATTCATGAACTCCGGCTGCCAGGGGCTGCCGTAGAACCGCCAGCCCTCGATCTCGAGGGCTTCGTCCTCGAGATAGGTGGCGCTCCGCAGCAGCTCGCGTGCCGCGCGCCCCTCACGCTGGAAGCACCAGTCGTGATTCCCCGCGATGACCAGCTTGTGGCGGTGGGGGAGGCGTGCGAGGAACGAATCGAACGGCTCGATCTCCGCGATCTTGCCGAATCGCGTGAGGTCGCCGGCGTGGATCAGGACGTCTCCCTCCGGGACGGCGATCCGGTCGTGATAGCCGTGGGTGTCGCTGAGCGCGACCACCCGGAGCGCCCGCCGCTCGGTCACGTCGCGGTTCCGGCTCCGTAGCGGAAGGTCATCGGCAGCTCGATCGCCGGGCTCAGGCTCTCGGCCACGGGGCAGGTGCGCGCGGTGTGCTCCAGGAGCGTGCGCTGGTCGGTTGCGAGCGCGCTCGGCATCGCGACGTCGACGTCCAGCTTGCCGATGCGTCGCCGCGGCTCGCTGACCATGTGCTTGCCGACGCGCACCCTCGTGCCGGCGACGGAGAATCCATGCCGCCGCGCCACGATGTCCATGGTCGTCGCGATGCAGGTGCCGAGCGCCGTGGCCACCAGGTCCGTGGGCGAGAAGCTCTCGCCGCGCCCCTGGTTGTCCTTGGGGGCGTCGGTGACGAGCTCGGTCCCCGACGGACCGTGCACGGCCGTCGTGTGCAGATCACCTTCGTAGCGGATCTCGATCTCGACCATGGTTGCCTCGCGGGTAGGCTCGTCAGTATCGACGCTGGCCGCGAGCGGTCAAGCCGCGCGGGCGTAGGGGCTCTCGAGCGTCCCGGCGCGATAGGCGGCCGCGGGCTCGGCGTCGCAATAGGCGGGGTCGATCGTGCTCCGGCGGACGTGCCTCCAGAGCGCGCGGGGCGAGCGCGGAAGGCGATTCGCGTAGCGCATGAACGCGGGCAGCGTGCCGAAGGTGTGCTCGGCGAGCCGGAACTCCGGGCTCGAGCGCGCGCTGCCTTGTTCTCGCAGCAGGTGCGGCGCGGCGGGGTTCCGGCGATAGGTGCGGACGTAGTCGAGCAGACGCGCGTGGTAGGTCGCGTCCTCGACGACGGCGCCGATGGTGCCGGCGCGCGGATGGGTACCGGCGATCATCTGCGCGAGCTCCGCCTCCAGCCGGTCGAGGCCGTCGTCGAACATGTCGAGGACTTGCAGGTCGTAGACCGGGTTGGCGTGGGTCACCTGCATGAGGTGGCCGATGATGGTGTCGCGCCGCGAGAAGAGCCCCACCGGATCCATCACCGAGACCGGGTCGTCGAGAAAGCGCAGCACCTGGTGGAAGCGGAAGTCGATGCCGCGCGTCTGGTAGTAGTCCTCGGCGCCGGGGACGATGAAGAACGCGAGCATGTCGAGGCCGCCCGCGAGCAGCTGCCCGCCCGTGGGAATCGTGTCGAGGTAGCCGCGCTCCTTCAGCCGCTCGAGACGGCGGCGGATCTCGCGACGGTCGAGCTGGATGGCGAGGGTGCCGGCGATGCGCACCAGCTTGTCGCGCCATTGCGCGGGGCCGCCGATCGCGGCGGCGAGGAGCCGCGCCGGCGAGGCGCTCGTGCGCGCGGTGGTGCTCGAGGCGGCGTTCGTGGGGGCGTTCGTGGCCATGCTTCACCTCCGCGGTCGTCGTGGGCGGGAGCGCTTCGCGCCGCCGCCCGACGCGGTTCGATGCGGGAATTCGAGGACCCCTTGGAGCGCGCCGAGCGAGAGCCTCGTGAGCAGCTCGGCGAGCTCGGCGCGTGGCGGCGACGGATCGAAGAGCGAGGCGAGGCCGACCCTCAGCCACAATCCGAGCAGCGCCTGCGCGACGAGCTCGGCTCTCGGGATGGACCCGCCGAGCAACGGGGCCGCCGTCCGTAATCGTTCCGTCAGCCAACGCGCCGCGCCGGGGCTCACGCCGTCGTGGATGCGGCGCACGTCGATGCCGAGCGTGGCGCGCTCGGCGAACGAGCGCAGCAGCTCGCGATGGGTGTGCCAGACCTCGAGGCAGGCGAGCGCCACCGCGCGAACACGCGACTCGAGGGCGGTGCTCGCGTCGCGCGCGGGATCGACGCGCCAGGCGCCTTCGAGGCTCGCCACGAGCTCGCGATCGAGCTCGTCCAATAGCTCGTCCAGGAGCGCTTCCTTGCTCGGGAAATGGACGTAGAGCGTGCCCGCCGCGACGCCGGCGGTCCTCGCGATGTCGGAGATCTGCGTCTCGGCGTACCCACGGCCAGCGAAGCACGCGCGTGCCGCGGCCTTGAGCCGCTCTCGGGTGTGCGCCTTCCGTGCGCTTCGGGATGGGGATTCGTCGCCGCGCATGTCACAATGGATGAATTAAGTTCAGTGAATCGTATTCATCTCGTGATGTCAAGCGCACACGACGCTCCCGCGGCCAGCGCGGGAGACCGCGCCCCGGACCGTGCGCTCAGCGTTCGTGCGGCGCCGGCGCCGATCCGCGACTCAATCCGCGTGCTCGCGCCGGACGAGCACGCGCGTCGGGCGAATCGCCGCTTGGTCGTCGTCTCCCACGACCCCGAGCGCCAGCAGGCGATCGTCATGGCGGATCGCCACGCGTGCACCCGGGGGAAGGGGAGCGCTCGCCTGGCGAACCTGCTCGCGTCGCACGGCCGCGCCATGGCCGACGGCGGCTGCGCCCGCGTCGTCGATCGTCACCTCGACGAAACCGGGAAGGCGCAGCCTGTCGAGCGGTGTGCCGGCCTTGCCGAACGCACCCGCCGGGTCCGCCAGGATCTCGTCGATCGTCGCCGCCCGCTCGAGCGCGAAACCGCCCGAGCGTGTGCGCCGCAGCGCGGCGAGATGCCCCTCGGTGCCGAGACGGTGCGCGATGTCCTCGCCGAGCACGCGCACGTAGGTGCCCGTCGAGCACACGACGCGGAGCTCGAGCCGATCCGGCGCGAGCTGGTGGAGCGCCAGGTCGTGGATCAGGATGCGCCGCGCGGGCCGGTCGACGACCTCACCACGGCGCGCCTTCTCGTAGAGGCGCTCGCCGTTCACGTGCACCGCCGAGTGCATCGGCGGTGTCTGCTCGTGCTCGCCTCGAAAGAACGCGCACGCCTCGACGAGCGCCGCGTGCGCGAGCGCCGGGACCGCGGCGGTGCGTACGGCTCGCCCGGTCCGGTCGCCGGTGTCGGTGCCGACCCCCAGCCGAAGCTCGGCCAGGTACTCCTTCTCGGCGCCGGCAAGCGCGTCGGCGAGCTTGGTGGCCTCGCCCAGGCAGAGCGGCAAGACGCCGGTGGCGAACGGGTCGAGCGTGCCGAGGAACCCCGTCTTGCGGCGACGGAGGACGGGCTTGAGGCGGCGAATGACGTCGAACGAGCTCGCGCCCGACGGCTTGTCGACGACCAGGACGCCGTCCGGGAGCGCGTGTGGCGCGTCGGTGGCGCTCACTTCTCGGAGGAGTCGCCGGGCTCGCTGTCGCGTGCCTCGGCGTGGATGCGCTCGATCAGCGCCTCCACCTCTTGCCCGTAGGCGAGGGACGAGTCGCGGCGGAACACCACCTCGGGCGCGAACTTGAGCGTGAGCCGGCGCGCGACCTCGCGACGGAAGAATGGCGTCGAGCGCGCCAGCGCCTTCGCGACCCGGTCTTGCGCCTCGGCGTCGCCGAGCGCGCTGAAGTACACGGTCGCCAGGCGTAGGTCGGGTGAGACCTTGGCACCCGTCACGGTGGCGCCCTCGAGCGCGGGGTCCTTCGCTTCTCCGCGGGCGAGCATGCCCGCGACCTCCTGATGGATGAGGTTGGCGACGCGGTCCTGGCGGCGGCTGGTCACAGGTGCAGGATCTCGATCTCGGAGTTGGCGACGATCGCGATGGCCATGTTGTCGATGGCGTCGCGGATCTGGTCGAGCACCGAGTTCACCAGGCGGCTGTCGTTCGAAACCACCGAGAAACCGATGCGGGCGCGTCCCCAGAGCTCCTGGTCGCCCACCTCGGCGACTGCGGCGTTGAAGCGCGCACGCAGCCGATCCACGACGCTTCGCACCACCTTGCGCTTGTCCTTGAGCGAGTGAGACTCGGGGATGAGCAGGTCGACCCAGCCGACCCCGACCACCATTCCGGCTTCGTCGAGATCGGGCATGTGGACTTCGGCTGCCGCGGAGCGGGGTCTCGTGGGAGGGGCGATCAGCGCGACGGCCGCGGGGCCATGCCCTCGTCTCGTTCTCGCGCGCGGTCCGATCCGCTCGCGTCGCCCAGGCGCCGCAAGCGATGGATCATCCCAAGCTGGGTCGGACTTCCTCGAGGATGTACGACTCGACCACGTCGCCTTGCTTGATGTCCGAGAACCCGTCGAACGAGAGACCGCACTCGAGGCCTTCCTTCACCTCGCGCACGTCGTCCTTGAAGCGCCGCAGGCTGCCGAGCTTGCCGTCGTGGACGACGACGCTGTCGCGCAGCAGGCGCGCGCGCGCCGGGCGAGACACGGTGCCGTGGGTGACCAGGCAGCCGCCGACGACGCCGACCTTCGGGATGCTGAAGATCTCGCGGATCTCGGCACGGCCAACGACCTGCTCGCGGAACTCGGGCTCGAGCAGACCCGTCATGGCCTTCTGCATCTCGTCGAGCAGCTCGTAGATGATCGAATAGCAGCGGACGTCGACGCCTTCCTTCTCGGCGAGGATGCGTGCGTTCACCTCGGGGCGTACGTGGAAGCCCACGATGATCGCGTTCGATGCGCTCGCCAGCATGACGTCGGACTCGGCGATCGCCCCGACGCCGCCGTGCAGCACCTTGACCTCGACCTTCGCGGTCGTGAGCTTGGTGAGGGCGCTCGTGACGGCCTCGATCGAGCCTTGCGTGTCGGCCTTGAGGACGACGCGCAGCTCCTTGGCCTCGCCGGCGGCCATCTTCTCGTAGAACTGCTCGAGGCTCATCTTCTGCGGCGCCTGCACGGCGGACTCGCGCTGCTTGCGCACCAGCTCGTCGATGAACTGCTTCATCTTGGCGTCGTCCTTGACGACCAAGAACGAATCACCGGCCTGCGGCACGCCCGAGAGGCCGAGCACCTCGACCGGCATCGCGGGAGTGGCCTCGCGGACCAGCGCGCCGCGCTCGTTCATCAGGGCGCGGACCTTGCCGTATTGCTTGCCGGTGATGAACGAGTCGCCCACCTTGAGCGTGCCTTCGTTCACCAGCACCGTCGCGACCGGACCGCGGCCGCGGGTGAGCTTGGCCTCCACCACCACGCCGCGCGCGGGTTTCGCGGGGTTGGCGGTGAGCTCGAGCACGTCGGCGGTGAGCAGCACGATCTCGAGCAGGTCGTCGACGCCCTGTCCGGTCTTGGCGCTGACCCGCACGCAGGGCGTGTCGCCGCCCCAATCCTCGGGAACGATCCCGTTGGCCGAGAGCTGCTGCAGAACCTTGTCCGGATTCGCATCCGGGAGGTCCATCTTGTTCACGGCCACCACGATCGGAACCTCGGCGGCCTTGGCGTGAGCGAGCGCTTCCAGCGTCTGCGGCATGACGCCGTCGTTGGCGGCCACGACGAGGATCACGATGTCGGTGACGTTGGCGCCACGAGCGCGCATCGCCGTGAACGCCTCGTGACCCGGGGTGTCCAGGAACGTGATCGGCCGGTCGCGCGCAACGACCTGATAGGCGCCGATGTGCTGGGTGATCCCGCCAGCCTCGCCACGGGCGACGTTGGCCGACCGGATGGTGTCGAGGAGTGAGGTCTTGCCGTGGTCGACGTGACCCATGACGGTGACCACGGGCGGACGCGGGAGCATGTCCTCGGCGGTGTCGTCGACGCGATCGACCAGGTCCTCGAGCTGCAGCGAGACCTTCTCGACCTCGTATCCGAACTCGGCGGCGACGATCGCCGCGGTGTCGGGATCGAGGGATTCGTTCACCGTCACCATCTGGCCCATTTCCATGAGCTTGCGAATCAGATCGCTCGCCTTCACGGCGATCCGCTTGGCGAGATCCGCGACGGTGATGCTCTCGCCCATTCGCACGACCAGCTTGCTGGCCTTGGGCGTGGTGATCTGCGTGGCTTGCCCGGCCTTCTTGCCGCCCTTCTTCTTGCGGGGCGCGAACCGCAGCATCTGCTCGCGACGGGCATCGATCTCCGAGCGCTTCTCGAGGCGACGCTTGCGGAAGTCGACCTTGCGGCGCCCGGGCGCGCCATCCGATGGCGCTTCGCCGGGTTGGCCAGCCGGCGCCGGCGTGAAGCCCGGTCGGGGCCGTGCGGCTTCCCGCTGCGCCGCCTCTTGCGCGGCACGTGCCGCCTGGCGCTGCGCCTCGAGATCCGCGTGCCGTTGCTGCACGGCCTGGAAATCCACGCGCCGCAGGATGCGCACGCCGGCGCCGGCCCCGGCGGCTGCGGGCGCGGCGGGAGCAGGCGCCGCGGCAGCGGCGGCTGGAGCCGGTGGCGGAGCAGCGGGCTGGGCCGCGGGCGCTGGCGCGGGCGGCGGCGTCGGCACCGCTTCCGGAGCTTGCGGCGCGCGGGCCTCGACGACCGGCGCGGGCGGCACGGCGGCCGGCTCGGCAACGACGGGCTCGGGCGCTTGCGCGGCGATCGGCGCCGTGACTTCCGGGGTCGGTACGGGCTCGGGCTCGGGAGGAGGTGGCGGCGGAGCGACCTCGGTCACGACCTCGCGCGGCTCGGGAGCCGGGAGCGCCTCCACCGCGGCCTCGGCGGGCCCGGCTTCGACCTTCGTCGCCTTGCGACGGATGACCTTCTTTCCGTCTTTCTTCTCGCGCTCGGTGGGCTCGGCGCGCTTGGGCTCGGGCGCGGGGGCCTTCTTCTTGTAGACGGCTCGGAGTAGCTCGAGGTCACGGTCGCCGAGACTGCTTTGCGCCGTGGTGGCGTCGATACCCAGCTCGTCGCATTTGTCGAGGAGGTCTTCAACCTCGACGCCGTAGGTGCGCGAAAACTCCGCAATTCGCATCGTCGTCAATCCCGTGCTTCCGATCCCCGCGGCCTCAAGCGATCGCTTCCAGCAGCCTGCGCTTGATCCGAGGTGCGTCCTCGTCACCGATCCTGGGTCCGCCCCGCGTCCACTTCGCACGTCCTCTCAATGCTCGATCCACGCAGGGCTCCGTCGGGCACACGTACCAGCCACGTCCGGGTAATCGCTGGGCGCGGTCTACCTCGAAGGCCCCGTCTTTCACAACCAACCGGAGAAGTCGCCGCCGGTCTTGCCGGGCACGACACGCGACACACTGCCGTAGGAACGGCGTGCTCACGGTGCGATTCCTCCACCGGGCTCACTCGCGCGCTTCCTCCTTGCCGGCGGCGCTCGGGGCGTCCGTGGGCTTGGGCTGCTGCGTGAGCTCGCGCTGGATCTCGGCGACCTTCTCTTCTTCCGCCCGCCGGTGCGATTCCTCTTCACGCTCGGCCTGCTCGCTGGCGGCGACCCGTTTCGCGTCTTCGATGAGCTTCTCGGGGATGGTGTCGCCCAGGCCGTCGAGCTTGGCGAGGTCGTCGGCTTGCGCCTGCGCGACGAGGGTGGCCGACAGGTAGCCGGCCTCGTAGAGCGTGTTGATGAGGTCGAGCCCGACGCCCGGGATCCGGCCCAGGCTCTTGTGCGCGTCCTGGTACTGGCGCGCAACCTTGGTCTCGCTCTTCACGTCGATCTTCCAGCCGAGGAGGCGGGAGGCGAGGCGCACGTTCTGGCCACGCTTGCCGATCGCGAGCGAGAGCTGCTCGTCGGCGACGATCACCTCGAGGGTGCGGCGGGCCTCGTCGACGACCACCGACGAGACCTCGGCGGGCGCGAGCGCGTTGCAAGCGAAGTTCTCGATGTCCGCCACCCACGGAACGATGTCGATCTTCTCGCCGCGAAGCTCCTGCACCACCGCTTGCACGCGCGAGCCCTTCATGCCGACGCAGGCACCGACGGGATCGACGTCGCGGTCGTGACTCACGACCGCGATCTTCGCGCGCACGCCGGGCTCGCGAACGGCGCCCTTGATCTCGACGATGCCCTCGTAGATCTCGGGGACTTCCAGCTTGAAGAGCGCCGCCAGGAAGTCCGGATGGCCGCGGCTCAGGATGATCTGCGGGCCTTTGGGCGTGTGCTGGATGTCGAGCACCAGCGCCCGGACGCGATCGCCTTGGCGATAGTTCTCGCGGGGGATCTGCTCGCGGGGCGGGAGATACGCCTCGGTGCGGCCGAGGTTGACCGCGATCGCGCCGCGCTCGAAGCGCTGCACGATGCCGTTGACGATCTCGCCCTTGGATTGCGTGAACTCTTCGAGCACGAGCTCGCGCTCGGCGTCGCGCATCTTCTGGATGATGATCTGCTTGGCGGCTTGCGCGGCGATGCGGCCGAAGCCGGTGGTGTCGATCTTCTCGCCGAGCTCGTCGCCGAGCTCGGCGTCGGGGTCGATGCGCTTGGCTTCCTCGACCGAGACCTCGTTGGCTCGCTCGGGCTCTTCCACCACGACCCGGAACTCGAAGACCTCGACTTCACCGAGCTCGTCGTTGTACTTGGCCTCGAGGTTGCGCTCGAGACCGAATTTCTTGCGCGCGGCCGAGAGCATCGCGGATTCGAGGGCCTCCACGAGCACCTCGCGCGCGATGCCCTTGTCGCGTCCCACCTGCTCGATCACGCGGTTGAGGTCGGTCGTCATCATCCTGGCTACTCACCTCTCGAAGGGTCACTCGAGCCGTGCTTCGCGCCCCGATCGCTCCTGCGCCTCGGTACGCTCGGTCCGTGCGACTTGCCTCGGTTGCCGAAATCTTCCTCGCCGAACTCGTAGATCAGGTGCGCTCGTTCGATGGCCGTGAACGGGATCGAGATGAGCTGCCCACCTTCTTCCTCGAGCTCGATGTTCTGGTCTCGCGATCCTCGGAGCTTGCCGACGAAACGCCGTTGGTTTCGTCCTGGAACCACTGGGTTGCGGGTCTCGATCTTGGCCCGCTTGTCCTGAAACCTGTCGAAATCCATGAGGCGCTTGAGTGGTCGATCCAGACCTGGGGACGACACCTCCAACTGGTACGAGCCGCTGATCAAGTCCTCGACGTCCAACAAGGGGCTCACGCGCCGGCTGACTTCCGCACAGTGTTCGATGCTGACGCCTTGCTCGTGGTCCAGCGTGATGCGAATCGTAGGTCGCGATTCCGATCCCAGCATCTCCACGTCGAGCACCTCGCAACCCACGGCGCGTACGGTGGGCTCCACGAGGGCTCGAACGTTCTCCGCGATCTCCCGACGATTCACTCCCTTCCTTCATCCGCGTCGTCCCTCCGCGAGTGGATGCAACGCGCACCCATCCGCCCGGCGCGGGACGACTGCAACGTCCGACCGCTTCGACCCCACCTTGTGAGTGGTTTCCCGAGCGATCTCGGGCAAGCACCAACGGACCTCGCCCGCCGAATTCGAGGTCCATCTCAAACCAGCGAGGCTAGCACTGGGGCCACCCACCGGCAAGCAAAACGCGTGCGCAGAAGGGGTTTCGCGCCGTCGCCTCGCCTCGCGGCGAGCCACCGCGCGGGTTTGACAAGGGGTAGGTGCTGTGCGAGCTTCGCGCACCGCTTGCGCGGTCCCACCGATTCGTTCTCTCCGCTCACCAGCGCGACGCCGTGATGCGGGCCACCGCGAACATGAATCCAACGTTTCACGTCCTCATCGTCGACGACGAGGACGCCATCCAGCGGACCGTCCGCGGAGTTCTCGAGGACGAGGGCTATCGGACCTCCTCGGTCGGCGACGGCAATCAGGCGCTTCCCGCGATTCGCCAGTTCAAGCCCGATGCCGTGCTGCTCGACATCTGGCTGCCCGGTCTCGACGGCATCCAGCTGTTGCGCGACATCAAGAAGGCGAGCCCCGACATCGAGATCATCATGATCTCGGGGCATGCGAACGTGCACACCGCGGTCCAGGCGGTGAAGCTCGGTGCATTCGATTTCATCGAGAAGCCGCTGAGCCGCGAGCAGCTTCTGCTCACGCTCGCTCGCGCTCTCGAGCATCGCCGTCTGGTGCGCGAGAACCGCGAGCTGCGCAGCCGGATCATGGAAGCCGGCAACACGCCGGCGCCGGTGTTTCGCACCAACCTGGCGGCCCAGGTGGGCGAGGCGCTGGGACCTTCCGTGTTGCCTGGGCCGCCCGACCCGCATGGCCAGCGGCAGCGAACGCTTCGGCGCAGCATGGTGGTGTGCGGCCAGGGTCTGCACTCCGGGATCAAGGGCGGTTTGATCCTCACGCCACTGCCCCCGGGTAGCGGGATCCTGTTCGGCAGCATCGCCACCGGGAAGGCGTTCCCGGCGCATCTCGACCACGTCCGCGCCAGCGGCTACGCGACCACGCTCGGCAACGACGGCGTCGAGGCCCGCACGGTCGAGCACTTCCTCGCGGCGTTGCACAGCTACGGCATCACCAACCTGCTGGTGAAGATGGATGGCGAGGTCCCGATCATGGACGGCTCCGCGGTCGATTTCTGCCGCATCATCGAGGACGCCGGGATCGAGGAGCAGGACGCGCGAATCGAGCCGATTCGCGTGACGCGGAAGTACGTCGTCGGCGACGAATCGCCGAGCGGCGAGTACATCTCGATCGAGCCTTCGGACGAGTTCTCCGTCCGTTACGTCCTCGAGTACCCGCCGCCGGTCGGCAGGCAAGACTTCACGTTCGTGCACCGGGGCTGCGAGTCGTTCCGCGACAGCATCGCGCCCGCGCGCACCTTCGGTTTCGTCAAGGACGTGCGGATGCTGGCCGAGATGGGCCTCGCCGGCGGCGGCCGCATCGACAACTTCATCTTGATCGACGACGAGAAGATCGTGAACACCACGCTGCGCTTTCCCGACGAGCTGGCGCGGCACAAGGTGCTCGACGTGATCGGCGATCTCTATCTCCTCGGACGCCCGATGCTCGGCAAGGTCACCGCCCAGAAGACCGGTCACGGCGACAACATCGCGTTGCTCAAGCAGATCCGCGCCGATCTCACCCCTTGAGGATCTTCTCGATCTCCATCAAGAAGGTGCGGTTGGTGCCGGTGTCGTTGAGCTTCTCGATGAGCTTGTCCATCGCCTCGACCGGGCCCATGTTCGTGAGCACCTTGCGCAGCTTGTAGATCGCCTCGAGCTCCTCGGGGGCGAGCAGCAGCTCCTCCTTGCGCGTTCCCGAGCGCTCGATGTTGAGCGCGGGGAAGACGCGCCGATCGACGAGTCGGCGGTCCAGGGAGAGCTCCATGTTGCCGGTGCCCTTGAACTCCTCGAAGATCACCTCGTCCATGCGGCTGCCGGTTTCCACGAGCGCCGTCGCGATGATCGTGAGGCTGCCGCCCTCCTCGATGTTGCGCGCCGCCCCGAAGAAGCGCTTGGGCTTCTGAAGCGCGTTCGAGTCGACGCCGCCCGAGAGGATCTTCCCGCTTGGCGGCTGCACCGTGTTGTAGGCGCGCGCCAGACGCGTGATCGAATCGAGCAGGATCACGACGTCGTAGCGGTGCTCGACGAGGCGCTTCGCCTTCTCGAGCACCATCTCCGAGACCACCGTGTGCCGCTCGGGTGGCTCGTCGAACGTCGACGCGACCACCTCGCCCTTCACCGAGCGCTCCATCTCCGTCACTTCCTCGGGCCGCTCGTCGATCAGCAGCACGATGAGCACGGCCTCCGGGTGATTGGTGGCGATGGCGTTGGCGATCTTCTGCAGCAGCACCGTCTTGCCGGTGCGCGGCGGTGCGACGATCAGACCGCGCTGGCCCATGCCGAGTGGCACCAGCATGTCCATGATGCGCGTCTCGACGCCGTCCGGCGTCGTCTCGAGCACGAAGCGCCGATTCGGATGCAGCGGCGTCAGGTTGTCGAAGAAGACGCGCTCGCGTGCGCGCTCGGGCGGCTGGCCGTTGATGGTGCTGATCTGGATCAAGGCGAAGAACTTTTCCTTGTCCGTCGGCGCCCGCACGTGGCCGTGCACCGTGTCGCCCGTCTTCAGGTTGAAGCGCTTGATCTGCTGCGGCGAGACGTACACGTCCTCGGGGCAGGGCAGGTAGCTGAAGAACGGCGAGCGCAGGAATCCGTAGCCGTCGGAGACCACTTCGAGCACGCCCTGGCTCACGAACGCGCGCTGTCCGGCGCTCTTGATCTTGAGGACCTCGAAGATGAGCTCGGGCTTGCGCATGCGGCCCGTGCCCTTGAGACCGAGCTCGCGGGCGAGACGGTTCAGGTCCTGGATGGTCATCTTCTGCAGCTCGTTCACGTCCGTGAGCGAGTCGCCGTTGGCGCCCGCCTCGGCGATCAGCGCCGCGTCCGCCTCGGGATCGAGCTGCGGCGCACCGGCAGGCACGCGAAAGCCTCCGCCTCCGCCACCACCGCCCCCACTGCCGCGCTGTCGCCGTCGCCCCATGCGTCCGGGGCGATTGCGATTCAGATTCTGTGGGCCGCCCTTCATGACTCGCTCTCCCGCCACGCTGACCCCCGTTCGTCTCGTCGAGGCGCGCAGTAACGCCGCCGCGGCGACGAGCGCCGCGCGCGCGGTACCGATGGGCTCGATTGTGGTTCGCCGCTGGGCGCTCGTCGTACGAGGTGCCGGCGACTGCCGAGGAGATCGGCGGGTCGTCGCGGGCGGGCGCTTGCGGCGATCGGATTCGTCTCGCCCGGGTGAGATCGCTGCCTTCGGTCCCGAGCGCGCGCGAACCTAGCACAGCGTCCGGGTGTCGCCAATCGGCTCGTTACCTCAAACTGAGACAGTGCCGCCGGGCGACGGGCCGGGGGTCCGTGGAGCGCGTTCGCCCGCGTCGACCGGGCCCGCGCCGCTACGGAATCTCTTCGCGGGCGGCGCGCACGATGCCGGGGGCCCGAATCGCCAGGGTCGGGATCGCCAGCGGCTCGATCGGCTCGTTCTCGCCGAGCTGCCCGAGCTGGCTGAGCAAGGCGCTGGCGGATTCGTCGACCAGGCGCCGCATCACGCCCGTCACCGCGAGCGGCAGATCGGCGAGCAGCGGCTCGAGCCAGCGCTCGAGCTCGGGAACACGCGCCGGGCCGTTCGTGGCATCCACGGGAATCGCCGCCAGCCGGCCGCGCAGCTCCTCGAGCGATTCGACCGGAATCGGCGCGAACGCTCCGTCGCCTCCCAGCAGCAGGTTCGCAGCGACCGTCGCCAGCGCCTGATGCGCCGAGAGCTCGCCCAGGCGCTCCACCGTGCAATCGCTGAAGTCCACGGCTTCCCAGCTCGTCGCGGCGGGGTAGAGACGATCCAAGAGGAAGACCGCGGCCGCCTCGCCGCGCGCCAGCACGGCGTCCATCCGGCCCAGATCGGCGACGCTCTCGATCCACCGCGTTCCGATCTCGCCGTCGGCGTCGAGCGCGCGCGGATACGTGGGCGTCGCAGCCCGCAACGAGTCGATCGCTTGCGCCACCACGTGTCCGAGAATGGTGGCGCGTCCGCCGAAGCCGGCGCGCGACGCCGCGTCCGCCAGCCGATGTGCGCGCGTCACCAGACCCTGGATGAGCGTCCGGCCCACCCGGAAGAGCGCGTCCAGCCGAACGGTGCGCAGTCGCTCGGCGGCGTCCGCGCTTTGCCCGTGACTCGCGTGCTCGAGGCCGATTCCCAGGCAATCGACCGCGTAGGTCGCCTGTCGGTGCACCTCCGCCAGGTCCGCGAAGTCACCGACCGTGGCGACCAGCACCGTGTTGGTCAGATGGGCGATCTCGTGCTCCACGCGGCCCCGATCCGCCGGCGCCAGGCGCGCGAGCGCGGCGACGAGGAAGCTCGCGTCGGCGTTGACCACCGGCACCAGCTCCGCGCCGGTCGCCTCGGCGTCCGGCGAGCCGCTGGCGAGCTTGCGGTAGCGCGGGTCGTCGAGATCGCTCGCATCCAGCCGCGCCAGCACTTCCAGCGCACTGTCGAAGTCCGGCAGCCCCTCGTCCCACAACCGCCCGTCGCGCAAGCGTCGCGCGTCCTCGGTCGCCTCCGATGGCAGCTCCCGCCGCAGCTCCTCCATGAGCTCGACGGTGAGCTCGGGAGAGCGATTGCGCAGCACGCGCAGCACCTCGATGAGCTCCTGTGCGCTCGCTCGTTCCGCGTCGTCGACGGCGAGGTAGTAGAGGTCGTCGAGGGTCGTGACCTCGGGATCGTCCATTTCCAGCGGATCGACGTCCTCGTTGCGCTTGGCCACCCGGATCCGGCCCGCGAACATGGCCACCAAGAGCTCCAGGTCGAGCTTCGCGAGGTGCCGAAAGAGAGTTCGCTCACCCGCCTCGGCGAGGCGGCGGAGCCACTCGTCCACCCGCTCCGTGGCCAGCTCCCCGCGCTGCCAACACTCGAGATCCAGGCAGAACTCCACCTGCTGGTGGCTGGCGAGCGGCAGCAGCTCGCCGGCGTCGGCGGCACCGATCTCGTGGAACAGGGTGAAGAACGTGGTCTTGGGCAGCGCGCGAACCAGCGCCTGAGGGTCGCGGGCGAGGAAGATCAGCCGCCACGCGTCGCGCGACGGCATCCGGCTCAGGAGCTGTGCCGCCGCCTCGACGCTCAGCCCATCCAGCGCGTGGCGGGCGGCGTCGCGGTCCTGGTCGACGAGTGTCGCGAGCTCGATGGGATCCATGATGCGGATGGGAAGCGGTCGGAAGGTAATGGTGCGCGGTCGCCCGCTCAAGCGGCACCCGAGCGCCGGGCGCGAAGCGGTGGCGTGCGGCCACCGTCCCGTTGCCGCGGGTGGGTTGCGCGCGTGCCGCCGCCGTGGGGTCGCATGCGGCGTGCGCGGACCCCATGATATAGTTTTCGGCGATTCGCTCCGCTCCTCCCTGTTCGCACGCATGACCCGGCCCCCCGGAACCCCCGACCTCGAACCGGGGGTCCAGAATCCGAAAAGCGGACGCGCTGGCGACGGCAAGCTCGTCCTCTGGACGGACAAGGGCGAGCCGCGGATCATCCGGCCGATCAGCATCGAGAACAAGAAGCTGTTCGTCGATGCCGAATCGATGCTCAGCCTCGGTGCTCACGCCGAGCTCGAGCTGCCGCCGCTTCAGGACGAGGAGGTCCGGACGCGGGTGCGTGTCGAGGTGGTGTACTCGAACCCCGGCAAGGGCTCGACCACCCTTCGGCGCGGCATGTTGCTCGCGTTCCCGGAGGTGAACGACGCTTTGCTGGCGCGCGTGCAGTCCGCGCTCGAGAAGGCCCCGCGCACCGGATCCGTGGCCGCGGTCGAGAAGCCCAAGTCCTCCAAGGACGAGGACACGGTCTATTCGAAGGTTCCCGTCGCCGAGCCGGCGGCGGCGCGCACCGCGCCGGAGGCCGTTCGGCGTCCCGATCCCGCGCGCGCGAACGGGTCGCGGCGCGCGAAGAAGCCCGCCTCGTTCCTGTGGGTCTTGGTGGTCTTCGCGCTGTCGATCGGCGCCGTTTTCGGGTACTTCGCCTACGAGGATTGGCTCGATCGCCAGAAGGCGCAGCCGCGGGTGGAGCCCAAGCTGATCCACGTCCCGTCGAAGCGTCCGCCCACCAGCACCGTCGAGCCCGCCCACCCGGCGGTCGATCCGCGTTACACCGCCTACGTGACGCCCGCCCGCGAAGCCGCGGAGGCGTTGCGCGCCGGGGATGCCGCCACCCTGGAGGCGAAGCTCGCCGACGCGGAGAAGAAGGTCGGCGGGCTCGCCGCCGAGCCGGCGTCGTTGCAGGGCTTGCGGGCAGGGCGGATGGCGCTGCGCTTGCGCGACACGGCGATGGACAACATCGGTCAGGCGCGAACGCTCGAAGGTGTCGCGTGGGGCAAAGGCTCGAACACCCCGTACCGCACGAAGGAAAGCTTTCTCAAGGCGCAAGACGCTCGCATCTCGATGACGAAGACCTCTTCCGCCGAGCTCGCGAGCGCGGTGCTCGCGATCCTGGGTGCGGCCGATCCGTGGCGCGCCGAATCGGACGGAGCGCTCCGGGACCGCATCGAGCGCACCGTGCGGATGCTCGACGTCAGTCAGTGACTTCGCGCCCGGTGCGATCGCCGGCGACCAGCTCCCCCCACGCCGCGGCGAGGCGCTCCGCGGTCGCGAGGGTGGGATGGATGCCGTCGGAGAGGGCATTCGCGTCGGCGTAGAGCGCGCTGGCTTCGATCAGCTCGACGGCTTCGTCTCGCGCCACCTCGCGGATCGTGGGGTTGAGCTCCGCGTCGATGCGCGCCGCCGAGCCCGGCCCGAACGGCGGTCGCGCCGTGCGGAGCGGCGGCAACGTGGCGAGCGCCACCCGCGGGTGGACGCCGCGCAGGTTTTCGAAGCGCTTCGCGCGCTCGACGATGGCGACCAGGTTGGCGCGAAACTCGTCACGGGTCTCGTGATCGGAGTCGACCCGCGCGTCGTTGGTGCCGAGCTGGATGAGCGCGACGTCGGGATCGGCGTCCGAGAGGACGTCGTCTCGCGACATCGCCTCCAGGAATTGCCGAGCGTTGTCGCCGGGGCGGCCCAGGTCGCGCACTCGCACCGGTCCGGGCAGTCGCGCGCGAAGCAGCGTCTCGAGCACCGCGGGATAGCCACTGGTGGCGGTGATGCTGTCGCCCAGGCAGGCCACGGTGAGCGCGTGGCCGAGGTTGGCGACCGCGGTGCTCGGTGGGTCGCGAACGACCGAGAGCTGGTCGGCGATCACCGCGCCGACGCCGTCCCAGACCAGCCTGAGCGCGATGGCGTCCGGTGCCGAGAGGTCGAAGGCGAGCGAAAGGGACAGCGCTTCGTGAGCGGGAAGCCGGACGAAGCGTTCGGCGAGCACCACCTGGCCACGGGAGCGAAGCGCCTGAACGAGGACTCCCGCTCCAGGGTCGCCGCCGAGGAACGATGCGGTCACGGCATACCGGCCAGCCTCGACCAGCGTCAGGCGCGTCGATGCCAGCTCTCCCTCCGCGTCGGTGCCCGCCCGCGCCGCGCGCACGGATCCGCCGCTCGCGCCGGCGCCATCCTCCGCGTGCCCCGTCTCACCCGGCAGCGCCTCGATCTCGAAGGACGCGACGCGGCGCGGTGCCGCGCCGGCACGGCTGTCGAATCGGTACACCTCGCTGACGCCGTCGCGACCCGCGAAGACTCGGTTCTCGGGATGCTGAGCGAGGAATCGCGCGATCGCCGGATCCACGTGGGTCGGCTCCCGGATCGATGGGGTCGTGACGATCCAGAGTCGCCCGGGCGAGTCGAGTAGCCCGGTCAGATCGGTGAGCCGTCGCACCAGCGGAGCGCCGACGTAGTTGTCGACGACGCGGCCATCGGGTGCTTCGTGAAACGCATCCCATAGCTGGCGCGTTCCCCACCACATCCACCCGTCGAGACGCCCCGCGTACGCGTACGCGAAGACCGGATGGGTGCCGAGGACCCGATCGCCGGGGGCGAGGTGGTGCGCGACGTATCGGCCGGTGCCCGCGGTATCCCACGTGAAGAGCACCTCGATGCTCGGTCGATAGCGCCCGTCCTCCACACGATCGGAGTGCGTGCGCGCCGCGACTCGCCACGACTCGCCGACGCGAGCATCGGTGAGCGTGACCACGGTCCCCAGCGCGGCGCCGAGCCAGGCTCCCAGCTCCGCGCCGCGCGCGCCCGCGTCCACTGGCCCGCGAGCGCGCCCGCCCCCCGCTCGTCGCCCCGCCAGCGCCGCGCCGAACGGCAGCAGGAAGAAGAGATAGCGCGGAACGGCGTGCGCTTCGCCGAACCCGAGGAGCGCGATCGTCGCCGCCACGGTCGCGCCGAGCGCCGCGGCGAATCGGCCGCCATGGCCGGCCGTTCCGCGCGTGCGCGGCGACAGCGCCAGCAACGCCCACAGCGCGCCGCCGGCGAGCACCACGCCAGCCATCCTCGGCACCAGCACCGGCAGCCAGCGGAAGAACTGGCTCGACCAGCGCCCGAGCCCGTTCGTGAGCGCGGCGACCGCGCCAAACGCGCCGCCGTCGGGCCGTCGCACGAAGCCCACCTCCCAGCGCGACTCGAAGGCGAGCCAACCGATGGCGACGAGCGCCAGGCTGCCGAGCTCGAGCCAGAGCGCCCGGTCGCGCGCCACGCGCCGCCGCTCGAACACGAGGATCGGAACGTAGAGCAACAGGAACGTCAGCGCGATGGTGTGGGTCGCGAGCGAGGCCAGGAAGCAGAGCACCAACCCGAAGCGTGCGCCCGCAGCGCGTCGCACGTGGACCGCATGGCAGCGCTCCACGAACGCCACCAGCGTCAACTCGAGAAGCGGGTAGTAGCGGGCGTAACGGCTCATCTCGACTTGCCAGACGTGGAGCGCGATCACGACCGCCGCGGCCACGCCGGCGGCTGGGGTGAACATGCGCCGCGCCGCCCACCACAGCGTCGGGACGAGCGCCGTGGACGCGAGGGCTGCCGGCAGCCGCAGCGCCGCTTCCAGGTGGGCGCTGTCGAGTCCCACCACGCTCACCGCGCCGCTGGCGAGATACGTGTAGAGCAGGCTCTTCCAGTAGACCGCCCCCGACGGCAGGCGCGGGATCCCGTCGTGCAGCACGCCGCGGACGGCGAGAAACGTGAAGCCTTCGTCGCCCGAGAGCGAGAGCGCGCCGAGCTGGCGCAGGCGCATCCACGCGGCGACCAGCGTGAGCAGCGCGATCGCCGCGAGCTCGACCGGGTGGATCGCGGGCGCGCGAGTCGCGTCGGATGCGGTGGGGCGCGCGTCGGTCAGCGGGCACATGCGACCGCGGCAGGCTAGCAGGCTGCCGAGCGCCTCGGCGGCGCGGTCGGTCGAGACCTCCGAGAGCACGTGGAGCGAGGTGCTGGCGCGGCGCGCCGCGCAACCCGCCACACGCCTAGCCGTGAGCGCTCGCGGCGGTCCAGAATGCGCGCGGCCCACTCGCGGCGCGAGCCGCCAAGGAGACGCAGCGCATGTATCGAGCACTGGCCGCCGACACCGTCGCGCTCGTGGTGATCGACATTCAGGAGCGGCTGATGGCCGCGATCGCGAACCGCGACGACGTCATTCGCAATGCCTCGCTCTTGCTTCGGCTGGCGGAGATCCAGGCGATCCCCAAGCTCGTCACCACGCAGTACAAGGCAGGCATCGGCCCGATCGTGCCGAGCGTGGCCGAGCTCGTCGGAGAGTCGCAGCCGACCTTCGACAAGACCGAGTTCTCGTGCCTCGCCAACGAGGGGGCCGCGCGCGCGCTCACGGAGCTCGGGCGGAAACGACTCGTCCTCACCGGCGTCGAGGCGCACATCTGCGTGTATCAGACGGCGCTCGCGTGCCGGAACGCGGGTTACGACGTGACCGTGGTGGCCGATGCCGTCGGCTCGCGCACCGCCGCCAATCACGCGTTCGGCTTGGAGCGGATGCGCGACGTCGGATGCCAGATCGCTCCGGTGGAGATGGTGATCTACGAGCTGCTCGGCAAGGCGGGGACGCCCGAGTTCAAGCGCCTGTTGCCGCACCTCAAGGGCTGACCGCGCGCCGAAGCACTTCCGCCGTCGGAGCGCGCCGTCTTCGCGCCCCCGGGGCGCGGGCTCGTCAGCCTGGCGTGGGGATCGGGTCGAAGCGCTCGAAGGGGTGCTCGAACCAGTCCTTGAGGGTCTTCGACATGATCGCGGCGTGGGCGCCGTCGATCACGCGATGGTCGAAGGTGACGTTGAGGTGCATCACCTTGCCCACGCTGATCGTGCCCTCGTGGATGATCGGCACTTCCTGCACGGCGCCCATCGCGATCAAGAGCGGCACGCGGCTGTAGGGCACGAGCGGCACGTACGCTTCGTCGATGCCGAGTGAGCCGATGTTGGTGATCATCAGCGAGCCGAAGGGGTCTCTGGGTATGCCGAAGCGCCGGAGGTCCAGGTTGAGCTCGAGCGTCAGGAAGCCCATCAGGTCGAGCACGGGCCGCAACAGCCAGAACGGCAGCCGCTTGAAGATCGAGCGCGATTGCTCGAGCTCGCGGTCCTTGCCGGTGCGCACCTTCTCGACCCGTTCCTCGAACTCGGCGACGATCTCGGTCAGCGATTTCTTCTCGGGATCGAGGATCGTGAGACCGCTCAGGTCGTATTCGCCCGTGCGCGGATCCTCGATCACGGCCTGGAAGAAGACACCGATCCGTTCGCGCAGGTAGATGCGACCGAACCGCAGGATGGCGTTCGCGTCGGGCATCCGCTGGTAGACGCCGCCCATCGCCTTGCACATGAGGTGCGTGAGGGTGACGCGCTTGCCGGTGGCCGTGCGGAACGCCTCGATGTAGCGCAGCGCCTCGTCGACCCGCAGCGTCAGGGTGCCGTAGACGCTCGGATCGCCGACGGTCCGCCACGTGCCGAGCGCGATGCGCCGGAACGTCGAGACGTTGGTCTTGGGGCGAAGCTCGAGATTAGGCATTCACGGACTCCGTGGCGGAACCGTCTGGCTCCAGATGGCGGCGGATCGAGTTCGCGTAGTAGCGCACGACGTCTTGCTTGTCGGGTCGGATCTCGATGGCGCCGGCGCGGATGCGCACGACGCGGCGGCGCACCAGCACCTCGAGCGCGCAATCGAGGAGCACGCGCGCTTCGCCCGCGTCCAGGTAGGCCTCCTCGAACTCGACCAAGCCGCCGCGCCGGTCGGCGCGCTCGTCGCCGAGGCGCTCGCGAGCGCCTCGCTCGGCCTCGAACTCGTGACCCATGACCACCGCCGCGCCGCGCGCCTCCGCGCTCTTGCGCAGTCGCGCGATCTCGGCGCGGAGCGCGTCGTGCGTCACCGGCCCGGGCCCGAGGCGCTGCAACGCGGCGCACGCGAGGGGGATCGGCGTGACGGGGATCGCGCGGGCGATCGCGTGCATGAGGTGATCGGCGAAGTCCTTCACGGCGGCGACTCGACTCGCGCGGGTGCCGCCCGCGAGCGACGAGCCCGCTTCGGGATCGCTCGCCGTGCGTAGCGCGTATTCGTCGAACGAGACCGGCGCCCCGATGCGAACGCTTGCGTAGCCGTGCCGCTTGATGCGGCCGGTGGCGAGCCGCCACGCGTTGGCGATCAGCGTCGGCGGCCCCAGGACGAGCAGCCGCGTCAGCGACGCGGCCTTGTCGGCGAGCGTGGGCTTGGTGACGCGGCCCGCGTGCTCGGCCAGCAGGTGCTCGTCCTCGAGCACCCAGTCGAAGTTGATGCCGACCGGCACGAACACCAGATCGCTCTGGAACTCGGGATCGGCCTTGAGCTGCACCAGGTAGTCGAGCAAGCCCACCTTCGGCTCGCGCAGCTGGCCATCTCGGCTCAGGCCGCCCTCGAGGAAGATGCCCTGGGTGATGCCGCGCGCGCTGATGTGCTGCACGTAGCGCTTGAGGACCGTGTGGTAGAAGTCGTCGCGAAAGCCGCGCCGCACGAAGTACGAACCGAAGCTCTTGAAGAGGTGCTCGAGCGGCCAGACGCGCGCCCACTCGCCCACCGCGTAGCTGAGCGTGATGTGGCGGGCGAGCAGGTACGCCATGAGCACGTAGTCGACGTTGCTGCGGTGGTTGGCGACGAAGATCACGACCGAGCGCCGCGGCAGCCGCTGCACGGCCTCGAGGTTCGTGCGATCGACGACGACCTCGTAGAGCCCGTTCACGATGGCGCGCGCGACCCGATAGCCGACTTGGTAATACGAGAGCAGGTTGAACGAGGGAACGATCTCCTCGAGGTAGCGCTCGGCGAGCGCCCGCGCTTGCTCGATGCGGATGCCGTCGCGCGAGGCCTTGCGCAGGATCTCCTCGTTCAGCACCGGGTCGTTCATCATCTCGTCGATGACCACGACCTTCGACGCGAAGCGATAGGCCTCGCGCGAGAGGTGGGCCTCGCGGATGAACTCGCGGACCGATCGCTCGATGCGGCGCGCCGCCGAGCGCAGCACGAACGACCGCAGCACCTCGTAGGCGACGATGCCCGAGGCCACCCAGGCGAGATCGACGAGGAAGCGGCTCACGTGCGTGGGTTGCGGCCGAGTGGCATCGCGACCCGACTTAGTACCACCCTTCGCCGTGGCTCCACCAGCGCGCGGCGGACTGGGGGCAGCCCCCCGCTGGCTCAGGCGCGCTCGGCGAGCAGGGCCGCGTAGCCTTCTCGAAACGTCGGATAGCGCAGTCGATAGCCGGTGGCGCGCAGCAGCGCGTTGCTGCAGCGCTTGTTGCCAGCCCTGCGCGAGCTCGCGCTCGCCGGCGAGGGGCGATGGGGGTCGGGCGCTCCGAGTCGCTCGGCCAGCCAGTGGAACACGCTGCAGCGATCGGCGGGCTCGTCGTCGACGCCGAGGTAGAGCGGCGCCGGTTCGTCGAGTGTCGCGAGGTGAGCGAGGAAGCCCGCGCAATCCACGCTGTGAATGCGATTGGTGATCTCGGCGATCGCCCCTCCGCAATGGAGCTCGCCAGCGCGAATGCCGTCGATCAAGCGCGTGCGGCCAGGTCCGTAGATGCCGGCGAGGCGTACCACCGTGGTGGCGGCGACGCTCGCCGCGGCGAGCCGCTCGCCGGCGAGCAGGATGCGTCCGCCGTGGTGCTCGGGCACGGTCGGCGAGCGCTCGTCCACCCACTCGCCCTCGTGCTGCGCATAGACGGCGGTGCTGGAGGTGTAGAAGAGCCGGCGCGGCGCGCAACCCTGGTCCGTGATCGATGCGAGCGCGTTGCGCAGGCCGTCGACGTACGCGGCCGTGTAGGCCGCCTCCGAGGGGTCGTCCGCGGCAGCGGTGTAGAACACGAGATCGAGACCTGCGGGCCAGCGCGGCAGCGTTTCGGGCCGAGCGAGGTCGCCACCCAGCGCGTGGATCGGGCCCGGTATACGCGCGGCGTCGCGCCGCAATCCCCACACCTCGTGGCCGCGCTCGGCGAGGGCGAGCCCGAGCCGCGTGCCGACGTCGCCACAACCGAGGATGAGTGTCCGAACGCTCATGCCCGCTCGCGTGCCGGAATGCCCAGCCCCATCGTCAGCCGCGCCATCCACCAGCCGATCGCCGCGGTCAGCGCACCGGCGGGGAGGTCCACCAGGTAGTGCTGTCGGATCAGCACGGTGGAGGCGACCACCAGCATCGTGCCCACCAGCACCAACGGCGCCACCCGGCTGCGATGGTGCACGTGGAACGCGGCGGCGAGCACCGTGTGTGCGACGTGCAGGCTCGGGAACACGTTCACGCCGCCGTCGCCCTCCTGGAACGCCACCAGCAAGCGGCACGTGAGCCCGGCGCAGTGAAGCGGCGGCACCATCATGCGCACCGGCAGCACCACCCACGTGAGCCACGCGATCACCGACGCGGTGCCGTACGCGACCGCCATGGTGAGCAGCTCGCGCCAGTTGCACGCGAGAAACGTCGGCGAGATCGCCAGCAGGTAGTAGAGCACGTAGGCCCAGAACGCGAGGGGCACGAATGGGATGTGATGATCGAGGCTCGTGAAGAGCGTGATCGGCGCGAGGCCCGCGTCGAAGCGCGCCAGGTTCCAGCGGCTGGTGGCGAGGTAACCCACCAGCGCGATGGTGCCGGCGCTGAACGCGAACACCCAGCGCACCACACGGAAGCGTGGCGTGACTGCGTTCCGATCGCGCGATGGGTTGGCGTCGGCTTGCGGCATTCGGCAGGCTGGCGACGTGGGGCGCGCTCACGCCGCGCCCCAGCATCGGCCGGAGACCAAGGGGCATTCAATCATGAGTGACGAGTGGTGGCGTCACGCCCGAGCGGCGGTGGACGCGGCGAACGCGCAAGACCCCCGCCGCGTGGACGACGGCGCGGGCGCCGAGCGCGCCTTCGAGCTGGTGTACGCGGATCGCGTCGAGCACTGGACGTCGCTGCTGGTCGAGCGACCGAGCCCAGCGCTCGCGTTCGCTTGCCGAGCGCAGCACGTGCGTCGCTGGGAGGTGCCGCGCGACGCGTTTCCGGCGGGCCGCGCCGGATATCACGCGTGGCGCAGAAAGCTCACCGATCTCCACGTCGCGGTGGCGCGGGACGTCCTCGCGAGTCTCGGCGCCGACGCCGGCGCGATGGCGCGGGTCGAGAAGCTGATCCGCAAGGAAGGTCGCGAGACCGACGCCGAGGCTCAAGCGCTCCAGGATGCGGTCAGCCTCGTCACGCTCGAGCTGCAGCTCGGGGAGCTCGTCGCCAAGCTGCCCGAGGAGAAGATGATCGACGTGTTGCGGCGCACCCTCGCGAAGATGAGCGCCGAAGGCCGAGCGCTGGCGGCACGGATCGCGCTCGGCCCCGAGGGGCAACGACTGCTGGAACGCGCCAGCGCTGCCATCCCGCGCGCGGGCGGGTGAGCTTCGCGGGGCTGGGTTGGTGGTGTTCGATGGGGGGGTGAGCTAGGCTCGCGCGGAGGTCGAGACCGGTCGTGACACGCTCACCATCACCCGACACGGCCACGGTTCGCGCCGCGCGCACGTTCTACTTCGCCGAGCAGCTCGGCGGGGAGCTCTACGCCCAGCTGGCGGTGGCGACCGCCAACGAGGACGTACGCCACGCGCTCGCGGGCTTCGGTGGCGACGAGCATCGCCACGCGGACTGGTATCTGGACTGGCTGCTCGAGCGCGAGCTCGCGCCGCCCCGGCTCGAGGGTGTCGCGGCCGTGGTGGCGCCGGTCGCCTCGCGTCTGCTCGCGGTGCGAAGCCTCGAAGAGCAGCTACGGCTCTTCTCGGAAGGCGAACGCGCGGCGGCCCGGCACCTGCGTACGCTCGCCAGCCGCATTCACGACCCATCGCTGCGGGCCATCGTCGAGCGGACGATTCCCGCCGAAGAGGGGCACGCGCGCTGGTTTCCCGAGAGCGGTGTTCGAATGCTCGCGGCCCGTGATCGCGCCGCGCGTCCCTGGACGGCGATTCTTCGTCCCGCGGCGAAGTGGGGCGGCTGAGCGCGAGGCGCCGCGAGGCCGCGGGCCGCTGCTCCGCCGACGTGATCCGATGAGCACGCCCGAGCACCGCAGATCGCGGCTGGCCGCCGCGAGCGACGATCGCGAGCGAACGCGCATCCTGCTCCGGCGGCGGATTCGCGCCGCGCAGCTACGCATGCTGCGCCGCATCCCGCGCAAGCGTCACCTGCGGGATACCTGGGCACATCGCTGGTTCGGGGAGCGGCTCTTCGATCCGCGCATCTGGCACGCGAGCCGTTCCGGCGTGGCGGGTGGGCTCGCGATCGGCGTGCTGGTGAGCTTCACGCCGCTCATCGGTCTGCACATGGTGATGGCGGCGCTGGCCGCGTATCTGCTGCGGCTCAATCTGCCTGCGGCGCTCGTCGGTGCGTGGTTCATGAATCCGTTCACGGCCCCCGTGCTATTGCCCGCGGTGTACCTGGTCGGACAGGCGCTCGACTGGCTGCCCGAGGTGCAGCTCGGAACCGGCTACCCGGCGGCGTTCCGGAAGTTCCTGCACGAGGTCGCGGAGCTCTCGCTGGGTGGACTGGTGGTCGGCGCGGTCGCGTCGGTCGCGTCGTACGCGATGGTCATCCTCGCGTGGGATCCCGCGCGCAAGCTCCTCGGTGTGGGACAGTCGCGCTTGCGACAACCGGCGGCAGCACTCGCCGAGGAGCGCCGCGAGAGCCGCACCGCCGAGGAGCTCGCGGTGCCTCCCGAGCGGAGCGAGGCGCGCGCGGCTGCCAGCCCGGACGTCGATCGCTCGGCGCACTGAGCGACGGGGCGACCGCGATGGCCACCACGTCGTTTCGCGCCGCGGCGTTCTTCGACATCGACGGGACGATCCTCTCGGTGAACTCCGCCGCCAGCTTCGCGCGCTACATGTGGGAGATCGGAGTCGCGCGGCCGCGGGACATGGCCTTCGCGGCTTGGTACTTGAGCCTGTATCGGCTCGGGCTGTTGAAGCCCGGCGACGTCCTCGAGCGCTCGACCTCGGGGTTGGTCGGCAAGCCGGAGAGCTGGCTGGTGGAGCATTGCGCGCGTTGGTACCAGCGCGACGTGCGCGGCAAGATCCGTTCGGGTGTGACCGCGCACCTCGAGGCGCACGCGCGCGCCGGCCACGTGACGGTGTTGCTCTCGAGCTCGACCTGTTATCTCGGCAATCCGCTGGGCGACGAGCTAGGGGTCGAGCACCGGCTGGTCAATCGGCTGGTGCTGGACGAGCGCGGTTGCTTCACCGGCGCGTTCGTCCATCCGCTCTGCTACGGGCCCGGCAAGCTCTCGCACGCGCGCCGCTTCGCCGAACGCGAGCGCATCGATCTCGCGGCCAGCTACTTCTACACCGACTCGGTGACCGACCTCAGCCTGCTCGAGCTCGTCGGTCATCCACGCGTGGTGGCGCCCGATCCGCGGCTGGCACGGGAGGCGCGCAAGCGCGGATGGCCGATCGTGAGCCTCGACGGCGCCCCACCTGCGATCGACCGCGACGTCCCGCTCGGCGCCGCCGCGGCACGAGGCGAGCCATGAGCGATGCCCGGATCCGTTTCGTCGAGGCGCAGGGTGTTCGCCACGCGTATTTCGAAGCAGGAGCGGGGCCGCTGGTGCTCTGCGTCCACGGCTTTCCCGACACCGCGCACACGTTCCTGCCCACGCTCGCGGTGCTGGCCGAGCGTGGCTTTCGAGCGGTCGCGCCCTTCCTGCGCGGCTATTCGCCCACGGCCGCACCGTCGACGGGCGATTATCGGATCGCGACGTTGGGCAGGGACGTGCTCGGGCTGGCGAGCGCGCTCGGCGCCGAGCGCTTCGCCTTGGTCGGGCACGACTGGGGCGCGATGTCCGCGTATGCCGCGGCGAGCCTCGCGCCCGCGCGCGTGGCGCGGCTCTGCGTGCTCGCGGTTCCCCACTTGCGCACCCAGCGGGTGAATGTCGCGCAGGCGCGGCGCTCCTGGTACATCGGCTTTTTTCAGCTCCGGGGGCTTCCCGAGCGACGCGTGCGGCGAAGCGACTTTGCGTTCCTGGATCGGCTCTGGCGAGATTGGTCGCCCGGCTGGCGCTACGCGCCGACCGACATCGCGCCGGTGAAGGAGTGCCTGGCGCAGCCGGAAGCGTTGCGCGCGGCGCTCGGCTACTACCGGGCGTTGCCGACGAGCCTGTCGCTGGATCGCGACACGCGCCGGGCGGTGTTCGGCAAGATCTCGGTGCCGACGCTCAGCGTGGCGGGCGTCGACGACGGCTGCATGGGGATCGAGATGTTCGCGCGCCAGGACGCCGGCTTCGCTGGGCCGCACCGGCTGCTACGGATCGAGAACGCGGGCCATTTCATGCACCGCGAGCAGCCCGAGACGTTCCATCGCGAGTTGATCGGGTTTCTCGGCAGACCCGCCGAGATCGCTTGACGGGCTTCGCTTTCCGCGGCGCCCGATCAGCGCAAGATCGCGTCCGCGAGGCGCGGCGCGGCATCGGGTGGGCCGTCGAGGAAGAAGAGCGTCGGCTCCACCAGCTCGAGCTCCATCAGCACCGGCTTGCCGCTCGCGTCACGCGCCATGTCGACGCGCGCGTAGGGCAGGGGACGGGCCTGCGCGGCTTCGAGCGCCTGGTGCGCCAGCGCCGCCTCGTCGGGCGCGATCGGCACGGACACGCCCTCCGGGCCCGCCCAGCGACCACCCTGGAAGAGTGAGCGCTTGCGAACGGCGTGTGAGAGCTCGCCGTCGATGAACACCAGACAGCGCTCGCCGACGTCTTCGACCGAGGCGATGTAGCGCTGCAACAGCATGTCGCGCTCGTCCACCAGGCGAGCGAAGCGCGCGCGCTGCTCGTCACTCGGCGCGGCATCGACGGCGAAGGTCTCCCAGGAGTCGGCCGAGACAGCAGGCTTCGCCACCGCTCGCTCCCAGCCGCGGGCGCGCAGCGCTGCGGCGAGCTCGAGGGTGGTTCCGCGTGGCACCAGCAGCGTCGGCGTCACCGGAACCCCGCTGGCCTCGAGCTCCAGCATGTAGCCCTTGTGGGTGTTCCAGCGCACCAGCTCGATGGGGTTCCAGAGTCGGGTCGCTGCCGCGACCCGCGCCGCCCAGCCCAGGAACGCGTCGCGCCGGCGGAAGTAGTCCCACGTCGAGCGCAACACGACCGCGCGGGCACGTCCCCAATCCACGTCCGGCGCGTCCCAGGGAATCGCGCGCCAGGCCGCCCCGCGCGCTTCGAGAGCGTCTGCGAGCGGACGATCGTCCTCCCACAGCTCGGGATGGTCGGCGTAGGTGGCGAGGACGACCTCGCCATCGCGAAGCTCGATCACGCGCGCTCGTCTCCGTCGCTGTTCGGCTGCGCGGGGCCCCGACCGCGCGCTCGGCTCAGGGCGCGGGTGCGGGTGCGGGCGCCGCCGGCGTCTCGCCCGCGGGGACGGCCTGATCGCTGAGCGCTTGGATCAGCGTCGCGATGGTCACCGCATGTCCGGCACGCGCCTGATCCATGACCTGGACGGCGTAGCCGTACGGGACTGCGTCCTCGGCGTCGAAGAAGAGGATGTGATCGTCGCGGGCCGCGAACATGCGCTTGAGGCGCTCGGGTAGCTCGTCGTATCCGATCACCTGGCCATTGACCGTGATGGTCTTGTCCGCCGCGATACGCAGCACCAGCGGCGGCGTCGGATCCTTGGGCTGCTCCTCCTCGACTTCCTTCTTCTCCTGCTTGGGCGTGTGAATCCAGAACTTCTTGGTGAGCAGCGGCGTGACCACCATGAAGATGATGAGCAACACCAGCACGATGTCGACCAGCGGCGTCACGTTCATCACCGGCGTGACGTCACCCTGGCCGCCGGCGTTGAGGTTCATTCCCACGGTTCAGCCCCCTGCGCTCGGTGCGGCGGCGCCAGCCGGCTCGCTCGATGCCACGGGTGAGGCACCCGTGGCGTCGGCAGCACCCGTGGGCGTCGTGGTCTTGGCCTTCTCGCCGACCAGCAGCGACATGCCGGGGAACCCGATCTGCTGCGCTCGGAAGAACATCTCGCGCACGTCGCCGTACGTCAGCTTGGAGTCGGCGCGCAGCACCAGCCGGCGCTCGGGATCCAAGGCGTGCTCGTCGACGAGGTACTTCACGATGCCGTCGAGGTCGTACTGGTCCTTCTCGACGTAGTACTCGCCCTTCTTGGCGACGGTCACCTTGATGGGGTCGAACTGCCCCTTCATGTCCGGATCGGGATTGAAGATGCCAGGCAGATCCACGGGGATGTCCTGCTCGAGCCGCGGCGCCACGACCATGAAGATGATGAGCAGCACCAGCACGATGTCGACCAACGGCGTGACGTTCATGTCCGGCCGCACGTCGACCGAGCGCGCGCTGCCTTTGGTGATCCGGGCCACGGTCGTTCTCTCCCTGGGACGAGCTCAGCTTCGGGACGCGCTCAGGCGCGCGCCGTGGCGCCGCGAGCGGGTGCGGCCTTCGCCTGACGCTCGGCCCAGTCCTCGACCGTGTCCAGCAACTCGCCGGAGGCGTTCTTGAGCAACAGCTCTTCGTGCCCGATCTTCGTCGAGAGGTAGTTGAACGCGAACACCGCCGGGATCGCGACGAAGAGGCCGAACGCCGTCTCGATGAGGGCCTCCGAGATGCCCGCCGAGACCGAGGCCAAGCCACCCGAGCCCGTCGCCGCGATGCCCTGGAACGCGGAGATGATCCCGAGCACGGTGCCGAGCAGTCCGACGAACGGCGCGGTCGAGCCCACCGTGGCGAGCACCCACATGCCGCGGCGCAGGTCCGCGGAGATCTCCTCCATGAAGCGCTCCATGAAGCGCTGGGTCTGATCGAGCGGGGTGAGCCCGGATACTTCCTCGGCCGCGACCGCGTTCTTGTAGGTCGAGAGCCCCGCCTTGACGATCCGCGCGAGGTGGCCGCCCTTGAACTTGTCGGCGGCCTCGATCACCGCGTCGAACTTGCCGGCGTTCATGTTCTCGGCGACGTCCATGGAGAACGAGCGCGACGCGCCGCGCGAGCGCCGCAGGGTGAACACGCGCTCGAAGAACACCATCACCGAGAAGACACCCAGGATCATCAACGTTCCCGCGACGATGCGTGCGGGAAGACCCATGTGCGTCCAGATTTCGATGAGACTGATTTGCATCGGATCCTCTTTCGTCGGGTACGACGAGACCCCACCTGCCGGCAGCGAGCGTGGCGAGTGGGGCCTGGCGGCTATATGTCGAGCTTGAACTTGATCTTGAGGTTTCGGTAGCACGCGATCGGCACGCCGTTCACGCGGGCCGGCTCGTAGCGCCACTTCTTCACGGCCTCGATGGCCGCGGAGATGAATGGCTCCTCGCCGTCGACCACGTCGACGTTCGTCACGTTTCCATCGGCCGTCACCACGACGCGCAGGGTGACGGACCCGGGCTTGCCTTCCTTCCGCATCTCGTGCGGGTACTCGGGAGGCTTGTTGGACGATTTCGGCTTGGGGGGGATGGCGCCTTCGGGGAGGTCGATCACCCCCACGGTGCCGCCCGCCTTACCGCCGGCCATCCCGCCTTCGAGGCCGGCCGAGTCACCCTCGCCCGGAGTGCCGTACACCGCGATCCCCTTGTCCTTGTTGGGGTCTTCCTCGGGCGGCTTCTCCTCGGGCATTTCCGTCGGCGCCACCAATTCCTTGGGCGGCGGTGGCGCATCGAGGATGCGCACCTTCATGTCCTTGGGCACGACGGGGGCCGCGGCCGGGGGCGGCTTGGGCTTGGGCGGGGGCGGCTTGGGTGGCTCGGGCTTGGGCGGCGGCGGAGGAGGCGGCTCCTCCTTCTTCACGATCGTCTCGACGAACTTGATCTCTTGAGCCTTTTCGATCGCTTGCTTGGCGCCCGCGCCCAGCACCGCCAACCCGATCAGGGCACCCCACAACGCGGAGGAGGGGAGCAGCGCAGCGAGCCACGAACGTGGCATCGGCTCGGTGGCGCCGTAGTGACCGAAAGTCGACGAAGCTGGCGGCATGGTGTGCTCGGATTTTCCAACAATGCTAGCGCACCGTCGCGTGGGGAGCTAGAACCAACCAGCGTTCCGAAGCGCATTCCTCGTACGCTGAGCGCGTGCCGTGCGTCCGCGTTACGTTTGCGTGCGCGGGAGGGTCGTTTCAGGAGGCGTCGGTCATGACCGGGAAGAAGCACTGGGCGAGCATCGGGCTCGTGATCGGGCTGTGGACACCGCGAGGGGCGTCCGCGGACGCGCAGGTCGAGGTCGCACTGTCCCCGTTCCTGCGCGACACCTTGTCGCGGATCGACCAGGTCGAACGGCGAGATGAAGAGGAATTCCGCAGGCATCGGACGTACGACGACTCCGATCGCTCGAGCGATCGCGCGCGCTTCGCCGATTCGGTGTTGAACCGAGTCGAATGGGCCAACGAGCGCCTCGTCCCCGAGGCCGAGCAGTACGGCGTCGAGAACCTCGTGAGCGCGCTGATTCACGACGGCCTCGGGAAAGCCGGGCTCGCCGGCTACGACAAGCGGATCCGGGTGACGATCGAGCGCATCGGCGTGCGGAACCACCCGGTCGCGCCCTTGCGCGGTGCGAGCGAGTACGTCACCGGACGGTTCGAGGAGATCGATCCCGGGTCCGGTGAGGTGGCGAGGTCGGTCGACGTCGTCTCCAATCTCGTGGTCAGCCCCACGGCGGATCGCAGCTACCACGGGCCGGATCTGGCATTCGACGACTCCGATCCCACGCGGCGGGTCGGGCCCTCACTCGCCTATTTCGTGAGCAAGGGGCTCGAGAAGCTCTTCCCCGACCACGCCTTTCCGAAGGTCGTCACCGTGCTGTTCGGCGATCGCGACGGCGCAACGCGGCCCCGGCTGGTGCGAGTCCGCTGACGCCGCGCGGAGGTCACCGCGCTCGGGCGCCATCCGACGGTGCCGCGCCGTCGGTTCCTACCTCGCTCTGCGCGCGCTCCAAGAGATGCTGCGCGCGCGTGAATCCAGGCTCGAGCGCAACTGCCCGGGTGAGCGCGCCGATCGCCTCCGCGCGCCGATCCATGCGCAGCAACGCCACGCCCCGGTGGAACTGGGCGCTCGCGTTCTTCGGCTCGATCTGCGCCGCCGCGTCGAAGGCCGTGAGCGCCTCGTCGAAGCGGCCGCTGCGCAATGCCAGCACTCCGATGTTCATGCGCGGCGCCACGAATCGTCGATCGAGCTCGATGGCGCGATCGTAATCGTGTCGCGCCACCGCCAGCTCGCCTTGGCGCGCATGCGCGATCCCGAGATTGTTCCAGCCGCGTGCGAAGTCCGGGCGCACCTGCACCGCAGTGGTGAAGTCGCGCGCCGCCGCGCTCCAATCGAGCGGGGTGTCGCCGCGCATCGCATCGTCCAGCCGCTCGTAGCCGCGGTTGTTGTAGAAATGCGCGACCGCCTCGTCGTCGTCGAGCCTGCGATAGTGGTTGCCGCGCGGTAGGTCCCAGCCGAAGTCCATGGCCAGCGTCCCGCGGTCGGTGTCCACGGCGGCGGTGATGTGTCCCATGTTCACGATCACCTCCTCCTCCGTGTCCACCTCCGCCAGGCGCTTGGACGCGTCGATGTAGTACGCGTCGAGCCCGACGCCGCGGGCGAGGCCGACGAACACCGCCGCGATCGTGAGGCAGTTGCCCTCGCGGCGCGCGAGCGCCTCGCGCGCGGGCAACGTCACGATCGGCACGTAGCGCACGCCGAAGGCCCACTCGGCGAAGATCGCATCGAAGAGGACCTGGGTGCGTTCGGAGGTGGTGGCGTGTCCGCCGAGGATCTCGCGCGCCCGGTCGATGTCGACGGCATCCACCTCGTGCGGGATCACGATCCCTTCCGCCGGCAGCGGCTGGACGCGTTCGGCGAGCTCGCGCCGCAGCAGATCGGGGGGCAGCGTCGCTCGCCACGCGGAGCACCCGAGCCCAACCAGGGCCAGCAGCAGCCACGCGCGCACGATGGAGCAGGGTGGTCGTCGACGGCTCATCGCCGGCATCGTATGCGACGCCGTGAACCGAAAAGAAGAGCGGCGGGTGGTTGCCCACCCGCCGCTCGCGGATCGCTACGCGAATCGCGTCACGTCACATCTTGTAGCTGACGCGTCCGAAGAGGAACCGGCCGAGGAAGTCGTAGCCCTCCGCGTTGGCGTTCTGGCCGCCTTCCTGGAGGAAGGGAGGATCCTTGTCGAGGAGGTTGTTGATGCCGAGGGACACCGTGTAGTTGTCCCACGAGTAGCTGCCCTCGACGTCCCAGTAGGACACCGCGTGCACGCGGCGATACGGGTCCTCGGGGCCCACTTCCTGGGACTTCGCGTCGCCGATGAAGCGGACCGTGTTCGTGAACGAGAAGCCACCGCGCCGGAAGCCGGTGGTCTGGTACCACTTCCACACCGCGTAGTTGCCCGTGAGGCCGGCTTCCGTGCCGCGCAGCTCGTCCTTCACGCCTTCGCCATCGAACTGGGTGTAGTGGAGGAGGTAGTTGCCGCTGAAGCCGAGGTCGATCGTGCCGACGTCGGCCGCGCCGACCTTGTCCAAGTCGAAGCTGTAGTTGGTGGTGAAGTCGATGCCGTCGGTGCGCTCCTTGCCGATGTTGTCCTCGATGGCGGCGACCTGGATGATGCGGCCGGTCGGGTCGCGGCGGACGCGCGCGCAGTCGGGGCTCGACAGGCCCGGCGTCGAGTAGCAGTTGTCCAGGATGGTCTGCTCGTCGGGGTTCGTGATCGAGTCCTTCACTTCGATGTAGTAGTAGTCGGCCGTGAACGAGAAGTTCTCGATGAAGCTCGGCGTGATCACCGCGCCGACGCTGTACGTGTCGGACTTCTCTGCGTCCAGGTTCGGGTTGCCGCCGATGTCGGTCGGAACCTGGTCGTTTCCGGTCGCGATCTGGCTGTAGCCGGCCGGCACGCCCGCGGCCTCGCAGTTGGCGCGGACGACGGGATCGATGTTGGGGTCGGTGTCCCAGTCGTTGCAGGGGTCCTGAGCCGTCTGGAACGAACGGACCGCGCCGCCGTAAAGGTCGTTGATGCTCGGCGCGCGGAACGCGGTGCCGTAGATGCCGCGGAATCGCACGTCGCTGGTGGGCGCCAGGCTCACGCCGCCGCGGTAGACGAAGTCGTCACCGAAGGTGTCGTAGTTGGTGTAGCGGCCGGCGACGTCCAGGGTCAGCTCCTTCAAGCCCTGGTCCTTCAACACGGGGATGCTGCTTTCCGCGAACACCTCACCGAGGGTGTATCCGCCGCGGGTCGGCTGCTGCGCATCGTTCGCCGAATCGCCGAGGATCTGGACGGGGTCCGGCTGGTTGAACCCTTCCTCGTCGCGCCACTCACCGCCGAAGGCGATCTTGAGATCGCCGGCGGGCAGCTTCGCCACTGGGCCCGTGACCGAAGCGCCCAGGTCGAACTGCTCGTGCTGCTTGGTCTGGACGCCCGTGTAACGGATGTAGTCGATCGCCTGCTGCGACATCTTGTTGGCACCGAACACGTCGGCCAGCACGCAGCCCTTGTCCGCGTTCTGGGCGCACAGCACGGGATCGCTGGCTTCCAGGAGCCGGGTCAGATTGGTGAGGTTTTCCGAGCGCTGGGTGTGGGTGTTGCGGCCGTAGTTGAGGAACGTGTCGTAGTTCCAGCCCTGGGCGATGTCGCCCTTGAGCCCGGTGACGATGCGGAACGTGTCCGTGTCGTTCCGATAGGTACGACCACCGAAGTCCGCCATGCGCTTCGAGAAGAAGATCGACTCCGCCTCGGGATCCTCGGCCAGGATCGCGTCCAGCGCGTCCTTCGGGATCAGCGGGTTGGTCACCGGGATGACCCAGCCGTTGGGATGGGTGTTGGTGCCGCCGCCGATGGGCTCGGGCGCCAAGGACTGAGCGCTCTGGCGGTAGGTGAACATGCCGTCCATGTAGGCGGTCACGTGGTCGTTCAGATCGAGGTGACCCATGCCGTCGATCGAGTACCGGGTCGACTGGCCCGTCAGCCACTGGTAGTCACCGTAGTTGAACCGCGAGCCGCCCTGAGCGGTGGTCTCGAGGGTGTCGAACGGCTGGAAGCTCGCGCCAGTCGCGGGGTCCGGCCGGAAGACGTAGCCCGGGTCGGCGACGCCCTCGGGCGCGAAGCCCGAGCCGAAGACCTTGGTGATCGAGCCGTCTTCGTTGAAGAACGACGCCACGACCGGGTAGCGGGACCAGTTGCGGTCCTTCTGCTTCACCTCGCCGTTTTGGACCCACGACGTGGCGATCGTGATGTTGCCGCGGTCCGTGTTCGCGCCCCAGATGCCGGAGAGCTGGATCGTGTCGCCATCACCCTTGTCGGTGACGCCGCCCATCGCGTCGAACTGGAAGCCGTCGAAGTTGTCCTTGAGGATGATGTTGATGACGCCACCGACGGCGTCCGAGCCGTACACCGCCGAACCCGAGTCGAGCGACACCTCGATGCGATCGATCATCGCGACCGGGATGTTGTTCAGGTCCACGGCTTCCGACACGTCGCTGTTGCTGGTCACGAAGCGCTTGCCGTTGACCAGCACCAGGGTGCGATCGACGCCCAGGTTGCGCAGGTCCACGAACGCGAGACCCTGGCCGCCATTGTTGTCGTTGCGGCTGATGCCCTGGAGCGTGACGGCGGGCAGCTGGGTCAGAAGCTCGTGCACCGACGAGACGCCCGATGCCTCGATCTGGCTCGAGTTGACCACCGCGATCGGCGCGTATTCCTCGAGGTTGTCACGGCCGATGCGCGTACCCGTGACCGTCACCTCTTCCGACTCTTCCGCGGCCGCGGCTGCCGCCGATGGCTTCGCGCCGGCTGGCGCGGTCTGGGCGCGCGCGGCGGGTGGCGCCGCCAAGAAGAGAACCGCTAGCCCCGCCAAGAAGGCGAGGGATGCGGCCCACCACGTAAGACCTGCTCGGCTCCTCATGTAGACCCCCCTCCGTTGGATGGAATTCGACCGGATGCCCGGAGGCCGATCTTCCTAAAATTCAACGGCGAAAACAAGCCATTCGTCACGCCGCCGTCAAATTTTTGTAGTCAAGACAGAGTCTCACCGAGCGCGATCCCGACCACTCCGCCGTGGTCCTCCGGGGCACCGCCCGGAGCCTCGTTTCCAGCCCATCGAGCGACGTGTGGTGCCAGGGGAACGCCTTCGCGGCTTGCCTGCGTCGCGAAATTCGCCGTGCGACTACGCGTGCTTTCGGAGCCGCTTCGCCCTCGGGCGCCACGCGGTCCGGTCTGGCGTGGCCCACGACAGGGTGCTACGCCTTGATCTCGTCGCCCATGATCACCGTCGATGAGCTCGCCGAGCGCCTCGCGGCGCGTCGGCCGCGGCGTATCCGTTTCGGCCGTGTGGTGGTGCAGTCCGCCGTGGCCGTCGTGCTGCGCGACTCGCCGCGGCGCGGCATCGAGGTCTTGCTGGCTCGCCGTGCGGAGCGCGAAGGAGATCCGTGGTCCGGGCACATGTCGTTCCCCGGAGGGCGCAGGCACGGGGACGACCGGGACCTGCGAATCACCGCCGAGCGCGAGCTCGTCGAGGAGACCGGGCTCGCGATCGACGCAGGCGGCGAGCGCTTGCCCTCCGGGTTGGGCGACCTGGTGACACGCGCCCACGAGAAACCCGTTCCCATGCTGGTGCGTCCGTTCGTCTACCAGCTCACGCGACGTCGACCGCGCTGGAAGCTGAGCCACGAGATCCGCGAAGTGGTCTGGGTTCCGCTCGACTACTTCGCCGACGAGCGCAATCGCGTGCCACTCGAATGGCGGTTCGCAGGCACCGATTGGGTGCTGCCCTCGTACGTGTTCGGCGGGCGGCGCATCTGGGGGCTCACGTTGATGATCCTCGGTGAGCTGGTCTCGGTGAGCCACGGTGTGCGGTTCTCGCGACTGCCGGGGCTCGAGGCGCTCGAGCGCCTGTGGCGGCGGCGTCACCTCGGAGCGTCCTGAAGGGGTCGTGCCGCGCCCGTTCGCGAGCGGCCGCGGGGCGCTCGACACGCGTAGACGTTCGCTTGCAAACGTCGACAATTGCGCATCTTTCTTTGCTTGCGCCGTCGCGGCGAAGAGCGTATGAGTCGCGCTCCCACCCGTACGGTTCTCGATCGTTTCGCCCCTGGGGGCACATCCTGGAGGTTGCGCATGTCGCTCGTGACGTCACGCCGTCTGGCTCATCACCGATTCGCTTCTCGCGCTCGCGTGGGCGCGCTGCTCGCGACGGCGCTGCTCGCGCTCTTCGCGACGCGTCCCGAGCGCGCGCTCGCCAAGACGTTCACCGTGGACGTCAGCACGGATGCCAAGAACCCGGATGGTAACGACGGCGACTGCACGCTCCGCGAGGCGATCATCAACGCTTCGCAGAACGCCAACAACACGCCCACGACCTACGCCGACTGCCCGGCCGGTGATCCCGATCCGACGGTCGACGTCATCAACTTCTCGGTCAACAACGTGACCCTCGCCCAGGACGCCGACGAGATCTTCGTCGCGTCGAACCTGTCGAGCGGCCCGATCGAGATCAACGGCAACGTCACCATCGACGGAGGCGGTCAGGCGCGCAGCAAGCGCATCTTCCGCACCATCGGCGATTCGGACCACACCGTGAAGATCGTCGGGCTGACGTTCCAGAACGCCTGGGACGGCGGCGGCGGCGCGATCCTCAACACCGGCACGAGCCTGATCTTCCAGGGCGTGCTGTTCCAGGACAACAAGGCCATCTCCTCGGGCGGCGGCGCCATCAACAGCGCGGGCGGCGACGCGTTCTTCATGGATGGCGTCACGTTCGACCAGAACGAGGCGCAGGCGACCGACGGCGGTGCGCTCTACCTGAGCGGGTCGAGCACCCAGGTCACCCTCAAGAACGTCACCTTCTCCAACAACAAGGCGGCGCTGAGCGGCGGAGCGGCCTACTTCACCGGCGGCGGCACCACTGGCTACTTCTGGCTTCTCGACAACGTCCAGTTCAACGACAACGAGTCGCTGAACGGCACCGGCCAAGGCGGCAACCCGAGCCTGGGCGGCGGCGGCGCGCTCTACAACGCCGTGGACTACGACGAGACGACGATCTTCAAGAACTGCAAGTTCGACGGCAACAAGGCGACGCAGGGCAAGGGCGGCGCCATCTACAACTCGATCGCCGCCCAGAACATCGAGATCCAAGACAGCGTCTTCACCCTCAACTTCGCCACCAACAACGACCCGGTGAACATCACCGACCAGGGCTTCGGCGGCGCGGTGTGGAACCAGGGTGGGTTGGTGCTCAACCGGGTGACGCTGGACGGCAACACGGCGGTGCTCCACGGCGGCGGCCTCGGCAACAAGTCGTCGAGCGGCAACAACTCGACGGTCGCCAACAGCACCATCACCGGCAACATCGTGTCGACCTCGAGCTCGGAAGGCGGCGGCATCTGGAACGATTCCAGCTCGACCCTCGTCACCCGTAACACGACGGTGGCCGACAACATCGCGCTGCTCGGCTCGGGAGCGAACCTCTACAACAAGGGCGAGCTGGTCGCGCTCAACAGCATCTTCGCGAACACGCTCGGCTCGTCGAACTGCGCCGGTCCGAGCAAGCTCACCAACTCCGACGGCGACGGCAACGTCCAGTGGCCGGGCACGAGCTGCGACGCGCTCCCCAACCCGATCGCGTCGGGTGACCCGAAGCTCGGCGCGTCGATCCCGGCCGGTGGCCCGGCGGGCTCGAAGGTGTTCCCGATCGGCGCCGGCAGCGCCGCGACCAGCTACGGCAACGCCACGGTGTGCTCGGACCCTCCGGTCTCGAACCTCGACCAGACCAACGCGTCGCGCCCGCAGCCGGGCGGCACCAACTGCGACAGCGGCGCCTACGAGTCGAACCGTGCTGCGGGCTACGACTCGAACCCGGCGCCTGGCCAGACGATCCAGATCCAGACGGATACCTCGACCACCGGTCACGGCAAGGTCACGGTGTCCGAGACCGGCACCGACGACCTGCACGTGACGGACGTCCAGATCACCGGCGATTCCGAGATCACGCTCACCTCGTCGCAATCGTTCGACATCGCCGACGGCGGTCAGGACGTCGACATCACCTTCGACTGTGCCTCGAACCAGGCGAACACCTACAACGCCACGTTGCAGGTGACCCACAACGGCGGCCAGAGCCCGTCGAGCTACACGATCCAGTGCGACGTGCAGGACAACAGCCAGCCCGGCTACGGCTCGACCCCGAGCGCCGGCACCACGATCATCCTGGCCACCACGTTCGGCGTCGACGCCACCCAGAACGTCGTCATCTCGGAGACCGGTGACGCCACGCTCTCTGGCACCGTCTCGTTGATCGCCGCGCCGGTCATCACCTCGATCGAGCTCACGTCGGGTGACGGTCCGTTCGCGATTCCCGACGGTGGCGCCTCCGTGACGGTCGGTATCAAGTGCTCGGGCACCAGCGACACCCAGGACGCGGCACTGCTCTCGGTGACCCACAACGCCAACGGCAGCCCGGCGCTCTACCCGATCACCTGCATCATCGAGGGGCCGAACACGCCGATCTACGAGTCGCTGCCGCTGCCGGGCTCGACCATCGACATCGTCACCGCGCCCAACAACGCCGCGACCACCGACATCTACGTCGAGAACCTCGGCAACGACGACCTCGACGTGTCGAACATCCAGCTCTCGGGCGACTCGAACCTGACGTTGGTCTCGCCGAGCTCGTTCACCCTCGCCAGCAAGCGCCCGCCCAAGCTCGTCACGGTGCAATGCCTGTCCGGCTCGTCCGGCGATTACTCCACCACCGTGACGGCGACCCACAATGCGCCGGGAAGCCCGGCGACCTACACGGTCAACTGCCACGTCACCGGCAACGCGATTCCCGGCTACGGTTCGAGCCCGGCGTCCGGCTCGACCATCCAGTTCGGTACGACGTTGGGCAGCACGGGCACGGCGAGCCTCACCGTGTCCGAGACCGGAAGCGCCGCGCTCAACGTGAGCAACGTCGCGCTCTCGGGCGATTCGGAGATCAGCTTCCATTCGGGAAGCGGGTCGCCGTTCCAGATCGCGGACGGCGGGCTGCCGGTACAACAGACGCTCGACTGCTCCTCGGCGTTCATCGGCACCTATCACGCCACGCTGACGCTCACCCACGACGGCTCGGGCAGCCCCGCCCAGTACAACGTCGTGTGCAACGTCACGGCGACGCCGTCGCCGGTGTACTCGTCGAGCCCGGGCGCCGGTGGCGGGTTGGCGCTCTCGACCTCGACCGGGAACGCCAAGACCGGCACGATCCAGGTCTCGAACCCTGGAAGCTCCGACCTGCACGTGACGAACGTGTCGTTGTCGGGCGATCCCGAGATCACGCTCACGAGCTCCAGCTCGTTCACGCAGACCGCGAACGCCGCTCCGACCAACGTCGACGTGCAGTGCTCCTCGGCGATCGCCGGTCCGTATTCCTCGACGCTCACGATCACCCATGACGCACCGGGGAGCCCGGCCACTTACACCATCGACTGCAACGTCACGCAGGGCCCCACGCCCGGCTACGGCTCGAACCCGGTGCCCGGCTCGTCGCTCCCCATCACCGCCAGCACCGGCACGCCAGCGACCACGGACGTGATCGTGTCGGAGACCGGCAACGCGCCGCTCGACGTCACCAACGTCGCGGTCACCGGTGATCCCGAGCTTTCGCTCACCACGGCGAGCTCGTTCCAGATCGCCGACGGCGGCCTCGACCAGACCGTCACCGTGCAGTGCTCGTCGAATCAGGCCGGCCAGTACACCGGCACGCTCACGGTCACGCACAACGCCGCGGGCAGCCCGGCCACGTATCCGATCACCTGCGACGTCTCGGCCCCTGCGCCCGGCTACGGCTCGAACCCCACACCCGGCTCGACGCTCACCCTCGGCACCACCGCCGGCACGCCCACCACCACCAACGTGGTGGTTTCCGAGACCGGCGACGCGCCCCTCGACGTGAGCAGCGTCGCCGTCACCGGCGACGCCCCGCTCACGCTCACGACGGCGAGCTCGTTCCAGATCGCCGATGGCGGCCTCGATCAGACCATCACGGTGCAGTGCTCGTCGGCGCAAGTCGGCCAGTACACCGGCACCCTCACGGTGACGCACAACGCGAGCGGCAGCCCGGCGACCTACCCGATCCAGTGCAACGTCAGCGCGGTGCCCACGCCCGGCTATGGCTCGAGCCCCGCGCCGGGCACGACGCTGCCGCTCGCGACCACCGCGAACACCCCGACCTCCACCAGCGTCACGGTGTCCGAGACCGGTAGCGCCACGCTGAACGTCACCAACGTCGCGGTGACTGGCGACCCGGAGATCACGCTGACCACCGCCAGCTCGTTCCAGATCTCCGACGGCGGAAACTCGCAGGACATCACGGTGCAGTGCTCGGCCAGCCAGATCGGCCAGTACACCGCGACCCTCACCGTCACTCACAACGCCGCCGGTAGTCCAGCCAGCTACCCGATCACCTGCGACGTGAGCGCCGCACCCGCGCCCGGCTACGGCTCGAACCCGAATCCCGGCGCCACGCTCACGCTGAGCACCTCGGCCGGGGTGGCCACCGCGACCAACGTCGTGGTGTCCGAGACCGGCACGGCGACGCTCTCGGTGAGCAACGTGGCGGTCACGGGCGACGCGCCGTTGACCTTGACCTCGTCGTCGTCGTTCCAGATCGTGGACGGCGGCCCGTCGCAGAACATCACCGTCCAGTGCTCGTCGGCCCAGGCCGGTCAGTTCACCGGCACCTTGACGGTGACGCACAACGCCACCGGCAGCCCCGCGACCTATCCCATCCAGTGCGACGTCGCCGCACAGCCCACGCCTGGCTACGGCTCGAGCCCGGGCGCGGGTACCACCCTCACCATCGGCACCACGCCGAACGTCGCGGGCAGCGCGACCGTCACCGTTTCCGAGACCGGCAGCGCAACGCTCTCGGTCTCGAGCGTGGCGGTGAGCGGTTCGGCGGCGCTTTCGCGCACCAGCGCAGCATCGTTCCAGATCGTGAACGGCGGCCCATCGCAGTCGGTGACGGTGCAGTGCCTGTCGAGTCAGACCGGCCAGTTCAACGGCACGCTCACGGTCACGCACAACGCGAACGGCAGCCCAGCCACGTATCCGATCCAGTGCAACGTGACGGCGGTCCCCACCCCCGGCTACGCGTCCAGCCCAAATCCCGGCTCGACGATCCCGCTCATCACCAGCCCGCTGGTCACCGCCGGCGGCCAGGTGACCGTGTCGGAGGCCGGCAGCGCCAATCTCACGGTGAGCAACGTCGCGATGAGCGGCGATCCGGAGATCATCCTCACCAGCGCGGCGTCGTTCACGATCCCCGACGGCACCGCGCCGCAGGACATCACCTTCCAGTGCACCTCGGCGGTGGAGGGCTCGTTCAGCGCCACGCTCACCGTGACGCACAACGCCGCCGGCAGCCCCGCCAGCTACACGATCAGCTGCAACGTGAGCTCGGTTCAGCAAGCCGTGGGCGGCGACTTCGACGCGGACGGCAACGCCGACATGATGTGGCAGAACGTCGCCACGGGCGACGTGCTCGTGTGGTTCATGAACGGCTCGCAGCGGCTGAGCCAGCACTCGCTGAACCCGGGCCAGGTGCCGGTGGGCTGGAAGGTCGCGGGCTCCGCCGATTTCAATCAGGACGGGCGCGCGGATCTGTTGCTGCGGAACGGCACCACCGGCGCGCTCCGGATCTGGTACATGAAGGGCTATCTCAAGACCGGCGAGGCCAACGTGACGCCGGCCTCGGTGGCCGACGCCGGACTCGAGGTCGTCGGCGTGGGTGACTTCAACGGCGACGGCAAGCCCGACGTGCTGCGCCAGCAGCCCGGCCAGATGCCGCTGAACGTGGTGTTCCTGAACGGTGCGGTGGCCACCAAGCAGGCCTACCTCAATCCGGAGAAGGCGAAGGCCACCAAGACCCAGAGCGTGGGCTGCCCGGACCTCAACGGTGACGGCAAGCCCGACATCCTCTTCACCCTCGAGGGTCAGCTCTCGGTGTGGTTCATGGATGGGATCAAGCGGATCGGCACGGCCAACCTCGTGCCGGCGAACCCGACGACTACCAAGTATCGAGTGGTGGGGACCGCCGACTACAACGGCGACGGCAAGGCGGACCTGCTCTTCCAGAGCAAGAAGGACGGCAAGCTCGAGCTCTGGTTCATGAACGGGATCAACCGGATCTCGAGCGTGGTGCCGAGCCCGAGCAAGGAAGTCAGCACGGATTGGGTGGTGGTCGCGCCGCGGTAACACGCCTCGGTCTCGCGCTTCACCTACGGGCCTCGCGCCATTGCGCGGGGCCCGGTTTTTTTTTGGCGCGGTCGTCTCCGGGTAACGGGCTCGAGCTGTCGCGCGTAACCCATCGGAAGCGAACGATTTCGCTTTCGCGTCCCTTCAAGCTCTCCGGGCGTTTTGCCGATTCATTGGATGCTCGGGCGCGACTCCCGCGCCGGCGCATCGGGACATCGACCCAGGATCGGGTGGTCGAACATCGGCAAGTGGCCGCTGGCGGGCGGCCACCGTGTTGGGGGGGCGCATGAACGCTTCAGGACGGCGATTTCTCTGTTCGGGTAGCTCGTGGGCGCGGCGTGGTGCGGTGGCGAGTGCGATGGCCTTGCTCTCGGCACTGCTGTGGGCGGCGCCCGCACCCGCGGCGACGATCGTCGTCAACTCCTCGTCCGACACCGCCAACGGCAGCGACGGTGGGTGCACGCTGCGCGAGGCTCTCGCGAACGCTGCGGCCAACGCCGCGACCTACGGCGATTGCGTGGCCGGCAGCGCGCTTCCGACCGTCGACGTCATCCAGTTCTCCGGCGTCTCCTCGATCACGCTGACCGGAGCCGAGCTCCCCATCGCCGAGTCGGTGGAGATCGACGGCCCCGTCGTCATCGACGGCGGTGGCGTGGGGCGAAGCCTGCGCATCCTCCACGTCACGGGTGGAGCCGTGACGCTGCGCGACCTCACGCTCCAGAACGGTCGCGATGCGGGCGGCGGCGCGATCCTCAACGCGAATGGTGACCTGGACCTCCACGACTGCGTCTTCGATGGCAACACCGCGACCTCGTCGACGGGCGGCGCGATCTCGAGCTCGGTCGGCGATCTCAAGCTCCACGGCGTCTCGTTCACGAACAACGCCGCCTCCGCTGGGGACGGCGGCGCGGTGTGGGTCTCGGTCACCAGCTCCGACGTGGTGGTGAGCGGCAGCATCTTCACCGACAACTCGGCCTCGGGCGGCGGCGGCGCCCTCTACCTCTCCGGATCTGGCACCGGCAGCGCCTCGATCGATCAGTCGACCTTCCTCGGCAATACCTCGGCGAACTCGGGCGGCACCAAGGGTGGCGGCGCCGTCTACAACGCCCTCGCGGAGAGCGGGGGCTTGACCGTCTCGCTCTCGACGTTCGATTCGAACGTCGCGACCGCCGGCCAGGGCGGCGCGATCTTCAACGCGGCGGCCGCGGTGGCGACCGTCGTGAGCAACACGCTCATCGAGGACAACCAGGCGAACGGCCCGGGAATCAGCCAGGGCTACGGCGGCGGCATCTACAACGTCGGCCAGCTTCACGTCATCGCCTCGACGTTGCTCGGGAACAGCGCGGCCCGTAGTGGCGGCGCCTTCACGAACAAGGCGTCGAGCTCGATCCTGGCGCACCTCACCAACACCACGATCACCGGCAACACCGCCAGCCTCTCCGGCGGCGGCATCTGGAACCCCTCGGGATCGAAGATCGAGACCCGCAACGTGACCGTGTCGGGAAACACCGTCGTGTCGACCTCCTACGGCGGCGCCAACGTGTGGAACGACGGCGTCTTCACCGCGCTCAACACGATCGTCGCCGACGGCATCGGCACCCTCGGGTGCGGTCCCACGGCGCTCACCAACAACAACGGTGACGGCAACCTTCAATACCCGGCGGCGAGCTGCGGCGCCGGTCCCGCGGCCATGCCGGTGGGCGATCCTCAGCTCGAAGCTCCGGTCTACGACGGTGGGCCCACGGGGCTGCTGGTGGTGCCGCTCGGCGCCGGCAGTGCCGCCATCGGCGCCGGCAACGCGACGGTGTGCTCCAGCGCGCCGGTGTCGTCGGTCGACGAGCGCGGCGTCGCGCGTCCGCTTCCCGTGGCCACGACCTGCGACAGCGGTGCATACGAGTCGAATCGCATCGCGGGATTCGCGTCCAACCCGGTGCCGGGCTCGACGGTGGCGATCGCGGCGTACGCGGGCTCCTCGGGCAGCGGGTCGGTCTCGATCTCCGAGACGGGCACCGACGACCTCGTCGTCTCGTTCGTCGGGTTGAGCGGCGATGCCGCGCTCTCGCTGGCCACGCCGACCTCGTTCACCGTTCCCGACGGCGGCGCGCCCGTGGCCATCCAGGTGGACTGCACCTCGGTTTCGACCGGTCACTTCACCGCGACCTTGACCGTGGCCCACACCGGCGGCAGCAGCCCGTCGACCTACGCGGTGACCTGCGACGTGACGCCGCCGCCGGCCCCCGGCTACGCGTCCAGCCCGGTGTCCGGCAGCACGCTCGCGATGAGCGTCCAGGCCGAGTCGTCCACGAGCACCGACGTCGTGGTCTCGGAGACCGGCAACGCCACGCTGACGGTGAGCTCCGTGGCGCTAGCGGGTGACCCCGAGATCTCGCTCACCACCGCGACCTCGTTCCAGATCGCCGACGGTGGAGCGTCCGAGACCATCACCGTCGCCTGCTCGTCGCCGAACGCCGGCCAGTACGCCGCGACGTTGACGGTCACGCACGACGCGACCGGAAGTCCCGAGAGCTATCCGGTGACCTGCGACGTGTCCCCGATCCCGGTGGCCGGCTACGACTCGACGCCGGCGCCGTCCAGCACGCTCGCGATGAGCACGTTGGCCGGAACGCCGACCTCCAGCGACGTGGTGGTGTCGGAGACCGGCAACACCGCGCTGGTGGTGAGCAACGTCGCCGTGAGCGGCGATCCCGAGATCGCGCTCCAGACCGCCAGCTCGTTCCAGATCGCCGATGGCGGCCCATCACACACCATCACGGTCGAGTGCTCGTCGCAGTCGGTCGGCCAGTTCACCGCGACTCTCACGGTGACCCACAACGGTCCGGGCAGCCCCGCGTCCTATCCGGTGACCTGCGGCGTGGCGCCCGTGCCCGCCCCAGGCTATGGCTCGAGCCCCGCGCCGGGTTCGCAGCTCACGCTGAGTGCCGTGACCGGAGCCTCGGACTCGGCGAGCGTGCAGGTGTCGGAGACCGGCACGGCCGCGCTGGTGGTGAGCAACGTCGCGGTGAGCGGTGATCCCGAGATCACGCTCACGACTTCCAGCTCGTTCCAGATCGCCGACGGCGGCCTCGCTCAGGACGTCACCGTCGCGTGCAGCTCGAACCAGGTCGGCCAGTACACGGCGACGCTCACGGTGACCCACAACGCCACCGGTGGCCCGGCGACCTATCCGGTCGTGTGCAACGTCAGCGCGGCGCCGGCGCCCGGCTACGACTCGACCCCCGCGCCCGGTTCGCAGGTCACGCTCGCCGCCGTGGTCGCGGCGACCGATTCCGCCAGCGTGCACGTCTCCGAGACCGGCACGGCGGCGCTGGTGGTGAGCAACGTCGCGGTCGCCGGTGATCCGGAGATCGCGCTCGTGACGCCCAGCTCCTTCCAGATCGCCGACGGCGGCGCGGCCCAAGACGTCACCGTCGAATGCAGCGCGACGCAGGTCGGGCAGTACACCGCGACCTTGACCGTGACCCACAACGCCGTGGGCAGCCCGGCGACCTACCCGATCGTGTGCAACGTGAGCGCGGCGCCGGCGCCGGCCTACGCTTCGAGCCCTGCGTCCGGATCGCAGCTCACCTTGAGCGCGGTGACGGGCGGGTCCGACTCCACCAGCGTCGAGGTGTCCGAGGCCGGCACCGCGGCGCTGGTGGTGAGCAACGTGGCCGTGAGCGGCGATCCCGAGATCACGCTGGTCACGCCGTCCTCGTTCCAGATCGCCGACGGCGGCGCCGCCGAGGACGTCACGGTGCAGTGCGCCTCGAGTCAGGTGGGAGCCTTCACGGCGACGCTGACGGTGACCCACAACGCCGACGGCAGCCCCGCCACGTACCCCGTGGTGTGCAACGTCGGCGCGGCGCCCGCGCCGGGCTACGGCTCGATTCCCGCGCCCGGCTCGCAGCTCACGCTCGGTGCCGTGGTGGGCGCCTCGGATTCGATCCGCGTGCACGTGTCCGAGACCGGCACGGCGGCGCTGGTGGCGAGCAGCGTGGCGGTCTTCGGTCAGCCGGAGATCAGCCTGGTGACCTCGTCCTCGTTCCAGATCCCCGATGGTGGCGCGGCGCAAGACATCACGGTCGCGTGCAGCGCGAGCGAGGTCGGCGAGTACACCGCCGCGCTCATCGTGACCCACAACGCCGATGGCAGCCCCACGAGTTATCCGATCGTGTGCACCGTCACGGCCGTTCCCACGCCGGCCTACGAGTCCGACCCCGTCCCGGGCTCGACGATCCCCTTGGCGACCAGTCCGTTCGTGACCACGGCCGGCGACGTGATGGTCGCCGAGTCCGCCGACCAGACGCTGGTGGTGAGCGACGTGCAGATCGATGGCGATCCCGAGATCATCCTCACCAGCCCGAGCTCCTTCCAGATCCAGAATGGTGCCCAGCCGAAGGAGATCACGTTCCAGTGCACCGCGCCGATGGCCGGCTCGTACAGCGCCTTGCTCACCGTGACGCACAACGCGCCCGACAGCCCGGCGCTCTACACCATCACCTGCAACGTGAGCACGCCGGCGGACGGCGCCAACAGCGACTTCGACGGTGACGGCAACGCCGACATCGCCTGGCAGAACCTCGCCACCGGCGAGCTCTTGATGTGGTGGATGGACGGACCGCAGCGGCTGAGCCAGCACGCCTTCAGCCCCGACAAGGTGCCGGGCGCCGGCTGGCGCGTGGTCGGCGCCGCCGACTTCAACCGGGACGGCCGCGCGGACGTGCTGTTGCAGAACACCAAGACCGGTGCCCTGCGCCAATGGTTCATGAAGGGCAACGCCAAGATCGGCGAAGCCAACGTGACGCCGAGCTGGGTCAACGATCCCGCGCTGCGCGTGGTCGGTGTCGGCGACTTCAACGGTGACGGCAAGCCCGACGTGCTGCGGCAGGGCTCCGGCAAGATGGCGCTCAACGTCGTCTACCTGAACGGCGCCGTGGCCACGAGTCAGGCGAGCGTGAACCCCGACAAGTCCGCCTCCAGCAAGGCGCAGGCGGTGGCCGCGCCGGATCTCGACGGCGACGGCAAGGCGGACATCCTGGTCGATCTCAAGGGCGAGCTCTCGGTGTGGTTCATGAACGGCGTGACGCGGGTGGGCACGGCGACCTTGGTGCCCGGCCACTCGACCTCCAACAAGCATCACGTGGTCGCCGCGGCGGATTACGACGGTGACGGCAAGGTCGACCTGCTCTTCCAGAACAAGAAGGACGGCCGGCTCGAGCTCTGGTTGATGAACGGCATCCAGCGCGTGACGACGGTGGTGCCGAGCCCCAACAAGGAAGTCAGCGTGGATTGGGTGGTCGCCGGGCCGAAGTAAGACCTCGATTGCGCAACACCCGGCGCGCGAGCGCGCCGGCAAGACGCGGGCGGTCTCCCACCGGGGGAGGCCGCCCGCGCACCGTTCGCGGGTCAGCGTCGGGGTGCCAGGAGCTCGCGGGCGGTGGCTTCGATCTCGGCTTCGGACAGCAGCACGAGGTCGGCGGCAGCAGCGAGGGGAATGAAGGAGTCGGCGGAAGACACGCGCGCGTACCGGATGCCGCGGGTGGATGGGTCCTCGGCGAGGGCGGCGCCGATGGCCTCGGCGACGTTCCCCGAGTGGCGGCACTCGTCGACGGTGAGCACGGCGCGCGCTGTACGTGCGTGCTCGCGAATCACCGCCAGCGGAAGCGGGGCGATCCAGCGCAGGTCGACCACCCGCACCCGCGGCGCGGTGGCGGAGTCGATGGTCCCCTGCGCCCGCTCGATCCGGTGCTTGACACGCAAGCTCATGGGGACGCCGTTGCCGTACGTGAAGACGCAGAGCTCGGCGGCGTCGGGATCGTAGACGCCCACCTCGCCGAGATCGATGGCCTCGCTCTGCGACGGGAACGGAAACGACCAGGCGCCGTCGTTGGGCTCGACGAGATCCTTGGCCGGATAGAGCGCGATGGGCTCGACCAGAACGCAGACCCGTCCGTCGATCCTCGCGTGGGCGAGGAGCGTGCGCAGGATTCGCACCGCGTCGTCGCCACGACTCGGCACCGCCACGATCACGCCGGGCAGGTCGCGAAGCACCGCCAGCGAATCGTCGTTGTGGAAGTGGCCGCCGAAGCCTTTCTGGTAACCAAGCCCCGCGATGCGCACCACCATCGGGTTGGTGAGCTGGCCGCTCGAGAAGAACGAGAGGGTCGCCGCCTCGCCGCGAAGCTGGTCCTCGGCGTTGTGGAGGTAGGCGAGGAATTGGATCTCGGGCACGGGCAGCAGCCCAGCCTGGCCGGCGCCGAGCGCCATGCCGAGGATGGTCTGCTCGTCGAGCAGCGTGTTGAAGACGCGCTTGGCGCCAAAGGCCTTCCAGAGCCCGACGGTGACGCCGTAGACGCCGCCCTTCTGCGCCACGTCCTCACCGAACACCAGCATCTCGGGGTGCTTCCGCATCAGATCGTGGAGGCCCTCGCGGATGGCGAGTCCCATCGGCTTCGGCTTGGCCGCGGTCTCGGGCGGCGGCGCGTAGCCGGCGCGCCGCGCCTCGGCGGCGACCAGCGCGGGACGCGACGGCGCCAGCGAGCGCATCACCTCCTCGCGGGTCGCGAGCTTCGGCGCCGCGACGGCGCGCGCCGACGCAGCCCGCACGCGCTGCTCCGCAGCGTCGATGCGGGCCCGGAGCTCGGCGCCGGAGAGGACACCCGCGTCGAGCAGCGCTTGCGCGCAAAGCGCCACGGGATCGCGCGCCTGCTGGGCGGCGATCTCCTCGGGGCCTCGGTACTCGGTGTCGAGATCCGAGCCGGCGTGGCCCCACAGCCGAACCGTGCTCAGGTGCAAGAACGCCGGCGCACGCTTGACGCGTACGTGCTCGACCGCCGCCGATGCGCGGGTGAACGCCGCGGCGAGGTCGCAGCCGTCCGCCTGGAAATAGCGGATGTTCGGCATCGCGCGCATCCGCGCCTCGATCCAGCCCGGCGGGGTGCGGACCGAGATGCCGAGCCCGTTGTCCTCGCACACGAAGAGCAGCGGCACGGGCACGTGCTGGAACGCGGTCCACGCTGCCGCGTTGAGGGCGCCCTGGGCCGTCGAATGGTTGAGCGAGGCGTCCCCGAACGAGCACAGCACGATCGCGTCGGCGGGCGCCGCGGGCCGATCCAGGCGGCGCGCCTGCTCGAGCGCCACCGCCAGCCCGACCGCCTTGGGCAGGTGCGACGCGATCGTCGATGTCTGCGGCGGGACGCCGAGCGGCACCGAGCCGAACACCTTGTGGCGACCGCCGCTGATCGGGTCCTCGCTGCTCGCCGCGAGAGAGAGCAAGAGATCGTGGACCGCGTCGATCGACGGCACGGCGCGGGCTCGCTCCAGGAAGAACGCACCCGATCGATAGTGGAGCAGGGCAGGGTCGGTTGGGCCGGTGAGACGACCCAGCACCACGTTTCCTTCGTGCCCGGCGGAACAGATCGTGTAGAAGCCCTGATTGCGCGCCCGCAGCTCGTGGGATTCGACGTCCACGAGCCGCGCGAGGAGCTGCGACTCGAAGAGCTCGAGCGCCAGCGCGGAATCGAGCGCCAGCGGCGGCGCCGCGACGCGCCCACGGCCCGCGGCGAGGTCCTTCAATCGCGCGACCGATTGCCGAGCCCGGTCGAGGGACATGGCTGTAGCGCGCTACTCGCGGAAGGCGCGGCCGAGGGGATTGTCGGGCGTGGCGCGGCGCGCTTGGGCGACGCACGCGATCAAGCGGGCCGAGCCGCCCTCGATGGCGCGAAGCGAGTGCTTGAGCCGCGAGTCGTAGTAGATCGAATCGCCTGCCGAGAGCCGGTGTACCTCGCCGCCCACCTCGACCTCGAGGCGTCCCGCCAGCACGAACAGGAACTCCTCGCCGTCGTGGGCCGACTGCGGCAGCGCACCGCCCGCGCCGGGTGGCACCTCGATCAGGAACGGCTCCATCCGCTTCTCGGTGAGCCGGTGCGAGAGCGCCTGGTAGCGGTAGTTCAGGCTCTCGCCGGCCTCGGTGCGCGGCTGCACGGCCCAGCGCTCGCTGGCGCGCACCACCTCCACGCGCCGCTCCACCTCGTTCTCGGTCTGGAAGAAGCGGCTGATGGAGACGTCGAGGGCGCTCGCGATCTTGAGCAGCTCGCCGATCGCCGGCTCGGCGATGCTGGTCTCGTACGCGTGCAGGCGGCTTTCCGAGAGCCCGGTCGCGTTCGCGAGGTCCTGCAGCGTGCGGCCCTGCTCTTCGCGCAGCCGCTGGATCTTCGCGCCCATCGCGAGCTGCAAGAACTCGTCGTCCAGCATGGTCACGCTCCGCCGTCGAAGAAGTCGGGGAAGTCGACGGACTCCAGGATGGCACGCAGATCCGCCACGAAGCGCGCGCAGTGGTAGCCGTCGGCGATGCGATGGTCGACGCTCATCGAGAGGTTCACGAGCTGGCGCGGCTCGATGCGGTCGCCGACGTAGCGCGGCAGCTTGCGGATGGCGTTGACGCCCAGGATCGCGGCCTCCGGGTAGTTCACGATCGGCGTCGAGACGATCCCGCCCAGCTTGCCGAGCGAGGTGATCGTGAAGGTGCCGCCACGGGTTTCCTCCGGCGTGAGCGCGCCGTCGCGGGCGCGCGTGGAAAGCGCCTGGATGCGCGCCGCCAGCCCGCGGGTGTCGAGCGCCGCCGCATCGTGGACCACCGGCACGATCAAGCCGTCGTCGGTGGCGACGGCGATCCCCAGGTGGATGCGCGACTTCACGATCAGGTCGCCGCGCGCGTCGTCCAGGCTGGCGTTGAGCGCAGGGTGCGCGGGCAGCGCCCGCACCACCGCTCGCGCCAGGAACGCGAGCGGCGAGGGCGGCTCGCCGCCGCTCGCGGCCAGCTGCTCGCGTCGCGCGACCAACTCGGTGAGGTCGACTTCCTCGACGTAGCTGAAATGGGCCGCGCGGTGGCGAGCTTCGAGCATGTGGCGGGCGATGGCGCGTCGCACGCCGCGCAGCGGCACGCGCTTCCAGTCGTCGGGGTCGATGGCCTCCGGCGCGCTCGGCGCATCCGTCGGCGTGCTCACGCTCGCGGGCGTGACCGTGGACGAGTCCCGCGCGGCCTGCTCGACGTCGCGTCGCATGATCCGCCCACCTGGACCCGAGCCCGCCACGCGTTGCAGATCCACGCCGAGCCGCCGCGCCAGCTCGCGGACCGCCGGCACCGCGTTCACGCCGTCTTCACCGAACGTGGCACTGGCGCGTTGCCGGGACGTGGGTCGCGCGGGCATCGCAGGGGGGTGGTGCTCGTCCGTCATGGCGGAGGCGGGCGCCGCGCTGGGCGGCGGAACGACCGGAGCCGCCGGAGCCGCCGCCGGTGCCACCGCGACCCGCGCCGGCGATGGCTCGGCGGGGCGCGGCTCGGGAGCGCGTGACCCGAGTGGCGCGGCGCTCGCCGCCGCGGGGCCGTCGTCGATCTCGACCAGCACCTCGCCGACCTTCACGATGTCGCCCTCGCGGAAGCAGCAGCGCTGCACCCGGCCGGCCACCGGCGACGGAATCTCGAAGGACGCCTTGTCCGTCATGAGCTCGACGAGCGGCTGATCGACGGCGACGGCCTCGCCCTCGCGCACCTTCCACTCGACGATCTCCGCCTCGACCACGCCTTCGCCGATGTCGGGCAGCTTGAATCGGTGCATGCGTCAGTACTCGATCGCGTCGATCACCGCGTGCGCGACGCGGTCGGCGCTCGGCAGATAGTGCTCCTCGAGCGTGTACGGAAACGGAGTGTCGAAACCGGTCACCCGCGCCAGCGGCGCCTGCAGCCGATCGAAGGCCGCCGCCTGCACGGCGGCGATCAGCTCGGCGCCGAACCCACACGTCCGCGGCGCCTCGTGGACCACCACCAGGCGTCCCGTCTTCTGGACCGAACGCACCACCGTGCGCAGGTCGTAGGGCGCGATGCTCTGGAGATCGATCACCTCGACGTCGTAGCCCTCGCCCTCGGCGAGGGCGGCGGCTTCGAGCGCGGTGGTGAGCATCGCGCCCCACGCCACCAACGTCGCGTCGCCGCCGCGCCGCGCCACCCGCGCTCGCTCGAGCGGCAGCGTGTAGTAGTCGAGGGGGACCTCGCGGCGCGCCGAGCGGTAGATCCGTTTCGGCTCGAAGAAGATCACCGGGTCGTTGCATTCGAGCGCGCCGAGGAGGAGACCCTTGGCCTCGTACGGTCCCGACGGCATCACCACCCGCAGCCCCGGCGTGTGCGCGAAGTACGCCTCGGGACTCTGCGAGTGGTAGTGGCCGCCCTTGATGCCGCCGCCGTACGGCGCGCGGACGAGCACTCGCGGCGCGTACTGCCCGCCGGATCGGTAGCGGTACTTGGCCAGCTCGTTCACGATCTGGTCGAACGCGGGGAAGATGAAGTCCGCGAACTGGACCTCGGCGATCGGGTGTAGCCCGTTGAGCGCCATGCCGATCGCCATGCCGACGATGCCGGCCTCGGCGAGCGGCGTGTCGAAGACGCGCTCCGAGCCGTATTTCTGCTGCAGCCCCTGGGTGACGCGAAAGACGCCGCCGAAGAGGCCCACGTCCTCGCCCAAGATCACGGCGGCCTCGTCGCGCTCCAGATAGAGATCCAGCGCCTGGTTGAGCGCCTGGATCATGTTCATCGGCTGGGTGTCGGGCATCGCGCGCTCGCTGCGTCGGTCCTCAGCCCGCCTCGGTCACCGGCTTCTCGGTGCGGGTGCGCCAATAGCGCAGGTACTCGTCGCGTTGCTCGGCGAGCTGCGTGCCCGGCGCTTCCAGGACGTCCTCGAAGAGGCTCTCGACGGGCGGCGGCGGATGGCGCTCGCATTCGGCGAGGGTGTCCGCGACGCGCTTCTCCCACGCTTGCGTCGTCGCTTGCTCGGTCGCGTCGTCCCACAGGCCGCGCCAGCGCGCGTGGCGCTTGAGACGCTCGAACGGGTCGAGTCGGTTCCACGCCTCGGCCTCCGCATCCGAGCGGTAGACGCTGGGATCGTCGGCGGTCGAGTGCGCGCCCACACGGTAGGTGAGCGCCTCCACGAGCGTCGGCCCGCCGCCCGCCCGCGCGCGCTCGACGGCGCCGCCGATCGCGTTCACCACCGCCAGGAAGTCGTTGCCGTCGACCTGATGGCCCGGCAGGCCGTAGCCCTCGGCGCGAATGGCGAGGCTCTCGGCGGCGGTTTGCACCGACTCGGGAGTCGAGATGGCGTAGCCGTTGTTCCGGATCACGAAGATCGCCGGCACCCAGAACGCGCCGCTGAAGTTGAGCGCGGTGTGGAAGTCGCCCTGGGACGCCGTGCCCTCGCCGAGGAACGCCAGCGCCACCTCGCCGCTGCGTTTGAGCTTGGAGGCGTACGCGAAGCCCGCGGCGTGGGGTAGCTGCGTGCCCACCGGGCTCGATACCGAGGGGATGCCCCAGTCGCGGAAGCAGTAGTGGACGGGCATCTGGCGGCCGAGCGCCAGGTCGCGGCTGTTGCCGATGAGCTGATTGAAGACGAGCGCCAGCGGCACGTGCCGCCACAGCAGGCAACCGAGCTCGCGGTAGCTCAGGAAGATCGGATCGGTGGGGGCGAGGCAGAACGCGGCGCCGACGATGGTCGCCTCCTCGCCGCGGCTCGTCATGTAGAAGCCTAGGCGCCCCTGGCGCTGGAGCATCTGCAGGCGGCGGTCGAGGACGCGATTGAGGGCCATCGCGTCCAGGACGCGTGCCAGGTCGTCGTCGGAAACGAGCCCGAGGTGCTCGCGCTCGCAGCTACCGTCGGCGTTGAGGATCGAGAAGGGCGGGGCGGCGGCGGGCGCGGCGCGCTGGTGCGCCCGCGGCGCGAGCGCCGGTGGTGTCGAGGGCGAGCTGGCGCGGGGGGACGAAGTCATGGCGCGAGGATCGCCGATCCATTCGATCGCACGATCACCCGCGCCAGTCTACGACGATCTGCACTCGAAAGAGCCGCCGCGCAGGCCCGGCGCCGGGAGCTGACTCCGGGCCCGCGCGGCGGGTGTCACGCAATCGGCGAGAACGGCAGCGAACCGGCTCGGGACACGGTCTCGAACCAAGCTCCCATCTCCTTGATCTCGGCCGCGCTGGGCTGAGCGGGAGAAGTGAACTCGTGAAGCGCGCGCGTCACCCGCTGCACCGCAAGTCCCACGAGGGGCAGCACGGTCAACAGCGTCGATGCGGTTCCGGTGCTGAGCAGGGTGGCCTTCTGGATCATCGCGCGCTCCTTCGTCCGGTCGGGGCCGGCTCGGTTCGCTCACGCCTTGCGTGCCTTCCCTCTCGCAACCGGCCTGCCAATTCGCTCTGAGCGACGCCGTCCCGAAGTCATTGCGCTTTCTCGGGTGGTGGCGACGTGGCCGCAAGGCAGCGGGCACCTCGCCCGGCGTTCGCTGCCGGCATCTCGCCCGCCACCGGGCGAGATGTGCCGTATGTGCTGCGCAGACGTGGTCGCGGAGTGGGCTGGATCGCCGCGCGCCGCAGCGTTCGACATCCGCCTCACGTGGGAGAGACCATCGGAGCAGGGGAAGCGACGACCGGCATCAGGCTGTAACGATCGAGTCGCCGACGTCGTGAGAAGGGAGGCGGCGCCCATGTCACGGATCGCTTGCGCTCGCGCGTGTCATGCGGACGCGTCGCCATTTCTCGTCACGTGTTTGATGCTCGCACTCGCCACCCCTGCACGGGCCGAGTGGGGAACGGCTGCGCCGCTCTCCGGCGCGACGGGGGGCTCGAGCGCGTACGGCGGTCCCTCGGTGGGAGTGTCCGCCGATCGCTCTGCGGTGATGGCGTGGCGATCCAGCGCGTACGATGTCCGCGCCGCGGTACGTGACCGCGCCAGCGGCACGTGGTCGTTCACGTTGCTCAGCACCGACACCTGTACGACGGTTCCCGCGGTGGCGATGAACGACGCCGGGGATGCGGTGGTCGCGTGGGTCGGCTTCGGCTACGTGTTCGCTCGTTATCGACCCGCAGGAGGCAACTGGGGGGCGAGCGCCACGCTCGCGACCAACACCAGCGGTAGCTACGTCGCGGGCGGCGCCCACGCCGCGATCAACAACGCCGGAGACGTCGTGGTGAGCTGGATCGGCGTCAACGTCGGCGTCACCCAGTACGAGGTGCACGCGGTGGTGCGCAGCAAGTGGGGCGCGTGGCCGTCCACCAATGCGTTCGAGGTCGCGGGCGGTCCGACGGACGCGTTCGGAGAGTCGGCGATCGCGATCGACGACGCCGGCCACGTCGCCTCCGGGTGGGTCGAGGAATACGCCACCTTCGACGACAGCCCGGCGTCCCACCACGTGAACGTGGTGCGCGCCGCCGTTCGCGCGCCCGGTGGAGGCTGGGGTGCTGCGATCGACCTGTCGTCGCGCGGATCGCAATCGGGCAGCATCCACTGCGCAGCCGGTCACCCGCCCATGCCCACGGCTTCGGCGCCATCGTTTTCGGCAGACCCAGCCACCGGGCAACTGGCGGTCGTCTACTTCGCCGATCCGACCTCCTACGAGTACAAGGCCGAAGACGCCGCCTGCAATCCCACCACCGCAGACTCGTGGCTGCGCCGCGCCGAGGGGACGGTGGCATCGCCGCCGGTCGGCGGTCTGGACCTCGGCACCGCGGTCGGGCTCACCACGCAGGGCGGCGCCCCGCAGGTCTCGTTGCGGGGCGGCCAAGTGACGATCGCGTGGGGTGAGTCGGACGGAAACGGCGTGCGGACCCAGTTCGCCGTGGGACCGTTCGGCGGTCCGCTCGGTACGACGCCGCTCGCACTCGGCTACACCATCGCGGTGGCGATGGGCGGCGACGCGCGCGGTTTCTACGCAGGATCGAAGTTCTCGAGCGGTCACTTCTCGACCGTGGGCGCGAGCAGGCTCGCAGGTGGTTTGGGCGACGGGCCCACGACACTTTCGTCGGCGGCGGCAGCGCCCTCGGTGGCCGCGACCTGCGGCGACTACGCGATCGCCGGGATGATCGGCGAGGACGGCAAGATCCACATCGCGGAGTATCCAGCCTCGGCGCCTGCGTGCGGCGTCTTCGGCGACAGCTTCGAGAGCGGCGGGCTCACGCACTGGACCTCGCACATGCCATGAGTGGCGCGGGCCGGAGGCGCTTCTGGGTAAAGCGCTTCGCACCGAAGCGCCGGTCTGCGAATCACGCACTGCCGTAGAACGCTGCGGACAGCACCGGTAATATCCGGCGCATGTCGCGCGAGCCCGAATGGGACTTCTTCCTCGCCCATGCCGGCGAGGACAAAGCCATTGCCGAGGAACTCTACGAGGCTCTCGCTGCCGGTGACCGCGCGCGAGTGTTCCTGGATTCGAAGTGCCTTGATCCAGGCGACACGTGGCCGCGCCGCCTCGCCGAGGCGCAGCGTCGAAGCCGAATCACGGTGGTGTTGATCTCCGGCAGAACCGCCGACGCGTACTACCAACAGGAAGAGATCGCGGCGGCGCTCTCGCTGGCCCGAAAGACGGGCGACGCGCACCGCGTGGTGCCGGTTTATCTCGATGGCGAGCCGGGCGTCGGATCGTCGATCCCGTACGGCTTGCGGGCAAAGCATGCACTCGTGTGGCCGAGCATGGGCGGGGCGCGTGGGGTAGCCGATCGACTGCTTCCGGTTCTCTCGCGAGAACGTCCGATTCATGAGCGACGAGAGACACCGCAGGATCGTGCGCTCGTGTCGCTAGCGAACCTCGTCGAGCAGCGCATTTTACTCAGAACTCGCGGGCAACGCACCACCAAGATCGACCTTCAGATTGCGGAGCTGAAACGCAAACGGCGCGAGAACCGGCCCTCGCTCGGCATCGGTGACTGCCTGATAGGAAGTCGATTCGAGTTGCGCGAGAAGGTCGGCCACGGCGGCTTCGGCGATGTGTGGCGGGCGATGGACTGGGACGCGAATGGCAAACCCGTCGCAATCAAGGTGCTGCACGGGCAATGGCTGGAGAGCGCCGAACGCCGCGAGCGCTTCTTTCGCGGTGCGCGACGTATGGCGGAGATCGACCACCCCGGAGTCGTGCGGATCGTGCTGCCCAAGGCGGAAGATGCTGGGTTCGCGTTCTACGTCATGGAGTACCTGGCGGATGGCGACTTCGGGCGTGCGGTGCTCGGCGGCGGTGTCACTCCCGAGCGGGCCTTCGATGTGAGCCGGCAAGTTGCCGCAGCGCTCCATCACGCTCACGAGGAAGGCCTGGTTCATCGTGACGTCAAACCCGAGAACATCGTGTTGGGTGCCGGGGGACGCGCGGCGCTCACCGACTTCGATTTGGTGCACGCCCTCGATACGACCGGTGCCACGCGCAGCCGCGCTGCGATGGGCTCGTTCTACTTCGCCGCCCCCGAAGCACAGGAAGATGCGAGCCACGTCGATCGGCGCGCGGACGTCTACTCGCTGGGAGTCACTACGATCTTCGCGCTGTTGGGTCGGGCTCTGAAGCATGCTGACTTCCGAGACTGGGGGAATTGTATCAATGGGCTCCTGGTTTCCAACCGGGTACGCGCGGTGCTTCGCGGCGCCGTCGCCTACGCCCGCGAGGATCGCTTCGACAGCTGTGCAGCATTCGCGGACGCGCTCGCCAAGGCTCTGGCGGCGCCGCGCGAATCACGAATCGAAGTCGTATCGCCGGTCGCGCCACGGGCCGCAGACCCGTTCCAAGATGCACTTCGTGCCGCGGGTCTCGAATGGGTGGAGATTCCCGCTGGCTCGTTCCTCATGGGTTCGCAAGATCCGGAGTCGTTCGACAACGAGCGCCCGATTCACCGTGTGCAGCTCAGCGCCTTTGCGATGTCGCGATATCCCGTGACAAGCGCTCTCTATGGTGTGTACCTCGCGGATTCGGCCAGCGCGCTGTCGTTGAATCGCCGAAACGCGCGACCCTCCGCTGACGGACGTCACCCGGTGGTGAGTGTCTCGTGGCACGACGCAACGGCCTTCTGCGCGTGGCTCAGCGCTCGAACGGGTGAGAGCGTTAGGCTCCCCACGGAAGCCGAATGGGAGTATGCGTGCCGCGCCGGTTCGACCGGTGCTCGATACGGCGCGTTGGACGCGATCGCTTGGCATAGGGGGAATAGCAGCGGGCGTGTTCATCCAGTGGGCCAGAAAGAGCGCAACGCCTGGGGTCTCCACGACATGCTCGGGAATGTCTGGGAGTGGGGCTCGGATTGGGATGGTACGTATCCGGCTGCGGAAGCAATCGATCCACAGGGACCGCGCAAGGGTTCGTATCGGGTGTTGCGGGGCGGTGGCTGGAACGCGAGCGCGCGGCTTGTGCGCGCCGCGTACCGGTACTGGTACCCGCCCGACGCACGCCTCTCCTACTTCGGCTTCCGCATTGCCCGAGGTCAGGGTGCGCTCACGCCCGAGCCCGGCCGGCGCGACCTCCGGTAGAGCAACCCGCATCGAGGTCGCGTGTGTCCGCTCGGTGTGTGGCGCCGCCATTTGGGGGTAGGCTCGCGCGCCGCCTCGACCCAGGGAGAGTCCCACCCTCGGGACCTACAAAAAGCACGGGGCGCGACGAGGCCGAATCCATGAATCTCACCGATACCCAGCGCCGTCTGATCGAGCGCGTCGTCAACGTCTTCGAGACCGGTACACCCGCAGGCAAGTACGACACGCTCGTCATCTACGCCGACGGGCCCCACGACATGCGGCAGATCACGTACGGTCGCTCACAGACCACCGAGTACGGAAACCTCCTCGAGCTGGTGGAGGACTACGTCGCCGCCAACGGCACGTTCAGCGCCGCGCTCGCCGCGTACGCCGACCGGGTGGGATCGGTGCCGCTCACCGATGACAAGGCGTTCAAGGACCTGCTGCGCAAGGCCGGCCGCACCGATGCGGTGATGAAGACCGTCCAAGATCGCTTCTTCGACAAGCGCTACTACCAACCGGCGATGACGTGGGCGGACACGAGTGGCTTCGTGCTGCCGCTCTCGGCGCTCGTGATCTACGACTCGTTCATCCACAGCGGCAGCATCCCGTGGTTCCTGCGTGCGCGCTTTCCCGAGAGCCCGCCGGCCAACGGCGGCGACGAGCGCGCCTGGACCCAGGCGTACGTGGACACCCGCCACGACTGGCTCGCGACGCATTCGCGGGAGGTGCTGCGCAAGACCGTGTATCGCACCGCCTGCTTCCAGAACGAGATCGCCCGCGGAAACTGGGGCCTCGATCAGCTACCCATCTCCGCCAACGGCGTCGACGTGACGCCGTAGCGCGGCGCCGCTCTGCTCGTGCCGGCGACGTCCGTGGGAGCGCGAGTGCTCGGGAACCGCGCGCTCGATCGGGTGCTGGTGGCGTGCTTCGCGCTCTTCGCGTTCACGTCGCTGGCGATGGAGCCGTACGTGGTGTTCGGTCTCGACCTGCGACGAGCCGGCGATCCGCTGGCGGCGGGGTGGCTCTTCTACGCGAGCCGCTGGGATCCGGCGTTCCTCGATCCGCCGCTCTTCCTGCGGGTGATGTGCGCGATCGACTGCTTCGTGTTCGGGCCGTTCTATCTGGTGCTGATCTACGCCTTCGTGAAGCGGCGCGAATGGATCCGGGCGCCGGCGCTCGTGTTCGTGGGCGCGGTCGTCTACTCGACGCTGGTCTACTTCGGCTGGGAGCTCTCGAGCGAGCGCGGACGCGCCGACCTGCCGATGGTGGTGCTGGTGAACGTGCCGTACACGGTCGTGCCGCTGGTCTTGGCGGCGCGGCTGCGGCGGTCGCCTCCCTTCACGACCACCGCGAGCTGATCGCCGCGCGCCCGGCGCCTCGCGTCTCCTGGCGTCTCCGGGCGGCATCGCTCGGCGGCACTCAACGGACGCCGCGGGGCGTGCTATCTCGCGCCCGCCGCCGCGGTGCCGAGTACCGTGTCGCTTCGGCGCTTCGCAACGCCCCCGTGTCCGTGCCCACTCTCGTCTCCGATCGCAACCGCACCGTCGCGGCGACGGCGCCCGTGCGCCACGACGTGCTTCGGCTTCGCCCGTGGCAGCTCGCGGCGCTCGAGCAATTCGAGGCGAGCGCCGCGCCCGATTTCCTCGCCGTGGCCACACCGGGCGCCGGCAAGACCACCTTCGCGCTCACCGCCGCGCGCCGCGCGCTGGTGGCGCGCGCGGTGCGGCGGGTGGCGATCGTGGTGCCGACCCAGCACCTCAAGCACCAGTGGGCGCACGCCGCCGATCGCCTCGACATCCACCTCGATCCCGAGTGGACGCTCGGCTACGGTGGGTTGCCGTCGGACGTGCACGGCGTGGTGGTCACCTATCAGCAGGTCGCGGGGGCACCGGAGGCGTTCCGGCAGCTGGTGCGCGGCGCCTTCGTGGTCCTCGACGAGGTCCATCACGCCGGCGAGAGCCGCTCGTGGGGCGACGGCGTGCGGCTCGCGTTCGAATCCGCGTGGCGGCGGCTCTGCCTCTCCGGGACGCCGTTTCGCTCGGACCAGATCACCATCCCGTTCATCCGCTACCACGGCGACGTGGCGCAGCCGGACTTCGAGTACGGCTACGGCGATGCGTTGCGCGACGGCCGCGTGGTGCGGCCGGTCTACTTCCCGCGCATCAACGGGCGCATGGAGTGGACCGCGCCCGACGGTGTCACCCACGAGGCGACCTTCAACGATTGGCTCACCCGCGAGCTGGCCAGCCAGCGGCTCAGGACCGCGCTCGACGTCGCCGGCGAATGGCTGCCCACGGTGCTCGCCCAGGCGCACGCGCAGCTCTTGCACTTGCGGGCCGCGGATCCGGCCGCGGGCGGGCTGGTGATCGCGATGGACCAGGAACACGCCAAGGGCATCGCCGCGATCATGCGGCGCAGGCTGGGTGTCTCGCCGGCCATCGCCACCTCCGACGATCCCGCCGCGTCGGAGAAGATCAGCCATTTCGCGGAGAGCGCCTCGCCCTGGATCGTGGCGGTGCGGATGGTGTCGGAAGGCGTCGACATCCCGCGCTTGCGCGTCGGTGTGTACGCCACCAACACCGTGACCGAGCTCTTCTTCCGGCAGGCGGTGGGGCGGCTGGTGCGCTGGAACGCGCGCTTGCGTCAGCAGGCGGCGTACATGTTCATCCCCGACGACGTGCGACTTCGCACCTTCGGCTCGGCCATCGCCGAGCAGCGCCGCCACAGTCTGAGCAAGGACCGCCGCCGCGACGATCGCGGCGACGGGCTCGACGCGCTCGACCCGCGGCGCGAGGGCGACGCCGATGCGGCCGAGCAGCTCTCGCTCTTCGCCGCGATCTCGGCGGTCCCCCTGGACGAAGAGGGACGGCCGCTTCAGTCGGTGCGTGTCTACGGGAGCGACCTCGACTCCGACGCCGACGGCGTCGCGCACGGTGACGACGATCCCATCCCCGACCTGGTCGATGCACCGCACGCGAGCTCGGGAGGAGCGAGCTTCCCGACCATGCACCGCGCCGCGCCGGCCGTTCCCGTGCCCGAGCCCGAGCACCCGCCGCTGCCCATCCCCGCGCCGCCCCGCGCGCGAGCCAACGGGGCCCTCGCGCGACGCCGCGCGCTCCGCGAAGCGAACAGCGACGCCGTGCGCGCCCTGGTCCACAGACTCGGGCGCACCTACGCCGAGGTGAACGCCGATCTCAACAAGGAGATCGGCATTCGCCGGATCAGCATGGCCACCGTCAAGCAGCTCGAGCAGCGCCTCGCGCTCGCCCGCTCGCTCATGCGCGGGGGCAAAGCAGGCTGAGCTTGCGCACCCTTCACGCCCTTCACGCTCGCGCTCGGCGCAGGCGGGTGGCCTGGAGGCCGAGGCGGGCGAGGCTCGTCGCCACCGATCGCCACGCACCCAGCCCCGGATCGGTGGGTTTTCCAGCGCCGATCCGCGCGAGCTGGTTCTCGTACCAGGACACGTCGAGCGCGGTCAGCTGATCGACCCAGCGGACGCCCGTCGAGAGCGGGCGCACCCGGCTCACGAACGCCTCGCCGCCGAGCACGCGCCGCGGCAGATCCGGCTCGAGCGCCAAGGTTCGCGCGAGCCCGACCAGATCGACGGCGCCCGAGCGCACCGCGCTCGCCATCCCCGCGGCGGTGCGAAACCCGCCGGTGAGCGCCAGCGGTACGTCCACCGCCGCGCGCACGCGTTCGGCGAAGGCCAGGAAATACGCCTCCCGTTGGCGGGTGCTCTCACGCAGCTCGGCACCCGTCATCGCCGGCGCTTCGTAGGTGCCGCCCGAGATCTCGATCAGGTCGATGCCACCGGCGACCAGCATGCGGATCACCTCGAGCGACTCTTCCTCGCTGAAGCCGCCGCGCTGGAAGTCGGCGGAGTTGATCTTGATGCCGATCGGGAAGGCGTCGCCCACCGCGCGCCGCATGGCGGCCAGGACCTCGAGCGGGAAGCGCGCGCGCTTCTCGAGCGTGCCGCCCCAGGCGTCGTCGCGACGGTTGTGGTGCGGAGACAGGAACTGGCTCACCAGGTAGCCGTGGGCGCCGTGGATCTGAACGCCCTCGAAGCCGGCCTTCTGGGCGATCGCCGCGGTGGTGGCGAAGCGCGCGACCAGCGCCTCGATCTCGTCCGGCGCGAGGGCGCGCGGCGTCGCGAACGCTCGCTCGAGACCGGCGCCGAGCGGAATCGCCGAGGGGGCCACGGGCTCGCGGCTCAAGAAGCTCGGCGACTGCTTGCCGGGGTGATTGATCTGCATCCACAGCCGACAGCCGTTCTGCTTGCCGGCGGCGGCCCAGCGGCGCAGCGCTTCGAGGTCGCGCTCGTCCTCGACCACCACGTTGCCGGGCTCGCCGAGCGCGCGCCGGTCGATCATCACGTTGCCGGTGATTGCGAGGCCGAGCCCGCCGCGAGCCCAGCTCGCGTAGAGCTGCTCGTGGGCGGCGCTCGGCGCGTGGCTCGGCCCGGCGAGGACCTCGCTCATCGCCGACTTGAGGAGGCGGTTGCGGATCGTGAAGCCGCCGCGCCGCAGCGAGAAGGGCTGGCCGAGCACTTGGGCGGGGCTCGAGTCTTCGAGGGCAGCGGTCGAAGAGTGGATGGCGGTCATGACGGGGTCACCTCGGGCGGAAGAGGGTGGCACACCCATCGTCCGCGCCGGAATCCAGGATGACGCCAGGGTGACACCGATCGAGCACGGTACGCGGGCGAGGCTCGCGAGATCCGGTACCGGCGTTTCTCGGGTGGATACGCGAGCGGTACGATGGTCCGTGGCCGCCCTGCTCGTCGCCTGGCCGGCGCCGCAGGTCACTCGTCGTCTCGCGCGGAGGCATCCCATGCGGAAGCTCGGTCTGTGGTTGGTTCTCGCCTCGACGTTGTCGTTCGGCGCCGCGTGCGGCTCGTCCTCGTCGTCGCCGCTGCCCGAGCCGCAAGCGCCGATCGCGGACGCAGGGCGCGACCAGTCGGTGTCGACGGGAGCCGTCGTGACCCTCGACGGGTCCGGGAGCACCGATCCCGAAGGCCAGTCCATCACGTACGAGTGGACGTTCCTGTCGACGCCCGCGCAGAGCCGCGCCGCGCTGTCGAGCGCGACCGCACCGCGGCCGACGTTCAGCGCCGACCGCGCCGGCACGTACGAGGTCGAGCTGGTCGTGAGCGACGGTGAGCTCTCGAGCGCAGCCGACCGCGTCGTGATCACCGCCACCGACTCGAACCACGCACCGACCGCCAACGCCGGGCCCGACCAGAGCGTCGCCGTGGGAGCGATCGTGAATCTCGACGGCAGCGGAAGCGGTGACGCCGATGGCGACCCCATCACCTACGTGTGGTCGATCACGTCGCGGCCCGCGGGCAGCATCGCCGGGATCCAGGATCCGTACAGCCCGACCACGCTGTTCGTCGCCGACGTCGCCGGGACCTACACCGTCGAGCTGCTCGTCGGCGACGGCACCGATCTCAGCACGCCCGACCCGATGGTCGTGACCGCGACGGCGGCGAACGGCGTGCCGGTGGCGAACGCCGGCGCGGATCAAGCGGTGCAGACCGGCGCGACCGTGACGCTCAACGGCGGGGCCAGCAACGACCCTGAAGGCGATCCGCTCACGTTCCAGTGGTCGCTGCTCTCGCGGCCCGACGGTAGCGCCGCCGCGATCAGCGACGCCGCGGCGGTGACGCCGCAGCTCGTCGCGGACGTGGACGGCGACTACGTCGTGCAGCTCGTCGTCAGCGACGGCCTCTCGGCGAGCGTTCCCGACACGGTCGTGATCAGCGCGAGCGCCGTGCCCGTGCCAACCGTGCCGAGCATGAGCGGCACCTGGACCGGAACGGCGAACGTGCTGAACACGGATGCGTCCGTCCGGCTCGACGTGAGCGAAGCGGCGGATGGACGCCTCTCCGGCGACGCGACGTTCGATCTCGGGAAGCTCGGCAAGTTCAGCGGTGCCGTGAATGGAGTCCACGACCACCCCGACGTGCACCTCACCGCGCAGATCGACAAGTACCAGGGCACGTACGACGGCACGTTCTCGGGCAACGACACCATCAAAGGCACCGTGGACGTCGCGGGCGTCGCGTCCGCCTCGCTGACACTCTCTCGGCAATGAGGCGGCGGGCCGGGCGCGAGTCGCCCGCGCGCCATGCGCGTCGGCGCGTTGGCGCTCCGTCCCGCGACGAGCCGGTGCTCGGTCGGGATGGCGGTGGCGGATCGCGACGACGAACGGCGAACGCGTTCGAGATCACGTTGGTAGGACCAAGCGTCGCTGAATCCTCGTTCCTCGGCGCTCGAACGCCGGGTGGCGTAGGATCGGACGGTGCTCCCCGGGCGGGGGCGTGAGCGCCGATGACCACCGCTGTGTGCCTCGAGTGTGGACGGATCAAGCGGGGCGCCTGGACGAGTTGCCCCGACTGCGGCTTCGAGCCGTGTGGGCCGGATCAGCTGGCGCAGGCCGTCCTCGTATCCGACCACTTCCTCGGCAGGGAGGTGCTGGAAGCCATGGGGGAACGCTGTCGGCGCGGCGAGCCGTGGCAATTCCCGCAGGGGTTGCTGGACGCGGTGCGAGAGCGCATCGTCGCCAGGATGCAGTTCGACGAGTTGGGGCACCCGCTGGCGATGGACCAGCCACCCACGCCCACGCCATCGGACGACGAAGCGTGAGCAGCAGCCGGAGAGGCCGAAGCGCGCCAGACGGCGGAGCGCTCCAAGACGCTCGTGACGCCCCGCAGGCGTGTTGCTGGCCCAAGCGGCTGCATGCCGCGGCGTGAGCCCCGCGCCGCCGGCTTTTGGGCCAGTCGAGCGGGTGACGCCGTTCGCGCTGGGGAGCGCGCGCGGTGGACGAGCGGTTGCTCACCCGTGGTGCTTCCACCTCCCAGCGTGCGCAGCGCCTCGTCGCCGTTCGAGTGGACGGGCACGCTGCTCGCGCCCGCAGGCTCCGTGCTTGGCCGCGACGCTGCCGACGACGAGCCCTCGCGCACGGTCGCCGAGCGATGGAAGCTCACGAACCCGGTTCGAGTGATGCCGTCCGGATCGGATGCGGATGCGCGGCGAAGAGCGGCTGCGGCTGCCGAGCTCGTGTGCGCGATCCGCAGTCGCCACGCGTGGATGAGCCGCTATCGTCCCGACGAGCGCGGTGCGTCGACGATCCGCAAGGCGACGGGTCTGTGGCAGTCTCCGCTCTCGCGACCGGGCGGAGGCCGCGACGATGCGCCAGCGCACGAGCCGAAGCCGGCGAGCGGCTCCGCGCTGGCGGTCCTTCGTTCGCATCCCCGTGGGAGCTCGTCACATGCGGAATCGCTGGCTCGGGCTTGCGCTCTCGTGGCTCGTCGCGGTCGTCGGCGCTTGCGGCGGTTCGCAGACGGCGCTGGACGATGCGCCCATTGCGAACGCGGGAGCCGATCAAGCCGCTGCGACGGGATCGGTGGTGACGCTCGACGGAAGCCAGAGCCGCGATCCTCGCGGCCAGCCGATCACCTATCGGTGGGCGTTCGTCGAGGTGCCCGCGCGAAGCCGGGCAGCGCTCTCGGATGCGACGGTGCCGAGGCCCACGTTCACGGTCGACGTCGCCGGCACCTACGACCTGGAGCTGGTCGTGAGCAACGGCAAGCTGAGCAGCGAGCCCAGCGAAGTGCGAGTGACCGCGACGACGTCGAACGCGCCCCCCACCGCCAGCGCCGGCGCGGATCAGCGCGTCGCGGTGGGTGCGGTCGTTGCGCTCGATGGACGCGGCAGTCACGATCCCGATGACGATCCGCTCACGTACCTGTGGTCGTTCGTGTCGACTCCGGAGGGCAGTCGAGCTGGCATCGAGAATCCGACGAGCGCCCAGACGCTGTTCGTGGCGGACACCGCCGGCGAGTACGTCGTGCAGCTCCTCGTGTCGGACGGCGTCTTGACGAGCACGCCGAACGTGGTCACCGTGACGGCCTCGGTGCAGAACGTCGCACCCGTGGCGAACGCGGGCGCAGATCAGGCGGTGACGACGGGGGTGGTGGTGAACCTCGACGGTGGCGGCAGCACGGACGCCGACGGCGATTCGCTCACCTACCTGTGGACGTTCGTGTCGAGGCCCGCGGGTAGCAATGCCGGCATCCAAGATCCGGGTGCGGCCCAGACGCTATTCGTGGCCGACGTCGCCGGTCAGTACGTGCTGCAGCTCGTGGTCGCCGACGGCAAGGCTTCCAGCGCTCCCGACACCTTGGTGGTGACCGCCGCCAGCGTCGCTGTGCCGTCCATGACGGGCGTTTGGGCTGGATCCACCACCGTGGCGGGTGTCACGGCGTCGATCGATCTGGCGCTGATCGAGCTGCCAGGCGGCGCGGTCACGGGCTCGGGTGCGCTCGAGCTTGGCGGAACCACCACGCCAGGACTGGTGACCGGAACCCACACGCACCCCAACGTCTCGCTCGTGGCGGGGGCGCCACCGCTCACGGGAACCTACGACGGAACCTTCTCCGACTCGGACACGGTCGTGGGGCACGTCACGGTCAACGAGTCGCCGCCCATCCCGCTCACGATCCATCGGCAATGAGCTTTCCGCCGGCGCACCGCGGGAACACGAGCTGCGAGCGCCCCGAGGGAGTCCAGGGCGCGCGCGACGAGAATGCGGCGACCGCGCAGGCGGTGGTGCGCCACTCGCGTCGCTCTGCAGACACCGAGTCGTCGGAGTCCGTGCGTTCGCGCAGTCCAGAGAGACGGATGCCTGGCCCGAGCACGATTCGTGACTGGAATCGAATCGAACCTCTCCATCCGCATCACGAATCGAGCGGAAAGCGGTCGCAACGATTCATGAAGGGCCTCGAGGAGGCGCCCGGGTACAGAGGCTCGGCCGTCGAGCTTCCTCCCGTGGTTCGCGGGCTCCGTCGGCGCATCCGCCCATCGCCGCGCGTGGGCTAGCTCGGCGTCGTTCCTGCTCGTAACGCCAGTCGAAGCACCACGAACTCTGCTGGCTCGAGCGGAGCGAACCCGACCACGATGTTCACGACACCGTTCCCGACGTCGGTCGGGGTCGTGGTCTGAGCGTCGCACCTCACGAAGTACGCCTCGCGCGCTGTGGCACCCTGGAACGCGCCCTGGCGGAACAGCGCGTGCAGAAACGCGCCAACGCTGAGACGCAGCTGCGCCCACAACGGCTCGTCGTTGGGCTCGAAGACGGCCCACTGCGTTCCCCGCTGAAGGCTCTCCTCGATGAAGAGGGCCAAGCGGCGCACGGGCACGTACTTCCAGTCGGATCCGCGACCGTCGGCGCCCAGCAGCGTGCGCGCGCCCCAGGGGATGGTCCCGGTGCCGGGGTGGGTTCGCAGCGCGTTCACCGCGAGCCGGTTCAGGGCGCGCATCTCGGAGTCGGTGAGCGCGGCAGCTGGCCCGGAGACTCCGTGGAGCACGGCGTCGGCGCCGGCGGGAGCTCTCCAGACGCCGCGAAGCGTGTCGGTGCGCGCGTAGGACCCCGCGATCACACCACAGGGCGCGAACGGCGACGCCCGATCGGCGCTCAGTGGATCGGGAGCGAGCACCTGGGGGAAGTAGAGCGCACCGTGCGAGTCGCGGGTGACGAGCTCATCGATGCCTGCCGTCACGTCGGACGCGGTGCGCCACGCGCACGGCGGATCGATGATGACGAAGGCACGGCGCAGCCGCGCGTACGCGAGGGCCGCGTCCCAGGTGACGCGGCCGACGTCCTTCGCGCGCTCGAGCGGCGGGATGCAGATGACGTTCACATCCGCGATGCGATCCAGGAGCCAGAGCCCGCGCTGCTGCGCCGCGAGCGTCGGATCCGCGATGTCGGCATCCGTGATGGGAGCGGACGGATCGACGGCGCCGGTCGGATCGCCATGGGCGATGCGAGCGATCACCGCCGCGCCGCCGCCGTTGGTGAAGTACTGCCGGACCGCGTAGCCGAGCGGGCACTCCGGCGCGAGCCCTCCATAGATGCGCTCGAAGTCGGCGAAGTCGTGGACGAGGCGTGGAGCGTCCAGCGGACCGCTCGGCGCGCGTCCGAGGAAGGCCGTGGTCGACGTCGTGGCGCCGGTGATCGTGCGGGCTGCGATCGGGGTCTCCTCGACGTAGACGCCAGGTGCCGGATCGTCGCTCGTCATGTCTCCTCGATTTCTTCCCGTCGAGGCCTTGTCGAAGCTCGCCGCGCCGCGGCTCGTTCAGCGCGATGCCCTGGTCGCGAGCCTCGCCCGGTTACGGCGTCCAACGCGCCGCGATGGGGCTGCCGCCGCGGTCGCGCTCGCGGCCTGGTTCGGCCGGCTCGGTCTTCGCTTGGTTCGCGCGGGCGCAGCGGGAACGGGGTGCGCGCCCAGCAGCTTCAGCAGGGGCTCGACATGGCCGAGGATCGCGGCCATCGGCTCGCGGACTCGATCGGCGAGCGCGGAGCCGACCGCGCCTCCCAGCAGCGCGAGCAGGGCCATCAGGTCACCTTCGAGTCGAGCGAGATCGGCGCGGACGGCGTCGGCTTTGCGGACGAGGTCGGGACTGGGCATCGGGGCTCCTGGCGACGATGGGTGGCGCACAGCCGTACGGTGGCGGGCTCCGATGAAAAACGACTGCGCCTCGCCCAAGGCTCACTTCCCTCGCAGCGTCGGAAGTCCCGCGCCGCAGAACGGGCAGAAGCGGATCTCGTCGTGCGTGATACCCGTCACGTCGGCAAGGCGCCAGCCGATCGCGGACGCAGACCACACGACCCGCGTCGTGGCCGCTTCGCAACAGCCGGCCCAGTAGGCGGCTCCGCGGCGCTCGACAGGCGTGTCCGAGGGACGCTGGCCCCCGGTGGATGGCTCGTCCGCGCTCGCTCGCGCTGGCGAAGGCGTCTTCTGCTCGATCACTTGGTTGCCTTCTTCCAGTCGCTCCAGTCGTTGCGGACGTGCTCGGCCATCTCCCGCGCCGCTCGGTGCAGCCACGGTCCGCGCCGACGCTGAAGGTCGCGGAGGACGGCGCGGGTGGCGCTGCCGCTACCCAGATGGATGTTCGCGGTCTCGAATCCCAGGGCGGCAACGAGCTCCGTCTGATCGCGGCCGGTGGGCAGATCGGCCAACTCGATCTTGACGCTGTCCGGCGCCAAGCGGCGCACGACCCATCCATCGACACTCGCCAGGAATGGATCGCTCGCTCGGACGGCACGGCGCAGGATCGTGCCCCAGTGGTCGCGACCGTCGGGTCGTCCGCGAGCCCAGACGGCCGCGCTCGGCACCCGCGCTTTCGCCTCGCGCGCAATCCAGGCGCCGTTCCAGCGCGCGAGGGTGACGAAGCGGGGTCGACCGAGACTTCCGACGCCGGCTTCGCGACGCGCCGTGCGAACGTGCGTGAGTGGCTCGGGCATCCGCGCGAGGAGAATGGCCTCGACTGCGCGTGCATCCGGTGTCCGAGCTCGCTCGAGCTCGGTGAGCTCGTCCCAGAAATCGCTCGGTCTCCAAAGCTGATCCGCAGCGATCGATCGCAACCACTTGTTGCCTTCGGCGAGCACGTACGCGCGGCCACCCGTCTTCAGCCCGCGTCGGTAACCGTCCAGCAGCGCATCGCACGCGTCCGCCGGGGTCAGCTTGAGCGGGTGCCTCTCGTCCGCGGCGAGCAGGATGCTGGTCGCCAGGCGAATCACATCGTTCGTCCACGGGAGCGGGTAAGCCTCGTCGAAGTCGTTGACCCCCCAGACGAGCCGCCCCTCGGCATCCCGCCACGTTCCGAAGTTCTCGAGATGGAGATCGCCGATCGCGAGGACACGCGGCGTGGCGCTTTCCGCCGGCATCCGCTGCGCCCAGGTCTGCGCCCAGCGATAGAACGTGCCGCGGAGGAACGGGAACGGGCCCTTCCGGATCTTCTTGCGCTTCTTGCCGAGGGCCTGCTCATCGAGAGGCGTGTGCTCGGCGAGCCAGGCGTGGTAGCGGTCGGTCGCTTCGACGATCGTCATGCGGGACCTCGAGCGGTGCGCTTCGGTGAGCGGCTACACCGCCCGAGGCGAGTGCAACCGCGCGGACCGGCCTGGATCGTACGCAGACACGGCTGGTCGCGAGGTGTGACGGGTGAGCGTGTGCGGTGGTCGGCCATCGGCTGGTGATTCGCGCCGCAAGACCAGGTCTATTCGAGCCCATCTACGAGAGATCACGCATCGCGCGCGGGCGCACGCTGGTGGATGCGATCATCCGTCGGACCGTTGTTGCGGCGCAAACCTCGGGAACCGCGAGAATCGGATTCGGCGCATGGCCTCGTCCGTGCGTCGAGAATTTCCGTCGAGATCTCTGGTTACTGTTGGACGCAGATCGCCGAGGCATGCACTCGGAGCTCGATCGTCGTCCGCGGATCGGGCTCCTGCGCATCGGCGTTCGCGCAGGTGAGACGGTCGATCCAGGGGGCGAAAAGGTCGGAGATAGCCTCGACAAGACCGGCGACAAGATCGAAGACTGGACCAAGAGGTCGTCGCGAGGCGGATTGGGATTCCTGTCGAGATCGTAGCCGCGCCAGCCGCCGAGTCGGATGCGCTTCACGCGAGCGTCTGTTGCCGATCGTTCGTTGCCGCGGCGGTTACGTTCGGCGTGGTGGTGTACGGTGCGACCGTCCGAGCGGTTCCACGCCCTGCCTGCGAGCCGCCGACGGGCGTGGAGGAGCGGGTGGAGCCGACCACACGCGCAAAGGGCTTGGTCACCACCCGAGGCAATCAGCGTCGAGGCGGACAGGCGATGGTCGCGCAACTCGACGATGGAAGGAGCGAACATGAGCGACGGATGGGTCACGATCGCAACGTTCTCGACGCTCGCAGAGGCGCATCTCGCACGACAACGCCTGCTCGAACGGGACATCGACTCGGCGCTCGCGGATGTGTACATGGGCGGGCTCGGAGCACACGGCGATAGCGCGGGCGGGATCAAGGTGAACGTCCAGGAGAGCAATGCGGAGCTGGCGCGACAGGTTCTGGCGACCGTGGAGCCGGTGCCGGAGGCGGAGCTCGACCGCGAGGCCATCGAAGACGTCGGCTCCGATGGGTCCGAACCGGGCAAGTGACGGCGTGGGGCGGAGGCGCCGTTGACTCGGGCTCGACGGCGACACGGTCCATGGAGCACGCCACCCTCGACATCTCCGGCTGGCAGGATCGGAAACGGATCGCGAAGACGCTCGTCGGGATCGAGCTGGGGTCGCGGAAGTGGTCTCGGTGAGGGGACGAGCGCTGCGGCGGCCGGATGGGGGGAGCGCCCCAAGCCGCCCGAGCAATCGACGCGCGGGGCCCGCCTCGTGTAAGTACCGGCGACGATGAAAACGCTCACAGAGTTCTCACCGATCCTGCTCCGCCATGGTCGCGAGGTCCTTGCCGCGAAGGCCGCCGAGGGCCTCGAGGGGGAGGCGCTCAACGAGGCGGTTGCGGCGGCGCTTTCGCTCTCCCCAGAGCGGACGACGCGTTTGCTCGAGGCGCTCGAGGTCGTTGGCGACCTTGGCGCGATCCGCCTGGTCCGCGTGTTCCAGGGCGAGGCCGGCCCCAGTGGCTCGATCAGCAGGGGCGAGTTCAACTACGTGGTCGATCGCGTGGTGACGGCGATTGCAGGTCGCGACCGTCGCGACCGGGGCGGCCGCGGAGGTGGGCGTGGTGACCGCCGCGGTGGTGGTGGTGGACGTGGTGCAGGCGCGCCGCGCGGCGACAGGGACGACGGGCCGCGAGGTGGACCTCGCGCGGGCGCCGCGGATCGGCAGACGCCACGTGCTGGCGAGGGGTGGCAGCTCACATCGGCGCCGCGTGATCCCCGCAGTCGGCCCGACGGTGCCAAGGGCCCTCCTGGCGCCGGCCGTGGCCCGAAACCGGGACGCCCGCCCGGTGATCGACGCCCGGGTAGGGGCGGTGCGCCGAGCGGCCCACGCCTTGGGCCGGACGGCAAGCCCCTACCGCCGCGCTGGCCGGATGCCAACGGCAACGGCCCCGACGGTCAGCCGTGGCGTGGTGGTCGCCGCGGGGGTGGCACACGGGCCGAGCCGGCGTCGCAGAGCTCGGCACCGACACCGACTGCAGCACCCGAGGCCGTGTCACCGCCGCCGGAGACCGCGAATTCCAAGCCGGACGTCGAGAGCTCGAAGTAGCGCGCCGTTGTGCTTCTGGTTCGAGTGAGCTCGAGTGGGGGCGGAGGGAACCGGCACCCGTGAGGGCGACGCGAGCCAGCGAGGTCGCTGGCCCGCTCTGCCACCCGCGTGGTGGGGCGTGGTGGCCTGGATCGCCACTCCCGCGCTCGCGATCATCGCCGCGTTGGTGATCGTCCATCTGTCCACGTGCTCGGCGACGCCGCCGTAGCCTTCGGGATCGCCAGCCTCACGTTCGACGACGAGTCGTCGAGCACGGACGGCTTGGCGTCCACCGAGTGGGCGCCGGGGCCGCCGATTGACCAGGAGGCGGAGAACCGCCTGCGGGATCGCATCCGCATCTCCGTCCGCATCGGCGGCGGCGCCATGCTCGAAATGCCACGCCTCCGAGCGACAGGCTCGGACGCGAATGCGCGAGACGATCTTCAGGCTCGAGCCGCGGCTGGGAAGCTCGTCACGCTGAGTTGAAGCCCAACGCGGCCCGACTCCTCATTCCGGCGATACATCACGCTGGCTCCACCCATACTTCCGCGACGGTCGCCAGGCTTTCCACGGCGACATCGCCGCGAGAAGACCGCACGCGCCAGCAAGTCCGAACACCCATGCGAACGCGGCGGGTTCCAGTAGCGACGGCGCGGGCCCCGTCCCGCTCGTCACGATGCCATAGCCGACCGCGCCGCCGAGCAAGCAGCCACCGATGCCCGAAACCAGCCGCAAGAACGGGGTGGGCGATGGTTTGCGTCGAGGCACGTTGGTGGGACTTCGGCTCGGGATCTCAGTGCCACGACGACGGCCAAGGCGATGCGCGGCGATCCGTCGCGGTCGCATTCTCGGCCGGTGCCGGCGCCGTCTTCAAGACCGCGCGCTCGTCGTCGCAGCGCTCGTCGGGACGCTTCAGACCAGCGGTGTGATCTCAGCCACCGGATTCCGCGGCACGAACACCGCTAGCTTCGTCGAGCGCTTCCACTGTGGATACTGCACTCTGTCGAACCATATCGCTCCGCACTTCCATCTGCCATTCGCTGCGAGGTCGTTTCGATCGCTCGTGCCGATGGTGCTCACTCTCTCGGATTCAGGATTCATACGACCTAGTCCGGGTGCCGAGCGCAACAATATCGCGTTCGTGACGATGCGCTCGCATTCATACGCGCGATTCGCGGGACATCAGCGCCACTCCCCGACAATCCCGAGGCGCGCGATCGTCTCGTCGAACGAGCACGAGTCTTCCTTGATAGCCCGGTGTGCAAGCATTCCATCAGTCCGTACGCGAGAGGTAAGCGTCCTGCGCACCACGCCTGGCGCGAAGCCCCGAGCGAATCCGAAGCCCGCCGGGGGGCGACGATGGTCTGTCCCCGGGGTCGGCCCGCGCACAGCGTCGTGTGGGGCGATGATGCCTGGCCCTCCGAGGGTGCCGAATACGTTCTGGGCCAGCGAATGTGCCTACGGGTTGCCTGCGCTCGACATCGCGCAGCAGTGGTCGCCACGAGCCAGCCGTTGAGTTCGTGCGCCACGCTTCAAGCCACTCCCATCTCCTTTTGAAGGGCACGACACTCAACGGAGAATGGCGGCCCGTTCTTGCTCGGCGGGTTGCGGAGAGTCGTGTTGGACTGACACTGGGGCAATGCTGGCGGTTCGCGGGCAGGGGCTCAGCGCGTCCCCGCCCTTGCGTCCCGATCTCCCTTGCGCTCAGAATCGCCGGCAGATGGGCAATCTCACGTCCGATCTCAGAAGCAGCCGCGATTCAGATGGCCGGCGCAGCCGAGCGCGCAGTAGTTGGGGCGGTTGAGGCGGCGACGTGCTCGTCCCTCGCCGAACGAGTCACGGAATTTGATCGCAATGGCCGCGGAGATCCAGCGGCAAGCATCGCGGGTGCATGCGAGAGATGCGAGCGATGGTTAAGAGTTCGGCACACGATCCGGTTCACGGCCTGCACCTTCTCGCGCTCCATGATCTGCGTGTCTACGCAGACCTGAACCGACGCCACGCCCGGATGATCGCTCGGTCGATCAACACCGGGCGTGCAGTCGCATTCGTGGGATCTGGCCTTTCGGCGTGTGCGAACTATCCGACCTGGGCGGAGTTGGTGCGAACCGTGGTGGCCTTCGTCGAGGGTCTATACACGATGCCCGACAAGTCGCGCTCGGTGTCGACCACCCCTCACCGAGGCGACTACCAACGGGCGCAGGTTCAAGTTCTCAGCGAGAAGCTCATTACTGCGCCAGTCCAGCGCGAATTGGATGGCCTGTTCGCAGGGCTCGATCTCAATTGCGATGGAGATCAGACCCGGCAAAAAGAGATTCTGCGTAATATTCGAACGAAGCTGACTGGGCACCGCATAGATACAGCTCGACTCGACACCACCGCGTTCCCGACATATCTGGGGCTCTGCGAAGCCGCCTTCAGCGAGATCGGCGGAACGAAATTTCGGAACCTGGTGGGGTCGATGTTCCGTCGGGAAGGCGGATCCGATGCAGGATCGGGTGGTCGCGTCGCCTACGATGATTTATTTCGATCTCTCACCTTGGATCTCGGAATCAAGCGGTTCATCACGACGAATTACGATCTCGAGCTCGAACTCGCTTTCAAACGCATCTTGCACACACCCACCGTTCGCCCGTGTGCGCGGGACGTCGCCCTGGATAGCGACGATCCACCCGAGACCGTCTTGAGCCTCAATTTCGATGAGGGGCGTAGCGACGATCTTATCCGATTCGCCCTAGCGTTGCCCGGGTACGAGCGCGGGATCTTCCATTGCCATGGATCCATCGAGGACGTGGACCGAATGGTGGTGACGGAGCAAGACTATCAACGCCTCTATCTCGCCGAGGACCCGTCCCAGCACCGGTTCAGAGAAGCCTTGCAGCTCGCCTTTCTTGCGAACCCGATCATCTTCGTCGGTATCGGCCTCCAGGAGGACGATCTCCTGCGACCTCTGCGGCTGGTCGCGAGCCGGGACCCGCGGCAACGCCGGGATCCTGCGTGGTTTGCAGTGCTCCCCGGGCAGGGCCCGGAAGGTCGCGACTCTCTGGAGGGAGAACGACTGGCCGCTCGATACGGAGTCAAGGCGTGGCGATTCGATGGAGAGGTAACGGACTTCCCTAAGCGCCTGCGGGATCTCCGGCGCGAGCGTCACGACTGGTGGCGGGGCTGGCAACAAAAGCCACCGATCCGCGAAGCTGTCTTCTCGAGGCCGCGCAAGGGCTTGATGATGCGTCATCGCATCCTCGCGCCGACGCGGATCTTCGAACGCCACCATCGCTCCCAGCTTGCCGGTCTTCGAGCAAAGCTGAGGAGGCATCGCCTGGTCCTCGTAGTAGGCCCGGACGGATCCGGCAAAGGCACCCTCGGTGAGCAGATCGTCTCTGTAAACCGCACGCGAGTTCGTGCCGGGGCGAAGCCGTCCCCGGCCTTCTTTGCAAGCCTTCGGTTCAGCAACGACCTCGGGTCGATCCTCGAGGCGGCGGCGCGGCATCTCGCCGCTAGCTGTGCGATTCGCTTGCGTACGACGACTCCGCACGAACGATTGCTCGAGGCCGTTGAACGCACACCGAACGGATTGGTAGTGATCGGGAGTCTGCAACGGGTGCTCGAGCCATCGCGTCCGGGACTCCTATTCTCGCTCAGGAGTGGGCGGCGCGACCCCGACGCCCCGGCGTGGTGCGCAGCGGAGGCACCAGACTGTGCGGACGACGATTCGGATCCTGACGGTCAGCGGACCGTCGACCTGGGCGACCCGATCAGCTCTGAAGTGTTGGGTCTCCTCTCCGGCCTTGCCGCGCTGAGCCTCAACGGTCGGCTCCGATCTCGGGTGGTGCTGACAAGCTCTCTCCTCCCCACGATCGCCGACCGGAAGCTCGACGCGGTTCTTCGCGCTGCGACCTGGGACGCCGCGCTGCTCTCACGGGAGGATGCGCTTGAGCCGTTTCGGAGCCTCGCACGGGGGCTGCATTCCAAGGTGGAGGACATTCGACGAGTTTTGCACGGGCACGTGTTCGCAATGTCCATCGTTGTGGACTTGATCCGGCGCCGCCGGCAACCCGACGACATTGAGGTTCTCCTTGACGGGCTCTATGGCGATCTCACCGCGTCGAATCAGTTCCGACGGCCATTGCACGTCGCCGAGCGTGCGATACGCGAGCTCCGGCGGTTCGCCGACGCCGAGGATCACTTGGCCGACGCAGTGCTGAGGACGATCTGTCTATTCAGTACACCAGTCGACGCCGTGGCGATCCAAGCGTCTATGGGCCAGCACGGTTCCGACCCTGGGGATCCCGGTATGTTGGGTCGCGCACTGCGAGTTCTCGTGGAGCGAAGGCTGTTGTTCGAGATCGCCGGATTTGGGCCCGATCCCCGCAGCAGGGGCGCGCCTCGCTACATGGCGCACAGTCTGGTTCGACAAGCTCTGTTGCACGGGCAGGGCGCCGGTCCCTACGGCGTGGCCGAGTCTCAACGCTTCGTGCTTTCCGGCTTCGCGGAGAAGGGGGTGCTCCGGCCGCGGGAATTCAGCCGCATCTACAAGCGGCTGGGAGATACCGTCGTGGCACTCTTGGGTCAGGCGGAGAACGCCCGCGACGACCGGAAGGCGGGCACCGATAGGGTTCGCGAGATGGCACGAGCCGCGTTCGGAGTCATTCGGGCGCGTCTCTCGATCGTGGAAATTCCACGCCTCGAGCACCTACCTTGGCTTGAAGACTTTCACGGGCGAGAGCTGAGTCTGCTCGAGTCCTACAAGATGCGGCTACTCCGGTTGCTGAACGTCACTCGCGGAGTACCCGGACCACTGTGGAGTCACCACACATCGCTCGAGGCCGGAAAAGCGACGGCCGCGAAGCGACATCCGCCCTTTGAGCATCCAGATGGAGTTCTCTATATCGACGAGCTCGGGTGGCTCTACAACGAGATCGCATTGACCTCATTCATGGAAGGGGAGCTTCATGATGCATTCGCGCTGGCACGCATGGTTCAGGACGTGAGCGATGCAGCTGAGTGGAATCCGGTGCTCCGCAGGGGGCAGGGCATCCGCTCGGCGCAGGCGGCCCTCACCCTGGGCCAGGTGCAGATCGAGAGAGGTAATCTCAGCGCCGCCCGCCGGTACCTGGAAGACGCTCTCGGTCAGGCGCGTCGCGTCCGCGACGTCGACCTATGGGCGCGAGCGCAGGGTTTTCTCGGTCTGCTTGCGCATTTGTCTGCGGATTGTGACGCGGCACGAAAGCGTTACGACGTTGCTTTGGAGCGGCTCCGGGGGGCCGGCAACCTTCGCGCATTGAGCATTTTTCTGCGTCACCGAGCGAGTCTTAACGTCTCGATCGGGAAGCGCGATGACGCCAGACTCGACGTACAGTCCGCCATCTCGGCCGCTCACGCGGGTCATTTCCCGGACCTCTACCACTATGCCAACGTCGTATCTGCAAAGCACGAGGCGGCCGAAGAACCGGTGAAGGCAACGCAGATGCTTGAGCGAGCGCTGCTTTTCTCGAGAAGGCTTGGCAGCCGGCGGCTCGAGTGCGAGGTTCTGAGGACGCTGGGTCGGGTGGCATTGGTCGTGGGTGACACACACGAAGCGGCGAAGCTCGCCCGCGAGGCGCTGGGGATGGCGGCCACGCTCGGGTTGGGCCTCCAGATCCCGGCGACCCTGATGGTTTTGAGCGAGGCGGTTGAGCGGCGACAAGATCCCGACGCGGCCAGGCGACTCCTGCACGCGGCGCGCAAGCTGGCGCACAACCAAGGTTACCGCCTCCGCGTGGACAAGGTGGATCGAATTCTCGTGAGGCTTGGGCCACCAAAGTGAACCGCCGCGGGTTTCCCGGTGGAATCTCTCCAGCCACGCCTCGATCTCCCGGGCTTGTCTGGCACCGGTGTGGCCGCGGGCGGGGTGCACCACGTGACCGTAACCCGCGACGGGCACCTCCTGGTGAGCACGCGGGGCCAGATTCGGTCGGTAAATCCCTACGGCGGAACCTTGCTTCAGATCGGTCCGGATCTCACCAATCCCGATGTCAGCTGGTACTGGCAGAACACGGGTGTTAGCAACAGTCAGAACGTCCACGACCGCCGAGGTGAACTCGAGCTTGGTGGCGTGCCCGCGATCGGCCCCAACGGTATCGTGTTCGTCGGCGAACGCGCGTGCGCCGTGAGTAATCTCGAGGACTGCAACATCCCGGCGCGGGTGTTCGCCATTCGAGCGAGCACGGGGAGCCGATGAAAACCCGGGCGCTCGCCACGGCACTTCGTGCCGGTCGAGCTGGGCTCCTCGGGCTCGTCCTCCTGCTGGGCGTTCCCGGGGTTGCCGCACCGGCGACCTTCCTGGTGAACCGCCCCGGGTTTCCCGGAGACTCCAATCCTTGAGAGGATGGGGTCATGGGACGCAAGAGCAAGTATCCGAACGAGGTGCGTGAGCGAGCGGTGCGGCTGGTCTACGACCAGCAGGGTCAGCACGAGTCGCAGTGGGCGGCGATCTCGGCGATCGCCGGCAAGATCGGGTGCACGCCCGAGACGCTGCGGCTGTGGGTGCGCCAGGCCGAGCGTGACACGGGCAAGCGGGCCGGCCTGACGACCAGCGAGCGGGATCGCCTGAAGGACCTGGAGCGTGAGGTCCGCGAGTTGAAGCGGGCCAACGAGATCCTTCGCAAGGCGTCCGCGTATTTCGCTGCGGCGGAGCTCGACCGCCGACCTCGCTGATGGTGACCTTCATCGATCAGCACCGGACCGAGTACGGGGTCGAGCCGATCTGCGACGTGCTGCCGATCGCCCCGTCGACGTACTACGCGCATCGGGCGCGTGCCCGGGATCCGGCCAAGCGTCCGGCGCGCGCGAAGCGCGACGAGGCGCTGCGCCCGGAGATCCAGCGGGTGTGGAACGAGAACCAGGCCGTCTACGGCGTGAGGAAGGTCTGGCGGCAGCTGGCCCGCGAGAAGGTCGTGGCGGCGCGTTGCACCGTCGATCGCCTGATGCGCGGCCTGGGGCTGCGAGGTGCCGTCCGCGGCCGCGCCTTCCAGGTCACGACGACGGCTGACGAGGCCGCCGCGCGGCCACCCGACCTGGTCGCTCGGCGCTTCACCGCGACACGGCCCAACCAGCTCTGGGTCGCGGACATCACGTACGTCGCGACCTGGCTGGGTTTCGTGTACGTCGCGTTCGTGATCGACGTGTTCTCGCGGCGCATCGTCGGATGGCGCGTGTCGAACTCGCTGAAGACCGATCTCGCCCTCGATGCGCTCGAGCAGGCGCTGCACGCGCGCCCCGGTGCCGACGGCGTCGTGGTCCACAGCGACAGGGGCCGGCAATACACAGCGATTCGCTATACCGAACGCCTCGCCGCCGTCGGCGCGGTGCAGTCCGTCGGCAGTGTCGGCGACTCCTACGACAACGCCCTCGCCGAGACGATCAACGGGCTCTACAAGGCCGAGGTGATCCGTCGGCAGGGGCCGTGGCGCAACATCGACATGGTCGAGTACGCAACGCTGGTCTGGGTGGACTGGTTCAACAACCGCCGTCTCCTCGAGCCGATCGGGTACGTCCCGCCGGCCGAGTACGAAGCGGCGTACTATCGAGGTCAAGAGAGCCAGGCCATGGTGGCCTGACTCAAGTAATCCGGTCTCCGGATTTCCCGGGGCGGTTCAATGCCCGAAGCAGGATCGCAAGGATCTGTCGTATACGACCCGACTTCGTCACCGTCGCTGAATTGTCCCCTTCCCGCACCTTGCGGCACCCCTGGGATCTGCGATGCGGAGCCGCCCGATGGATGTATCCTCCCAAGTCTGCAGCCGAATCCGGTCTTCGTCAGCGGCAATCAGGTTGGACGTGGGGGAATTCTCAAACCGACGGTTCTGGATAACGGCGACATCTTATTTGCTACCCGCGGGCGGTTCCGGCTGAACGCGGGTGCACCGGGCGGTGAGGATCGGATCCCGGGCGCAGTCTGGCAGGTGGCTCCTGATCTCTCGAGCCCAGTCCTCCGGTGGAGCTGGGCGGTGCCCGTCGCCGCAGGCGAACTGCGCGGGGAGCTTGAGCTGGGTGGAATCCCAACCGTAGGGCCTGAAGGAGCAGTGCTATTCGGTGAACGGGCATGTAGCACCGCGAACGCTCCAGCTTGCTCTATTCCCGCGCGAATCTTCGGTGTGAAGGTGCAGTGAAAGCGAACATGACGACGAATCGATTCAGACCTGCAGTGTGCCAGCTCGTGCCAGACGAGCGTGATGCATGGCAGCGAGTTCTGGTGATTCGTTCGGCCAGACAATTTGGCGTAATTGTCGCGTTGCTCTTGATGGGGGCAACATCTTCGGAAGCTGCGACATATGTGGTTACGAAAGTGGAGAACACTCAGGACGGAGTTTGCGATGGCGATTGCTCGGTTCGCGAAGCAGTGGACACGGCAAACAGTACTCCTGGCCCCGACACGATCGTCGTGCCGCGGGGTATCTACTCGCTCGGGATTCCCGCGCCGGTTGGTGAGCCTGTGCCGACGAGTGCGATACTGAATCTGACTGATGACGTTGAGATCCGGGGCATTGACGCCGATTCGACTCGTCTCGGGGGAGGCCCGCGCAGCAACGGTGTGCCGCAAGATCTCAGCCCCGCAGTTATCGACGTCGCCGCAGGCGTCGTGGCGCGAGTCGAGGGCGTCACCATCCGTCACGGCTGGGGCGGGATCCGGAACTTCGGCACACTGACGCTTGAGAATGTGATTGTGCGTCAGAATGGCGTAAGGGGATCTGAAACATTTGCGCAGGACTCGACGGGGGGGATATTAAATGGAGGCATCTTGACGGTCGCTCGAAGCTCGATCGACAACAATGTTGGCTTTCTCGGTGGCGGGATCGGCGTTGCGTCAGCCGACGCAAATGGGAGCACGAACAGCGCGACGGTGACTGATTCGTTGATTGAAAAGAATGTCGCGTACTGGGGTGCGGGAATCGCGTCGACCGGTACGCTGATCGTCCAGCGATCGCAAGTGGTGTCCAACGACGGCGAGCCCAGCCCGAACGGTAGATCGTTTGGCGGAGGGCTGTGGATTGGCGGATGGGCGACGATCTCGGACTCGCTTATTGGAGACAACACGGCGACGCAAGGAGGAGGAATTGGCCTGTTCGACTCGTGCGATCCCGGCTGGAGCGATTGCCCGGAGATTGGTGCCGAGATCGAGCGCACACAGATCGTTTGGAACACGGCGATCCCGGAGTTCGAAGCGACGGGTTGGGGCGGCGGGATCGCGGATGGTGTCCTCAGCCTTTCTCCATCTCAACTTCCTGGGGGTGGCGCGCTCATCGTGCGAGATAGCTCGATCGTCCAGAATATCGGTGCAGGCATTGCCGGGAGGAAAGGGCCGATCCGCATTGAGCGCAGTTTGGTGAGCCAGAATCTGCGGAGCGGCTTGGATTTCAGATCCGGTACCACGGGCACGCCGTCGGATGCTGTGGTCGAACTGACCAACTCAACTGTTTCGGGGAACACGGCTGTCTTCGACGGAGAAAAGAATGTGTCCGTGCAGGTGCTGGTTGGTGATGCAGCGCTCGATCTCTCGTCTGCAACGATCATTGCTGAAACGCCATCGGACGGAGTTGGTGAAGCCATCGTGACGGCAGGCGCCACGGTTAGCGTCCTGAGCTCGGTTGTGGCTGGACCGTGTGAACATGGTTTTCCGATAGGTTCACCGGTGTCGGCCGGCGGCAACGTCGAGAGCCCCGGCAACACCTGCGACTTCGATCACCTGACCGATCAGGTGAACGTGGCAGACCTGCGCCTCGGGCCGCTTGCCTACAACGGCGGTCCAACGATGACGCATGCGCTGCTCACGGGCAGCCCGGCGATCGATGCGGGTGGGGCTGAGAGCTGTCCGGCTACAGACCAACGCGGGAAGCCGCGGCCGATCGACGGTGACGGCATGAACGGAGCACAGTGTGACTCGGGCGCCTTCGAGGCATGCGGCGGTCCGGATACCGACGGCGATGGGCTGCCGGATGCATGCGACAACTGCCCGGTGCTCGCGAACGTCGACCAGGCCGACACCGACGGGGACGGGCTCGGCAACGCGTGTGACGAGAACGACTGCGGTGCGATCCCGGGATACGCCGGTCACGGCGCCGCGATGGCCCTGCTGCCATGGCTTGCCGCAAGTCTTCTTGCCACTCAGTTCCGTCGGCGCTCGCACACATTGCCCGTCTGACGGGCGTAGAGCGCGACGTCGGCTCGCGCGCGAGTCTCGCGGGTAGTCGCTGGTGGCCTGTCGAAGCGACGCATGCGCGGTTGATGCATGCTCAGCCAGGGCCGATGAGGATCTAGAAACAGTGGATCGTGCTTCTGTTATTCTAATATTAGTCGGGTGAATAACACGGAGCAGCCATGCCTCTCTCCATCGAAACGATCGCCACCGCCTCCCTGATCCCCTACGCGCGCAACGCCCGAACCCACACCGACGCCCAGATCGCCCAGATCGCCGCCTCGATCCGAGAGTTCGGCTTCGTGAACCCCGTGCTCGTCGACGAGCAGCGCACGATCATCGCCGGCCACTGCCGCGTGTCGGCGGCCCGCACGCTTGGGCTCGCGGAGGTACCGACGATTCGGGTGGCCGGGCTCACGGTCGCGCAGCGAAAGGCGCTCGCGCTGGCGGACAACCGCCTGGCCCTCGACGCCGGCTGGGACGAGGAGATGCTCAAGCTCGAGCTGGCCGATCTGCGCGACGCCGGATTCGATCTCGACCTGACCGGCTTCAACGCGGGTGAGCTCGCGGATCTCGACTTCGGTATCGGTGACGCCGCGCCCGACGACTCCGCCGACCCCGAGCCCCAGTTCGGCCGCGCCGAGGAACTGCGCGCCAAGTGGGGCGTTGAGCCCGGCCAGATCTGGCGACTCGGGGAGCACCGCTTGCTCTGTGGCGACGCCACGAACCACGACGACGTCGCGCGTGTGATGGACGGCGATCAGTCCGCGCTTTGCTTCACGTCGCCACCGTACGCCCAGCAGCGCGACTACACCGCCGAGTCCCGCGCTGGTCTCTCGGACTGGACGCACTCATGCGCGATGTGTTCGCGAACCTGCCCATGACCGACGACGGCCAGGTGCTCGACCTCGGGCTGTGCACCACGACGGCGAGTGGCAGCCCTACTGGGACGGGTGGATCGCCGGGATGCGCGAGCAGGGCTGGCGGCAAGCCTGCTGGTGCACGGGACCAGATGCACGGCCTGCGCGGTGACTGGAACGGGCGGCTCTCGCCATCGCACGAGTTCGTGTTCCACTTCAATCGGCGCCCGGTACGGGCCCAACAAGGGGTCGAATGCATTCACGCGGGCGAGACCGGTGGTGCGCTCCGCAGCGCCGACGGCTCGTTCGCCGCGGTGACGAGCGACGAGATCCAGACGCACAAGATCCCGGACAGCGTGTTCCGCATCCAGCGCCAGAAGGGCGGCGTCGACGGCCACCCCGCGCCGTTCAGCGTGCCGCTGGTGACGGCGGTGCTGCGCTCGTGGGACGGGCTGGTCTACGAGCCGTTCTCGGGCTCGGGGACTACGATCTCGGCGTGCGAGCGGTTGGGGCGTGCGTGCCGGGCGATCGAGCTCTCGCCGGGGTATGTGGCGGTGGCGTTGGAGAGGTGGTCGGCGGGGGGGGCGTCGATGTGCGCCGCGATGCACAAGCGCCGCGTGAGGGGCGAGCTGACGAAGGTCCACGCGTTCCCGGCAGCGGCCACAGCGACCGCCCCGCGCGAGTTTGGTCCCACTTTTGGTCCCGGGCTTGGTCCCGAGGCCGATGAGGACGGTGACGATGACTCTAACGACGCGGAATCAAACGACTTCCGGAGCGACTATCTGGTGACCCCGCCGGGAGTTGAACCCGGGCTTCCGGCTTGAAAGGCCAGCGTCCTAACCGTTGGACTACGGGGCCGTTGAGGTGCGGTGCGGCGCGCACCGCGCGGCAGAACGTGCGAGCGGCGGAGAATAGCGCCCGCGCGTGATGGATGGCGAGGCCGCCGCGTCGCGCGGCGGCCAGCGCTGCTCACGCGCTCGATTCCATCACGTCCTGGATCGCCGTCCCGTCGTGATGGGCGGCGTCCAAGCGCGCTGCATCGCGGTCGGCGCGGCGGGTGCCGAGGGTGATGCCGTGGGCGCGGAACACGTCGCGCAACACCGGGAAGTTCTGTTCGATCGCCTCGCGCACCGCGCTGAACCCATGCTCGGCCGCCTGATGCCGCGACCAGGCGTTGACCGGGTTGATCAGGAAGAAGAGGTAGTCGTCCTCGGCGGGCTCGATGAAGACCATGTCGGCTTGCACGCTGTCGTCGTTGAAGAAGCCTTCGCGGGCGAGCTCGAGCCGCGTGCCGAGCATGATGCGGAAGTACTGGCTGATGAGCGCGTACGCTCCGTGCTCGTAGAGCGAGCGCTCGAGGTTGGTGTACTGGATCTGTCGGAACGGGTTGTAGCAGACCACCAAGTCCGCGCCCTTGGCGAGCGCGGTCTTGATGTTGGCGGTGCGCACGATGCCGCCGTCGGCGAGGTCGAGATGGCGTCGCTCGCCGGCCTCGCCGAAATGGGGGTTCTGGAGCCGCACGGTGCGGAACCAGCCGGGCAGCGCGCACGAGGCGACGACCGCCTGGGTGATCGGTACGTCGCGGTAATGCTCGTCGTGACCGAACACGATCTTGCGCCCGGTGTTCACGTCGACGGCGGTCAGGTAGAGCTCTTTGCCGCTCTTCTTGTAGGCACGCGCGAAGTGGTTCGGGATGCCGGCCCGCCGCAGGTTCTTGCGCAGGAAGCGCTCCAGGCTGGCGGTGCTGAAGAAGCCGGTGGGAATGAGCCGGGTGAGCACCGTGGTGGCTTTCACCAGCGTCTCGGGGAGCGTGAACGGCGCGGTGGTGCGCGGGTTCTCGAGGCCGCGCAGCCAGTTCGCGAACACCTCCACTTCCTTGCGCACGAACATGTCGAGCCGGTCCACGAACTCGACGGAGTTCGGCCACATGAAATGGAGTGGCGTGAAGTTCACGTACTTGCTGCTGGTGCCGTCGATGATCTGGAAGAGGTCCGTGGGCGTGATGCCGGCGCTCAGCGCCGACGCGAACACGGCGCCGGCGGAAAGCCCCACGAAGGTGTCGAAGTCGGGCACGCCGAAGGGACGGGAGACGCGGCCGTCGGTGCGCGAGATCAGGAAGTCGTCCAGCGCGCGGAGCCCGCCGAGCTTGTAGCCGCCGCCGCTGATGGCTCCGCCCGCCAGCACCAGCGCCACCTTGCTCGGTCGGTTGCGCCGTTGCGCGGGGTCGCATTTGCGGATGATCGTGATCCCGCGGTTCTCGATCCACTGCTTCTGGAAACCGCTCATCCGGAGCCTCCTCGTCGACGGGCCGGAGCTTAGACGCAGCGCGCCATGGACACAACGCGCCGAGCTGGTGCGGGAAAGATCACAGCAAACTCAGGGCCAGCGCCGAGCGTCGTGCCTCTCGCCGCGAGCGGGATTCCTCGGTGCGGCAAGCCGGCCTCCTCGGCCGCTCGCATCGGCGTGGCTGCCCGATCGTTAGCCGCAGCACAATCTTCACGATATCGGCGCGTTGGAGGCGTCCGCGCGCGCCACGGCTCGCGCGGGGGCGATGCGTGGATCTAGCCGCTGCTGGCGCTTCGCAGTCGTGCCGATCCGCGCTGGTTCCGGGCGGACCTGGCCGGGCGAGCCAGCCTGGGTGACAAATGCACGGTCGGGCCGAAATGCGTCGGTCCCATCCCCGTCACGGTGCCGTTACGCGGCACCGCTGGTGAGCGTGGCGAGAACGCGCTGAGCCGTGTTCTCCGCTTCACGCGTGCAATCGTTGATTCCCACGCCGCGATAGGCGTTCCCGGTGACGAAGAGCCCGCGCAGGTGGGCGAGGCCGCGCTCCACGCGCGCCACGCGATCGCGATGGCCCACGTCGTACTGCGGAATCGCCACCGGCCACGCGAAGACCTCGCGGAAGACGGGCTCGGCGTCGATGCCGAGGATCGCGCGCAGCTCGTCGCGCACCAGCACCACCAGCTCGTCGGGGGCGAGACCGGCGAGCTCGGGATTGCGCGCGCCGCCCACGATCGTGCGCAGCAGCACGCGTCCGTTCGGTGCGCGGTGCCCCGGATAGATGCTCGACGTCCACAGGCTGCCGAGGATTCGGCGTCCCTCGTGGCGGGGGATCAGGAATCCGAAGCCGTCGAGCGGGTGCGAGACGGCGGCGCGCTCGAAGCCGAGCGCGACCACCACGGCCGGCGCGTACGAGATCTCGTGCGCCGCGCGCGACGCTGCGGGTGCGATCTCGGCCAGGATCTCGGCGGTGGCGTAGGCCGGGCAGGCGAGCACCACCGCGTCGGCCTCGAGTCGCTCGTCGCGATCGAGATGGACTCGATACGAGGCCTCTCCGCCGCCGCTGATCCCGCGCACCGCCGCCGCCACGCGCACCCGCTCGCCGAGTGCTGCGTGCAGCGTGTCGACGAGCAGCTGCGTACCCTCGGCGAAGCTCGTGAGCTTCCCCGACGGACCGCCCGGACCGCCGCCGGGTCCGAGCGCTTGGCCGCTCGCGAGCGCCTTGCGCCGCTCGCGCTGGACGGCGAAGAGCGCGCGGATGAGGCTGCCGTGATCGCGCTCGAGCTCCTTGATGCGCGGGAAGCAGGCCCACACCGACAGGTGGTTGGGGTCTCCCGCGTACACGCCCGACACCATCGGGTCGAGCAACGCGTCCACGGCCTCCGCGCCGAGGCGCCGGCGGCCGAACGCGGCGAGGCTCTCGTCGAGCTCGGGGGGAGCGGGCCGGATGAAGGGCTCGGCGAGGATGCGCAACCGACCGCGCACGCTGAGCAGCCGCGAACGGAAGAAGGCCGGCGGGCTCTCGGGAAGCGCGTGCAAGGCGCCGTGACGGAACACGAAGCGCTTGCGCGCAGCATCCGAGCTCGCGAGCAGCCGATCGCCGAGTCCGAGGTCGCGGGCGAGGCGAAGCGTCTCCGGTTTGCCGTCGAGAAAGCCATTGGGGCCACCCTCGACCGTGAAGCCGTCGCGGCGCTCGGTCACGATCTTGCCGCCCGCGCGGGGTTCGGCCTCGAGGACGGTGAGCGCGAGCGGCGCGCCCGCTGCTTCGGCGCCTCGGGCGAGGCGATACGCGGTCGCGAGCCCCGAGATGCCGCCTCCGATCACCACCACGCGTTTCATCGAGCCATCCAATCAGCCTCGGGTAACCGGCTCTTGCTCGGCCGTGGTGCGTCGCGCTCGCGGCGCACCACGGATCGGCGGGAGCCGGTCTCTCCGCTCACACCGTGCGCGAGAACACCGGCTTCTCGCCGCTCTTGCGCTTGAGATACGTGTCGAACGGCATGGCGACGTTGCGGATGAAGAGCCGGCCGAGCGGCGTCACCTCGATCCAGTCTCCGGTGTCCTGGATGAAGCCCTCGTCGAGGAGCGGCGCGAGCTCCGCCAGCTCGCGGGCGAAGTGCTCGCGGAAGCGCACGTCGAAGCGCGCCTCCACCTCCGCGGGGCTCACGGCGAAGTTGCACATGAGCGCGGTGATCACGAAGCGTCGGAGCTTGTCTTCCTCGGTGAGGAGGATGCCGCGATGGGTGGCGAGCCGGCCGGCGTCGATGGCGCCGAAGTACTCGCCCAGCTCCTTCAGGTTCTGTGCGTAGCTGCCCTGGACGTCGCCGATCGCGGTCATGCCGAAGCCGATGAGGTCGCCGGTTTCCTTGACGGTGTAGCCCTGGAAGTTCCGCCCGACCTTGCGGCGCTCGAGGGCGCGGCAGAGCTCGTCGCCGGGCTTGGCGAAGTGGTCCATGCCGATCTGCTGGTAACCAGCGGCGGCGAAGGTCTCGATGGCGCGCGCGAAGAGCGCGAACTTGGCCTCGGTCGCCGGCATGGAAGCCGCGTCGATCTTGCGCTGGTGTGGCTTGAGCCAGGGCACGTACGCGAAGCTGAACACCGCCACGCGATCGGGCGCCATGTTCACCACCGCGTCGAGGGTGCGCTGGAAGGTTTCCTCGGTCTGGAAGGGCAATCCGTAGATGAGGTCGACGTTGATGCTCTCGAAGCCGCGCTCGCGGGCGCGGTCGAAGATCGAGCGCGTCATCGCCTCCGGCTGGATCCGGTTCACCGCCTGCTGCACCTCGGGCGTGAAGTCCTGGATGCCCATGCTGACGCGGTTGAAGCCCAGCCCGCGCAGGAAGTCGATCTGGGAGGGGCTCGCGGTGCGCGGATCGATCTCGAGGGCGACCTCGGCGTCGGGTGTCAGCGTGAAGTGCCGCGTGATGGTCTCGAAGAGCGCGCCCATGCGCGCCTCGCTCAGGAAGTTGGGCGTCCCGCCACCCCAATGGAGCTGCACGACCTTGCGGCGATCCGGGAGCCGCTCGGCCACCAGCTCGATCTCGCGGCGCAGCCGCTCCAGGTACGGCGCCGCCGCCTCGTGATCGCGACGGATCACCACGCTGCAGCCGCAGAACGTGCACATCGACTCGCAGAACGGAATGTGGAAGTAGAGCGAGAGCGGCTCGTCGGGCTGCGCGTTGGCGCGGGTCAGCGCGTCGCTTTCCTCGTCGGCGCCGAACCCGTCGTGGAACTCGACGGCGGTCGGGTAGCTCGTGTAGCGAGGACCGGGACGGTCGTAGCGCGCCAGCAACTCGGCGGTGACGCGCGGCAGCGTGGAGGAGCTCATCGCTGCGGCTTCTCGCTCAGCCGGTGAACGCAGTCCACGAGAAATCGAGCCCGCTCCGGCGCGGTCTGCGGGAAGATGCCGTGGCCGAGGTTGAACACGTGGCCCGGCGCCGGGCCCGCCTCGTCCAGGATCTCCCTGACGCGCTGCTCGAGCTCGGGCTCGGGCAGGAAGAGCGCCACCGGATCGAGATTGCCTTGCACGGCCACGTCCGTGCCGAGCCGCGCGCGCGCGCTGGCCAGGCTTTGCTTCCAGTCGATCCCGATCACGTCGCCGCCCGCTGCCCGCATCCGCTCCAGCAATGCCGCGCCGCCGTTCACGTAATGGATCACGGGCACGCCGGGGTTGGGCAGCGCTTCGATGACCCGTCGCACGTAGGGACCCGCGAACTCGTCGTAGTCGCGTGGCGACAGGATACCCGCCCAGGTGTCGAAGATCTGAACCGCCTGCGCGCCGGCTTCGATCTGCGCGGCCAGGTAGGCGCCGACGGTGTCGGCGAGCTTGCCGAGCAGCGCGTGCGCGACGCGCGGGGACTCGAAGCAGAGCCGCTTGAGCGTGAGGAAGTCCTTGCTGCCGCCGCGCTCGACGACGTAGCTCGCCAACGTGAACGGCGCGCCGGCGAAGCCGATCAGTGGCACGCGACCCGCGAGCTCGCGGCGCAGGATTCGGATGGTCTCGAGGACGAACGGGACGGTCTCGGTGGGGTCGGGGATGCCCAGGCGCTCGATGGCGGCGAGGCTCAGCTCGGGAGGCTCGAGCACCGGTCCGCCCTCGTCGAAGCGCACCCCGATGCCGAGCGGCTCGAGCGGGATCAGGATGTCCGAGAACAGGATCGCCGCGTCCACGCCGAGGATGTCGATGGGTTGAAGCGTGACCTCGGCGGCCTTCTCCGGCGTCTTGCAGAGCGTCAGGAACGGGATTCCAGCGCGCACCGCGCGGTACTCGGGGAGATAGCGCCCCGCCTGCCGCATGATCCACACCGGGGTCCGGTCGACGGGCTCGCGCCGGCAGGCGCGCAGGAAGCGATCGTTGAAGGCCATCGAGCTCCATTCGCCCGCGGGATGGCGCGGTGCGGTCGTTCAGTCTGCTTTCGGGGCTCGACCCCGGCAACGGGAGCGGCGGCGGGCGGCCTGCCGTTTGGTTGACTCGCTTCCGCGGCGGTCACTAGATTCCGCGCCATGGCTTACCAAGAGACGATTCACAGCAAGGAAGGGTTCGACGCGTTCGTCTCGAGCGCGGCGTTCTGGACGCGGCTGCTCAAGGGCTCGCTTCCCGGTGGCAACGCGGCCATCGAGAGGGCGGGCTTCCAGGGCGCGCTCAACTTCGACGTGACCGGCAAAGCCGGCGGCGCGTTCCAGGTGGTGGTCGAGGGTGGCACGGTGCGCCTCGCGGCCGGCAGCCACGCCGCGCCACAGGGGACCGTCACGCTGCCGGACGAGCTGTTCATGCGCTTGCTCTCGGGTGTCGCGTCCTGGGCCACGGTGCATTCGAGCGGCCAGGTGCAGTTGACCGGCGATGCGCAGGCCGCCAAGGCCGTGGGCGCGCTCTTCGCTCAGCTCAAGAGCGCGCGCGGCGGCGGCGGACCCACGGCATGGGCGACGCGCTGGTGGACGAACCGCGTGATCCGGAAATCCGGCGTGGTCCGCGAGGCGCACTGAAGGTCGGTTCGCGACCGCGCTTCACGCCCAGCGCCGCCGTCGGAACGAACGCGAGCCCGCTGCCCCGCCGCCGAAGCCCACCGCAGCTCTTCGACGGGAACCCGTACCGGCAGCGCCCGCGCAGTCCAACACGGTCCTTCGACTCGGTCCCGTATCGATTCCCCGTCCAGGAGTGATCATGAGCGGCAACGACAAGGCGGTCGTCACCTGCGCGCTGACCGGCGTGCTCACCAACCCGCAGCAATTCCCCGTGCCCGTCACGCCGGTGGAGATGGCGCGCGCGGCGCGTCAGGCGCGCGACGCCGGCGCCACCATCGTGCACTGCCATTTCCGGATGCAGGAGCCGGGCATGGGGCACCTGCCCACGTGGGATCCCGAGGTGGTCGCCGAGATCGTGGCGGCGGTGCGCGCGGAGGTGCCCGAGATCATCGTGAACCTCACCACGGGAGTGATGGGGCCCGACATCTCGGGTCCCGTGGCGTGCCTGGAGCGGGTGAAACCCGAGATGGCGGCGCTCAACGCGGGCTCGCTCAACTACCTGAAGACGCGCTCGGATGGCCGCTGGGCGTGGCCGCCGCTGCTCTTCGACAACCCCGTGGACAAGGTCGAGTCCTTCATCGAGGCGATGAACCGCGTGGGCGTGATCCCCGAGTGCGAGTGCTTCGACACCGGAATCGTGCGCAGCGTGAAGATGTTCCTCGACGTCGGGCTCTTGAAGCCGCCGGCACACGTATCGCTGGTGATGGGGGTGGCGAGCGGAATGCCGGCGCGCCCCGAGTGGCTGCCGCTCCTCATCGACGAGATGGCCCCCGGTACCGAATGGCAGACCATCGCGATCGGTCGGGAGGAGGTGTGGCCGCTCTTGCGGCGCACGGCGGAGCTGGGCGGCAACGTCCGCACGGGTCTCGAGGACACGTTCTACCTGCCGGACGGATCGCGGGCGAAGTCGAACGGCGAGCTGGTGGAGGCGCTGGTGCGAATCGTTCGCGACGTGGGCCGCGAGCCGGCGAGCCCCGCGGACACCCGCCGCATGATCGGCATTTGAGGTCGCGTCTGCCCCTCGCCGAGGGCGGTTGCTGGGGCTCGGACGCTTCTGATACCGTCGCTCGGCGTCGAGCGGCGAGCGCCTCGGCGCGCGTCGGCGTGACCTTCGGTTCGCATCGGGTCGGGGTGGCGCCACGTCGCGCCACCTCGTCGTAAGCGGGAGCCACCGCATGCTCAAGCCGGGTTTGGAGATCGTCTCGAAGGGCGAAGTCGTCGAGCGCGTGATCCTGAACCAACGCGAGACGAGGATCGGCCGGCGCGACGACAACGACATCGTGCTGAGCAACGTGAGCGTGTCGCGTCATCACGCGAAGATCGTCGACGAAGGCGGTCAGTTCCACGTGGTCGACCTGGGCAGCGCCAACGGCGTGCTGATCGGGGGCAAGAAGATCGCCGAGCGCGCGGCCATCCAGCTCGGCGACGAGATCGCCGTCGGCAAGTTCGTGCTGCGTTTCGTCGAGCTGGACACGAGTCGCGCCGACGTGCGCGCCGGGCACTCCAGCGACGACGCGCCCGCCGCGACCGGCAGCACGTTCGAGGTCGGGGGCGCGGCCGCGCGCCGGCTCCGCGACACCATGCGCCAGGGCGGCGACGCCGAGGACACGCGCATCAAGAGCGAGCCCTCGGAGGAGTCGGCCGGCACCTTGCCGCCGCCGACTCCGCTGCCCGCTGGCGAGCCGCGCCGCGTGTTTCGCGTCTACCAGTCCGGCGAGCTCTGTTTCGAGAAGCTCCTCGAGCACGTGCCGTTCTCGATGGGGCGCGCGTCCGACAACGACCTCATCCTCAACAAGGCGGGCGTGTCGCGCTACCACGCGGTGGTCCAGCGCGCCGGCAGCTCGTTCACCATCGAGGACCTCGGCAGCCGCAACGGCACCTTCGTCAACGGTGAGAAGGTGAAGAGCTCGGCGCTGGCGGTGGACGACGAGGTGCGCATCGGCGATTTCCGCGTGGTGCTCACGGGCGCCGCCTCAGCCGGCGCGCCGAGCGAGGTGATCACCGCCGAGCCCGTGAAGTCGTCGAGCCCCGACACCTCGTTCGCGATCGCCACCGAGGGCCGTACCCTGATGAGCAACGGCGCGGCCTTGCGCGCCGAGCTCAAGGCGGCGAGCGCCGCCGCCGCTGCCGCCGCCGAGCGCGCGGCGCAGGCGGACTCGACGCCCTCGGGCGGACGCGCCCAGTTCGAGTTCCCGGTCAAGGACGTCGCGGTCTCGATTCAGTTCCTCGGCTGGGTGACGAGCTTTCGCTTCAAGCCCGACAGTCTGAATCGCGCGGAAGGCCACGATGCTTCGCGCGACCTGGTCACCATCCGCCTCGACATGGGCGACCGGATTCTCTCCCGGACCATTCCGATCGCCTCGCTCGACCTGGAGTCGCGTTCGAAATAGTCGGCGCCGTTGCTCGTTCGTGCGGTTCGCTTTCCGCTCCTCCCCCCTTCAAGCGAGCGTGGAAGGGGATGAGAGGGTGATGGAGAGTGTTCGCGAATCCGCCCGCGCCGGCGGCGCTGCGATCGGGCGGCTGTCCGCGCGCTTCGGCCGCTGGCTCGAATCACCCGAGGCACGTCGTACCGGGACGGTGCCGCGCTGGGTCTCGGTGGCGGCGCTGCTGGCGCTGACCTTCGTCACCTACTGGAGCTCGCTGTGGGGCGAGTTCGTCTACGACGATCTCCACACGGTGCGCGACAACCTGGGCATTCGCGGGTTCTCGGCGTTCTGGGGCTACATCTCCCAGCAATTCCACCGCCCGCTCCTGATGTTGAGCTTCGCGGCCAACTACGAGCTCGGCGGGCTCGATCCGTTCGGCTACCACCTCGTCAACGTCGCGCTGCACGCGCTCAACGTGCTGCTGGTGCTGGGATTCGCGCGCGCGGCGCTGGCGCGGGTCGTCCCGGACGACTCGCGTCATTCGAGCGAGCGCGCGGCGTGGCTGGCGGCCGCATTCTTCGCGCTGCATCCGGTGCAGACCGAGGCCGTGAGCTACGTCGCGAGTCGCTCGAGCGTGCTCTCGACGAGCTTCATGCTCGCTGCCGTGCTCACCTACTTGCGTGAGCTCGAGACCCGCGGCGCCACGCGCACGATCTGGCGTGGGCTCGGGCTGGCCTGGTTCGTCGCGGCCATGGCCACCAAGGAGATCGCGCTCGCCACTCCGTTCCTGCTGGTGCTCGTCGATCGCACGCTCGCGCGCCGCCCGGGGCGGACGCGGGCGTGGCGCGACTCGTTGCGCGGCGTGGCGCCTCATCTCGGCTTGCTCGCGGCGGCGGCAGCGGTTCGGATCATGATCCAGCACGCCGTCCGCACTCCCGACATCACGTGGTCCGTGCTCGATCATTGGCGCACCGAGCTCGGCGTGTGGCTGCGCTACCCGCAGCTCGCGCTGCTACCGGTCAATCTCAACGTCGATCCGTCGATTCCCCTCGCGCGAGCGTGGACGTGGCGCGAGCGAGTCGGCGCCGGCGCGCTCGTCCTCTCGATGCTGGGCGCTTGGCTCGCGAACCGCCGGGTGCCGCTGGTCACGCTCGCCGTGGGCTGGTTCCTGATGGCGCTCGCGCCCACCTCGCTGATCCCGCTCCAGGACTTCATCGCCGAGCGGCGGCTCTACCTCGCGATGGCGGGCCCGGCGATCCTCGCCGGCTGGGCGCTGGCGCGGATCGCGACGCATGCGCGGTGGTCGCGGCCGGCGAGCGCGGCGACGCTGGCGCTCGTGACGTGCCTCGCGATCGGCACGGTGTCGCGCAATCGGGTGTGGGCGTCGCCGCTGGCGCTGTGGAGCGATACGGTCCGGAAATCGCCCGACAAGGCGCGTCCCCACGGGAACCTCGCCACGGCGCTCGCGCAGCGCGGCCAGATCGACGCGGCGCTCGCCCACTACGAACGCGCCCTCGAGCTCAACCCCGAGCTCGTCGAGTATCGGATCGATCGCGCCAGCCTCTACCGGATCCAGGGGAAGTACGATCTGGCGCTCGCCGAGCTCGATCGAGTGATCGCCGCGCGCTCGCCCGACGATCGGCTGACCGCCGCGGCGTGGCACCAGGTGGGCGAGGTGCGGCTCGCGCAGCGTGACTACGACCGCGCGCTCGAGATCTTCCAGACCAACGCGGCGCGCAAGGTGGTCCATCCCGAGACCTTCCTGCGCATCGGACGCATCTACTTCCTGAAGGGCGATCTCGGGAAGGCGGAGAGCGCGTTCCTCGAGTCGGTGCATCGCTGGTTCTGGGATTCCGCGGGCCATCGTGCGCTCGCGTTCGTCTACTACCGCACGGGCCGCGAGAAGGATGCCGTCCGCGAGCTCGAGGACGCGTTGAAGGTCGAGCCGCAGGATCGGGAGGCCGCCGCGGCGCTCGCCGAGATCCAGGCCGGTCGGCCGCTGCGCGTGGAATGACAGCGTGAGCGCCCTCGCCGATCCCGGCGCGAACGCCGCGCGTGCGCGGCGCGCGGATGCGCTCCTCTATCTCGCGTGGGGCGCGGGAGCGGCGCTGGTGGCCGCTTCGTTCCTGTTCCTCGCGTTCCGGGTCGATCCGGCACGCAAGGTGATCCACGGAGTGGACGGGATCGGCTACTCGCTGTGGGTTCGCAGCTTCCTCGGCGACGGCGACCTCGATTTCGGCGACGAGATCGACGCGGTGCATCCGGGCGAGCTGCCGGGCGCGGATCAGCGCACGGCGACCGGTCATCGACCCGACAAGTACGGGGTCGGGGTATCGCTGCTGGCGACGCCCTTCTACGCCGCGGCGCGGGCGCTGGACGTGCTCGCCGGCGCCACGGGAGTCGAGGCGGAGCAGGGCTGGACCCCGCTCGATCGCGCCGCGCTCGCGCTCTCCTCGATCTTCTGGGGCTGGCTCGGTCTCGTCGCCGCCCATCGTCTGGCGCTCACCCTCGCGAGCCCGCGCGCGAGCGCCTGGGCGGTGACGCTGCTGGCGGTCGGAACCAACGTCCTCTACTACTTCGTGCGCGAGCCGTTTCTCTCGCACCTCGATTCGTTCGCGATGCTCGCGCTCGCCGCGCTCGCGAGCGAGCGCGCGTGGGCGGTGTCCGACTCCGGCCGTCGCTGGCTCGTCGCCGGCGTCGCGGCAGGCTTGGCGGCGACGGTTCGGCTGACGGGCGTGCTGTTCCTGGTCGTGCCGGCGGCGCTCCTCGCGGACGACGCGCAGCGCCGCGGAAGTGGATCGCGCCGTGCGGTTGCGGCGTTCGCGCTGGGCTGGATCGTCGGCTTCGCACCGCAACTCGTCGCGTGGCGCATCGTGTACGGCGCGTGGTGGGTCGATGCCTACGAGGGGGAGGGCTTCACGCACCTCTTCACGCCGCGGCTCTTCAGCGTGTTGTTCGCGTCGCGTCACGGCCTCTTGGTGTGGAGCCCGCTGCTCGTCCTGGCGCTCGCGGGAGTGCCCACGTTGCTGCGCCGCGCGCCGCTCTGGGGGCGGGCGCTGCTCGCCTGGGCGGCGCTCCTGTGGTGGGCGAACGCCGCCTGGGAGCAGTGGTGGCTCGGCCACAGCTTCGGGCACCGTGGCTTCATCTGTCTCTTCCCGTTCTTCGCGGTCGCGCTCGCGGCGTTCCTGGACGGGCCCGCCAAGCGCATCGGCGCGCGCTCGCTCGCGGTCGCGATCGCGCTCTGCGTCGCCTGGAACGGGGTGCTCATGCTGGCCTATCTGGCGGAGATGATCCCGTACTCGGGCAGCTTCTCGTGGTGGCAGCTGATCGCCAGCCTGCCGGATCTGCCCGCCGCCGTGTGGCGCAAGGCGCACGGCGGCTGAGGGCGCTGTTCCAGCGGCCTTCGGGCGGCATGTATCTTTGCGGCGCCATGGCGTTCTTCGAGGCTGAGCTCGGCACGGCGGCGCCGTTCTCGGTGACGGCGCTGCTCGAGCGCGTGCGGGCGCGTCTCGAATCCGAGTTCGCGGTGGTGTCCGTGGAGGGCGAGATCTCGAACCTCTCGAGCCCGTCCTCCGGCCACCTCTACTTCTCGCTCAAGGACGATCGGTCGGCGTTGCGCGCGGCGCTCTTTCGCAACGTGCGCACGCGACTTCGCTTCGTTCCCGAGAACGGCCTCAAGGTGGTGGCGCGCGGCCGGGTGACCGTCTATCCGGCGCGCGGCGATCTGCAGATGATCGTCGAGGCGCTCGAGCCCGCCGGCCTGGGCGCGTTGATGCTGGCCTTCGAACAGCTCAAGCGCCGGCTTGCCGCGGAGGGGCTCTTCGATCCGGCGCGCAAGCGCGCGTTGCCGCGACTGCCGCGCCGCGTGGGTGTGGTCACCTCGCGCACCGGCGCCGTCATCCGCGACATCGTGACCGTCGCGCGGCGGCGCTTCCCGAACGTGGAGATCCTGCTGGTGCCGGTGCGCGTGCAGGGGGAAGGGGCCGCCGCCGAGATCGCCGCTGCGATCGAGTGGCTCTCGCGGTCGGGCCGGGTGGACGTGATGATCGTCGGGCGCGGCGGCGGATCGCTCGAGGATCTGTGGGCCTTCAACGAGGAGGCGGTGGCGCGGGCGATCGTCGCGTCGCGCGTGCCGGTGGTGTCCGCCGTGGGCCACGAGACCGACGTGACCATCGCGGATTTCGTCGCCGATCTGCGGGCGCCGACGCCCTCCGCGGCCGCCGAGCTGGTGGTGCCGGACCGCGCCGCGCTCTCGGCCGAGATCGACGACGCGATGACGTCGCTCGCGCTGGTGATGCGCCGCCGCGTGCGCGAGGGCAGGCTGGCGGTCGAGCACCTCGCGCCGACGCCCGCTCGTCTGGTGCGCTGGGTCGGAGATCGCCGGCAGCGGGTCGACGAATGGAGCGAGCGGATCGAGCGTGCCGCGCGGCGCCGCACGGCAGCGGCTCGCGACGCGCTCGCTGCCCTCGAGGGACGCTGGCTGGCGGCCGGCCCGCGCCGTCGCATCGAGCTCGCCGCCGAGCGCCTCGCCGCGGCGCGGGAGCGGCTCGCTGCCGCCGCGCGCCGCACGCTGGCCGCGTGTGGAGCCGATCTGCGCGCGCTCACCGGCCGCCTCGACGCGCTCGGGCCGGAGGCGGTGCTGGAACGCGGGTTCGCGGTGGTGCGAAGCGCCGGCGGCGCCGTGATCCGCGATCCACGCGAGGTGCGCGAGGGAGTGCTCATCGAGGTGACGGTGGCGCGCGGCCGTTTCGGCGCGCGCGTCGTGGACGACGAAGCGAAGCGAGGATCCGCATGACCCAACGGCCAGGGGAGTCGACCGCGCCCGAGCTCAGCTTCGAGGCGGCGCAGCAACGCTTGCGCGAGATCGTGCAGCGAATGGAGGATCCGAGCTTGCCGCTCGAGGAGTCGCTGGCGCTCTTCGAGGAGGGCAGCCGGCTCGCCAAGCACTGCCAGGCGCTGCTCGATCGCGCCGAGGCTCGGATCGAGGTGCTCCTGGGGCAAGGCACGGGGCGCTCGGGCGAGCTGCGGACCGAGCCGCTCGGCGAGCTGGATGGGCGCGAGGGCAGCTCGTGACCGGCTCGGACTTCGACCTCGCGTCTTACCTCGCGCAGAAGCGAGCCACGGTGGAGGCGGGCTTCGCGAGCTACGTCGGCACCCGCCTCGGCGCCGCGCCGCGCGAGCTGGTCGAAGCGGTGCGGTACTCGCTGGAAACGCCCGGAAAGCGGCTCAGGCCGATCCTGGTCCTCGCCGCCTGCGAGATCGTCGGCGGCCGGGAAAGCGACGCCATCGGCGCGGCGCTCGCGATCGAGATGGTCCACACCTACAGCCTGATCCACGACGATCTGCCGTGCATGGACGACGACGACCTCCGGCGTGGCCGGCCGACCAGCCACAAGGTCTTCGGCGAGGCGCTCGCGATCCTCGCGGGGGACGGGCTCATCACCGAGGCGTTCTCGCTGCTCGCCACGCCGGTCGCGAATCCGCGGGTGGACGCCGAGACCGTGCTGAGCGTGGTCCGCGACGTGGCCACGGCCGCGGGTGTGGCCGGCATGGTCGGTGGTCAGGTCACCGACATGGTGAATCAGGGGCGCGCGGTCGATCAGGCCGCGCTCGAGCACATGCACGCGATGAAGACCGGGGCGCTGATCGAGGTCGCGGCGCGCGTCGGCGCGCGCCTCGGCGGAGGATCGCCCGACGAGGTCGAGGTGCTCGCTGCGTACGGGCGCATGCTCGGGCTCGCGTTCCAGATCGCCGACGACGTGCTGGACGTGACCGCCTCGACGGCGGTGCTGGGCAAGCGCTCGGCCAAGGACGGCGCGCGTGGCAAGACCACGTTTCCGGCGCTGCTGGGTGTGGAGGGCTCGCGGCGGCGCGCACGCGAGCTCTGTGACGCGGCGAGCGCGGCGGTCGGGCGCTTCGGAGCGGCCGCGGCGCCGCTGGTGGCGCTCGCCCGCTTCGTGGTCGAGCGGGAGCGATGACGCGGGGCGCGCGCACGCGAGCGGACGTGTGGCTCGTGGAGCGCGGGCTCGTCGCGTCGCGCGAGCGCGCTCGTGCCCTGATCCTGGCGGGCCAGGTCTTCTGCGGCGAGCGGCGCGTCGACAAGGCCGGCGATCTCGTCGCGGCCGATGCCGCGCTGCGCCTCGCCGAGCCGGATCATCCGTACGTGGGGCGCGGCGGCCTCAAGCTCGCAGCCGCGCTCGACCATTTCCGCGTCGACGTGCGCGACCGGGTGGTGCTGGACGTGGGCGCCTCGACGGGCGGTTTCACCGATTGCCTGCTCCGGCGCGGCGCGCGGTTCAGCCACGCGGTGGACGTCGGCCACGGGCAGCTCGATTGGCGGCTCCGGAACGACCCGCGGGTGCGCTCGCTCGAGGGCACGCACGTGAGCGAGCTCGCACCGGCGATGCTGGTGCCGGCGCCCGACCTGGCGGTCGTCGACGTGTCGTTCATCGGCCTCAGCAAGGTGCTGCCGCACCTCGCGCGCATCGGCTCGATCCGCGAGGCGATCGTGCTGGTGAAGCCCAATTTCGAGCTCGAGCCGGCGCGGGTCGGCAAGGGCGGCATCGTGCGCGATCCACAGGCGTGCAGCGACGCGATCGAGCGCGTACGCTCGGCGGCGCGCGCGTCGGGCTTCCAGCCGTCGGAAGCGCTCGAAAGCCCCCTGCGCGGCAGCAAGGGAAATCGCGAGTTCTTGCTTCGACTCGAACGGCGGCAGGCGGCCGCCGAGACTCAGGAAAGGTGAGCGATGGCGGAAATCGAAGGACGCGACCTGATCCTCTTCACCGACGAGTTCAAGATCAAGGGCCGGGTGCGGATGACGGAAAACGACGACGTCATCCCCACCACCGGCGCGGATCCTTATCTCGACCTCTTCGATTGCACCGTGTACGACCGCACCGGTTCCACGAACATGGCGCGCACCCGCCGGCTCAAGGTCCGCCGGGCGTCGATCGTGATGTACTTCTTCGAGGAAGATTCGCTCGGCAAGGTCCGCTGAAGGGATTCGTTCAGCGCAGCGCGCGCGAGCCCACCGCCGACGAGCCTCGCAGCACGCGGTCCGTGAGCTCGGTGGTCGCGCCCTCCGCCTCTTCGAGGCCGAAGGCGATGCGACTGGCGCGGATCGCCTCCTTGATGGCGATCAAGGCGCTGGTGGCCGTGAAGCCCGCGAACGCCAGCGTGTAGGGGAGCAGCAGCAGGATGCTCGCCTGCCGCTGCTCGGCGGTGGGCGGGGTTCCGGCGATCACGCCGTTCAGCCCTTCGTACGCGTAGAGGTAGATCAGCAGGCACGCGCACGAGCCGAGGAACACCGGCCAGATGTTGAGCGCCGTCGCCTTGAGCGTGCGCCCCGACTCCTCGAAGCCGCGCGCCGGAAAGTAGTAGTTCTCGATGCGCTCGCGCGAGGCGTAGATGATGAACGCGGTGAAGATGCTCGCGGCCAGCGCGAACCCGCAATAGATGGTCTTGTGAAAGAAGACGACGCCGACGAGGCCGAGAGTGGGGTTGAAACCTGCGAGGAAGATGAAGCCGAGCGCCAACCAACCTGCGAGGCCGCCGAAGTAGGTGGCCAAGCTGGTGAAGTCCTGACCTGCCCGCATTAGTCCTCCTCGCGTGCCGAAGCTCGGTTCGAACTCGATGCTACGGCCGTGGATTTTTCAAAGTCAAGGAAAAAACTCGTGAAAACGAGCTTCTGCGCGCGCCCGGCGAGGAGCCTGGCGCGGTGCGAAGCGCAACGCGCAACAGGCTTCTAGTGGCCGCGCTTGCGACGCGACGACGGCGCGTCGAGCTCGGATGCCAGGTCCCAGTCGGCGGAGCCTGGCGCGGCGTCGCGGTTCGCTGGGCGCGGGGGCTCGGGTGACGAACGCGTCGCGTTGCGGGCGCCGGCGGGTCCGCCCGAGGCCGCGCGCGCGATGATGGCGGTGCCGACCTGGTCCACCAGCGCCAACGCTTGCGCGTCGTGCGAATCGTGCTCGAGAAGCAGCGTCAGGTCCTCGAGCGCGCGCTCGTAGTCACCGGCTTCGAGCCGCTTTCGAGCGCGCTGCTTCAGTCCCTCGAGCACCGTGCGGCGGCGCTGCTCGAGGGCCGCGACCAGGCCCGGCGCGCTGGCGCCGAGCCCGGTCGCGCTCGCTTCGAGGCGCGCGAGGATCTCGAGCGCGCCGCGGTGCTCGGCGCGTCGCAACAGCTCCTCGCTCTGACGAATGAGCGCGACCACTTCCGCCTTGTGCTCGTCGTGCTCGTCGTCGCGCGCCGGCTCGGGAGGAGGAGTGCTCGCGACGGCCGGCGGAGGAGCGGGGCGCGGCGGTGGCGTCGCAGCGGCGGCGCTCGGGGCACCGGTCGTGAGCGCTTTGCGCGTGAGCGCCCGAATCTCGCCGAGCAAGAGCTCGAAGCCGCGATGGTGAGGATGAAGCTCCAGCGCGTGCTCGGCGCGCTCGGCCGCTCCGGCGAGATCGCCCTGATCGCGGGCCGCGACGGCGTCGTCGTAGAGCCGCTCCACGAGCTCGTCGAGCTTGGCCTTGGCGCGTTCGTAGAGCTCCCGAGCACGGGTGTGCTCGGGGTCCTGCTCGAGCGCCTTGCGGGCCCAGCGCAGGCATTCGCCGAGGTCCTCCTGCTTGAGGAAGCGCTCGGCGAGATCCAGCGCCTTGTCGAGCTCCTCGCGACGCCGCTGGCGCAGCAGCCGTTGCTTGAGGTTCTGGCGCTCGGCGCGCTCGAGCGGCGTGAGGTCGGGCTGGGCGTCGCGGCCCGGTCCGGTGCCGGCGCCGCTCGGCTTCTCTTGGCTCGTGGTGTCGATGATGCTCGCCGTCACCGCGACCAGCGCGTCCTCGACGTCGCGGCCCTCGGTCGCGACGGTGGCGTAGGAGGGAACGCTGTAACGGTTGAGGGCGTCGTCGAGCTCGGCGATCGGCAGCGCGTCGCTCAGGTCGCGCTTGTTGTACTGGTGGACGTGCGGAATCGCCGCGAGCCGCCGCCGCGTGACGCCGAGCGCCTGTTCCACGATCTGCAGGCTGCGCAAGTTGGCGCCGAACGCGGACGGGGACGAATCGGCCACCAGCACCAGGCCGTGCACGCCTTCCAGGATGTCGACGCAGGCCTGGGGATCGCTGATCGGGCCGGTGACCGTCGCCAGGCTCACCCGCGCGACGGCCGAGCGGATGCGCACGTCGAAGGAAAGCTCGAGGATCTGGTCACGGCCGCGCGCGCGCTGGCGCAGCTCGCCTTTGCGCAGCGGATTGATGTTCGCGTAGACGTAACGAAGGCTCGTGGCTTTTCCGGCGCCCGGAGGGCCGAAGTAGACCACCCGACAGCGGGTGACCGGGGCGCGCGAGATGAGGAACGACATGTCGCGTCCCCGAGGTTCAAGGGCTGCGACTACGTGCGGCAACCCATTCGTCGAGCAGAGCCTTGGTGAAGAGCCAGCCGCTCGACGCGTCGAGGCGAGTGCAGGGGATCGCGCGCTCGTTCGCGAGCGCCTCGAGGGTGGCGGGAGCCACCTGGAGATAGCGGGCCGCCTCCTCGAGGCTCATGAGCGCGGGCGCCTTGAGGCCGTCGATCGCGGTCTTGAGCTCCTGCCGCTCCTGGGACTGCGCGTGGCGCAGCTCGTTCGTGAGCACGTCGAGCCGGGCGACGGTCTGCGCAAGCAGATCGGCGATGGCACGCTCCGGGCTCGCGGGCGCCGCGGCGCGCGCGGGTGCGGCGGGGGCATCGCGCGCCGCCGGCGCGCCGCTGGTCGCCGCCGGTGCCGCTGGCGCTTGCGCGACCACGCGCGACGGCGCGGGTGGTGCCGGCGGCGGGTCGTTGCCGCGCGGAGCGACGGGCGGCGGCGCCGCCGGGGGCGCGCTCTTTGGCGCGGGCTGGCTCGGCCCGCCGAGCCCGAGGTCGAAGCTCGCCAGCGGGTCCGCGTCCTCGCCGCTCTTGCCGCGATAGATGTTGTACTTGCGGTCCAGATCGGCGAGCACCGCGCGCATCACCGTCGACAGCGTCTCGACCACGCCGACGCCCTCGGTGGCGATGGCCTCGAAGACGGGCACGTGCCGGTCGTTGAGCTCCACGTCCATCTCCGCGACGGGCTGGGCGTCGGGGAGGTCGCGCTTGTTGAGCTGCAGCACCAGCGGGATGGTGTCGTAGTCCAGCCCGTTCTCGTGCAGGTTCTGCTTGAGGTTGTCGAGGCTCTCGCGGTTGCGTTCGCGCGCGTCGCGCGAGCTGTCGGCGACCAGCACCACGCCGTCGGCGTCGCGCAGCACCATCTTGCGGGTCTTGTTGTAGAAGATCTGCCCCGGGACGGTGAAGAGCTGGAAGCGCAGGTTGAAGCCGGCGATGGTGCCGGCGCTCACCGGCAGCAGATCGAAGAAGAGCGTGCGGTCACCGCCGGTGGCGAGGCTCAGCAGCTCGCCGACCTTGCCGAACGCGCGCCGCGAATGAATGAACTGGAGGTTGCTGGTTTTCCCGGATAGACCCGGGCCGTAGTAGACGAGCTTGGCGGTGATTTCCCGGGTCGCGTACCGGATGAGTGCCATCGGCCATCCTCGGGATCGCGAGCGCCTGTCCGCCGAGCAACGCGCGAAATGCCTCGAAAAATCATATCGGTGAGCGTCGAGCATGGTCAAATGACGATGGCGATTCGGGCTCGCGATCGCTCGTTCCCGGACGGTCGCACCGAGGCGCCTGGCGTCGGCACCATTCCTTGACAGCTCACGCGGCCCGCCTCTACGTTCGGCCGTCCTTTTCTTCCTTCGCGCCGCCGCAGGTTCGGCGGAGAGGCTCGTGACCATGTTCCGGAAGCTCCTGGTGGCCAATCGCGGTGAGATCGCCTGCCGCGTGATCCGTTCCGCCCGCAAGCTGGGCGTCGAGACGGTGGCCGTGTACTCCGACGCCGACGAGCGGGCGCTGCACCGTTACTACGCCGACGAGGCGCACCGCGTGGGCGAGGCGCCCTCGCTCAAGAGCTACCTGAACGCCGAGGCGATCTTGCAGATCGCGCACGCGACCGGCGCAGAGGCGATCCATCCCGGCTACGGGTTCCTGTCGGAGAACGCGGACTTCGCGCGACGGGTGCGGGATTCGGGCCTGGTGTGGGTGGGACCGTCGCCCGAGGTCATCACGCTCATGGGCGACAAGGTCCGGGCGCGTGAGACCATGTCCGCGGCGGGCGTGCCCGTGGTTCCCGGCACGCTCACGCCGGTCGCGCCCGAGCAAGCGCTCGCCGAGGCCGAGCGCATCGGCTTTCCGGTGCTGATCAAGGCGGTCGGTGGCGGCGGCGGCATCGGCATGCAGGTCGCCGAGGGACCCGAGCAGCTGGTGAAGCTGGTCGAGTCGGCGAGCGAGCGGGCGCGGCGGGCCTTCGGAAACGGCGCCGTGTATCTCGAGCGCTACCTGGAGCGCCCGCGGCACGTCGAGGTGCAAGTCTTCGGCGAGCTGGACGGGACCGCGCACCACATCTTCGAGCGCGAATGCTCGGTGCAGCGACGCCACCAGAAGGTGATCGAGGAGACGCCGTCGCCGCTCTTCCTGGAAGGCCGCAACGCCGAGGTCCGGCGCTCGCTCCACGAGGCGGCGCGCGAGGCGGCGCGCGCGGTGGGCTACGTGAACGCCGGCACGGTCGAGTTCCTGGTGGATCGCGACATGAGCTTCTTCTTCCTGGAAATGAACACCCGCCTCCAGGTGGAGCACCCGGTGACCGAGCTGACGACCGGGCTCGACCTGGTCGAGATGCAGCTGCGCGTCGCGGCCGGGCAGCACTCGGGTCTGGAGGGCCATGCGCTCGCGCAGCGTGGCTCGGCGATCGAATGCCGCATCTACGCCGAGGACCCCGACAAGAAGTTCATGCCCTCGCCGGGCCTGATCGAGACGCTGGCGTTCCCCGAAGGCGAAGGCGTGCGCGTGGACTCGGGCGTGCAGGGTGGCTACACGGTCTCGCCGTTCTACGATCCGATGGTCGCCAAGATCTCGGCGTGGGGCGAGAGCCGCCCGCAGGCGATCGCTCGCATGCGCGCCGCGCTCGAGGCGACGCGCATCAAGGGCATCAAGACCAACATCGCGATGCATCTCAAGATCCTGACCAGCGATGCGTTTCAGCGCGGCGAGCTCGACACCGGTGCGCTGGAGCGCGGCGCGTTCACCTGACCGACGGATGCAGCGGGGAGAGAGCTCGATGATCGAGGTGCGCGCGCAGATCACGGGAGTGGTGTTCCGCATCGACAAGCAGGTGGGCGAGTCCGTCGCAGAGGGCGACGCCATCGTGATCCTCGAGTCGATGAAGATGGAGATCCCGGTCGAGGCGCCCGCCGCTGGCACGATCGCGAAGGTGGCGGTCGCCGTCGGCGACTCGGTCGTCGAGGACCAAGTCGTGGCGATCCTCGACTGATGCCTGGAACGGTGTTTGACGGATTTTGACGCAGCGTGTTATCCGGTGAGGGTCGGTCATGACGCAGTGCTTCATGAGCCTCACGGATGGCACCGATGGCAAACCCGCGTACGATTCTCGAACCGCCGCTCAGCAGCCGTGACGTCGCCGTGCTGCTCGACCTGAGCCCCGACGACGTGAACGAGCTGGCCCGCCGCGGCGAGATCCCGGCGTTCAAGCAAGGGCGATTCTGGCGCTTTCGCCGGCTCGAGGTGTTGCGGCATCGCCAGAGCCGCGACGCGGCGAGCGCGCTGGCTGCGCCGGTGGAGGCCGCCCCGCTCGAGCCGCTCGAGCTCAAGCTCTCGGCCTGACGGCACCGGCAGGAAGGGCGATTCAGCCCTTGGGGACGCGCGAATCGTCCGCGACGTCCACGCGGTCGCGGCCGCCGTGCTTGGCACAGTAGAGCGCCCGATCGGCACGGCGGAAGACGGTGGCGAGGTCGTCGGCCTGGTTTCGCCACGCAGCCACGCCCTGGCTGACCCGGACGCTGATCGCCGGATGGATCTCTTCCCAACGGTCCCGGCGCACGCCGTCGCGGATGCGCGTGGCCACCGCGACGGCGTCGGCCTCGCCGGCGCGCGGTAGCACCACGACCAGCTCGTCGCCGCCGTAGCGGATGGCGATGTCGTTGGTGCGTACCTGCGCTCGCGCCAGGGCGCCCACCCGCGCCAGCACCCGATCGCCGACCGCATGGCCGAACTGGTCGTTGACGTGCTTGAAGCCGTCCAGGTCGATCAAGATCAGCGCGTAGCCGTCGCGCGCCTCCGACCACTCCGCTGCCAGCTGCGGAAGCTCCTCGAGGTAGAAGCGTTTGGTGAGGAACCCGGTGGTGGGATCGACCGCCGCCTGCCGCACCTTCTCCGCGAGCCGGTCGTGGAATTTGCGGTCGTACTGATCCAGCCACTCGAAGCGCAGGATCACGTCGCCGAGATGGATCTTGTCACCCGGTTGGAGCGTCGCCTCGGCGATGCGCTCCTCGTTCACGAACACCCCGTTGGTGCTGCCGAGGTCTGCCACGCGCACCTGCTGGGAGCCGTCGGGCAGGTGCAGCACGTAGAGCTTGGCGTGCCGGCGCGAGACGGTGTCGTCGTCGATGTAGATGTCGCACGCCGGCTCGCGCCCGACGACGAAGTTGCGACGGGCGTCGTCCAGATCGAACCGCACGCCCAGCTGCGCGCCGTTGAGAACGGTGATGCCGGGTGTCGCGGGCCCGCGCGACTCCGGCAGGGCCTTGAGGCGAATCGCCGTGGCGAGCGTGGTGGAGGGTCGCTCGGTGTGCTTGGGCTCGGTCATCGGCGCTCTCCCGCTTCCTCACGCGCGCGTTCGAGCACCGATCCCACCGTTCGTTCGTATACCTGACGTGCGTGCCGCTCGAGCGAGGCGACTGCCTCGGGATGCCACGCGACCCACAGCCCGGCGGCCAGCCCGACGGCCGCCGCACCGGAGGCGGCGAGCGCAGCATAGCGACGCCAGCGCGACGCGGCGAGCGCCGGTACGGCCGGCTTTTTTCCGCGCCCGGGTGCGCGCTTTCGCCCGCTCGGGCGCGCGCTCGCCGCGCGCACGCGCTTGCCGAGCATGTCCTTGAGCGCGCGCTTCGGCGCCGCGATCGGGCGCAGCGCCGCCGCCATGTCGTCGGCGTTCGCGAAGCGGTCGGCGGGATCGCGCGCCAGCGCCTTGGCGAGAACCTCGGCCAGTGCGTCGCCGCCGTCGACGGCGAGGGGCGTGGGATCCCGCTCGTTCTTGACGCGGATGATCTCGTAGATGTCGCTCTTGGGGCGGATCGCGAGCGGGTGCTTGCGCGCCGCCAGCTCGTAGAGCACGACGCCGAGCGAATAGAGGTCGGAGCGGGCGTCGATCTCCGCGCCGCGCTTGCCCGCGAGCTGCTCGGGGCTCATGTACGCGGGAGTGCCGAGCAGGATCCCCTCGCGCGTCACCTGCACGTCCTCGAGGCGTGCGATGCCGAAATCCGTGAGCTTGACGTGGCCCGCCCGGGAGACCAGCACGTTGCCGGGCTTCACGTCGCGATGCACGGCGCCGCTGCGGTGCGCGAATCCGAGCGCGGCCAGCAACGGCAGGCCGAGCGCCGCGACCAGCGGCGCGGGGAAGCGATCGCCGCCTCGCATCAGGCTCTCGAGGCTGGTGCCGTCGATCAGCTCCATGCGGATGTTCCAGGTGCCGTTGGCCTCGAAGCATTCGTGCATCTTCACGATGTTGGGATGCCCGAGCGCCGCCGTGACCTCGAACTCGCGCTGGAAGCGGCGCACCGTGTCGCGCTGGTCCTTGAGGGCGTGGCGCAGCTCCTTGATGGCGTAGGAGGCTCCGCGCTTCGAGACCACGTGGTGGACGAAGGCGTAGCCGCCCTTGCCGATCGGGCTGCCGACGACCGTGTAGTCCCCGATCACGTAGCTCTTGCGGGACGCCGCTGCGAGGGCGCGGGTGCGCCGCGGCTGCGACGAAGCCCGGGATGCGGCACGGGCCGCCGTACGCGCCATCGCCCGGAGCGTACGCCGTCCGCGGCGGCGCTTCCAGGCACTCGGGTTTGACGGCCGATTCCGCGCGTCGGTAGGTTCGCTCGGGGACCGGTGATGCGCGTCACGCTCTGCTGCATGGGCTTCGAGAACCAGGGAGTCGAGGCCCTCTCGGCCTACCTGAAGGTGCACGGGCACTCGGTCGCGCTGGCGTTCGATCCGGCGCTCTTCGACGACAAGCTGCTCTTCCACGAGCACCGGCTGAAGTCGCTGTTCGACGATCCCGACGGGTTCGCGGAGCGGGTGCTCGCGACCCGCCCGGACGTGGTCGGCTTCAGCGTCTTCTCCATCAACTACCCGTGGGGTCGCGAGCGCGCCCGGCGCATCAAGCGCCGCGCGCCCGAGCTGCCGATCGTGTTCGGGGGCATCCATCCCACGCTCTGTCCGGACGTGGTGGTGGCGGAGCCCGCCATCGATCACGTGGTGGTGGGCGAGGGCGAAGGTGCCTTGCTCGACCTGGTGGAGGCGCTGGGCGCAGGCCGTTCCCCGCGGGAGATCCCCAACGTGTGGGGGAAGGACGCCGCGGGCGAGCGCTGGTCGAACCCGGTCAGGCCCTACATCCGCGATCTCGACGCGCTGCCGCTGCCCGACAAGGAGCTCTTCTTCGCGCTCGACGCGAGCTTCGCGCGCGCATTCCAGACGCTTTCCACGCGCGGTTGTCCGTATCGCTGTACGTTCTGCTGCGCCAGCCACTATCACCGCCTCTACGAGCCCCGCGACAATCCGATCCGTCGCCGAGGCGTGGACACGATCCTGCGCGAGATCCGGCATTTCCGCGCTCGCCACCGGATCGAGCGGGTGCTCTTCGAGGACGACGTCTTCGGCAACAGCCGCGAGTGGCTGCGCGAGTTCGCGGCGCGTTACCCGGAGGAGATCGGGCTACCGTTCAAGGCGGTCACGTATCCCGCATTCCTGGACGAGGAGGCTGTCGCGCTGTTGGCGCGCGCCGGCTGCTACAAGCTCGAGCTGGGGGTGCAGACCGGCAGCGAAGCCGAACGGCGCCGGCTGGGACGGCGCGAGAAGAACCACGAGCTCGAGGAGGTGGGACGGCTGTGCCGGGAGGCGGGGCTGGCGCTTCATCCCGACCACATCTTCGGCATTCCGGGCGATACGCGTGAGGCGCAAGAGGAAGCCGTGCTGCTCTACAACCGCATGCGGCCGGCGCAGATCACCTGCTACTCGATGCAGCATTTCGCCAATCTGCCGCTCGCCGAGCGCGCCGTTGCGAGCGGAGACCTGGAGCCTGCCGACGTCGAGCGCCTGGCGCACGGCGAAGGCATCCACCTCATGAACGGGCGCTTGGCGCTGCCGCCCGCCAAGCGCGGCTTCTACCGGCCGTTCTTCGCGCTGCTGGTGCTGCTGCCGTGGCTACCGCCGCGCCTCGTCGATGGGCTGGTTCGCTCGCGGGCGTACCGCGCGCTCAAGCTGCCGGACGTCGTGGTGCTCGCGCTCTACGCGTTGCGTTCGGCGCAGGTCGGCAACGCCCAGGTCGGCGAGCATCTCACGCGCGCCCTTCGGCAGATCGCGCGCCACGCGTGGCGCGCGATCGCGCCGCGCGCCTGGGTGCCGGCGGCGTGACGGTCGCCGCAGCGCGGATGGATCGTCGTGGCTGAGTCGCGCTTTCGAGCGGGTTCGCTGGATCACGCGCACGTCTTCGTGCCCGACCGGGAGCGAGCGGCCGCGTGGTATCGCGACGTGCTGGGCCTCGAGGTGGTGGCCGAGCACGCGCATTGGGCGGCCGATGGCGGACCGCTCACGGTCTCCGCCGACGGCGGCCGCTCGGGGATCGCGCTCTTCGAGGGCAGCGCGCCCGCCGTGCACGAACGGAAGCGCGTGATCGCGTTCCGGGTGGACGCGGACGCGTTCGTGGGTTTCGTGCGCACGATCGAGGCTCGTGCGCTCGTGGATCGCCACGGCGAGCCCGTGACCCGCGCCAGCGCCGTCGACCACGGCGAGGCGTTCTCGATCTATTTCACGGACCCCTGGGGCAATCCCTACGAGATCACCACGTACGACGCGGATTCGGCGCGGGCCGGCCTCGTCGTCGGTTGACCTCCACCGCGTCCGCACCCTTGCAGCGCGGTCCCCGGGACGGGTATCCCGAGCGGTTCGCGTTTCGTCGTCCCGTGGGGAGGATTCATGCCGTTCCAGCTTCCGTACAGCCAAGACCAGCTCGTCGAGGTCGTGAGCAAGGCCAGCGTTCCACCCGATTTCCTGTGGGGCGTCGCCACCGCGGGCTACCAGGCGGAGGGCGGGTTCAACGGCGAGCGCGACCCCAAGAACAACTGGTACGGCTGGGAGGGCAAGAACGGCCGCGACGCGACCGGCAAGGCGTCCGATTTCTGGAGCCAGTACCGCCAGGACTTCGATCGCGCCCAATGGATGGGGCTCAACGCGTTCCGCATGGGGATCGAGTGGGCACGCGTGCAGCCCTCGTCGGACCCGAGCCGCCGCCACACCAGCCCGCCCGATTTCGACGAAGCCGCTTTCGACGCGTACGCCGACATGATCGTCGAGGCGCGCAAGCGCGGCCTCGAGCCGATCCTCACGTTGCTCCACTTCACCACCCCGCTGTGGGTGGGCAACGACTTCTGGCTCGAGGGTCCCAAGGTCGAGGATCTCTTCATCCCCTACGTCAACTTCACCATCGAGAGCATCAACAACCGGCTGGTCGACAAGTTCGGCCAGCCGCCGGTCAAGTACTGGGTGACGCTGAACGAGCCCTTCATGCTCGCGGCCGGCACCTATCTCTTCCGGATGATGCCCACCCACGCCACGCGCTCGAGCCTGGCCGCGGCACGGCTCGCCTACGAGAACATCCTCATCGGGCACATCCTCGCGTACCGGGGCATCCACGCGATCAGCGCCGGGAAGAAGTGGGAACGGCCCTGCGTCACCTTCAACTCGTGGGCGGCGCGCGTCTACTCGATCGACAAGATGGCGCAAGACCTGATGGTGGCGCGCACCCTCGGTCTCAAGAAGGAGCAGGTGCGGCCGTACCTGGCCGAGTGTCGCGCGCGCTTCAACGAGCAGGTGTCGCGCACCCGTCAGCCTCGCGACAACGACGCGGCTCGCCGCGCCGCCGACGCGTTCGTCGATCGGTTCGTGTGGAAGCGCCTCAACCTGGAGACGATGCCGCGGGTGTTGCACTCGGTGTTCGAGGACTACCACGAGCCGCGGCTGCTCGACGCGGTGTCGTTCGACTACTACGACCCGTATCCCTCGAACTACCTGGGCATCGCCGGCGGGCTCAAGATCCGGCGCGATCCGTGGGATTGGACCAGCAATCCCGCGTGCTTCTACGACTTCTTGCGAGCGTACGGGGCGCCCAACCACGGCTTGCCGCTCATGGTGCTGGAGAACGGCTTCGGCATTCGCGGCAAGACCGCCCAGGGCGTGCCCCGCGCGGACGGCGCGCGGCGCATCGACGGTCTGCGCGGCCATCTCTACCAGCTGCTTCGCGCGCTCGCCGATGGCGTCAACGTGAAAGCGTTCTGCCATTGGACGATCACCGACAACTACGAGTGGGGCAGCTTCGAGCCCCGCTTCGGGCTGTTCGCCGTCGATTACGCGAACGGCGCCAAGCGGCTCGGCGTGGACGCGCTCGGCGACAACGCGCCCGGTGCCTATCGCGCGCTGGTCACGGCGCTGCGCTCCGGTGACAAGGATCGGATACTGGCCGCGTTCCGCGGCGATGGGCTCGATTCCTACCCGGGCTGAGCTTCCCCCGTGGCGGGGCCCTGCGGTAGCCTCGATGGCCTATCGACACGCTGGGCGCCGGTCGGTCGTGTCGCTCGACGCCGCTCGTGCCCCGCGCCATCCGTGAGGCCATACCATGGGGGATGACCCTCCTCAGCGTCGGCGGCATCGCCGCGCTCTCTCGCTCGCACCGATCCTGCTCATCGTTCTCGCACCCCTCGCATTCGTGAATGCGAGCGGCTGCCCGCCCACGCCGATTCCGCCCGCCAACCTCAGCCCTCCGCCGTGGCCGGAGTGGGTGCTCCGGCATTGGGTCTGGGAGAACGAAGGCGACCAGGCGAGCGCGCTCGCGCTCACCGACGGCTACCTGTCGCGAGATATTCCCGTCGGCGCTCAGGTGATCGACCGTCCCTGGGAAGTCCAGCCGGTCGCCTTCGAGCCCGATCCCGCTCGTTATCCCGATCTCGGCCAGCTCGTCGCCGATCTGCATTCCCGCGACGTGCGGGCGCTGATGTGGATCGTGAGCGTCATCAACGAGAACGCCGCCACGTTTCCCGAGGCGCTCGCGAACGGCTACTTCCTGAGCAACGGGGCGCTGGTCGATTGGTGGGGCGGGCGCGGCGCGCTGCTCGACTACACCAACCCGGCCGCCGTGGCGTGGTGGCACGGGCGGATGCAGAGCATCCTCGCGCTCGGCATCGACGGCTGGAAATGCGACGCCACCGATCCGCTGGTGCTGCTGGTGCCCGGTGGCGCCAGCGGCGTGGGCGGGCCCGTCACCTGGGACCAGTATCGCGACGCGTACTATCGCGACTTCTTCGCGTTCACGCGCGACCAGCTCGGCCCCGATCGCGTGATTCTGGCGCGCCCCAGCGATAGCTACGTCGGCGTGCCGCTGCCCGTGCCGTTCGCGCCGCGGGACGTGAACTTCGCGGGCTGGGTGGGCGACCAGGACTCGACGTTCGCCGGCTTGCGCGCGGCGCTCGCCAACATGGTCGCGTCCTCGAACCTCGACTACGTGAACTTCGGTTCCGACATCGGCGGCTTCCGCGCCGACGGCGCGATCGATCCCGAGCTGTTCGTGCGCTGGGCGCAGCTCGGCGCGCTCAATCCCATCATGGAGAACGGCGGTGGCGGCGAGCACCGCCCGTGGACGTACGGTGCCGAGGTCGAAGGCATCTATCGGAGGTTCGTGAAGCTCCATCACGAGCTGGTGCCGTTCCTCTACAGCCTCGGCGCCAAGGCGTGGAAGCAGGGCATCTCGCTCATGCGCTTCCAGAGCTACGACAACTCGTATCTGCTCGGCGAGGACCTCTTCGTCGCACCGATCACCGAGGCGGGGCCGACGCGCGCGGTGACGTTCCCGATCGGCCGATGGCGCGACTGGCTCGACGAGTCGCTGGTCTACGACGGCGGCACCACGGCGACGCTCTCGGTTGCGCTCGCACGCTTCCCGGTGTTCGTACGCGAAGGCGCGATCGTGCCGCTCGACGTGCTCGATGCAGCCACCGGCCACGGCGATGCGTTCGCCGCGGGGCACCTCACCCTCGCCGCGTATCCGCTCGCCAGCGGCGGCAAGACCGTCGACGTCTACGAGGAGCACGGCACCGGGGTGCGCGTGGCGTGGCGCGCCGAAGGCTCCGGGCTCGCGCTCGAGTCCTCGCCCAACGGCCGCGCGCTGTTGTGGCGGGTGCGCGGTGGGCCGGTCGCGACGCAGATCCGCGAAGACTTCGGCCCCGCTCCCGTTCCGGTCGCCACGGTCGCCGAGCTCGCTTCCGCCGCTCGCACCTGGACCCGCGACGCCGCGGGCATCACCTGGGTCCGCGTCGCGGACGCTGGCGCCGGCGTGCGCCTCCACCTGACGCCATGAACGAGCCCTCCATCGTCGTCGATCTCCTCTTGATCGTCGCCTGCATCCTGGGCGCCGCGTTCTTCTCGGCGTCCGAGACGGCGGTGACGGCCATCTCCGAGCGTCGCGCGCGCCAGCTCCTCGACTCGGGCGAGAAGCGCTTCCAGTCGCTGGCGCTGTGGACCGAGCAGCCGAATCGGGTGCTGACCACGCTGCTCATCGGCAACACCGTGGTGAACACGCTCACGGCGGCGCTGGTCACCGCCATCACCGCGCGGTTCAGCGAGAGCCGGGTCGTGGCCATCGCCACGTTCGTGTCGTCGTTTCTCCTGCTCACCTTCGGCGAGATCTCGCCCAAGACCTTCGCCAAGCACAACGCCGAGCAAGTGGCCCCGCCGGCGTTGCGCGTGGTGCGGATCCTGGTGTGGGCGCTCTTTCCCGTGGTGTGGCTGCTCACCTACCTGTCGCGGGCGATCGTGACGGCGACGGGCCATCAGGTGTCGCGCACCGGTCCGTTCGTGACCGAGGAGGACATCGCGTACCTGATCGATCTCGGTCACGAGGAAGGCGTGCTGCACCGCGACGAGCGCGAGATGCTGGCGTCGGTGTTCGAGTTCGGCGACACCGTGGTGCGCGAGATCATGGTGCCGCGCACCGAGATGGTGGCGATCCGCAAGGACGCCACGGCGGAAGAGCTGATGGAGCTGGTGGCCAGCTCCGGCCTGTCGCGCATCCCCGTCTACGACGAGACGATCGACAACGTCATCGGCATCCTGCACACCAAGGACCTCATCAAGCACCGCGCCGACGGGCCGGACGCCGCGTCCACCGCCAAGCTCATGCGCAAGGCGTTCTTCGCGCCGGAGCTGATGCCGATCGCGAATCTCTTGAAGGAGTTCCAGCGCCGCAAGACCCACATGGCGATCGTCGTGGACGAGTTCGGCGGCACCAGCGGCATCGTCACCCTCGAGAACGTGATCGAGGAGATCGTGGGCGAGATCCAGGACGAGCACGACGACGAGGAGGCGCAGTTCCGCGTGCTTCCCGACGGCCACGTGCTCGCCGACGGGCGGCTCTCGATCTACGACCTGGGCGAGAAGCTCGGCACCGAGTTCCCCGATGCCGGCAGCTACGAGACGCTGGGGGGCTTCCTGATCGCACAAGCGGGGCGGTTGCCCTCCGCGGGAACGCAGGTTCGTTGGGACGGCTTCGAGTTCCACGTGCGCGAAGCCGACGAGCGCCGCGTGAAGCGCGTGGAGATCGTGCGCGTCACCTCGCCGAGCCCCACTCCCGGCGCCACCGAGGACAAGGCCACGACATGAACCACTGGTTGCTCAAGAGCGAGCCGGACGCCTATTCCTGGGACGAGCTGGTCCGCCAGAAGCGCGGCGTGTGGGACGGGGTTCGCAACTTCCAGGCGCGCAACAACCTGCGGGCGATGAAGGTGGGCGATCTGGCGCTCTTCTACCATTCGGTGAGCGAACGCCGAGTCGTGGGCGTGGCGCGTGTGGTTCGCGAGGCGTATCCCGACCCGACAGCGAAGGAAGGCGATTGGTCGGTGGTGGAGGTGGTCCCGCACCAAGCGCTCGCGTTTCCCGTGACCCTGGACGTCATCAAGGCCGATCCGCTCCTCGGGGAGATGGCGATCGTGCGCCAGTCACGGCTCTCGGTGGCGCCGGTGACCAAGCCCCAATTCGATCGGATCCTCAGCCTCGGCAAGAAGGCACGCTGAGCCATCACCCGACGCGAACGGACGCATGAGCGAACGGCGGCGTCCCACCGGCCGGTTCGAGGCGGCGCCGCCGCTCGCGACGCCAGCGAGGCGCTCGGATCGTCGCTGGACCCGAGGACTTTCCTGGGGTTTCGCGTCGACGCGGTGGCGCTTCGCGGCGCTGGCCGTCGCGCTCGGGTGTGGTGCCGGCGCGACCGCATCGCCACCTCGCGAAGCGCCCTCGCTGGTCGATAGCGACCGCGGCAGCGGGATCTTCGGCCGCTGGATCCTCGACGCGGACGGTCTCCCCGCCTACGAATACACACTCGATCCGCAGGTCGACGAGCGCGCCCGTTTCCCGGATTCGCGCGGACGCGACCGCCGCGACCACGTCTTCAACTTCGGCAACGACCGGATCAACGCGCTCGGCTTCAACGACGGTCACGTGGAAGTCTACGGCTCCGATCGCGCCCCGACGTTGCTCGACCGCTTCGATCCGGAGCACGGGAACTTCGCTGGGGGCTTCGGCTACCTCGCCGACGGCGAGGCCGCGTGGTCGACCGCGTATCGCCACCGGCCCGCCGACGCCGTGACCCGCCGGGTCTTCGGCGTCGGCTATCTCGAGACGTCGCTCGCGCACCGTGGCATCGTCGCGGAGCGACGTGTGTTCGCGCCTGCCGGCGACGATCCGCTGGTGGTGAGCGAGGTCACCCTCCGCAACGACGGGAAGGAACGACGTTCGGTCGCGCACTACGAGTTCTGGGACGTGAACCTGCACCAGCTCGTGCCGCTGCCGTCGATGACCGGCGTGCTGGGTGAGATCGGCGACGGCTACCGGAACGACCTCGGCGACGACTTCGTCCAGGCGGTCACGTGGGATCCTCGCGACGAGGCGCTGCGCGTGTCGACGCAGAGCAACGGCCCGGCGCCGCTCGCGCCGGATGCGATCTCGACCGTCGATTGGTACCCCGACGACGTGTTTCTCGCCGACCTGGGCGGCGGTTCCAGCGCGCGCTTCACCGATCAAGCGAGCTTCTTCGGCAGCGGTGGAGCGGCGCGGCCGGACGCGGTGGTGGCGGGAAGCGCGGGCGGTGTCGTCGGCCAACGAAGCGCCGCGGGTCAGCCGCTCTGTCTGGTGCTGCGACACGACGTCGTTCTCGAGCCCGGCGCGAGCCACACGCTGCGATTCGCGTACGGCTCGATCGCGCCCGGCCGGTCGCTGCGCGCGCTGGTCGAGCCCGCGCGCCGCGCCGACGCATTCGCCCGCAGCCAGGCCCAGCGCCGCGCCGAGCTCGGCTTCCTCTCGACCGGCGAGGACGCGGCGCTCGCTCGCGAGATCGCCTGGCACTCGGCGGCGCTGCCCGCCGCGACCGCGTATCACGGCTACTACGGCACGCACGTGACGGTCCAAGGCTCGGCGTACCTCTATCTGCAGGGCATCGACGGCGCGCCGCGAGATCAATCGCTCTTCGCGCTTCCGCTCACGTATCTCCGCCCCGATCTGGCGCGCGAGAACCTGCGCTTCGTCATGCGGCTCACGCGCGCCGCCGACGGCCAGATCGTCTACACGTTCGGCGGCCACGGCTTCGCGAGCGGGCTCGGGGTCCACGAGCTGCCGTCGGACCTCGACCTCTTCTTCCTGATGGCGCTTTCCGAGTACGTCGCCGCCACCGGCGACGTGGGCTTTCTCGACGAACGCGTGCCGTTTCGCGGGCCGGGCGAGCTGGCACCCGGTGCCACCTCGACCTCCGTGCTCGACCACGCTCGCGCCGCCGCTCGGCATCTCTTCGAGGTGGTCGGCACCGGCGAGAATGGGCTGATCCGCGTTCGCGACGGCGATTGGTCGGACGGGGTCGTGGCCTCGAACGTGATCGCCGCGGGCAACGACGGCGTGAACTGGGGTCACACGCTCGCCCACGGCGAGTCCTGCTCGAACACCGGCATGGCGCTCTGGGTGCTGCCGCTCGCCGCGCAGGTGCTGGAACCTTTCGATCCCGCGCTCGCCGAGCGCCTGCGCGCGCCGGTGGCGTCGCTCGGTGCGGCGCTCGATCGCCAGTGGGCGGGAAGCTGGTACACGCGCGCGGTGCTGCGGGATCGCGACGATCAGCCGGTGATCCTGGGCGAGCGCTCGATCGACCTGGAAGCGCAGCCGTGGCCGATGATCGCGGGCGCGGCGCGAGGCGAGCGGCTCGCAGCCCTCGTCGAGTCGATCCGCTCGGACCTCGACGATCCCTCGCCCGTGGGCGCGCCGCTCTGGCCGGGCGGCCAGGTGTGGCCCGCGGTTTCGCAGCTGCTGAGCTGGGGCTACACGCGCGCGAGCGACGAGCTCGCCTGGCGATCGCTCGAGCACCACGCGCTCTTCACGCGCGCGGAAACGTTTCCCGAGAGCTGGATCGGGATCTGGACCGGGCCGGACGCGCTCGAGTCGAGAGGCAGCGGAGCGACCTGGTCGAGCATCGTGACGCCGATGACGGATTTCCCGGCGCTCAACCAGAATCCGCACGCCATGGCGCTGCTGGCGGCGCTGCGTGTCGCCGGGATCGAGCCGACGGGCGACGGGCTGCGCGTCGATCCCCACGTCCCGCGCGCGGCGTTCACCCTCGACTTCCCGCTGGTGCGTCTCGACGTGGACGCCGCGCGCGTCGAGATCACGTATCGTCCGATCGTCGACGGCACGCGCACGTTGCACGTGCGCGTGCCCGCAGCATCCGGCTCGTGGCCGGTCACGCTCGATGGCCGCCCTCGGACCGTTGCCGTGACCGGGGGATTCGCGGCGGTCCCGATCGAGTTGCGAGCCGGGCGCGCCATCGTGCTCGGCGTGCCGCGGGCGTGACCCGGGCGAACGCTCCCCCGCGGCTATACTCGACGCCCGTCATGAGCCGAACGCGCCTCTCGAGGATCGGCATTCGCGTCGCTTTCGCTGCAGCCATCGCGCTCGGCGGCGTCGCGTGCGGCTCGGACACGGGTGGCGACTCGGTCGCGGCGAGCAATCTCCTCGGCGTCGCGCGCGGGCTCGCCGACACCTGGATTCGCGAGGAGCAGCCGTCCGACGTCGACTGGAGCTGGGGCGAGGGGCTCTTGATGCTCGGCATGCTCGAGCTGAGCCGCGCCACGCGCGACGCGCGCTACGAGGATTACGCCCTCGACTGGCTCCACTCCCATCAGCAAGCCGGCTACACGATCTTCTGGAGCGATTCCTGTCCGCCGGGAACGGTGGCGTCGCTGTTGATCGAGCGCCGTGGCGCCACCGAGCTGCAACCGATCATCGACGACGTCGACACGTACCTCTTCGAGAAGGCGCCGCGGATCTCCGATGGTGGGATCGCGCATCTCGGCTTCCTGCCCGTGGTGCTCCAGCAACAGCTCTGGGTGGACTCGTTGGTGATGTTCGGCGAGTTCCTGATCCAGACCGGGCTTCGCACCGGTGAGCCGCGCTATCTCGATCTGATGGCGAGCCAGTACGAGATCTTCGCCGGGCACCTGCAGGATCCCGGCTCGGGCTTCTGGACCCACAGCTGGGACGACCTCGCGAAGCAGAATCATCCGCCGCTCGACGATCAGGTGTTCTGGGGCCGCGGGAATGCGTGGGCGCTGGTGGCGGGCTACGATCTCGCCGCCGCGTTGCCCGAGCGCGATCCCCGCCGTGAGCCGGTGCTCGCGCGGCTCGCGCGCCAGGCGAGCGCGGTGCGCGCGGCGCAGGACCCGGCCACCGGGCTCTACTGGACGGTGCTCGACCGCCCCGGCGACACCTACCTCGAGAGTGCGGGCTCCGCGATGATCTCGTACGCGTTCGCGCGCGCTTTCCAGGAAGGCTTCGCCGGCACCGAGGCGATCGATGCAGCCGAGCGTGGTCTGGCCGGCTTGCTGGGACGGGTTCGCGTCGAGGACGACGGACGTTACGTGCTGAGCGGCACCAGTGTCGGCACCAATCCGGGGCCGTTTTGGTACTACGCGATCGTCCCCACCAAGGACAACGTGAGCTACGGGATCGGCGGGTTCTTGCTCTTGTCGACCCGCCTGATCGAGCTCGAGCGCGCGGGGCGGATCGACGTGTTGCCCGTCGTGCCCGATCTGACCGAGGGAGGAGAGTCGTGAGCCGCAAGCTGCGCAAGCCAGGCCCGAGGATCGCTGGATCGGCTCTTCGCACCGTCGCCGCCGCCTCCGGACTGCCGGTGGTGGAGCTGATGCTCGCCGGGGTGCTCCGGAAGCAACTCGGGATCGAGGAGCTGCTCGATGCGAGCTTCGCCGAGGACGAGCCACCGTTCACGCTGCCGCGGCCGCCGGCGCCCATTCGCCGTAGCGCGGGCGGGAAGCGCCGATGAGCGACTTCGGCTTCCGGACCTTGGATGATTACCGCGCCGCGTATCGCGATGGACGCGCGACCCCGCTCGCGGTGGCGGAGCGCTTCATCGAGTCTCGCAACGCCTCCGAAGCGAGCTCGCCGGCGATGCGGATCTTCATCGCCAGCGACGACGACGAGATCTTGCGCATGGCGAAGGCGTCCACCGAGCGCCTGCGCAAGGGGAAGCCAGCGGGGCCGCTCGACGGTGTTCCGATCGCGGTCAAGGACGAGCTCAACCAGGTCGGCTATCCAACCACCGGCGGGACCCGGTTTCTCGGCAAGGGCAGCGAGCGCGAGGACGCCACCGTGGTGGCGCGCCTGCGGGCGGCGGGTGCGCTGCTGGTCGGCAAGACCAACATGCACGAGATCGGCCTGGGCGCGACCGGCATCAATCCGCATCACGGCGCCGCGCGCAATCCCTACGATCCCGCGTGCATCACCGGCGGCTCGTCGAGCGGTTCCGGCGCGGTCGTCGGCTGCGGCTTGGTGCCGGCGGCGATCGGCGCCGACGGCGGCGGCTCGGTGCGCATCCCTGCGTCGCTCTGCGGCGTGGTGGGCGTGAAGGCGACCTACGGCCGCGTGCCGGAGACGGGCGCCTTGCCGCTGGTGTGGACGCTCGCGCACATCGGACCGCTCGCGGCGACCGTCGCCGACGCGAGCGAGATCCTGGCGCTCATCGCCGGCGAGGACCCGCGCGATCCGAACACGCTCGGCCAGCCTTCGCTCGATCTGCGCGGCGTTCGGCAGGGCTCGGTCAAGGGCTTGCGCATCGGCGTGTGCCCCGATTTCTTCGATCAGGCCTCGCCCGACGTGATCGCCGTGTGCCGCGCGGTGCTCGAACGGCTCCGGGACGATGGCGCGCAAGTCGTCGACGTGCGCATCCGCCACCTCGATCTGGTGCGCGTCACGTTGCTCGTCACCATGGGTGCCGAGATGGCGGCATCCCAGATCGAGAACATGCGCGAGCACCGCGAGGACTATGCGCCGGACACGCGCCTCTTGCTCGACACGGCGAATCGCGGCTCCGGCCCCGAATACGTCCACGCGCAGCGGGCCCGCACCCGGATCGAGCGCGCCTTTCGCGAAGTGCTCGAGTCCGTCGACGTGCTGGTGTCGCCCACGACGGGCACCACGGCCGTGCCGATCCGCAGCGACGCCGAGCGCTACGGCGAGGTCGACGACGGGCTGATCGACCGCATCTGCGCCTTCACGTTCCCCGGCAACCTCACCGGCTATCCGGCGGTGACGGTGCCGGCGGGCTACTCGCCGAACGGAATGCCGATCGGGCTCCAGGTGATGGCCGCGCCGTGGGAAGAGGGGACCGCCCTCAAGGTGGCGCGGGCCGTGGAGCGCAACGTCCCGCGGCATCCGCCCAAGGTGTTCTTCGATCTCCTCGGATAACTTGCGCGGGGGAGCGGGGAAGGAATGGAGTCGATGGTGATCTCTCGTATTGGAATCTCGCGGTGGCGGTCGCGGTTCGTCGCCGCGGCGTTGGGGATGTGGGTCGCCGCGGGCTGTGGCGGTGGGGGAGGTAGCGACGCGCCGAACACGCCCGAGCCGCCGCCGCCGACCGGCGACTCGTGCAGCGGCGGCCAGACGCTGCTCTACGTGGTCAGCTCGATCGGTGTCGCCACCCCCGTGTCGGCGACCGTGGTGCCGGGGTTCGACGTGGATGCGCGGGTCAGCGGCGCGAGTGATTCCGCGACCTGCAACCAGCCGGATTTCACGTCGCCGCCGCCCGCGAGCACCCCCGGAATCGACAACCAGCTCGGGCCGTTGGTGGCCGCGTTCGATTTCGCCGACGACGTCTCGATCATCTTCGACGCGTCGATCGAGGACGCGAGCCTGCTCGTCCTCGTTCGCGTCGAGAACGTGCAGTCGACCTCCGACGACGATTGCGTGAACGTGTCGTTCCTGAAGGGGATCTTTCCGCCGAGCGCCTTCGATCCCGTGATCGGGCCCGACGGCCAGCTCGCGCCCGGCCAGCTCTTCGACATCGACTCGACCTTCCTCGCGAGCGACGGCGCCACGCCGCTCTACCGCGTCGAGGGCGCGACCATCACGGGTGGCGTGCTCGACACCGGGCTCACGCGCCTGACGCCGATCTACGACCTCAACGGCACGTCATTGCCGATCACGTTCAACCGCCTGCAGGTGCGCCTCGACGGCGATCGTGGCCGTGACGGCCTCATCGGCGGCTCGTTCGGCGTCGAAGAAGTCGCGGCCGTCATCGGTCCCGGGCTGGGCGCGCTGGAGCCGTTCGTGATCCCCGCGCTGCACAGCAAGGCCGATCTCGCCCAGGACGGCAGCGGCGTCTGTCAGGAGCTCTCCGCCGGTCTCACGTTCAGCGCGGTCAGCGCCGTCGCCGGCGAAGTGCGCTGAGCAGCCGCTCGCTCGCCGTCGATCTCTGCGCGAGCCAGCGGCGAGCCGACGCGCGCAGCGCGTCGCCTTGGGGGTGGGTCCCTCCGCGGCTTTGCCGCGGAGGGCGGGGTTCTGGAACAGCCCGAACGTGCGCCGTGGGCCACCGATTGGCCGACTGTTCTCCCCGCTCGCCGTCGATCTCTGCGCGAGCCGGTGGCGAGCCGCGGCGGCGCGTCGCGTGGTCCTCGCGCCCCTGGCAGCCGCGCGGTGGCACCGTTGGCCGACCGCCGTATCTGCGCCCGGCGGCCGCGGCGCGCAGCGCGTCGCCTTGGGGGTGGGTCCTCCGCGGCTTTGCCGCGGAGGGCGGGGTTCTGGAACAGCCCGAACGTGCGCCGTGGGCCACCGATTGGCCGACTGTTCTCCCGCTCGCCGTCGATCTCTGCGCGAGCCGGCGGCGAGCCGACGCGCAGCGCGTCGCCTTGGTGGGTCCTCCGCGGCTTTGCCGCGGGGGCGGGGTCTGGAACAGCCCGAACGTGCGCCGTGGGCCACCGATTGGCCGACTGTCTCCCCGCTCGCCGTCGATCTCTGCGCGAGCCGCGCGAGCCGCGCGCGCAGCGCGTCGCCTTGGGGTGGGTCCCTCCGCGGCTTTGCCGCTGGGGGCGGGGTTCTGGAACAGCCCGAACGTGCATCGTGGGCCACCGATTGGCCGACTGTTCTCCCCGCTTGCCGTCGATCTTTGCGCGAGCCGGCAGGCGAGCCGCCGCGCGCAGCGCGTCGCCTTGGGGTGGGCCCCTCCGCGGCTTTGCCGCGGAGGGCGGGGGGCTGGAACAGCCCCCCGCATCAATCCAGTATCCGAACCTCTCCCTTGAGCCCGTCGACCTCGACCCAGGCGCCGGTGGGGATCGCCTTGGTTGCGCCGGGCACGGAGGCGACCGCGGGCAGACCGTACTCGCGCGCGAGGATCGCGCCGTGGGAGAGCATTCCGCCCATCTCCATGATCACGCCGCCGGCGAGGGAGAAGAGACACGTCCAGCCGGGATCGGTGGCGTTGGTGACCAGGATCTCGCCAGGACGCACGTCTCGGAACTCGCCCACTTCCAGCACCACGCGCGCCCGCCCGCGCACCACGCCGCGTGACACGCCGGAGCCGCGAAAGAGCGTCGCGTTCGCGGGAAGTGGCTCGGTGACCGCGATCTCGGCACTCTGATCGCCGAGCAGCTCGCGCGGCGGCTTCTCGTCGCGGCCGCGCTCGTACTCGATTCGCCGGCGCCGCGCGAGCCCAGCGAGGTCGGCCACGTCGCCGCGCACCGCTGCCGTCACCTCCTCGCGAAACAGGAAGAAGATCTGGTCGCGTTGCTCGAGCCGTCCGCGCGCCACCAGGTGCTCGCCGAGTGCCAGCGCCACGTTGCGGATCCGCTCGAGGAAGAGGTCCGCGAAGTAGCGCATGTTCTCGCGCAGGTTCACGTAGCGCGGCATGTAGTAGAGGCCGAGCGCCAGCACCAGCCGCTGGAAAGGTGCGAGTCGATCGCGCCCCGCGAGCTCGGCGGGCGGCGGCTTGGCCGCGGCCGCCACGGCCACCTCGCCTTCGCGCCGCGCTTCCAGCGCCTTGAGCACGAGATCGAGCACGGTGCCGGGCGCCTCGCGCCACGAGGGATAGATGAGATCGCGTCCCAGCAGCCGGTGGCCGTGGCGCAACAAGAGCTCGTGGAAGCCGTCGCGGAACTCGGCGGCGCTCGAGTCGAGCGATGCCTGCGGGCCGAGCGCGTCCAGACCTCCAGCGCGCAACGATGCCGCGAGCGTGGGGTTCGCGCGTAGCCGCCGCGCGAGCGCCTCGATCGCCTCGTTGACCTCGACGGTCTTGTTGCCCGGCACGCGCCCCATCGCCCACTCGGCGACCGTTCCCTCGGTGTCGCCGAGCCATCGTTCGCACACGATGCGCACCAACGGGTAGAGCAGGTACGCGTACGCCACGCTCCAGATGGCGATCTCGAGGAAGGCGCCCATCTCGTCTTCGATGCGCGCCATCGCGTTGAGCAGGCTCTCTGGCGTGCCGCTCGCGGTCTCGTCGCCGAAGCCGCGCACGGCGCGCGCCAGGATGGCGTCGCCGTGGCGCTTGAAGCGGCGATGGTTCGTGAACGGCGACCAGTCGCGCTCGTGAAGCACGGTGCGGAAGCACGCTCCCACGAAGCGCGGGCCGAGGATCGACCACAGCGAACGCTCGTCCGCGAGCAGCCGGTCGCGCAGCGAGGCCGGCAGGTTGTCGAGCACTTCCTTGGTGCGGAAGATCGACGGAATGATCGAGAAGATGTCGCCCAGCAGATTGGTGTTCGCGTAGACGTAGCCGTGGTGGTAGCGGAGAAACGGCGCGGTCTTCTCGATGCGCGCGAACGCGAGCTTGGGATCCACCATGCGGGTCTCGATCAGCCGGCCGCTGACCGAGAACATGAGTGGAGTCACGCTCCCCGACCAGAACTCGTCGGCGAGCGAGCGCGACCAGACGACGGGAGGCGATTCAGGCACGTTGGGGGTCGAAGCCAATCTCGGGAACGGCTGGGAGATTCGCCCGAAATCCCGGAGAATTCAACGGAAACGGGCGGATCGAAGTCACATCGATCCGCCCGCCGAGCGTCCCGCGATGGAGGGAGTCAGTCGTCCGCGGTGAGCCCGAGGATCTGGCTGGCGTGGGCCACCGCGTCGATCGAGCCTTCCACCAGCTCGCGAACGACCTCGCGCGCCGGCTTCATCTGGTTGATCTGGCCGACCACCTGGCCCACGGGTGTGCCGAGCAGCTCGGCCGAACCCGGCTTGCGCGTCTGCGCGTGCTGGTAGATCCGCGTGAGCGCCTCGGAGGTCGCCATCCACTGCAGCGGCATGGGAAGGGTTCCCGGCGAATCGACGCCGTCCCACGCGTCCGTCCAGGGCGTGCGCAGCTGGCGCGCTGGCTTGCCGCTGATGCACTTCGAGCGCACCGTGTCCCTGGAGGTGGCGGCGATGAGCTTCTCCTTGAGCGCCGGGACGCAATCGCTCTCGGCGGTGGCGAGCCACAGCGATCCGGTCCACACACCCTGCGCGCCGAGCACCAGCGCCGCCGCCATCTGCCGTCCCGACCCGATCCCACCCGCCGCGAGCACGGGTGTCGGCGCGACTGCGTCCACCACTTGCGGCACCAGCACCAAGCTCGAGATGTCGCCGGTGTGGCCGCCGGCCTCGTAACCCGAGGCGATCACGATGTCGACGCCCGCTTCCTTCTGCTTGATCGCCTGATCGACCGAGCCGCAGAGCGCCGCGACCAGCACGCCCGCGGAGTGGGCGCGCTCGACCACGTCCTCGGGAGGCGGGCCGAGGGCGTTCGCCAGCAAGCGGATGGGGTGCTTCATGGCGATGTCGACGTGGGCGCGTCCCGCCGAGACCGACCAGCCGAGCAGCGACTCCCATGCGTTCTGCCCGGGTGGCAGCTCGGGCACGCCGTAGCGAGCGAGCAGGCTCTTGATGAACTCCTTGTGCTCGTCGGGGATCATCGCCTGGAGGTCGATCTTCCCGAGGTCGCCCTGGTCCTTGCCCAGGTAGGCGGCGGGCATGACGGTGTCGACGCCGTAAGGCTTGCCGTCGACGTGCTCGTCGATCCACACGAGCTCGCGCTCGAGCTCCTCGGGGCTGAACGCGACCGCGCCCAGCACGCCGAGACCACCGGCCTTGCTGACCGCGGCCACCACGTCGCGGCAATGGCTGAACGCGAAGATCGGATACTCGATCCCGAGCTTCTCGCAGATGGGGGTTTTCATCGTCGTTTCCTTTCCTTCTTTCGCTGCCGCGCCGGATGACGGACGGATGGGGATTCGAACAACAACACACGAACGGCCTTGCGCAGGAACTCGACGCGTCGGGGCACGCTGCGCGCCGCGGCGGCATGGCCGCCGAACACGTCCGCGAGCAGCGGCGCCACCACGACGTGGCCCAGGATCAGGAAGAAGACCGACGCCACCAGGTCGGGCACGTCTTCCTCGGTCCACTCGGATCGCAGCAGCGGCCGCCCGCCGGTCCGGAACGCCGCCAAGGCGAGCCCGTAGCCCGGCTCGAGCCATTGGCGCACGAGGCGCGGGAGGTGGGCGCCCCCGGTCAGCGCCTCGTGCAGCACCAGGCGCAGCACCTGCGGTCGCGTCACGAGGTGGTCCATGAGCGCGTCCATGCCTTGGGTCATGGCCGCCTCCGTCCAGCCGGTGCCGAGGATCGCCTGGTTGATCTCGACGAAGGGTTGCAGCCCACGCGTCAGCACGGCGGCGTAGATGCTGTCCTTGCCGGGAAAGTGGGCGTAGAGGCTCGCGGGGTTGAGGCCCACGAGCCGCGCGATGTCGCGGATCGCGGTGCCGGCGAAGCCACGCTCGGCGTAGAGGTGCTCCGCGGCGTCCAGGATCTGGTCGCGCGTCTGGGCGCCGTTGCCACCCTTGGGACGGCCGCGTTTGCCGCCGTTGGCGTGCGCCTTGGGGCGGGCGCCAACGGCGGGCGGCTTGCGGCGTCCTCGAGTGCGGACGCTCGTGGCCGGCGAGAACAACGCCGCATTCCTCATGCGGCGCTGCGTGGGACGACGTTTCGAACCGGAGTGAACTTCACCGGCATCGACTTGATGCCGTTGATGAAGTTCGAACGGAGCCGGCGGACCGGACCCACCAGCTCGATGTCCGGCAGCATCTGGAAGAGCTCCTCGAAGAAGATGCGGATCTCGAGGCGCGCGAGGCTGGCGCCGAGGCAGAAGTGCTCGCCCACACCGAACGTGAGGTGCTCGTTCGGCGTGCGCGTGATGTCGAACTCGTCGGGATCGGCGAAGACGCTCTCGTCCCGATTGGCCGACGTGTAGTACATGGCGATCTTGTCGCCGGCCTTGAGCGTCTGGCCGCCAAGCTCGGTGTCCTGCGAGACCGTGCGCCGGAAATAGTTGACCGGCGTCACCCAGCGCAGCATCTCGTCGACCGCGCTTGGCATCAGGCTCGGGTCCGCCTTGAGCCGCGCGAGCTGATCGAGGTGCTGGAAGAGCGCCAGCATCCCGCCGGAGAGCAGATTGCGCGTGGTCTCGTTGCCCGCTACCGACAGCAAGAGGAAGAAGAGCTCGAACTGCTGCGGGCCGAGGCTCTCGCCGTCCACCACCGAGTTGATGAGCACGCTCACGAGATCCGTGCCGTTGCCCTCGGCGCGGCGCCGTTCCGCGAGCTCGTTGGCGTAGCCCCAGATCTGCATCGCCGCCGTGCGCGGATCGCTCTCGCCTTGGTACTCGGGGTCGTCCCAGGCGATGAGCGTGTTCGACCAATCGAAGATCTTCTTGCGGTCCTCGAGGGGCACGCCGAGGAACTCGGTGATGGTCTGGAGGGGGAACTCGACGGCCAGATCGGTCACGAAATCGCACGCGCCGCGCTCGGCGACCGCGCCGATGATGTCCTGCGCCAGCTTGCGCAGGTGCGGCTCGAGGCGCGAGATCATGCGCGGCGTGAAGCCGGCGCTCACCAGCCGTCGGTACTTGGAGTGGCCCGGCGGGTCCATGTTGGCGAGCATCGCGCGCATGGCCACGAGGTCGTCGCCGCCGTAGTCCTCGATGTTGGTGCCGCCCATCCAGCTCGAGAAGACCAGCGGACGCGTGGAGCAGTGGACGATGTCCTGGTAGCGGGTCACCGCCCAGAAGCCAGGACCGTTGGGTTCCGTGTGCCGGTACACGGGCGCGTTCTGGCGCAACCAGCGGAAGGCCTCGAACGGCGGTCCGTGCTGCTCGTAGCGCTTGGCGTCGTAGAGATCGAACTCGGGCTTCATGCGTTTCCTCCCACGGGTAGCTCCGTGACGCGACCTTTGCTATACCGTACCAAACGAACGATCGTTTGGAAATGGAGGATTCATGGCATTTCGCGGCAAGGTGGCGCTGGTGACGGGGGCGGCGAGCGGGATGGGCCAGCTGTCGGCGTGGAAGCTCGCCGAGGCGGGCGCGACGGTGGCGTGTCTCGACATCGACGAGGCGAAGCTCGCCACCACGATCGCCAAGAACCCGGATCGCCTCAAGCCCTACGTGTGCGACGTCAGCGACGCGAATCGCGTCACGGAGACCATTCGCACCCTCGAGAAGGACCTCGGACCGCTGGATCGCGTGACCCACGCGGCCGGCATCATGCCCACGGCGCTGGCGCTCGACATGCCGATCGAGTCGATCGTGCGGCTCATGCGCGTCAATTACGAAGGGTCGGTGTTCGTGACCCGCGCCACGCTGCCGCAGATGAAGGCGCGCGGCTCGGGCGACCTGATCCTGTTCGGCTCGCTCGCCGGGCACGTGCTGGTGCCGCACATGGCGGCCTATTGCGCCAGCAAGGCCGCGATCAACACCTTCGCCGAGGTGATGATCCACGAGAATCGCGGCAGCGGAGTGCGGATCATGTTGGTGTGCCCGCCGATGACCAACACGCCGCTCATCCAGCAGGCCGTCCAGACCTCGAACCCGCGCACGGTGCAGATCGGCATCGAGCAGAACCGCATGGCCGATCCCAAGGTGATCGTGGAGGAGATCGAGAAAGGCATCGAGCGCGGCGAGGAGATCCTCTATCCGCTCGCCGAGGCCAAGGTGCTGCTTCGTCTGCGACGTTTCTTGCCCGGCTTGCTCTGGACCATCATGCACAAGGCCGAGAATTCCTGAGCGCGTCGCGGGCCGCGACCGATGATCTTCTCGAAGCGCGATCTCGCTCCGCTCGCCGCCAAGCTCGCGGGCTGGATCGCCCCGCGCCTCGGCGACGTCGCCGAGGTGACCGTCGAGGGCTTGCGCGTGCCGAGCGCCGGGCTCTCGAACGAGACGGTGCTCTTCGACCTCGGCTACGTGCGCGCTGGCACGCGGGTGGTGGAGCCGCTGGTGCTGCGCGCCCAGCCCACCGAGCACCTGGTGTTTCCGGATTACGACCTGAGCGTGCAGCGCCGCGTGCTCGAAGCCCTCGCGGGGTCGCCGGTGCACGTCCCCGAGGTGCGCTGGTCGAGCGAGGACGTGGCGCTTCTCGGCACCCCGTTCTACGTCATGCGACGGGTGGCGGGCGTGGTGCCATCGGATGTCCCGCCGTACCACGCCGCGGGGCTCCTGCGCGAGGCGTCACCCGAGCGGCGCGCGGCGATGTGGTGGGCGGGGATCGACGAGCTGGCCGCGATCCATCGCCTGGATCCGGACGCCCTCGGGCTCGGGTTCCTCGAGAAGCGCGAGCGCGCGGGCGATCCGCTCGAGCGCGAGCTCGGCTACTGGAGCCGCTACCTCGACTGGGCCGCCGAGGATCGCGCGTCGCACACCACGACGCGCGCGGCGCTCGCCTGGCTCCACGAGCGCCGGCCGGCGATGGTTCGGCGGCGGCTGTGCTGGGGTGACGCCCGGCTGCCCAACCTGATCTTCGACGGCGACCGCGTGGTCGCCGTTCTCGACTGGGAGATGGCGTTCCTGGGCGAGCCCACCGCCGATCTCGCGTGGTGGCTCTTCCTCGACTGGCACCACAGCGAGGGCTACGGCATCCCGCGACTCGCAGGGCTGCCGAGTCGCGAGGAGACGCTGGCACGCTGGGAGCGCGGCGTTGGCTTGGCGGTGTCCGATCTCGGCTACTGGGAAGTCTTCGCGGCCATGCGCTTTGCCGTGATCATGGTGCGGGTCGCGTCGATCATGCGTGCGGTGGGTACGCCGCTGCCCACCCCGGACTTCGAGACCAACAACGCGCCCACGCAACGGCTGGCCGCGTTGCTCGGCCTCGAGCCGCCGGGCGGTGCGCTCGCGCGCGGCACCACGGAGATCACCTCGGCGGTGGTCCGCGTGCAGTTCGATCTGAGCGGTCCGAACGGCTATCGCTGGTATCTGGTCGCGGATCGCGGCACCGGCACGCGCGTGGACGGTGTCGTCGCCGATCCCGACATCACCGTGCGGTGCGATGCCGACGACTGGCACGCGCTGCAGCGCGGCGAGCTCGATCGCGCGCAGACGTTCCTGTCGGGGAAGCTCGCGATCGAGGGTGACATCTCGACCATGATGCAGCTCGAGGAGATCATCAGCGCCTTGGTGTTCGCTGGGCCGGGTGCTACCTACACCGCTCGGGAAGCCGCCGAGGCTGCCGATCGCGCCATCACCGTCGCGGACGATCGGCGCCACGAGCCGGGGCCCGAGTCGTTGCCCCTTTGGAACGAGAGTCTGTGGTTCCCGATGTACGACGCGGAACGCGACGTCGCGGTGGTGTTTCGTGCAGGCGTGCAACCCAACCTCGGTCTGGCGAACCTCTACCTCGGGATCACCCGTGGAGGCGAGTTGGTCCACCACGTGATGATCGAGTCGCTGCCGCCGGCGCCCTTCGAGAGCGACCGGCTCACGCTCGCGGCGGGAGTGACGATCGAATGGCGCGAGCCGCTGCGGAGCTTCGCGTTGCGTTACGCGGGCGAGCGGCACGGCTTCGACCTGCTGTGGGAGGGCATCGCGCCGCCTTACAAGTACGCGCCGCCACCGGGGACCTCGGTGGATCAAGTGCCGCGCCACATCGAGCACTCCGGTCGTGCCACGGGCACCGTGACCATCGACGGCGAACCGATGGCGTTCGCCGGCTGGGCCCATCGCGATCACTCCTTTGGCGGCGAGCGCGATTGGGACAAGTTCTGGCGCTGGACCTACCTGAGCGGACGAGTCGGCGAGCGCGTGGACGAGAGCCTCTGGTTCAACGCCGTGGAGATCCGCTTCGGTGCCGAGTTTCCGCCGATTCACATCGGCTGCGTCGCCGAGGGCGGGGCCGCGGCGGAGGCGTTGGCGCGGGTCGAGGTCGAGCTTCCGGGCGACGACGCCACCGCTCCGCCGCGCGGGGCCACGCTTCGCATCGTCAGCGCCAGCGGCCGCGCGTACGTGCTCGAGGCCGACGAGGTCCGTGGCGTGGTGCCGGCGCGATTTCGCGACACCGTGCTCCACGACGGCATCGTGCGTTATCGATCCGGCGACCGATCGGGATGGGGAATTCTGGAAACGGGTGGTGTTCTGGGTTGATCGAGGAGTGACGGGCTCGGGGGTGGGACCATGGCGATCGCGGAAGAGCTGGCACGAGGGACGGACGGACGGCGGCGGTTGGGGCTCAAGAGCCCGGCCACGCTCGAATCGGTTGGCGAGATCACCGTGGCCACCGCCGACGACGTGCGCGCGGCGGTCGCCACGGCGCGCGCGGCGCAGCCGGCGTGGGGAGCCACGCCGGTCGCGGAGCGCGCGAGGATCGTGCGGAGCGCGCTCGACGTGCTGATCCGGCGGAAGGACGAGCTGGTCGAGATCCTGATTCGCGAGTCGGGCAAGACGCGCACCGAGGCGACGGCGATGGAGCTGATCGCGTGCTGCGACTTCCTCAACTTCTGGAGCGCGCGCGCGCCGGACGACCTGGCCGACGAGTGGCGGAAGCTCCACGGCTACATGCGACCGCTCAAGAAGCTCCTGATCACCTACCGGCCGCTCGGGATCGTGGGAATCATCACGCCTTGGAACGGGCCGCTGGCGCTGTCGCTCAACCCCACGGTGCAGGCCTTGCTCGCGGGCAACGCGGTGATCCTCAAGCCGTCGGAGATCTCGCCGCGCTCGGGCGCCGCCGCCGCGGAGCTGCTGCTCGAGGCGGGTGTGCCCGCGGGCGTGCTGCAGGTGCTTCAGGGCGATGGCGAGACCGGCGCCGCGCTCGTGGACGCTGGCGTGGACAAGATCTCGTTCACGGGAAGCGTGGCGACCGGCAAGAAGGTGGCCGCCTCGTGCGCGCGCCAGCTCATCCCGTGCACGCTGGAGCTGGGTGGCAAGGACGCGATGGTGGTGTGCGCCGACGCCGATCTCGACCGCGCCGCGCAGGGCGCGGTGTTCGCGTCGGTGCTCAACACCGGACAGATCTGCATGTCGGTGGAGCGGATCTACGTGGTGGAGTCGGTCGCCGACGCGTTCATCGCCAAGGTGACCGAGGCGGCCAGCAAGGTGCGCTGGGGTGCCCCCGGCGAGGCCGCCGACGTGGGGCCGCTCTTCTGGGACAAGCAGCTCGCGATCGTGGAGCGCCAGGTCGCCGAGGCGAAGAAGGCGGGTGCGCGCGCGGTGGTCGGCGGCGAGCGCGACGCGAGCCGGCCGGGGCTCTTCTTCAAGCCGACGGTGCTCGTGGACCTCGATCACGACATGGCCGTCATGCGCGAGGAGACGTTCGGTCCCGTGGTCGCCGTGCAGCGCGTGAAGGACGAGGACGAAGCCATCCGCATGGCCAACGATTCCCCGTACGGCTTGAGCGGGAGCGTGTGGACCAAGGACATCGACAAGGGAATCCGCCTCGCCAAGCGGATGGCCACGGGGTCGGTCACCATCAACGACGCCGCCGTGATCTACGGCGTCCCCGAGGCGCCGTTCGGCGGGCTCAAGGAAAGCGGCGTGGGGCGGGTGAACGGTGTCGACGCGTTGCGCGACTACTCGCACGCGCTGCCGATCCTGATCCACCGCTGGAACACCAAGCGCGAGCGCGCCTGGTACCCGTTCACGGACAAGTCGTTCAAGGAGATCGAGGGTGCGCTCAAGCTCTTCGGGCCGCGCATCCGCAACTGGCTGGCGTGACGGCTCACTCGCCCGCGGCGGGAAGCCAGAACGTGAAGTCGATGTCCGCCTCGTCGGCGAGCAGCATGACCAGCCGATCGACGCCGATGGCGATCCCCGCCGCCGGCGGCATGCCTTCCTCGAGCGCCTCCAGGAAGCCCTCGTCGGGCTCGTTGGGGAGGATCTCGTCGCCGTGCGCGCGCGTGCGTTCGCGCATGTCCGCGGCGAAGCGGGCGCGTTGCTCGGCGGGGTCGGTCAGCTCCTCGAATGCGTTGCCCAGCTCGAAGCCGCCCGCGAAGCACTCGAAACGTCTCGCCCAGCGAGTGCCGTCGGGGTCATCGTCGACCACGGCGAGCGCCGCTTGGGAGGCGGGGTAGCGGCACACGAAGACCGCTCGGTCGCGCGGCAGCTCGGGCTCGATGCGGTCGAGCCAGACGCGGAAGAAGAGATCGTCCCAGCTGTCCTCGGCGCGCGATGCGACCCCGATCCGCTCGCACGCGTCGCGCAGCCGGGGAACGTCGCCGGCGCGCGCGAGATCGATCCCCGCGTGCGCTTCGAAGAGCCCGCGAATCGTGAGCCGCGGCCAGGGCGCCGCGAACGAGATGCGTCGACCACCGTAGCTCGTCTCGGGGCGGCCGTGAACGCTCGTGGCGACGTGCGCGAGCAACGCCTCGACGTCGGCGCGGAGATCCTCGTCGTCCGCGTAGGCCCGGTAGAGCTCGAGCATCGTGAACTCGGGGCGGTGCGTCCGTGACGCCGGTTCGGAGCGGAACGCGGGCGTGATCTGGTAGATGCGGTCGAGCCCACCCGCCAACAGCCGCTTCATCGCGAGCTCGGGCGAGGTGGGCAGATACGCGGTCGCCTCGGCCGGGTGATGGCCGGCGTGCGGCGTCACGCGGAACGGGCGGATGTGCGGGTCCATCCCCGGGTTCGGCACCAAGAGCGGGGTGCGGGTCTCGCGAAAGCCGCGCTCGCGAAGAAATCGGTGGATCGCGGCTTCCACGCGCTCGCGCACCTCGAGGGCGTGGAGCCGCCGTGGATCGAGGACGCGCTCCATCCAGGTCGCGGCGCGCGTGGGGGTTCGGTTCGCGGTGAGGACGTGAACCGCGCGGTGGCGGACCTCGACCAGGTCGCCGACCTGCGCGGCGTGCGGCGTCGCGACCACCGCGCGCGTGACACCCGCCGCGTTGCGGACCACCATCACGGCGCTGGCGGGCTGGGCGGCGTCCTCGATCGCCACGCACCGGCCGCGGAGCGGCATCTCTTCGTCCATCGTTTCGGGCTGGCGGTCGGGCTGGCGGTCGCGTTGCGCTGGTGCGCCGCCGTTCGTACGCTGTGCACCCCTCGCGAACGGCGCGCCAGTCTGTCCGATCCCGCGACGAAGGACATGCAGCCGACCTCGCCCGCTCGAACGCCCGCACCGACCCTCCACCGTGGCCGCCCCGTGCGCGTGGCGGTGATCGGCGGTGGCGCGGCGGGGCTCGCCGCAGCCCATCGGCTGCTCGCCGAGCCGGGGCTCGAGGTCACCGTGCTCGAGGCCGAGCGGATGCTCGGCGGGCTGGCGTCGTGGTTCCCGATCGGCGGCGAGTATCTCGAGCGCTATCACCATTTCCTCTGCACCGGAGACCGCGAATACCTCCGGGTCGCCGCCGAGCTGGGGCTGGGGCACGCGCTGCGCTGGCGGCGGGTACGGATGGGGTACTTCTACGAGGGGCGGCGCTACGACTTCGGCTCGCCCTGGGATCTGCTGCGGTTTCCGCACCTCTCCGTGACGGAGAAGCTGCGCGTCGCACGCGCCGTGCACCGGATCAAGTCCCGGCCTCGCGAGGCGTGGCGGGAGTGCGCCGATCGCGCGGTGGTGCCGTGGCTACGCGAGACCTTCGGCGATCGCGCCTACGAGATTCTTCACGAGCCGCTGCTCACGGGGAAGTTCGGCGCGTATCGCGAGCACCTCTCGGCCGCGTGGATGTGGGCGCGCATGCATCGTGTGGGGAAATCGCACTCGCGGTGGCTGCATCGCGAGATCTACGGATACCTCGAAGGGGGCTCGTACCGCTTGCTCGAGACGCTCGCCAACCGGGTTCGCGAGCGCCGCGGCCGCATCGAGGTGGATGCGCGCGTGGACGAGATCGCGGTCGCGGGCGACGGCCGCGTCGAAGGGGTGCGGCTGCGCGGCGTGCGCGAGCCGTTCGACGCGGTGATCTCGACCGTCCCGTTCCAGTTGCTGCGTCGCGCCCTGCCGCGCGTCGAGGAACCCTATTTCCACGCCCTCGATCGGGTCGAGTACTTCGGCGTCACCTGCTGGGTGGCGCGCACGCGCCGACCGCTCACGAAGCATTTCTGGCTCAACATCAACGATCCACGCATCTCGATCCCGGGCATCATCGAGTACACGAATCTCAACCCGCTGCCGCACCTCGCGGGCGATCGCCTGCTCTACGTGCCGCAATACCTCGATCCACGAGACCCGCGCTTCGGCTGGGACGACGACGCGTATCACCGTCGCTACGTCGCGCACCTCGGGATCATCGAGCCGAGCTTCGGCGAGCGCGACGTGGTGGAATGGCACGTGTTCCGAACCACCCACGCCCAACCACTCTGCAATCTGGGGTTCGAGCGAATGATCCCGTCCATGCGCACGCCGCTCGCCGGGCTCTACGTGACGGATTCCTATCTGCTCCAGCCCGACGATCGCACGATCAGCAACAGCCTGCGGATGGGGCGCGACGCGGCCGAGCTGTTGCTCGAGGACGTCTCGAGCGGTCGACCCTCGGGTGGCGCGGCCGTCGCGTGAACGCGAGAGCGGGGCGGGCGCGCTGTGCGCGCCCGCCCCGTACTTCAGGAGAGGGAGTGACGGCGACCCGTCACGCGTTCGAGTCGGTGATCGTGATCAGGTACGCGGTGTTGCCCAGGCCGGAGTTGTCGACCTTCAGCCGATAGTTGCGCCCGGCGGTCACCGAGACCGACGTGATCGTGGCGCTCGAGGCACCCGACTTGGCGGTGCCGGCCACCGGGATGAAGACGCCCGGGTTGTTGGTGTCCTCCACCAGGAGCTCGATCTCGACGTTGCCGGCCTCGCCCGGCGGCGTCTCTTCCACCTTGATCTTGAGCAGCTGCGTGAAGGTGGTGTTCAGGTTCCACGCGTCGGTGTCGCCGCAGCGGAGATTGCCGGTACGCGTGATGGCGAGATCCGCAGGCACCAGATCCTTGCTGATCGAGATCGTCTGGCCGTCCTCGTCGCTCGCATCGACTCCCGGACCGACGCAGACCGAGAATGCGCCCTGGCCCGTCTTGTCGTTGTCGATCACCAGCACGTACGCGCCGGCGGCGAGGCTGGTGGCGTCGAGGTCGCCATCGCCGGTGGCCACGGGCACTTGCAGGGCCGGTGCGACGCTCGGGTTGCGGATCACCGAGTCGAGCTGCGCCGCCGGGAAGATGCGCACCAGGTTGTTGCCGTCGCCGATGCCCTGATCGTCGAAGCCGATGCCGATCTGGCCGTCGGCGGAGAGCGCGAAGGCGTAGTACCGCTCGTCGCCGAAGCTCGCGAGGTTGCCGCCGCTGGCGCCGTTCCAGGACACGTCGCCGGAGGGCAGGATCGGAGCCGGCGCCGCCGCGAGCGTCGCGAGCTCGGGTCCCATCCGCACCGTGGCGGTGCTGCCGGATCCGCTCACACGCGTCACGCGCGCCGTCACGAGCCCGTCCGTCGTGCTCAGGTCGCAATTCTCGATGAAGAAGTCGTTGCTGCCCGTCGCGATCGGACAGAGCGTCTCGAGCGTGCCGGTGTTGCCGTCCCGATCGCCGAGCAGCTCGAGCTGGAAGTTGCCGCTCGAGGTCTTGTCGAGCTCGAAGGTGGCGGCCGCGTTGGTCGGCAGCGCGCCCTGGGTCACGAGATCGGCGCGCACCTGGATGTCGACGGGATTGGTGACGAAGCTGATCGCGACCGCTCCCGCCGGCGCGAGCACGCACCCGGCGCCCACGCAGGGTCCGGCGAGGCCGATGGCGAGGCTGTAGTTGAACGTGCCGTTGACCAGGTTGTTCACCACGACCTGGTACGTGTCCGCCGTGCCCGAGTCCACCGAGAACGTCGCGTTGACGTCGCCGCTGCCTTTCTTGTTCGCGCTGAAGCCGGCGGTGCTCGTGAGTCGCACCTCGTTGTTGCTGGTGGAGCCCGTGGTCTGGTCGAGCGCCACGGTCACGTCGCTCACGCCGAAGGGCACCGTGAACTGGAAGCAGTCGCGGTCGCCGATGGGGCTCACGGCTCTCCCCGACACCGTCACGGGAGTCGAGAGCGTCGGCGGGCTCGGCAAGAGCTCGCAGGGTGCTGCGGTGTCGTCCTGACCGGGATACGGTCCCAGGCTCAGCGAGAACGTGCCCTGGCCCGTGGCGTCGGTGTCGGTCACGATCACCGTGTAGTCGCCAGTCGCTTGCAGGTCCAGCTCGGCCAGGTCGCTCGCGTCGAAGCTCAGGTCGGACGCGCCGCTGAGCGAGGTCACGGGGGTCACCTTGTCGGGTCCGAGGATCGTGACCGTGCCGTTGCCGGGCGAGACGTTGATGTCGTCGTAGTAGAGGTCGCGCTGTCCGGTTTGGCCGGCAGCGACGTTGAACCGCGCCGTCTCGAACTCACCTGGAGCCAGGCTGAGATTCTGGGTGGAGCCCGAGGCGAGCGTCGTGGCCGGCAGCGTGTAACGCGGGCTCATGGTGAGCTTGAAGGTTCGACCTGGGGTGCCGTCGACCTCGGTGACGCGCACCTCGTAATTGCCCGCCGCCGTGAACGTGACGTCCTGCAGCAACGTCGGCACGTTTGCCGCCACCGGTCCCGCCGTCGCGATCGGCGTGGTGCCGCCGGCCACGAACACTTCGAGCTTGTAGGTGCCGCCCGCCGGGGCCGCGTCCTCGAGGCGGAACGATCCGGCGATGGACGCGTTGTTGCCGAGCGCCGGTGCGACGAACAGGTAGCTCACGGCCGCGTTGTCGGCGATCGTGCTCGAGACCTGCTGGCTGAACGTGATCTGTGGCGGCGGCGTGCAGGTGTCGCCGCGCAGGATGAAACCGATCAATGCGACCGCGTACCCCGCGGCACGAAAGCCGCTCGTCTTTCCCTTCGCCCTCATGACTCCCCCCAATGCGGTTTCGCGTCGGAACGTCCGGCGCGGCGGGGGACAGGGCAAAGCCGGTGCCAGCTCGCCCGCGGGAACCGCGGACGAGCCCTTCGCATTTCGCGCGCTTGCGCTCGGGGAGGTGGCGCGGGTGCCAACTCGCGTTGGCGGCGACTGCCAACGACCGGCAGCGTGTTCGGCGGTTGGCGGCGCGCGCCCGCGTCAGGGCGCGGCGAGTGCCGCTTCGATGGCGGCGTGAAGCGCGGGATCCTTGGGGCTCACCGCGCTCTTGTAGAAGGCGATGACTTGGCCGCGCTTGTCGACGAGGTACTTGCAGAAGTTCCAGTCGGGCGCCTCGCGTCCGTCGGTGAGGAACCGATAGACGGGGGACTGTGCGGGACCGGGCTGGGTCACGAGCTTCTCGAAGAGCGGGAACGTGACCCCGAACTTGGTCTCGCAAAACGACCGAATCTGCTCGGGAGTCCCGGGCTCCTGGCCGCCGAACTCGTTCGAGGGAAACCCCAGCACGGCGAAGCCGCGGCTGCTCAGGCTCTCGTGGAGTCGCTGCAGGCCCTTGTACTGGGGCGTGTATCCGCACTCGCTCGCGACGTTCACGCAGAGCGTGACGCGACCGGCGAAATCCGCGAGCGCGACCGGTCGGCCCGCGAGGTCGTCGACGGTGAGATCGTAGAGCGAGCTCGCCGGCATGGTCACCTCGTGGCGCGGGAGATCAGGGAAGCGGGAACGCTGCCTGCTCGGCCAGCCCCTGGACCAACGTGGGCAGGATCCCGAGCACGAACACGCCGACGAGCGAGGCAACCACCACCACGCGAACGCCGGTCGTGAGCTCCGCCGTGCGGTACTCGCGCGCCGGCTCGGCCATGTACATCTTCACGATCACGATCAGATAGTAACCGAGGCTCAGGGCGCTCGTGAGCGCGATGAGCACGGCGCTTCCGATCATGTGCGCACGGATGGCCGCGTTGAAGACCAGGAACTTGCCGAAGAATCCAGCCGTGGGCGGGATGCCGGCCAGCGACAGCAGGCACGCCGAGAGCGCGAACGCCAGCCCGGGTCGCGTGCGATAGAGCCCGGCGACGTCCGCCAGCGTGAGATTGGCCTCGCCCTTCTCGCCGATCGCCACCAGCACCGCGAACGCACCGAGATTCGCGACCAGGTACGCCGCCAGGTAGAAGAGCACCGCCGCGGTTCCCGCGGGATGCCCCGCCGCCACTCCGGCCAGCAGGTAGCCCGCGTGGGCGATCGACGAATACGCGAGCATTCGCTTCAGATCGCGCTGCGTCAGCGCCGCGAGATTTCCCACCACCATGGTGGCGATGGCCAGCCACTTGACCGCCTCGGTCCAGAGCGCGGGGTGGGCGCCGAATCCCACCCGCAGCACCCGCAGCGCCAGCGCGAACGCCGCCGCCTTCACCGCCGAGGACATGAAGGCGGTCACGGGTGTGGGGGCGCCTTGATAGACATCGGGCGTCCAGAGGTGGAACGGGACCGCGGCGATCTTGAATCCGAGTCCCGCCAGCAGCAGCGCCAAGCCGATCTGCGCCAGCCGCGCCGTGTACGGGTTCTCGTTCGAGAGCGCCGTCGCCACCACGTCGAGCCGCACCGATCCAGCCGCGCCGTACACGAACGTGAGGCCGTAGAGGAAGATCGCCGAGGCGAACGCGCCCAGCAGGAAGTACTTGAGCGCCGCTTCCACCGAGCGCCCCTCGCGCCGCTGGTAGCCCGCGAGCACGTAGACCGCGAGGCTCATGATCTCGAGGCCGAGGAACAGCACCATCAGATCGGTGCCCATGGCGAGCACGGACATCCCCGCCACCGCGAGCACCACCAGCGCGTAGATCTCGCGAGCGTGAAAGCTCTCTCGCTCGCTGTAGCTCGGCGTCAGCAGCAAGGTTCCGAGGCCGGCGAGCGCGCACACCACGGTCACGAACACGCCCATGCCGTCGACCACCAGCATGTGCGTGAAGCTGCGGGCGTCCGCGGCGCTCGCCGACGGCGCCAGCGGATGCGCCAGCCACAGGATGGCCAGCGCCAGCACCGCCACCGCGCTCGTTGCCGTCGCCGCGGGCTTGCGGCCCTGGTTCCAGGCATCGAGCAGCAGCACGCCCAGCCCGCCGAGCGAGAGCAGCATCACCGGGACGGCAGCGACCCAGTCGAATTGGAGGGGCGGGAAGTGCACGGTTGCGGGCTCCGCGAAGGGGTTCCGGACGGTCGGCTCAGCGCGTGCTGGTGACGCGGTTCAAGCGTTCCTGGGCGCGCCGCACCGGCTCACCCATGGCGGTCGCGTAGTCCTCGCGAACCTGATCGGTGAGCTGCGTGAGCTCGGGCTCGGCGCGCGCCAGCAAGGGGCGCGGATAGACGCCGATCCACACGCACGGCGCGAGCATCAAGAGCAGGATCGCGATCTCGCGCTTGCCGAGATCGACGAGGGATCGGTTCTCGTCCAGCGTCACAGGTCCGAAGAACACCTTCTGGTACGCGGTGAGCATGTAGACGGCGCCCCAGATCATGCCGGTGGCCACCACCAGCGTGAGCACCTTCGACACCGGGAACGCGCCAGCCAGCACCAGAAGCTCCCCGATGAAGCCGTTCAGCCCGGGTAGTCCGATCGAGGAGAGCGTCACGACGAGGAAGAGCGCCGCGAACACCGGCATCACCTTCGCGATGCCGCCGAACGCCGCCAGCTCGCGGGTGTGGCGTCGCTCGTAGATCATGCCCACCAGGAAGAAGAGCGCGCCCGTCGAGAGACCGTGGTTGATCATCTGCAGCAGCGCGCCCTGCATGCCCTCGACGTTGAAGACGAAGAGCCCGAGCATCACGTAGCCCAAGTGGCTCACGCTGGAATAGGCGACCAGCTTCTTCACGTCCTGCTGCACGCTCGCGACCCACGCGCCGTAGACGATTCCGATCGCGGCGAGCCCGATGATCCAGGGCGCGGCTTGCATCGCCGCCACCGGGAAGAGCGGGATGGCGAAGCGCAGGAAACCGTACGTTCCCATCTTGAGGAGGATGCCGGCCAGGATCACCGATCCGCCCGTGGGAGCCTCGACGTGGGCGTCGGGCAGCCAGGTGTGGAACGGGAAGAGCGGCACCTTGATCGCGAAGCTCGCCGCGAACGCGGCGAAGAGCCAGGCCTGGACGGCTGGGGGAATGCGTCCGTGCGACGCCATCAGATCGGCGAGGTCGAACGAGAGCTGCCCGCCGTTGAGTCCCGCGACGACGAACGCGAGCTTCACGATCGCCACCAGCATGAGCAGGCTGCCCACCAGCGTGTAGAGGAAGAACTTGACCGTCGCGTAGATCCGGCGCTTTCCGCCCCACACCCCGATGAGGAAGTACATCGGGATGAGCATCGCTTCCCAGAACACGTAGAAGAGGAAGAGATCCACGGCGAGGAACGCGCCGATCATCGCGCTCTCGAGCGCGAGCATCGCGGCGTGGTAGCCAGCGACGCGGCGGTCGACGGCCTCCCACGAGCCCAGGATCACCAGTGGGGTCAGGAACGTCGTGAGCAACACCAGGAAATGGCTGAGCCCGTCGATCTTGAGGTGGTAGCTGATGCCCAGCGAAGGGATCCAGGTCGCCTGAACCTCGTCGGAGACCGGCTGACCGAGGCTCTGGGCGAGCGCGCCGCCCGGCGTGCCGAGGAAGACCGCCAAGCTCACGAGGAACGTGACGCCGGAGAAGATCAGCGCGATCTGCCGTACCGAGCGCTCGTCGAGGCCCCGGACCGCCAGCAGGATCACGGCTCCCACCAGCGGGAGCGCGAGCAGCACCGTCAGGGGATGCAGCACGTGGAAGAGGGAGGTCATCGGCTCGCCTTGCCAACTCGCTTCGGCGCGTTCCAGGTCACACGATCGTGAGCGCGGCCAAGAGCGCCAAGAGTCCCAGGAAGATCGAGAGTGCGTAGATCTGGGTGTTGCCGGTGGTCCAGCGGCGCACCGCACCGCTGGTGGCGACGGCGACGGCCGCCACGCCGTTCACGATGCCGTCGATGACGACGGCGTCCACGAACCTCCAGAGCCAGCGGCTCACGGCCCAGAACGGGCGCACGATCGCGGCTGCGTAGCCCTCGTCCACCCAGTACTTGTTCTCGAGCAGCGTTTGCACCGGCTCGACCGACTTGGGGATCGGGGGCACGCCGCGCCGGAAGATCGCGAACGCCGCGCCGGAAGCCGCGAGCGCCGCCAGCACGCTCACGATGGGCAGGCTCGACTCGGCCGTGTGCAGCGCATGCTCGTCCACCGTGCCCCACGGGGGCGCGGCACCGACGATCTCGAAGATCGGCTCCAGGAAATGGTGCAGCGGTCGCACGTGAACCAGGAATGCGCCCGCGCCGGCGCTGAGCACCGCCAGGATCACCAGCGGTCCCAGCATCGCGATCGGCGATTCGTGGACGTGATGCTCGACCTCGTGGTCCATCCGCGAGGGACTGAAGAACGTGAGCACCGTGAGCCGCCACATGTAGAACGCGGTGATGATCGCCGCGACGAGGCCCACGGCGCACAGCACCTGCGGCAGCACGCCCACGACCGGATTGCGGTGCACGAGCGCGCCGATCAGGATCTCGTCCTTCGAGTAGAAGCCTGCGAAGGGCCAGATTCCCGCGATGGCGATCGTGCCGATCACGAAGGTCGCGCACGTGCCCGGGATCTTCTTCGCGAGGCCACCCATCTTGCGGATGTCCTGCTCGCCGCCGAGGGCGTGGATCACGCTGCCCGAGCCGAGGAAGAGCAGCGCCTTGAAGAACGCGTGGGTCACGAGGTGGAAGACGCCGGCGTCGAAGGCTCCCACGCCCACCGCGAGAAACATGTAGCCGAGCTGGCTCACGGTGGAGTAGGCGAGGACCTTCTTGATGTCCCACTGCGCGAGCCCGATGGTGCCGGCGAAGAGCGCGGTCGCTGCGCCGACGCATGCCACCACGGTCATGGCCACCGGTGCGAGCACGTAGACGAAGTTGAGGCGCGCGATCATGTACACGCCCGCCGTGACCATCGTGGCCGCGTGGATCAGCGCCGAGACCGGCGTGGGTCCAGCCATCGCGTCCGGCAACCACACGTAGAGCGGGATCTGGGCGCTCTTGCCGCAAGCGCCCACGAAGAGCAGCAGCCCGATGCCGGTGGCCGCGCCGCTCACCAGGCCTGGGTTCGCCTGGATCGCCGCGCGTAGCCCCTCGAAGTCCACGCGCCCGGTCGCCTGGTAGAGCCACAGCACGCCGAGGATGAAGCCGGCGTCGCCGATGCGATTGACGATGAACGCCTTCTTCCCGGCGCTCGCCTTCGCCGGGTCCTCGAACCAGAACCCGATCAGCAGGTACGAGCACAGGCCCACGCCCTCCCAGCCCAGGAACATGAGCGGAAGCGAGGACCCCAGCACCAGCATCGACATCGCGAACACGAACAGGTTCAGGTACGCGAAGTAGCGCGCGTAGCTGGGGTCTTCGTGCATGTACGCGGTCGAGTAGACGTGGATCAGGAAGCCCACGCCCGTCACCACCAGCATCAGCGTCAGCGAGAGCTGGTCGATCTGGAGCCCTGCGTCCACGTGGAACCCGCCGGCCTGGATCCACGGGAAGAGCGTCAGGACGTGCGGCTCCGCGCCTGCGGGGAACGCCAGGAACGCCCACACCGTGAGGGCGAACGAGATGCCGAGCGTCCCGCACCCGATCGCCGAGACCACGGTGCGGTTGAACGTCCGGCCCAGGATCCCGTTCATCGCCGCGCCGAAGAGCGGCAACAGCGGGATCAGCGGCACCGCGGCCAACGCCGTCGGAACCTGTGTCATCGCCTCTCCGGTTGCGCCGCTCATCCGTTCAAGGTCCTGAGCTCGTCGATGTTCACCGTCTTGCGCGAGCGGAACACGGCGATGATGATCGCCAGCCCCACGGCGACCTCGGCGGCCGCCACCGTCATGCCGAAGAACACCAGCACCTGCCCGTCGAGCGCCTCGCGAAAGCGCGAGAACGCGACCAGTGCCAGGTGCGAGGCGTTGAGCATCAGCTCGACGCTCATGAACACGATCAACGCGTTCTTGCGGACCAGGACGCCCGTGGCGCCGATCGCGAACAGCGCGGCGCTGAGCCCCAGGTAGTGCGCCAAGGTGATCACGAGGCTTTCCCTTCGCGTTCGCGCTTCGCCATGACCACCGTCCCCACCAGCGCGACCACCAGCAGCACGCCGGCGATCTCGAACGGCAGCAGGTACGGGCCGAAGAGCAGCTCACCCACGAGCCGCGAATTGCCGCCGAGCTCGGCCACTCTCGCCGGCGGCAGCCCCGCCGAGCCGGGTGCCCGGATGTCGCCGCGCACGGCGTTCATGACGATGCCGACGAAGATCGCGCCGAGGGCGCCCATCACCGCCGCCTTCCCGAGCCCCTCGGGCGGACCGTGCTGGATGGGCTCGCGGGCGAGGTCGAGGAGCATGATCACGAACGTGAAGAGCACCATGATCGCGCCGGCGTACACGGTGACCTGCACCGCCGCGACGAAGTGCGCCTCGAGGAGGGCGTAGATCCCGGCGACGAAGCACAAGCTCAAGACCAGATTGAGCGCGCTCGAGATCGGGTTGCGCAGCAGGACCACGCCCAGTGCGGTGGTGACCGCGCCGAGGGCCAGGACGTAGAAGGCGATCGCAGCACTCATCGCGAGCTCAGCCGTGCATCCCGCCGAGGAGCCAGATCCACACGGCGGTGAGAGGAACGTTGGCGATGGCGAGCGGCAGCAGCCGCTTCCAGCCGAGGTCCATGAGCTGGTCGTAGCGGAAGCGCGGCAGCGTCCAGCGAATCAACAGCTGGAGGAAGCACAGCACGATCACCTTGCCGAAGAACGCCACGATGCCGAGCAGCACCCGCGGCAGCACCGGCAACGCCGGCAGATCCACGTACGGAATCTGCCAGCCGCCCAGGTAGAGCGTGGCCATGAGCGCCGACACCACGACGATCGAGGCGAACTCCCCGAGGAAGAACATCCCCCACTTCATCCCCGAGTACTCGACGTTGAACCCGGCCACCAGCTCGCTCTCGCCCTCGGGCAAGTCGAACGGCGTGCGCTTGGTCTCGGCGATGAGCGCCGTGAAGAGCAGGACGAAGCCGAGCGGCTGGTAGAAGATCCCCCACTTGGGCAGGATCGGGAACCCGCCGAGACGGAAATACTCGCCCTGCAGCTCGACGATCTTGTTCATCTCGAGCGTGCCGTAGGTCATGACGATGCCGATGATCGCGAGCCCCATCGGGATCTCGTAGCTGATCATCTGCGCGGTCGCGCGCACGGTGCCGAGCAGCGAGTACTTGTTGTTCGAGGCCCAGCCCGCGAGCGCGATGCCGTAGACGCCGAGCGAGCTCACCGCCAGCACGAAGAGGATGCCGACGTCGAGGTGCGCCACCTGCAGCTCGATGTGCCGGCCCGCGACGTCGAAGCTCGGCCCGAACGGGACCACCGCCAGCGCGACCAACGCCGGGAACATGGCGATGGCCGGCGCCAGCGTGTGGTAGAGGCGATGCGCGCCTGCCGGGATGAAGTCTTCCTTCATGATCATCTTGATCCCATCCGCCACGATCTGGATGAGACCGATCGCCTTGACCCCCAGGATGTTGATCCGGTTGGGGCCGATGCGATCCTGGATCAGCGCGGCTTGCTTGCGCTCGGCCCACGTCATGAGGGCGCCGAAGTGGAGCACCACCACCAGCACGAAGGCGACTTTCGCCACCACGATCAGGATTGCGATGAGATCCACGGTTCGATCAGCTCACGGAACGCTGGGTTGGCCGGGCACCGAGGGTCATTCCCACTCGAGGGCGCCGCGCCACCACACGTACGCGAGGCCGCCCACCAGCAGCGCGAGGAAGAAGCCCATCTCCACGATCCCGAGGCCGCCCAAGTCCTTGAAGAGGATGGCCCACGGGTAGAGGAACACGACTTCGATGTCGAACAGCAGGAAGAGCATCGCCACGATGTAGAAGCGCACCGCGAAGCGATCGTGAGCCGGGCCCGAGGGCGGATTGCCGCACTCGAAGGGGTCGCTCTTGATCGAGGAGGTGTGCTTGGGACCGAACGCGTGGCAGAAGAAGAGAAAGACGCCGATCAACAGGCCGGCGGCGATGAACGTGATCAAGACCGGGATGTACGGATTCATCGGGCAGACCGAATTCCGGCGGCCTCGAGCGAACGACCGGCGAGAGTTGCGCTCGTGAGAGACTTCGACGGGCGCGTGATGCAGCGCGGCACGACGACTGCGCCAACCGTGGCGCATGCCACTTCGCATTGTCAAGCGTGGAATGCGGCGGGTATACAGCGCAGCCACCGATGCGTACCGAGCTCAGCAACAAGCTCTTTGCCCACGCGCGCAGCCGGATTCCCGGCGGCGTGAACAGCCCCGTCCGCGCGTTCCGCGCGGTGGGTGGCGATCCCCGTTTCATCGCCCGCGCACACGGCGCGCGGCTGATCGACGTCGACGGCAACGAATACGTCGATCTGCTCTCGTCGTGGGGCCCGATGATCGTCGGCCACGCGCATCCGAGCGTGGTGAGCGCCATCTCCGAGGCGGCGCGCCGGGGCACCAGCTACGGCGCGCCCAGCCCGGGCGAGGTCAGGCTCGCGGATCTCGTCGTGGAGCGCATGCCGTTCGTCGAGCGGGTGCGCATGGTGAGCTCGGGAACCGAGGCGTGCATGAGCGCGCTCAGGCTCGCGCGCGCCGCGACCGGACGCTCGCTCGTCCTCAAGTTCGAGGGCTGTTATCACGGGCACTCCGACGGCTTGCTGGTGAAAGCGGGCTCGGGCGCCATGACGCTCGGCGTTCCCGACAGCCCGGGAGTCACGCCGGCGCAAGCGGCGGAGACGCTCACCGCGCGCTACAACGACCTCGCCTCCGTGGAAGCGCTGCTCGACGCGCACCCCGCGCAGGTGGCCGCGATCATCGTCGAGCCGGTCGCGGGCAACATGGGGCTGGTGCCGCCGGCGGACGGATTTCTGGCGGGCTTGCGCGCGCTCGCCGATCGGGCTGGCGCGCTGCTCGTCTTCGACGAGGTCATCACGGGATTTCGCGTCGCCCCGGGCGGCGCGCAGCAACGCTTCGGGGTGCGTCCCGATCTCACCACGATGGGGAAGATCCTGGGTGGTGGATTGCCGGTGGGCGCTTACGGCGGACGCGCCGATCTGATGGATCGGATCGCGCCCGCGGGCCCCGTGTATCAAGCGGGCACGCTTTCGGGGAACCCGCTCGCGATGGCCGCCGGGATCGCCACCCTCGAGCTGCTCGCGGACCCGAAGGTCTACGAGCTGCTCGAGTCGAGCGGCGCGCAGCTGGCCGACGGGCTCGCGGGCGCCGCGCGCGAGGCCGGCGTGACGGTCTCGATCAATCGCGTGGGCTCGCTGCTGACGGTGTTCTTCCAAGCGGGGCCGGTGACGGATCACGAGTCGGCGCTGCGCTCGGACGTGCGCCAGTTCGGCGTGTTCTTCCGCGCGATGCTCGATGGCGGCGTCTACCTGCCTCCCTCGCAGTTCGAGGCCGCGATGGTCTCGACGGCGCTCACCGAGGCCGACATCGACCTCGTCGTGGGTGTGGCCAGGCGCGCTTTTTCGCAAGCCGCAGAGGCGGTTTGACCCTTCGGTCACGGCGACCACAACCGGCTGTGGCGGCGGGGGTTCGCGGCCCCTTGGTGTTGTTGACGCGTTGCGAAGTCGCGTGCTAGAAACCGCGGCCCTTCGGCAACTCTTCGACCCCTTGCGGTGCGCTCGAATGGGCCACCATTCGCGTGGAAGGCCAACCGGAATCCGGTGCCGGCTCGAACGAGTCGGGCCCCATGCTCAAGCTGGGTTACGGGTTCGCGATGGCGACCCAGTTCGGCGCCTCTGTACTCGGGGGCCTGTGGCTGGGAGGGTGGATCGGGAAGCGCTACTCGATCGAGCCTTGGGGAACGCTTGGCGGCGCCATCGTCGGCATGACCGCAGGAATTCACGGGCTCATCGTTCTGCTTCACAGCATGCGAAACCGCGCGGCGAGTAGCAGCGCCAGAGGAGAACGG
>JAXLQJ010000013.1:0-171845 GCA_046331705.1 bacterium | reverse complement strand
TCGGCGGCGCCGCGAACGTGGCGCACAACATCCGCGCCCTGGGCGGCCGCGTGAGCTTGGGGGGGTTGGTCGGCAACGACGCGCTCGGCGAATGGATGCGCGAGGAATGCGCGCGGCTCGAGATCGACCCGAGCGCCATCGTCACCGCGCCGGGGCGGCGCACCACGGAGAAGACGCGGGTGGTGGCGCAGCACCAGCAGGTGGTGCGGTTCGATCGCGAGGATCTGATCGATCCCGCGGCGAGCACCATGGCGGCGCTCTCGAGGGCGCTCGAGCGTCGGCTCGCCCGCGTGGACGCGGTGGTGATCTCGGACTACGCCAAGGGCAGCCTGGAGCCCACCGTGCTGCGCAAGCTCATCGGTGAAGCGCGCAAGCGCCGCGTGCCGGTGCTGGTCGATCCCAAGCCGCCGCGCTTCACCGTCTATCGCGGGGTGTCGATGGTGACGCCCAATCTCAAGGAAGCGGCGGCGATGGCGGGCGTGGACATCACCGACGAGCGTTCGCTGGCGCGGGCGGGCAAGAAGATCCGCGAGCGATTGGCGTGCGAGGCGGTGCTGGTCACCCGGGGCGAGGACGGCATGGCGCTCTTCCAGCGCGGCGCCCGCGCCGTCCACATCCCGACCATGGCCCGCGACGTCTTCGACGTGACCGGCGCCGGGGACACGGTGATCGGCACGTTCGGTCTCTGCGAGGCGCTCGGCATCGACCGCGCGCTGGCGGCGCGGATCTCGAACGCCGCCGCCGGCATCGTGGTGGGAAAGGTGGGCACCGCCGTCGTGGCCGCGGCCGAGTTGATCCAAGCGCTTCGGAGCGCGGCAGGCTGAGGCCGCGCACGCGTTCACGTCGAGGAGAGCACGTGCACAGCATGACGGGATTCGGTTCGGCCTCGGCGGTCGGCGAGCTGGGGCGCGTGACGGTCGAGGTCCGCGGCGTGAACCATCGCTTCCTCGACGTCCACGTGCGGCTGCCGCGCGACATGACGGCAGCGGAGCCCAAGATCCGCGAGGCGGTCGAGCGTCACGCCAAGCGCGGGCGAGTCGAGGTCTCGGTATGGGTGACGCCGGCGGGCGATCTGCTGGAAGGATCGCTCAACCCCGCGCGTTTGCGTCCGCTGCGCGAGGCACTCGCGACGCTCGCCGAGTCGCTCGGCCTGACCGACGATCTCAAGCTCGAGACGCTGCTCGCGCTGCGCGAGCTGGCGACGCCCAACGGCGGGCCGCTTGGCGCCGCGCGCTCGTGGGAGATCCTGGGCGAGCTGGTGGATCGCGCGCTCGCCGACTTCGCGGCGATGCGCGAGCGCGAGGGCGCGGCGCTCGCCGCGGACGCGCGCCGGCTCCTCGACACCGTCGAGTCGGTGGCCGCGCAGCTCGCCGAGCGCGCGCCGAAGCTCGTGGAGGCGCAAGGCGAGGCGCTGGCACAGCGCGTGCGGCAGCTCGCCGCCGGCATCGACGTGGCGCCGGACCGCCTGGCGCAGGAGATCGCGCTACTGGCGGATCGCTCGGATGTGCGCGAGGAGCTCACGCGGCTGGCGAGCCACATCCAGCAGGCGCGCGACCTGCTGCGCCACCGGCACGTCGGGCGCAAGCTCGATTTCCTGGTCCAGGAGCTCTTCCGGGAAGCCAACACCGCCGGCACCAAGCTCCAGGGGGTGGCGATGACCGCGGAAGTCGTGCAGATGAAGGCCGCGATCGAGCAGCTGCGCGAGCAGGTGCAGAACCTCGAATGAGTCCGCTCGCGAATCCGCGGACGTCGTGGTCCGCACGGTGCTCGCGGCGCTGCCGCCTCTCGTCGCGAGGGCCACGGTCCGTCCCGGCCGAGGGCGACGCCGGTGGTCGTGACGGGCGGGGTCCCTGCGCCTGGGTCTCCACGCTCGCCGTCGATCCGGCCCGGTGCCGGCGGCACCGCTCGAGCAGAGCGAGTGACTCGGGGCTAGCGCCCCGCGAAGACCACGCCGTTCGCGGGGCGGGGGGCTGGAACGGCCCCCCGAGAAAGGCCCCCTGACCCATGGCGCGAACGCTGGTGGGAGTGGGCCACGGCAGCCTCGTCATGTCCCATCGGGTCGTGGCGGTGCTCAATCCCGCGGGGCAATCGATCCGCAAGCTCCGCGAGGACGCCAAGAAGCGCGGGCTCATCGTCGACGCCACCCAGGGCCGCAAGACGCGCGCGGTGCTGCTCCTCGACACCGGCCACCTGCTGCTCTCCGCGGTCCAGCCGGACACGATCGCCCTGCGCCTGGAGCGCGGTGAGGGCTTGCCCGAGCGCGAGGCGGATCTCGAGGTGACGACGTGACCGATCTGCGTCTGCCCGCGCTCGCATCCCAGCGCGGCGGAATCCTGTTCGTGGTGTCCGCACCCTCGGGCACGGGGAAGACCACCTTGTGTCATCGCCTGATCGCCAGCGTGCCGCGGCTTCGCTTCTCGATCTCGGCGACCACCCGTTCGCCGCGCGCCGGCGAGATCGATGGCGTCGATTACCACTTCGTCGACGCGTCGCGCTTCGCCGCGATGGTGAGCGCTGGTGAGCTTCTCGAATGGGCCGAGGTGCACGGCAACCGCTACGGCACGCCGGTGAGCGAGTGGCGCGCGGCGCGCGGCGAGGGCGTGGACTTGGTGCTCGACATCGATACCCAGGGCGCGCTCCAGGTGCGTGCGCGCATGCCCGAGTCGGCGTTGATCTTCGTGCTGCCGCCCTCGGCCGAGGAGTTGGAGCGGCGCATTCGCGGCCGCGGCAAGGACGACGACGCCACGATTCGCCGTCGTCTCGCCGGCGCCGCCGCGGAGCTCGCCCTCGCGACCCGTTACGATTACGTGATCGTGAACGACGATCTCGCCCGCGCCGAGCGCGAGCTCGCGGCCATCGTGTGCGCGGAGCGGGCCCGCGCCGCGCGAGTGCTGAGCCCGAACGAGCCGTCCGCGGCACCCTGAGTCCCGCCTCGCGAGACCGAGCCTCGAATGCCGATCCGGCGCGTCAACGACATCCTCGACCGGGTCGAGGCGTATCACCCGCGCGCGGACCTAGAGCTGATCGAGCGCGCGTATGTGTGGGGCGCCTCGGTGCGCAAGGGTCAGGAGCGGCGCGCTGGCGAGCCGTACCTCGGCCATCCGGTGGACGTGGGCTGGATCCTGAGCGAGCTCTACATGGACGCCCCGACGATCGCGGCGGGGCTGCTGCACGACGTGCTGGAGATCGGCTACGCGAGCCGCGACGCGATGGTCGCGGCGGTCGGTCCCAAGGTCACGCGCATCGTCGAGGGCTTCACCGAGATCGCGCGGCTGCGCTTCACGGTGGACAGCGGGCGCGACCTGGAGATCGTGCGGCGCATGCTGCTGGCGATGATCCGCGACGTGCGCATCCTCCTCATCCGCCTCGCCGATCGGCTGGACGAGATGCGCCACCTGGAGCGCTGCCCGCGCGAGGAGCGCGATCGGATCGCGCGCGAGGCCCTCGAGATCTACGCGCCGCTCTCGGGACGGCTCGGCATCAACTGGATGCGCACCGAGCTCGAGGAGTCGTCGTTTCGCGTGGTGGACGCCGCCACCTGCCAGCGGATCGAGAAGCACCTCGCCAAGGACCGGCGCGTCCGCGATGCCTGGATCAAGCGCGGGCGCGAGGAGATCCAGCGCCTGCTCCAGCAAAACGGCATCGGCGCGCGCGTCACGGGCCGGGTGAAGAGCCTCTACTCGATCCACCGCAAGATGCAGCGGCAGGGGATCGACCTCGACAACGTCCACGACGTCGTCGGGTTCCGTGTCCTCGTGCCGCGCCCCGTCGAGTGCTACCAGGTGCTCGGGCTCATCCACTCGCAGTGGGCGCCCGTCGAGGGTCGTTTCAAGGACTACATCGCCGCTCCCAAGGACAACCTCTACCAATCGCTGCACACCACGGTGATGGGCTACGAGGGGCGCCGCATGGAGGTGCAGATCCGCACCGACGAGATGGACCAGGTCGCGGAGCGTGGCATCGCCGCCCATTGGGTCTACAAGGAGGGCGGCACGCTGGGCACGGACGAGGCGCAGAAGTTCACGCCGCTGCGCCAGCTCATGACCAGCCTCGAGGAGATCGAGGATCCGGCGGAGGCGCTGGAAGCGTTCCGCATGGACCTCTACCCGGACGAGGTCTACTGCTTCACGCCCAAGGGCGACATCCGGCGTCTGCCCAAGGGCGCCACCGTCCTCGATTTCGCGTACGCGATCCACACCCAGGTGGGCCACCATTCGGTCGGCGCGCGCGTCGACGAGCGCTGGGTGCCGCTGCGCCACGAGCTCAAGAGCGGCCAGACGATCGAGATCCTCACGGCGCCCACGGCGCACCCGAGCCGCGATTGGCTCGAATGGGTGAGCTCGGCGCGCGCGCGCACCAAGATCCGCGCGTGGCTGCGCACCGTGGAGCGCGAGCGCAGCCGCGAGGTCGGCCAGTCGTTGCTCGATCGCGAGCTCAAGCGCGCGCACACCACGTGGAAGCGGATCGAGAGGAGCGAGCGGCTGCCGAAGGCGCTCGAGGCGCTCGGGTTCGCCAGCGTCGACGAGCTCACCGCCGCGGTGGGCTACGGCCGCCTGCCCGTCGAGAAGGTCGTCCACGAGCTGGTTCCCGAGCCGCCCGCGCCGCGCCGCACCGCCATCACCAAGATCGTCCAGAGCGCCGCCAAGCGCACGGCGGGGGCCGTGCGGGTCGCCGACCTGGATGACGTGCTGGTGCGATTCGCGCGCTGCTGTCAGCCGATTCCGGGCGATCCGATCCTGGGCTTCATCACGCGCGGTCGCGGCATCACGGTGCACGACGCGAGCTGTCCCGCCGGTCTCGCCACGGAGGCCGAGCGACGCGTCGACGTCACCTGGCCCGAGTCGTCGGACACCGTTCGCTCCACGCGCATCCGCGTCACGATCCAGGACCGTCGCGGCGCCCTCGGCCAGGTCTCGAAGCTGGTGAGCTCGGAGGGTGTCAACATCACCCGCGCCGACACCCGCTCGTTCCGCAACGGCCGAGCCGAGCTCCAGTTCATCGTCGAGGTCAAGAGCTTGAAGCAGCTCGACGGCTTGCTGCGCACGCTGCGGCGCGCGACCGGGGTGCTGAGCGCCGAGCGCATCCGCCCGGGCAGCTCGCTCGCGACCCAGCGAGGTGACGCCCAGCTCTCGGCTTGAGCGCGGCGCCGCACGATCGATCGCGATGGCGGCCACGGTAGCGCTCGAGCTCGCGTGGCCGCTGATCCGGCGGGTTCCCGCGCTGGCAGCGCGCTGCGTGCCGGCGGTGGCGCGCGTGCTCACCGGACGCAACACCGAGCAGCGCAACTGGGCGGGGGGTGCGCTCAAGTCGCTGGGACCCGCGTCGCTCGAGCCGCTCGCGACGCTGCTGGCGAGCCCGTCGAGCGACGACCGTCGCGCGGCTGCGCTCGCGTGCGAGCGGCTCGGTGCGATCTCGCTGCCGCTCTTGCCCGCGTTGATCGCCGCCCTCGGGGATGGAGACGCCGAGGTGCGGGCGGACGTCGCGGACGCGATCTCGTCCTACGGCCCCGGCGGAGTCGCCGCGGCGTCGAGCCTCACCGAGGCGCTCGCCGATCCGTCGGACCGGGTCCGCGACCGCGCCGCGATGGCGCTCGGCATGATCGGCGAAGGGTCGCAGCTCGCGATTCCCGCGCTCCGCGCGGCGCTGGTCGACCGCTCTCCCGAGGTGCGGATGCGCGCGGGGTGGGCGCTCGCGCGCATCGGCCACGCCGCGGTGCCGCGGCTCATCGATGCGCTGGGTGATGCCGATCCGGCGATCCGCGTGGGCGCGGCGTTCGCGCTCGGTGAGATGAACCGCCTCGCGCCGGAGACCGTCCCCGCGCTCATCGCCGTCCTCGACGATCGGACCGCGGCGGTGCGTCAGGAGGCGGCGCGCGCGCTCGCCAAGATCGGCCCGGATGCCGATTCCGCCGTGCCCGCGCTCATGCGGCGGCTCAACGACGAGAACCAGGACGTGCGCCAGGAGGCTGCGGTCGCGGTGTGGAACACGGGTGCCGAAGGCGCGGCGCTGCAACCGCTCATGAACGCCATGTACGACCCCACCATCGAGGTGCGGAAGTGGGCGGCGGTCACGCTCGGTGCGATCCGCAAGGGCGTCGCCGCGGCGGTCCCGGTGCTGCGGCGCGCGCTCGCCGACGCCGACCGCGAGGTGCGGCAGGGCGCCGCATGGTCGCTGGGGGAGATCTTCCGCGAGGAGCCGCGCGCGGCCTCGCCCGCGTTGGTGGAGGCGCTCGCCAGCGGCGATCTCGTCGTTCGCCAGCGCGCGGTGTGGGCGCTGTGGCGTTACGCCGGGCCGGGCGTCGCCGACCTCGACGCCTTGCGCGCCGCGCTGGACGACGCCGATCCGATGGTGCGCTACTTTGCCAAGGCGGCGCTCGATCGCCTCGGTGCGTGAGCCGCGAGGCCGGGGAAGACACACGCACGCAAATTTTCGCGTAGAAAATAGTCATGGCCGCTGATTCGACGCTGAATCTCGATGAGACGCCGACCGAGCGTGCGCCTACACGCACCGCGAGCCCGATCCGCCGCGGCCGCGTCGCGGTGCGCGTGGTCGCACTCCTGATCCTGCTCGCGGTCACGCTTGGCGCTGGCGAGCTGGTCGCGCGCATGGTCCAGCCGCCGCCCGCGCGCGGGATCAACCTTCAACCGCGCGTTCCGCTCAATTCCCTGGGTCAGCACGATGTCGAGCACGAGCTGGCCAAGCCGCCGGGAACGGTGCGCGTCCTCTGTCTCGGCGACAGTTTCACGTTCGGCCGCGGCATCGATCTTCCCGATCTCTATTGCCACCGCCTGGAGCGTCTCCTCGAGAGCCACCTACGCCGCGCGCACAACCACGCCCGCGTCGAGAGCCTGAGCTTTGCCGCCGAGGGTTATTCCACGGCCCGCGAGCTGCGCATGCTGGAGCGACGCGGTGGGCTCGACTACCGTCCCGACGTGCTGGTGCTCGGCTACGTCCTCAACGATCCCGAGGACGAGAGCAACCCGGACGAGCTGAAGCGACTTCGCGAGCCGACGATGGTGTGGCATCCGCGCGGCTGGATGGGTTGGCTGACCCGAAACAGCGCGCTGACCGGCTGGATGTACCAGCGGCTCGAAAACACCCGCCGCTACCGCGCGTTCGAGCGCTACTACCACTTCATCCACCGTCCCGAGTACCCCGGGTGGCGGCGCTGTCAGGAGTCGTTTCAGCGTCTCGCCGAGCTGACGAAGGCCTCGGGAACGCAGGTGTTGGTCGCGATCTTCCCGTTCGTCGATTTCCCCCTCGGCGAGAAGTACCCGTTCGAGGACTTGCACGAGCAGGTCGCCGAGCTGGCGCGGTCGAACGGCTTTGCCGCGCTCGATCTCAGGCCGACGCTCGCGGCCCACGAGTCTCCGGCGCTGCAACGGGTGTTCGGCCTCGATCCGCACCCGAGCGCCGGCGCGAATCACCTGGTGGCGCGCGCCATCGCCGACGAGATCGTACGGCTGGGATGGCTGAAGACCGCACCGAGCGTACGCGCGCCCGAGGTCGCGGAAGCGGCGGACGCGCGCGCCGAGCGCTGAGCAAGCGCGCGCCGTGTTCGTTGCGCGGCGCACGCCAACGTCGTTCTTCGCGGTTCGCAACGGGTTCCGCTATGTTCGCGTGCGGATGTCCGCCGCGAACGCTGATGGCGCCAGGAGCCAAGGATCGATGATCGGAATGCGTGCTGGGTTTCCGTGCAGACTTCGACACGGTTTCACGAGCGTCCGCGGCGCGCGCTGGGGCGCGGCGCTCGGGTTGCTCGCGCTGGTCACCGCGCTGGGGTGCGCGGCGAAAGCGCCGAGCGGCTCGGTATCCGAGGATCGCGCGGACGAGGGCGCGACGGACAAGCCGATCGTTCCTCCCGGCCCCACGCCTCCCGATGGCAAATGGCTCACGGACGATCAGGGGCGCCAGTACTTCGTCGAGAAGCTGCCGCGCACGCAGGCGAGGCGGATCGACGCGAACACGGTGCGCACCGTGTGGTCGATCCCCATCGACGTGGTTCGTGAGGACGAGCAGTACTTCTACTATAAGCTCTACCGCGTTCCCGACGAACCGGTGCCCGCCGTGCCCAGCGGGCCCAGCGCCGCGGAGCTGGCACGGACCGAGGCGTCGTATCGGGTGGACCTCCCGGTAGGGAAGCCGATGCGTTTCCAGGATTTCGGCAAGGGGCTGCCGAAGGAAGGGCAATGGCGTGAGGGTTTCGCCATCGCCGACATGAACCACGACGGTCACCTCGACCTCGTGCACGGGCCCGCGCGGAAGTCGTTCGGCGCCCCCGCGATCTTCCTCGGCGACGGTGCCGGCAGTTGGAAGCGCTGGCAAGGAGTCGACTGGCCGAAGCTCGCCTACGACTACGGCGACGTCCAGGTCGGTGATCTCGACGGCGATGGACATGCCGACATCGCGCTCGCGGTTCACCTGTGCGGGCTCATGGTGCTGCTCGGCGACGACGCCGGGCATTTCCGCGACGGCGGCGCTGGGCTCGATTTCGGGGTGCCGGGTCACGGCTCCCCGCCCGGCTTCTCGTCGCGCCGGCTGCGTCTCACCGACTGGGACCACGACGGGCACACCGACATCCTGGCGCTCGGCGAAGGGCCGCGCCTGCTTCCGGCGATGCGCGCCAAGGACTCGCGTCAGGCGGCGAGCGGTGCCCACGGGCTGGTGCTCTACCGGCGCGGCGCGGACGGGCGTTGGCAGCGCACCGACCAGGGCACCGATTCGCAGCAGAACTTCGGTCCGGCGCTGGCGCTCGCGGACTTCGACGGAGACGGTCGCACCGACATCGCCGCGGGGACCGGTTTCTACGGCAGACGCGACCTGGTGAGCCTCGGTCAGCCCGATGGCTCGTGGCGTGCCGAGGAAGTGCCGGTGCTGCGCGCCAACGCGTACGTGAAGGCGGTCGCCGCGGCGGACATCGATGGCTCGGGGCGCGCCGCGCTCGCCGTCGGCTACCTGAGCTTCGACGGCGAGATGTGGCGCACCGGGGTCGACGTATTGCGGCGCACGGCTGCCGGCGAGTGGAGTCGCGCCGCGCTGGCCGTCGCCGAGGCGACGCCGTCCGTGCACGCGCTGGCGTTCGGCGACGTGGACGGCGACGGAGTGCGCGAGCTGGTGGCGGTCACCGAGGACGGTTCCGCGTGGCTATTCCGGGGCCGCGCGGGCGGCGCGTTCGAGCGCGTCCCCGCCGGCATCCCGCAGCACCCCGACAAGTGCAGCGCGGCGCACGTCGAGGTGGTGGATCTGGACGGCGACGGGCGCGGCGAGGTGATCGAGTCGTTCGCCGACGAGGTCGATCCCGGCCCCGCGGGCGATCGGCGCGAGTGCCCCAGCGAAGGCGGCATCCAGGCCTGGAAGCTCGCGGAGCGCGGTGATTGACGCGGGATGTCCCTTGGCCGGGGCGCCGGGGCGTCGCCGATGCGGTCGCTTTCCGGGCTGTATCGGGGAGCGGCGTGAGCCCGTTTGCCGCGGCATTCCGGACCGTTACGTTGACGAGCGACGGGCGCGCGGCGAAGCGACGAGTTGACCGCGCTAGGCATTCGGCGTAGAAGCGCAGCGGAAATCGTTGAACTGACTCGTACACGAGGGAATCGACATGACGCGAAAGAGTTGGACGTTCTGCCTCTGTCTAGTCGCGTTGCTGGGCGGAGTGGCCAGCACGGCTCGGGCGCAGTCCTACCCGGCGCCGAACGTGGTGGGGCGTGAGCCCGCGGGAACGCTGCTCCTGCCTTACTTCGAGGTGAACCTGGTCAAGACCAACGGGCTCACGACGGTCTTCTCGATCAACAACGCGAGCGCCACGGCGGTGCTTGCGCACGTGAACGTCATGACGGACCTCGGCGTGCTCGCCGCGGGCTTCAACGTCTACCTCACGGGCTACGACGTGCAGACGATCAACCTGCGCGACATCATCAACGGCATCCTGCCGCGCACCGCTTCGGCGGGGCAGGATCCCGGGGACCAGATCAGCCCGAAGGGTCAGTTCTCGCAGGACATCAACTTCGCGAGCTGCTCGGGTCAGCTTCCGCCGGTGACGCTGCCCGCCGACTTCGTGACCCACATGAAGAACTCGCTGACCGGCAAGGCCTCGACCTACTACGGCGGCAAGTGCGTGGGTCGCACCCAGACCGATGGCATCGCGCGCGGCTACGTGACGATCGACACGGTGAACTACTGCTCGCTCGAGGATCCGGCGGCGCCCGCATACACCACGTCCACCGTCACCTACCAGAACGTGCTCTGGGGCGATGCGTACTACCTGGACGCGAAGAATGGCGTGGCCCGGGCGGCGCCGATCGTCAGCGTCGGGGTGAACCCGACGGACCCGGAAACCTCGGTGGCGGGCCAGTACACGTTCTACGGCCGCTACGACAACTACACCGCTGCCGATCGGCGGCAGCCGCTCGCAACCACCTTCGTGGCGCGTTACCAGAAGGGCGATGCCTTCGCGAAGTCGTCGTCGGTGATCGTGTGGCGGGATCCGAAGGTCGCGGGCGCGCCGTTCACCTGCGGCACGGCGCCGGCCTTCTACCCGATCCCGCAAGAGCAGATCGTGGCGTTCGACGAGCAGGAAAACCCGAGCGTGATCACGGGAACGCCGTTCGGCGCGATGACCCAGCGCGTGGCGGTGGGCGGTTCGACGCTGCCGGTGCCCGGCGCGAGTGGCTTCCTCTATCTGAATCTGAGCCACTACTCGCCGGTGACGGCTGGCAACAACCCGCCCGAGGATCCCGCGGTGGCGCAGGCGTGGGCAGCGAGCGTGATCGAAGGATCGAGCGCGAAGGGCGGCTACCAGGCTGGTGTGACCGCGACGGCGCTCGATAGTGCGACTTCCATCTACCACAGCCAGCTTCCGGTGCCTTGAGGAGTGTGGCGATGACGACGACTTCCAGCGCAACCGCGGAAACGAAAGGCGAGGGACGGAAGATGACGACGAAATGGACGGCGCTGCTCGCCGTGGGGATGCTCGCGATGGTGACGGCGAGCTCCTCGGCGCGCGCCGAGGAATTCGACGCGGCGACGATCTCGAACCAACCGGCGTCGACGCTGCTGCTGCCGTATTTCGACGTGACGCTCAAGAACCCGGACCCCGGAACCCCGGCGGGTCCGAACACCTACATGACGATCGTGAACACGTCGGCGAGCGCGACGATGGCGCACCTGACGGTGTGGAGCGATCTGGGCGTCCCGGTCTTCGGCTTCGACGTTTACTTGACCGGGTATGACGCTCAAGAGATCGATCTCGGGGACGTGATCCGTAACGGCAAGCTCCCGGTTACGGCATCTGCTGGGCAAGATCCGACCGACACGCTCAGCCCCCACGGCGACATCTCGCAGGACATCAACTTCGCGAGCTGCAATGGCATCCTGCCGCCGGTGCCGCTCGCGGCGAGCGAGCTGGCGCACGTGCAGGCGGCGCTGAGCGGGCAGTATTCGGCGGTCCTGGGTGGCTGCGCGGGCCGGAGCTACGGGGATGGCCTTGCGCGTGGTTTCGTGACCGTGGACGTCACCAACGCCTGCACGTTGTTGTCCCCCGCGGACGTCGGCTACTTCGTCAACGGCGGCGGTGGTATCGCTGGGAATCGCAATATCCTGACGGGTGACTACGCGTACGTGAACGCGTCGAAGGGCTACTCGGAAGGCGACTCTCTGGTGGCGATCCAGACCAGCTCCACGGACCCCGAGACCTCGGTGGCCGGCCAGTACACGTTCTACGGCAAGCACGTCGGCTTCGACGCGAGCGACAATCGTCAGCCACTGGCGACCCTGTTCGGCTCGCGCTTCCGCCACGATGATACGGTCTTCACCAAGGGAACGAACCTGGTGGCGTGGCGCGATCCCAAGGTCGCGACGACGGCGTTCACTTGCGGCACGACCCCGAGCTGGTACCCGTTGGGTCAAGAACAGATCGTGATCTTCGACGAGCAGGAGCACCCGGTGGTGCCGGTGGTGTACCCGGTCTCGCCGCCGCCGCCGGTGCCGTCGCTGATTCCCTTCCCGGCGGTGGCCAACAAGGTGAAGGTGGGCAGCGCCGCGTTCCCGGTGCCCTACGAGAACGGCTGGGTCTTCACCAACCTGAACACCACGGTGACGCCCGCGGGAGCCGTGCCCCCCGAGGATCCGGCGGCCGCCCAGGCGTGGGTGACGACCGTCTTCGCCGGCAAGGCGGTTCACGCCGGCAGCCCCTCGGCGCCGATGGACAGCGCCACGCACGCGTCGCACCAGCACATCGGCTTCTGATCGTCTGATCGATCGAACGGTTCCTTCGCGAGCCCCCCGGTCCGTGTGGCCGGGGGGCTCGATTTGCTCCTCGGGTGCGTGTTAGCTCGCCGCTGTCGTGCGTATCCTCTTCGTCGCGCCGCGTTCGCCGGAACCGGCCCGCGTGGGCTACCAGGTTCGCGCGGTCGAGCAGCTGCGGCGGCTCGCCGCACGACATGCGGTGACGTTCGTCGCCGCGGAGCCGTCGAGTCCGCGCGGTTCGCCGCGGAGCGAAGCCTCCGGGGCACCGGTCGATCGGTGGGTGACGACCGACGCACGCCTCGTCGAGCGCGCGATGGGCGCGGCGCGCGCGTTGCGGGCCGGGGTGCCGCTCCAGTGCGGCATCTACGACACGGCGTCGTTGCACTCGCGAATCGCACGGCTCGTCGCCGAATCGCGCTTCGACCTGGTGCACGTGCAGCTCGCGCGCCTGGCGCCGGCGGTGGAGCGCGCGTTGCCTTCGCGGCTGCCGCGGGTGATCGATCTGATCGATGCGCTCTCGCTCAACATGCGAAGGCGCGCCGATCGCGACCGGCTCGTCTGGCGGTGGTTGGCGCGCATCGAGGCCGCGCGGCTCGCGGCATTGGAGCGCGCGCTGCTGGAACGCTGGGATCACGCGACCGTCGTCACCGTGCGCGATCGCGACGCCATCGGAGCGCATCCGCGGCTGAGCGTGAATCGAAACGGCGTCGACCTCGCGCGCTTCCCGTACGTGGACGAAGGACGGGATCCGAACCGCGTCGTCTTCACCGGTAATCTGGGCTATTTCCCGAACGTCGACGCGATCCGCTGGTTCGTGACCCAGGTCTGGCCACGCGTGATCGCGCAGGTGCCGTCGCTGCGCCTCGAGCTCATCGGCGCACGGCCGAGCGCCGAGCTGCGCCGCCTGACAAGCGGTGGGCCGGGAATCGAGCTGGTGGGCCCGGTCGAGGACCTCGCGGCACGTCTGGCGCGCGCCACCATCGCGATCGCACCACTTCAGGCGGGCTCGGGGCAGCCGCTCAAGGTGCTCGAGGCCTTCGCCGCGGGAACGCCCGTGGTCGCCACTCCGGTTGCCGTGGCGGGCCTGCGGGACGTCACGGACGCGCATCTGCGCGTCGCGACGTCGGCGGCGGATTTCGCCGAGGCGATCGTCGCGCTCGCGAGCGATCCGGTCGCGCGCAAGCGCCTCGCCGGCGCCGCGCGCGCGCTCGTCGAGCGGTCGTACGGCTGGGACGAGCCCGTGGCGGAGCTGGAGGCGATCTGGGAACGCGCCGCGTCGCACGCCGCGACGGCACCCAGGGGTTCGACGTGAGGATTCTCTGGGTCACGAGCAAGGCGCCGTGGCCGCCCTGCGACGGCGGCCGCTTGCTGGTGGCGGAGACGGTCCGAGCCCTGGCCGCGCGTGGTCACGATGTCCGTGTGGTGGCGGTTCTGTCTCCCGGTTCGACGGTGACGGCGGCGTATGCCGGAGCGCGAAGCGCGGGCGTGGGATTGAATCTGGTCGACGCGCCGCCGCGCGGCTGGGTGGGCGCGGGGATCGCCGCAGCGGCGACCGGGCGCGCGCTCACGTTCGTGCGCCACGCGCGTCCCGCGCTCGCGCGGGCCGTGGCCGCTTCGCTTCACGCCCACCCGAGCGAGGTGGTGATCGCGGAGCAGCCGCAGCTCTTCGCCGCATGTCGCGATGCCGTCGGCGGGCGGCTGCCGCTGGTGCTGCGGGCGCAGAACGTCGAGGCCCGGCTGTGGGAGGCGCTCGCCGCCACGACCTCCTGGTCGCGGCCGCTCGTCGCCGCCGAGGCACGGCGCGTGGACCGCGACGAGCTCTCGGTGGTGCGGCAAGCCGACCTCGTCGCGGCCGTCACCGCGTCGGATCGCGACGCGCTGGCGAGCGCCGTCGGGCCGGACGCTCGGATCGAGCACGTGCCGCCGGCGTTTCCCGCGGCGTGGCCGGCGACCGGACGACGGCTGGAGGGCTCGCCGGCGCTGGTGTTGCTCGGGAGCGCGTCCTGGGTGCCCAACCGCGATGGCAACCGTTGGTTCGAGCGCGAGGTCTGGCCCGCGATCGTGGCCGAGTCGCCGGCAGCCGTGCTGCATGGCTTCGACGGCCGAGAGACGCAGCACGGCAGGGTGGGCGAGCGCGTCGTCCGTCACGCCGCTCCCGCCGAGAGCGGCGAGGCGTTCGCGCCGGACAGCGTGTTGATCGTGCCGCTGCGGATCGCCGCGGGGATTCGCATGAAGGTCCTGGAAGCGTGGGCGCGCGGCATACCCGTGGTTGCGACTTCCGCGGCGCTCAGTGGGCTCGACGTGGAACCTGGGCGCCAGGCGCTGGTGGCCGATTCCCCCGTGGCGTTCGCGCGAGCCGTGCGCGCGCTCGTCGTGGAGCCGGGGTTGGCGGCTTCGCTGGTGGCGGCGGGCCGTGAGCGACTGGTCCGCCGCTACGATCCGGAGAGGGTCGCGCGCCGGTGGGAGGAGCTGCTCACTCCGTTGGCTCGGCGCTGACACGCGCGCCGATCGGCTCCGTGCGCGGCTCGCGCTCGAGCGCCGCCAGCGCCGCGGCCAGGACGCGCCTGTCGCGCGCGGTGTCGACGTCCGCGCGCTTCGCCCGCGGCGTGAGCAGCGCGTCGAGGAGCCGTCGGAGCCGGCCGCCCTGCTCGAGCGCGAGGCGTGCTCGGCGCGCGCGCGTGGGGCCGCCGGAGCGCTCCGCCCAGCGCACCAGGTCGAGCCACAACGCGGCGAGGCGCACGCGGTCCGCGCTCGCGTCTGGCGAGGCGCCGATCGTGGCGCCCAGGTGGTGCGTGACGCGCGCGCGCGGCTCGAGCGCGACCCGAAAGCCCGCGCGTCTCAGCCGCACGCAGAAATCGAGATCCTGCGCGTAGAGCGCGTAGGCCGGGTCGAACCCGCCCAACGCGAGCCACGCCTCGCGACGCACGGCCATCGCCGTCGCCGGAACCCAATCGACGAGGGTGGGCGCCGGGCCCGCGCGGTGTCGTCCGCCGGCGGGTCGCAGCCGACGCAAGCCGGGGATGCGCGCGTAATGGCGTGCGATGCCCGACGCCATCACGAAGAGCCAGAGCGCGGACGGGTCCCGCCCGGCGGACCACTGGAGCTCGCCCGAGGGGTCGAAGAGCTGCGCACCCACCGCGCCCAGCTCGGGGTGCTCGTCGAGGGTGAGCGAGAGCCGCCGCAGCGCATCCGGCGCCACGCGCGTGTCGCTGTTGAGCAGCACGAGGTGATCGCCGCGGGCGCGGCTCGCGCCTTCGTTCACGGCGTGGGTGAATCCGCGATTCGTGTCGAGCACGAGCAGCGTGATCGCCGGGAACTGCTCGCGTACGGCGTCCGCCGTACCGTCGCGGCTCGCGTCGTCCACCAGCACGATTTCCTCGACGGCGTGCTCGTCGCCGCCCAGCACGGAGCGCAGGCAGGCGAGCGTGAGCTCGCGAGTATCGTGGGTGGGGATGACGACCGAGCGGCGCGGGCTTCCCTCGCGCGGCGTGCCGGAATCGGCCCGTCGGCCGGCGCTCATCTCGCCCCGGCGGCGAACGCGGTGAGGGTTCGCAGCAAGATCCCCAGATCGAGCGCCCAGGAGCGATGGCGGATGTAGTAGAGGTCGAGCTCGAGCTTGTGGCGCGCCTCGGCGAGCGACGCGGTGTAGGGGTGCTTGAGCTGGGCCCAGCCGGTGATTCCCGGCCGTACCTGGTGACGCCACGCATAGAACGGGATCGAGCGCTCCAGCTCGTGGACGATCGCTGCTTGCTCGGGGCGCGGCCCGACCCACGACATCTCGCCGCGCAGCACGTTCCAGAGCTGCGGCAGCTCGTCGACGCGTAGCTTGCGCAGCCAGCGTCCCACGCGCGTGAGGCGTGGATCGCGATCGAGGGTGAAGCGTGCGCTGCCGGACTCGGCGGAGGGCTTCATGGTGCGCAGCTTCCACATGGTGAACGGTCGGCCGAAGCGCCCCACTCGCGTCTGCGGGAAGAGCATGGCGCCGCCATCGTCGACGACGATCGCCAGCGCCGCGAGCGCGACCAGCGGCAGCGCGACGGGAACCGCGATCAGGACGCCGATCACGTCGGTGCAACGCTTGGCCGCCTCGCGCCAGGGATCGGACGTGTCCCAGCCGCGGCTCAGCAACCAATCGGCGGGCACGTGCTCGACAGGCACGCGCTCCAGCGTCTCTTCGTAGAAGTCCGCCTCGGTGACCAGCCGACAGCCGAGCGCCAGGCAGCCGAGCGCCGGCCGGACCCAAGGCTCGAGCGCCGCGTCCGCATTCGGCACCACCACGTCGTCGATGCCGCGAGCGGCGCAGAGCGCCACGAGCTCGTCTGCCTCGCGACCCCCCAGCGCCGGGGATGCCGCGGCGGCGGCGTCGAGCGTCATCACGTGGAATGCGCCCGGTCGAGCCGTCTCGAGCGCGGCCACGGTGGCGCGCACCAGCGGGCTCGACTCGACGAACAGCACCCTTCGCTCGCCGCCGCCGGCCACCCGGCGTGCGCCCTCGCGTGTGAGCAGGATGCCGCCGGTCGTCCCGATCCACCCGAGCGCCGCGACCCAGCGTCCGATCGGCCGGTAGCGAACCGCGTAGAAGAACACCAGCGTGAGCAACATCGCGATCGAGCCGGCGGCGAACGCACGCTGCCCGCTCAGGCTCCGCGAGCGCACGACCGGACGCTCGTAGAGCCCCACCGCGTGTCCTGCCAGCGTGGTCGCGACCACGTGCACCAACGCGACCTGGGTGGCAGGTGTCGCCGTCGGGTCGGCGAGGTACGAGGGCGACAGGCGGTGCGCAACGTAGATCGAAAGCGCCGCCAGCGCCACGTCGGACGCGCGCCACGGTGCGCGCTCCACCAGCGTGCGAAGGCGAGCCGGCGGCGCGGCGACGCGCGCGCGGGCCTCGCTGGTGGGGAGGGCTGCGTCCACGCGCGCGGGCTCGCTCGTGCTCACGGCTCGGAGCATATGGCGTGGGCGAACGGGACGGCAGCCGCGCGGCCAGCGCCGCGACGGCGTGATCGCGTGGTCGGCGGTCGCGGTCTGGCGATCACGGCACCGCGCTCGGCGTGGCCGGCGGGATCGCGTCCGGGGCGCCGCTCGCCAGCAGCGCCTCGCGGCGACGGATCTCGTCGGCGACGAGCGGCTTCGCGGCCTCGGGCAGCTCGTCGGCGAGTCGTGGCGTGAGCCACACGGCACGCACGAACGCGGCCAAGGCCTCGGGACGCCGATCGAGCAAGGCCGCCGCCCGCCCGACGTCGAGCACCAGCTCGGCGCGCTCGGTCCGAGCGATCGCGAGCCCGTAGAGCCTGAGCGCGCTCGCCCCGTCGCGAGCGAAGAGGGCCGCCGCACCCGCCGCCGCGAGCCCGCGGGTGTCGCCCGGAACCCATCGCAGCGCGCCCCGCGCGGATTCTTCCGCGGCATGGACAAAGGCCGCGGAGGGCGCTCGCGCAACGGCAGTGGCGAATGGGGCGACGCGCGCCTCGAGTGACGCGATCGCTCGCTCGGCCCGGTAACGCGGCAGCTAGGGGAGTGCGAGCAGCGCCAGCACCGCGATGCTCGCGACGCCGACGGCACGTGAGCGTCGGTGGGGTTCGAGCGTTGTGGCGGCGCGTTCCCCACACGCGACCCGCGCCGCGCGTCCCGCCACCAGCAGGATCGCCACGCTGCTCGAAAGCCGTTGCAGCGGAAACCACGTCGAGGACGCCACCGCCGCGCTCGCGAGCACCGCGAGGCAGACCAGCGCCGTGTCCGCATCGTCGCGCTGATTCGGAAGCGGCGCCGGGTCGGCGGCGGGAGGTCGCAGCAGCGCGACGAGCCGCGCGAGCAGGTAGCCGCACACCGCCACGAGCGCCAGCGCGCCGGGCACGCCGAGCGCCGCTGCGGCGTCGAGGTATTCGTCGTGGGCGGCGTCGAAATGCGCGTTCAGCTCGGGCTTGACGAGACGCCGGCCGAGCCGCTGCTCGGCGGCGAGCCGAAGCCGCACGAAACTGCTCTCGAACGTGCCCGGGCCCTGCCCGAGGAGCGGGCGCTCGCGCACGCCTTCGAGCGCCGCTCGCCACGCGATCGGGCGATACGTGAGCGCCACGGTCCAATCCGCGCGACGGAGCGTGGTCGTGGTCAGCGCGAGCCGCGCCCGCAGCGGCGCGACGGTGGCCACGCCCAGTCCGAGAACCAACCCCAACCCGAGCAGCGCCCATGCCAACCGGCGCCGCAGCCGCGCGGCGAAGACCACCACCACGCCCGCGGCGAGCGCGAGCCAGCCGGTCAGGTTACCGGTGCCGACGAGCGCCGCGATCGTCACCGCCAGCAGCGCCGCGGCGGCACCCTTGCCGAGCCACCCACGCGACTCGCGCTGGATCACGAGCACCGCCGCAGCGCTGCTCGCCGCCAGCGCCATCACCAACGCCACGACACCTTCGTTGCCGACCAGCGCCACGCCCCGCGCGCGGCCGCCGAGCTCGCGGATGTCGAAGAGCGCGAGGCCGCCCGCCGTCTCGAGGAGACTGGCGAGCGCCGTCACCGCCGCAGCCACCCAGAACGCACCGAGCGCGATGCGCGCGCGCTTCCCGTCGAGCGCTCGCGACGCGCCCAGGGCGGCGAGGGTGATCGCGAAGACCATCCCGCGCCAGCCGTCGAGAGCGACGTCGCGGTGCGGCGCCGCGCACGCGGAGCAGAGTCCCCACGCGAGCACCAAGCCCACCAGTGCGGTGACGGCTCGCGCGCGCCGTCGCGCGGTCGTCGTCGGCGCCCCCGCGACCGGCGCGAGCAGTGCAGCGCCGACGGCCTCGGGCCCCAGCGCCACGATCGCCGCCACGGCGCCGAGACGCACCACGATGCGCTTGAGCGCCTCGAACGCGTCGGCGGCGCGGGGGTCGACCAGCCATTGACTGGCGAGGATCATCGCGACGACCAGCACCAGCGCGGCGTGCTCGCGTCGCGTCGGCGTGGCGTCGCGCGGCGCCGCGCTCGCGACTTCGCGCGCGTTCGGCGCCGAGGCTTTTCGGCTGCGCTTGCTCGATCGTCGCGGCATGTGCGAGGTGGGTCGGTTGCGCGTGGCGAAGCGGCGGCGCGCGATCAGCCCGGGCGCTCGCCGGGCATCCGTGGAGCGACGTCGCTCGGCGGGTAGCCGGCGAGCCAGCGTTCCGCCTCCGCGCGGTCGCGGGCCTCCGCCGCGTCGCGATCTCCGTCGTGCGCGAGTGCCGCCACCTTGGCGTGCACGAGCCAGCGATCGAAGGCCATCACGCCCGCCAGATAGAAGCCGCGCCAACCATCGCGCCAGCCCGCGTGCCAGAGGTAGCGCACCGCCCATTCGCGCGCCGCGAACCAGACGGCGGCAAGCGCGCTGCCGCGCTCGCGGCGCGCGACGCGCTCGCGCGCTTCGATGGTCGTGTATCGATCGATGCTCTCGACCAGCTCGCTCAGATCGCGGTGGTGGAAGTGGAGCAGCACCGCGTCGCCCTCCGATGCCAGCTCGTGGACGCGGGCGCCCGGCACCGGCTGCGGATGGCGGTGGATGGTGCTCGGGAAGGTCACGGCGCCGCGCCGGAAGAACCGCAGGCAACGGTCGCGCGCCTCGTTCCAGCCGCTGTGGGCCACGCGCACGCCGAGCAGGTGATTGCGGCGCGAGATGCGCACGGCGTCCACGTCGTCGCGCGTCGCCAGCCCCGTCAGCGCACGCGCGAGCGGCGGCGGCACCAGCTCGTCGGCGTCCAGCATCAGCACCCAGTCGCCCCGAGCCTGCGCGGCGGCGAAGGCGCGCGCGGGCTCGACGTAGCCGGTGACGGGGTGGGAGATCACCCGCGCGCCCAGCGCGCTCGCGATCGCGGCGGTCGCGTCGCTGCTCTCCTGGTCGACGACGACGACCTCGTCGCACCAGCTGCGAACGGACCGGATCGCGTACCCGATGGCGCGTTCCTCGTTGCGAGCGATCAGCACCACCGAGATCAACGACTCCCCTCCTCGCGGCCGCTCGATCGTGGCCGGCCCGCGCGGTCGCGGGCGCGCGCGGCGCCAAGGATACGCCGGTCGCTCCGTCCACGTCGTGCGAGCCGCCGCGGCGCCCGTCGCGGGACGCCTGCGCGCGTGGATCCGCGCGATCCGGAGCGGCGAAGGCGCTGTGGTAGCCTCGCGCGCATGTCGCGCGCCGGGCTCGTCTCGCTGTGGCTTGCGTTGAGCGTGGTGCTGGCAGCGGGCTGCGTGACGCGCGAGATCGCGTCGGTGCCGGTCGCGCCGCCGCCCGCCGCGATGCCGCCGCCCGAGAAGATCGGAGCGCCGGCGGGGCTCCTCGCTCCGTGGACGCTGCCGCCCTTGCCGGACGCTGGCGCGGTGGTCGGTCGTCCGCCGCTCGACGTGGCGCTGGAGGCGCTCGGACAGGGCGTGGGTGTGTTCGGCTTCAAGAAGGACTTCCGGCCCGCGGATGCGTTCCGCCTGGAGGTGGTGAATCGATCGCTGGCGGAGCCGCTCTCCGTGCTGCGGCTTCTGGACGGTGCCTCGCCGGCGCTCGATCCCGCGTTTCGGGTTCGCAGCGCCGCGCAACTTCTCGGTGAGACGCTCGATCCCGCGCGTGCGGTGGTCGTTCCGGTGATCGCGCTGGACGGCGCGCGGCTCACCGCGGCGGCGCCCGCGGACTCGCCCTGGGTGCGCTACCCCGAGCTGACGAACACGCTGGCGGCGATGGTGTCGACTTTCCTGCGCGACGTCGCCCGTGGCAGCGTGCTGGCGCGCTCGGCGCTCGAGGGGTTGCCGGCTGCGGATCGCGAGCGCATCGCCAAGGCGGCGCGCCAATTCCCGCTCGCGATGAACGAGAACGACGCGCGCGAGCTCTACGCGCTTCTCGAGCGCGTGGACGTGGCGCGCATGCTCGAAGCGGGCACCGCGCTCTCCGAGGCGGCCTCGTCGCTCGCCGACGAGCTCGGTTCGTTGCGGGTGCCGTGGGACGCGCGCGGCGCCGCCACTCGAGCGAAGGGATCGGCGTCGGGCAAGCGCAGTCCCAAGGCGCAAGCGTCCGCGGCGAACGACGACGATTTCTGGCCGCCGCTCACGATCGACACCGAGCTCGGCCGCGTGATCGTCGGCGGGCCGGACGACGACATCCATCGCGGGCCGGCGCTGGCGATCGTGGACCTGGGCGGATCGGATACCTATCTCGGCGTCGAGCCCGCGCCCCAGGCGGCGGCGCTGGTGCTGGTGGACATGGCGGGCAACGACATCTACCGCTCCGAGGACGCGGGCGGCGCGGGCACGGGAATCCTGGCTGCGAGCGTGTCGTTCGATCTCGCCGGCGACGATACGTACACGTCCGCCGGGCCTGGCCCCGCCGCGGCCATCGGAGGGGTGGGCGTCTTGATCGACCTCGCCGGCAACGACCGCTACCTCTCCGAGCGCATGGCGGAGGGCGCCGCGGTCGCCGGCCTGGGGCTCCTGATCGACGCCGCCGGTCAGGATCTCTATTCGGCGGCGACGTTCGCGCAAGGCTTCGGCGGACCTGGCGGCGTGGGGATGCTGGTCGAGGCCGGTGGCAACGACGTGTACGCGTCGCAGTCGGGGACCGCCGACGATCGCGAGCCCGTGAAGGCCTACGACAGCTTCATGCAGGGCTACGCGATGGGCTATCGGGAGGTCGTTTCGGGGGGCGTGGGCTGGCTCGAGGATCTCGGCGGCGACGACAACTACACCGCGAGCTATTTTGCGCAAGGCGGTGCGTATTGGTACGGCCTCGGGGTGCTGCTCGACCGCAGCGGCAACGATCGTTACCTCGCGCGCCGCTACGCGCAGGGCGCGGGAGTCCACGCCGCGGTCGGGCTGCTCGACGACCGCCGCGGCAACGACAGCTTCCAGTCGTGGGGCGTGTCCCAAGGCTGCGGCCACGACCTGTCGGTGGGTCTGCTGCGCGACGGGAACGGGAACGACAGCTACCACGGCACCTGGATGGTGCAAGGCGTGGGCAACGACAACGCCGTGGGGCTGTTGCTGGATCTGCTCGGTGACGACGACTACGAGGCCGAAGGCGAGCAGTCGCAAGGCTGGGCGAGCGAGTCGCGCGGCGCCGCGGGGCTGGGCATGCTGCTCGACGGCGCCGGGCACGATTCGTTTCGCGGCTCGGCGGCTCCCCCGCTCTGGGTGAAGGGCAGCTACGGTGTGGGCGTCGACGGGGACGGACCGATCCCCTGAGCGGCGCGGCCGCCACGGACGGGTGACTCGCCGCGGCGGCGCACCGTGGCTTTCGCGGGCCCGGCTCGGGCGCTCGCTGCGATGCTGGGCGCGGGTCGCGCTCGCGTGCGCGGCCGCGTGTGGCGGCGGCGGGGAGGGCGCCTCGCACCCAGCCGACGGGGCGCACACGCGCGTCGTGCGCGCCTTCGCGGTCTCCAATCGGATTCGCTTCGCCGACGGCGCCTCGGCCCAGGCCTTCGACGCCAAGATGCGGGCGCTCTTCGACGCGCGGCTGCGCGGTGGCGATCTCGTCCAGCCCGACGTCGACGACGTCGCGTCCCATCTGCTCGGGCCGGACGATCCCGCGGATCCGGTGCGCACCGCTCGCGACCTGGTGGTCTTCACCGAGGACGTCGGGCTGATCCTCGCGTTCCAGGGGGAGAAAGCGGCGGCGCTGCGCGATCCGGGCCTCGCGACGCTCCAGGCCTTCCTCGGCCTCGGCGTGGCGTGGCTGCCGCAGACGTTGCTCTCGCTCGCGAGCTTCGACGGGGTGAGCCTGAACCGCGCGCTCACGCTGGCGCTCACCGATGCACTGTGGCGGCCCTTCGTCGATACCTTCGCTCGGCTCGCCGACGACTACGACGTGTACCTGGTGGCGGCCACCGACGTGGCCGATGCGTGGCTCAGCACCAACCCCCTCGACGTGGCGCTCTTCGGCGATCCCGAGCATCCCGAGCGCGGCGACGTGTACCGCCCGGCGGACGCCAACGTCTGGAACCAAGCGGTGATCTTCGATCCCGATGGCCGCATCGTGGATCGAACCCGCAAGATCTACCTGACGCCGCCCGAGGAGGATCCGACGCTGCTCGACCTCGCGTTCGGTGACCTGCGCGACCTGCGCGTGGTCACCACACCCGTGGGCAAGCTCGGAGTGCTCATCTCGAAGGACGCCTGGATGGCCGACGTGGTCGATCGCATCGACCAGCTCGGCGCCGACGTCATCGTGCAACCCGATGCCAACCCGGGCGCCTGGGCGAGCTATCTCGAGAACGGTGACACCGTCTGGTACCCGGAGAACTGGAAGGCGGGGAACTGGGTGCACGTGCAGCGCTTCCCGTCGCTGCGCCACAACGTCACGCCGATGATGACCGGGAACCTCTTCGACTTCGCGTTCGACGGGCAGGGCGCGATCGTGAGCGACGCGACGGCGCAGGAGCGCCCGCTGGGCTTCGTGGGCTCGGTGCCCGACGTCGGGTTTCGCGCGGTGGGGCGCTGGGCGATCGCCGATCCCGGAGCTCGCGACCCCCGGCTCGACGTGAGCGAGCGCCGTCGGGTGCTGGCCGAGCGCTCGCGCGCGATGGCGCCGGGAAGCGGCTCACCGCTCGAGAACGCGTATGGCGAGTCGGTGATCTGGGCCGATCTCGCGATACCGGTGGCGAGCCGCGCGGAGGCGACGGCGCCGGCCACGCTGCCGCCGGCCACGCGCGTCGCGTCGAGCGCCGCCGCCCAGTGGAACCCCTCGATCGCGGTGAGCGACGACGGCGTCGTGCACGTGGCGTGGATCGATTTTCGTGGGGGAAACGCCGACGTCTACGCGGCGCGCAGCACCGACCACGGCGCCACGTTCGGGTCGCCGGTGCGCGTCGACGATGGCGGCGAGGCGCGCCCCGACCACCAGGACGATCTGTGGGGCGCGCGTCTCGCCGTTGGCGTGACCGGTCGCGTCCACGTTGCCTAGACCGATTTCCGGAACGATGGCTGGGAGATCTTCGGCACCGCGAGCGAGGACGGGGGAGCGAGCTTCCGGCGGCCGGCGGCGCGCATCGACGGCGCGAGCGAGCGGCCGACGCCCGAGAACCTGCTCTACGACCCGGCGCTCGCCACCGGCCCGAACGGCGCGCTCTACGTGGTGTGGGGAGACAACCGCACGGTGAGCGATTCCGACATCGTGCTCAGGCGCTCCGACGACGGCGGGCTCACGTGGGGGCCGGAGGTGCGCGTCGACTCGACGGGGGACGGAGTGCCGGACCGCGAGGCGGGCGTCGGCGGCCTGGCCGCGAGCCAGCAATGGCATCCCAGCATCGCGGTGCGCGGGGACGACGTGCTGGTCGCGTGGCAAGACTTCCGGCGCGGCCGCAACGAGGTCTTTCTGGCGCGCTCGCGAGACGGCGGTAGGCACTTCGATTCGGACCACGTCGTCGCTGCTGCAGCGGAGCTCGAGCACCGCTATTTCCCGACGCTCGCCGTCGCGAGCACGGGCACGGTCTACGTCGTCTGGCAGGCGGACGGCGGCGCGGCCGGCGACGGCGGCGACCTGTGGCTCGCGCGAAGCGATGACCTCGGTGAGACGTTCACGCAGCCGGTGCGCGTGGACGACGCGGCAGGCTCGTTCTCGGTGCAGTCTCGGCCCGCGCTCGCGGTGTCGAGCGACGGGCGGCGCGTGGCGGTGGCGTGGCGCGACTCCCGGCGCGGTGGCAACGAAGTCCGCCTCGCGGTGAGCGAGGACGGCGGCGATTCCTTCGCGGCGTCGCTCGCGGGCCGAGCCGCTGCGGCGGGGAGCGTCCCCGCCCAGGGGCCGCCTCAGCTCGCGATGAGCGCCGCTGGCTCGCTGGTGCTCGCCTGGCACGAGCTCGATCCCGGCGGCGTCGATCAGGTTGCCGTCACCGCGGTGCCGTGACGCGCTTGGCGCGCGGCACCGAAGCGCTGGCGACGCCATCGCGGGAACGCGTTGCGAGCGGCGAATCGAACGGGGTAGGGTCCGGGGCGAGAAGGGGGATCGCACGATGATCGGCGACGACTCGGCGCGCACGCCAGCGCGGGCGCGGCTGCGCGGGGAATTCCTGGCGCGAAGGGATTTCTTGCGAGGTGCGGCGTATGGAACGGTGGCGCTGACGGCCGCGGGCTGGCTGCCGAGCGGCTGCGCCGGGTACCAGGATCTCGTTCGGCCCGAGGAAGCCCGCGGCTTGCGCTTCTTCGACGCCAAGCAGCTCGCGATCTTCCGTGCGGTGGCCAAGCGGATGATCCCCGACGAGGACGGTTGGCCGACCGTGGAGGAGGCGCGGGTGGCGGAGCTGGTGGACGAGGAGCTGGCCCTGTGGCGGAACGAGCCGCCGCTCGCTCCGGTCCTCGACGACCTGAAGCTGCTGCTCGCGCTCGTCGAGCACGGCACGCTGCTCGATGGTCACTGGAGCCGCTTCACGCGGCTTCCGCCGGACGCGCAGGACGATGTCCTCGCGAGCTGGGAGGCGTCGTCGATCGAGGTGCGCCGCGTGGGATTCCAGGCGCTCAAGAACCTGGTCGTCTTCACGTACTACGACGACGACCGCACCTTCGCGAAGCTCTCGTACGCGGGCCCGTGGCACAAGACCACACCGCAAGCTCCGCTCATCTATCCGATCCAGCCGCGGCGCGTGTGATGGTCGCGAGCCGAGGCTCGGAGGGCCGCCGATGATCGCCACCGCCGCGGACGTGCGCGGGAACCTTCGCGAGAGCTGCGACGTGGTCGTGGTGGGCACCGGCGCCGGCGGCGCGGTGTGCGCCGCCGAGCTGCAGCGCGCCGGGCTCGCGGTGATCCTCGTCGAAGAAGGCCCGCATTGGACCGCCGAGGACTTCACCCAGCGCGAAGGCGAGATGCACGCGCGCATCGACGGCGGTCGGGGCGCGACCTCGACGGTCGACGGCGGCATGATCCTGAGCTACGGCCGCACCGTCGGCGGCTCGACCGTGCACTACTGGGTGAACGCGTTTCGCGCGCCGGCGTTTCGCATGCGGCAGTGGCGCGAGCGCAGCGGGCTCGAGCATTGGTCGCCCGAGGAGATGGCGCCCTATTACGCGGCGGTGGAAGCGAATCTCAACGTCGAGCGCGCCCACGACTACCAGATCAACCGCAACAACCGGATCCTCAAGGAGGCCGCCGACAAGCTCGGCTGGCATTGCGAGGCGGTGACGCAGGCGCGCAAGGACTGCCTGGCGTGCAGCTATTGCATGCTCGGCTGCGCCTACAACCGCAAGCAATCGATGCTGGTGACCTACGTGCCATGGGCGCTCGGTGACGGCGCCCGGCTCTTCGCGAGCTGCCGGGTCGATGGGATCGACGTGGAGCGCGGCGCGGCGGTGGGCTTGCGGGGCCGCTTCCTCGATCCGGTGACCCGCGAGCCCTTGGGCACCCTCGACGTTCGCGCCCGCAAGGGAGTGGTGGTGGCCGCCGGCGGCCTCGGCACGCCGGCGCTGCTGCTCCGCAGCGGCATCGCCAACGAGAGCGGTCGGGTCGGGCGCAACCTGTGCGTCAACCCGAACCTCGCGGTGGCGGCGGTGATGGACGAGGAGGTGCTCCACCACCGCAACATCCCCTCGTCGCACGACGTCCTCGAGTTCCAGGAGACGAAGCGAGCCAGTGACGGCCGCTACCTCGAGGGTGGCTACACGTTCTTCGGCGCCGGCGCCCAGCCCGGCTACACCGCCGCCGTGATCCCCGGCTTCGGTCGCGAGCATCGACGCCGGCTGGTCGAGTTGATGACGCGCGGCGCCGCTTGTCTGTCGGTGGTCGACGACGCACCCGGTCCCGGCCGCGTGGAAGTCGACGGCGAGGGCCGCCCGCGGTTCCACTACGCGTGGGACGAGGCCACCCAAGCGAAGGCGCGCGACTACTTCCGGAAGGCGGCGAAGCTCTACCTCGCTGCAGGGGCGCGCGAGGTCTATCTGCCGACGGTGCCGCCGATCCGCATCGTGAGCGAGGCGGACCTCGCGCAGGTCGACGGCGTGCGGTTCGATCCCGGCCGCATCACGGTCTTCGGATCGCACCTGCTCGGTACCGCCGCGATGGGCAAGGACCCCGAGGCGTCGGTGGTGAATCCCGAGGGCGAGTCGCACTCGGTGGCCAACCTGTGGGTGGCGTGCGGCGCTGCGTTGCCGAGCTCGGTGGGGATCGATCCCTCGCTCACGATCTCGTCCAACGCGATGCGCACCGCCCAGCGCATGGTCGCTCGCTACGGTTGAGCCGCGCCTTCGCGACGGCGGCCAGCCGGGCGCGCACCGTGCGCGGCGCACGCGACCGCGCTCGCGCCTTTGGGGCGCTCGGGTCGCGTGATAGAAAGGCCGCGATTCCCGCCGTTCGACGACGCACGCGTGCGGTCTGCGTGCCGAGGAGGTCCGAGTGAGCGCTCCGTCTCGCCGTCGCTGGGTCCGCATCGCGGGGCCCGCGTTCACCTTCGCGCTGTCGTTCGCGCTCGCTTGCGGCGATTCCGGTGATTCCTCGGGCTCGCGGGTGGGCACGCTGATGATCGCGAGCGGTGATCAGCAACAAGCGCCCACCGAGGGCGCGCTGCCGAAGCCCATCCAGATCCGGGTGGTGGGCAAGGACGGCAACGTGCTGCCAGGCGTGACCGTTCGTTTCGACACGCTGGCGGGCCGCGGGAGCTTCATCGAGCCGTTCGTCGTGAGCGATCAGAAGGGAATCGCTTCGGCTCGCTACAACGTCGGCCGCTTGCCCGTGCGCAACCGGATGCGAGCCAGCATCACGGGCAGCTCGGTCGACCTCGAGGCCATGGCGCTCAACACCCACCCGCCGGTCCCGTTCCAGCGGATCGACGGCTTGCCGCTGCCCGAGGGCCTCGCGTTCGACAACGCGGGCAACGCGCTGGTGACCTCGCAGCTCAACGGATCGGTGCTCGAGATTCATCCCGGCCCGTTCAAGACGTCGGACCAGTTCGTCTCCGAGTACCTCTACCGCGGCAAGAGCAACAGCTCGCTCACGGGCATCGCGCTCGACGCCGCCGGGAACCTCTTCGCGTGCGACAACCGCACCGGCTCGATCGTGAAGATCGACGGATCCGAGGAGCCCAAGATCTTCGTCGAGGGCTATCAGTTCGAGCCGTTCGCGCTGCCGAACGGGATCGCGGTCCATCCGCGCACCAACGAGATCTACTTCTCGGATTCGGAGCGCAACCGGATCTATCGCGTGAACCCGCAGGGCAAGGGGCTCGCGATCGCGACCGAGGCCGTCCCCCAGCCGAACGGGCTCGCGTTCAGCGCCGCGGGTGACGTGCTCTACGTCGCGAGCCTGTCGGGCGGCGTGTTCACGGTTCCGCTCGACCGCGACGGGGCAGCGGGGACGCCAACCCGGATCGCGGACGTGCCCACCGCCGACGGCCTCGCGCTCGACCAGGACGGCAACGTGTTCGCGACCGGCACCGAGGTCGGGAAGCTCACCAGCGGCGTCTACCTGATTCCCGCCGACGGGTCGCCGCCGTTTCGCTACTTCACGGCGCCCAACGGCAAGATCTACGCGAACATCGCGTTCGGCCGAGCTGGCTTCAACGTCACGTCGCTCTACCTGGTGTCCCTCAACGGCACCCTCGACGAGGTGGAGCTCGGCAGCCCCGGGCTGGTGCTTCCCGGGCCGCCCGCAGGCTGATCCCGCGGAGTGGAGCGACCGCTGCCGAGTGGGCCGGTGGGGAGCCGCGGCGGTAGGCGAGGCAGCGGGGGACGCGCGGCGCGAGCGGTGGGAGGCCGCCGCCCGGCGCCGTTGCCTGGCCTGGAAGGACTCAGAAGCGGTAGCCGACGGTCATGCCGAAGGTGAGGGCGCCGACGCTTTCGTCGATGGGGCCGCCTTCGAACTCGGCGCCCTCGACGTCGAAGCCCCAGTGATCGTCGTTGACGAGCACCAGGTGGTAGGCGGCCTCCGCGCCGAGGAAGAAGCGGTCGGAGAGGAACCAACGCGCCCCGAGCTCGGCGTTGAGACCGAAGTCGATGGACCAGTCGGTGTCGACGTCGATCTCGCGGCGCAGCTCGGCGTCGAGGCCGAGCTGGGTGAAGTACACGCCGGGGTGAGCCCCGACGTAGAGCTCGAAGGCGTCCCAGCGCAGCTCGAGCTCGGGGCCAAGGGTGACCGCGTGGCTCATCCAGGTGGAGTCCACGCCATCGGCCGCGCTGCCGTAGAGCAGCAACGCGTCGTAACGCAGATCGATCGCCAGGAACTCGGCGAGCTCGAAGCCGAGGGAGGCGCCGGCACCGAGCCCCACGTCGAGGCCGAGATCGTCCTCGAGGTTGCCCTGGGCCGGCGCGGCGAGCCCGACGCGGGCGTCGAGGAGCAGCGCGTTCGCGGCGCGCGGGCGGGCCACGAGCGCCGCACACGCGACGGCGGCCGCGACGAGGATCGGCGAGCGGGTGATCATGGTGTCGTCCCTTTCGATTCGGCGAGGTGGATTTCCTTGCACTCCGCTTCGCGACCGCGAATCACCCGCTTGCCCGTCAAGATGCCGCGAGTCTCGCTCACCACCGTGCGCTGACCTTCGCGGTGCTCGCCGTCGTAGAAATAGATCACCACCCAGTCGCGGGTGCGACCCAGCTCGTGAGCGCGCGCGGTGTTCGAGAAGAGCGCGGTGAAATGCCACGGCCCGCGGTCGGTGTGCAGGATCGGCAGCCACGCCTTGGCCTCGGGATTCATCCGTTTGGGCGCGATCTTGGGCAGGCGATCGGCCTCGGCGCCGGCGCGGTACTCGCGATCGACGTCGAGGATGTCGCGCGCGGAGGGCTCGGCGACGGCGCTGCCGGCGGGCGGACGCGGGCGGGAGCGGACACGCCCGAGCATCGCGTCGAGCGACGCGCGGATCGCCGCGAGCCGGCGCGCACCCAGTCCCGGCACCGCGTCGAGCCGGCCGTCGTGGGCGGCGGTCTCGAGCGCCTCGAGGGTGTCGACGTGCAAGGCGTCGTGGATGCGCCTGGCGAGCGCGCGGCCGATGCCGGGCACGGTCGCGAAGAGGGTCTCCGGATCGATGGTGCCGCGCAAGCGCTCGAGCTGCCCGTAGCGCCCCGTGATCGCGATCTCGCGGATCGCTGCGGCGAGCGACTCGCCCACCGCGGGCAGCGCCATGAGACCGTCGATTCCCTCGGCGTCGACGAGCTCCTTGACGTCGCGTTCGAGCGCCTCGAGCGTCGTGGCCGCGCGCCGGTAGGCGGCGACGCGGAACGGGTTCGCGCCCTGGGCGGAGAGCAGCTCCGCGGCTTCGCGGAGCCGCTCGGCGACGCGCAGGTTGATCGCTGGAACGGTGCTCATCGGGGGTGGTTCCGGGCGTCGTCGCGGCCCGCGATGGCGGCGCGAGCAGCGTCGGGTCGCACGCGTCGTTCTACCACCTCGGGACATTTTCGCCGCATCGCGTCGTGCCTTGACAGAAGGAGAGACGGCTCGTTACACCGCCATCGCCTGGGTGTGGCGACGGCCAGCGCGGGGCAACCGGCGCGGCACATCCACCTCGGGCGCATCGAGGGCTTTCCCACCCGTTGTCGAGTCCACTCGCCTCCGTCCCCCGGCATCGCCTCGGGGGTGGCGGGGCGAGGACCACGAAGGGCCCCGGGAACGGCCCGCCCCCGAGGGCTACCAGGCCCTCGCACCCCGCCCGAAAGGGCCACGGAGTGTGATCAGCGATGGGTCTCGAGCACGTCCTGGCCGAGAGTGCCATCACGTCCCGCCTGGAGGACGCGATCAACTGGGCGCGCAAGTATTCGTTCTTCCTCTACCCGTTCGTCACCGCCTGCTGCGGCATGGAGTTCATGTCGGTCGCAGGGCCGCGTTACGACATCGACCGCTTCGGCGCGGCGTACCCACGCTTCTCGCCACGGCAGTCGGACCTGCTCATGGTGGTCGGCACCATCACGCACCGGCAGGCGCCTTTCCTCAAGCGCGTCTACGACCAGATGTGCGAGCCCAAGTGGGTGATGGCCTTCGGCGCGTGCACGTGCTCGGGTGGGCCGTACAACAACTACGCCACGCTCCAAGGCATCGATCGCGTCATCCCCGTGGACGTGTACGTGCCTGGTTGTCCGCCCCGCCCGGAAGCCGTTCTGGACGGGCTCATGAAGCTGCAAGACAGGGTGCAGGCGGAGCGCGTTCCCGCGACCGGCCGGCATCAGGACTTGGTGGTTCTGCCGGCGTGAGCCGGAGCATTCGCTTCTTCATCGCGTAGCGACGCCGAGTTCGGTCCCGCTGCGCGCGCCGAGAGGACGCCCTGGACGCCACCGCCACATCCGCTGCTGGAACGTCGGCACCCGTCGCTCCCGCCACGGTCACCTTCACCATCGACGGCCGCAGCCTGACCGTGCCCAAGGGCACGACGGTGCTCGCCGCCGCGCTCGAGGCGGGGATCCACATCCCGCACTACTGCTATCACCCCAAGCTCTCGATCGACGGCTCCTGCCGCATGTGCCTCGTGCACGTCGAGAAGGCCCCCAAGCTCCAGATCTCGTGCAACACGGCCGCCACCGACGGGATGGTCGTGAAGACGGACACGCCCGCGGTGCTCGAGGCACGCAAAGGGGTGATGGAGCTGTTGCTCGTGAATCACCCGCTCGATTGCCCGATCTGCGATCAGGCGGGCGAGTGCAAGCTGCAGCAGTTCGCGTTCGACCACGGCCGCGGTCATGGGCGAAGCGAGGACGTGCGCCGCAAGGCTCCCAAGCGCACCGAGATCGGCCCGCGGGTGCTGTTCGATCAGGAGCGCTGCATCCTCTGCCGGCGCTGCGTGCGGTTCACCGCCGAGATCTCCGAGACCCGCGAGCTGGCGGTCCTCAACATGGGCGATCGCTCGTTCATCTCGACCTATCCGGGCCAGCCGCTCGACAACCCGTACTCGATCAACACCGCGGACATCTGTCCGGTGGGCGCGCTGCTCTCCAAGGACTTCCATCACAAGCTGCGGGTGTGGTTCCTGAACGAGACCCCGAGCGTGTGCACGAGCTGCTCGCGCGGCTGCAACGTCAACGTCGGCGGCTACCGGGATCGGGTGTGGAGGCTCACGCCGCGTCGGAACGATGCCGTCAACGACACCTGGATGTGCGACCACGGACGGCTCAACATCGGCTTCGTGAACGACGAGCGGCGCGCGCAGGGCGCCGCCGTACGCAGCGCGAACGGTGAGCTCGAGGAGCTCGCGTTCGCGCTGGCGGTGCGCCGGCTCTCGGATTGGGTTTCCGAGGTGAAGAGCACGGCCGGGGCGGACGCCGTGGCGGTGATCGCCTCGCCGCAGCTCACCAACGAGGAGGCCTTCACCCTCAAGCGGCTGGTGCGCGAGGTGTGGGGCGCCACGCTGCTCGCGGTGCCCGTGCCCATGGGCCAGGGCGACGACTTCCTGGTGCGGCCGGAGAAGGCCGCCAACGGCCGTGGCTTCGCCGATCTCGGCGTGGCCAGCGCGAGCCTCGACGAGGTGCTGAGCGCGTGCGAGGCGGGCCGGATCAAGCTGCTCTACGTGATCGGCAGCGAGGCGCTGGCGGTGGCCGGCGAGGCGCGCGTGCGCGCGGCGCTGGCGCGCGTCGAGCGGGTGGTCAATCACGACATCTTGGCCTCCACCATCAGCGACCACGCCAGCTTGGTGCTGGGCGGCTGCACGTGGGCGGAGAAGGACGGCACCTTCACCAACTTCGAGGGTCGTGTGCAGGCGATCCGCGCCGCGATCCGATCGCCTGGCGGCAACCTCTCCGAGGGCGAGGTGTTCAGCAGCTTGATCGCCTCCCACGGCGGGCCGAGCGAGGTCTTCGACGCCGCGCGGGTGCTGGCTGCGATCGCGGCGAGCGTCCCCGCGTACGCGCACGTGAACGCCGAGTCGATCGGCACCACCGGGGTGCAGGCGGGACCGTCCGAGCGATCGGCGGCCTGAGGCGAGCGCCCGCGAGCGGTATTCGCAACACGAGAGCAGCGATCGAGGATTCACGCCCATGCCCGGTAGCGTCATCACCGTTCGCCGCGATCAGGCCGATACGTTCTTCGCGCGGATCTACCTCTGGGAGATCGCGAAGGGGTGCGTGATCACGGCGCGCCACTTCTTCCGGAACCTGATCGGCTACATCATCGGCAAGCGCCGCACCTTCGTCGTCAACTGGCCCGAGGAGAAAGTCGACCACGCGCCGGCTTTCCGCGGCATGCCGGTGCTGGTGCAGATGGAGAACGGCGCGGAGCGCTGCGTCGCGTGCGGCCTGTGCGAGAAGGCGTGCCCGACCGACTGCATCACGATCTTCCCCGAGGAAGTCGAGGAGGGGATCCAGCGCCGCCCCAAGATCTTCGACATCGCGCTGGATCGCTGCATGTTCTGCGGTCTGTGCGAAGAGGCGTGCCCCGAGGAGGCGATCGTCATGAGCCGCCGCGTCGAGGTGGCCTCGATCACCAAGGAAGGCTGCCTCTGGCACAAGGATCGGCTGCTGACCCCGGTCGCCGACCTTCCCATTCGTCTCGACCACATCCGCAAGGGTTACGACCGAGGGTTGAACTGAGATGACGGCAGCGGCCCTTCCCCAACGCCGGACGGACCCGGTGCTGCCTCGACTCGTCGAGCGCTTCGGCTCCGCCATCGTGAGTTCGCACGCCCAGCACGGCGACGAGACCGCGATCGTGGCGCGCGAGTCGCTCCACGACGTGATGGCGTTCCTTCGGGACGACGCCGATCTCGCGTTCGACATGCCCACCGACGTGACGGTGGTGGATCACCTGCCGCGCAAGCCGCGTTTCGAGGTCGTCTACCACCTCACGTCGTCGCGCGACCTGCGCCGCATCCGCGTGAAGGTGGAGCTCTCCGAGGCGGATCCGCACGTCGCCAGCGTGAAGGATCTGTGGCCGGGGATGGACTGGCACGAACGCGAGGCTTTCGACATGTACGGCATCGTGTTCGACGGCCACGGCGATCTGCGGCGCATCTTGCTCTACCCCGAGTTCCAGGGGCATCCGCTGCGCAAGGACTACCCGAAGACCCGCCGCCAACCGCGCCTCGGGATCGACGACCCAGGCTGATTCGACCGCCTCGCTTCCACGAAACCGGATCCCTCACGATGGCCGAGCCCGCGAACGCGACGAACCTCGACTTCCTGGAAGTCGATCTCCCGCCCGGATTCAACGATCCGATCGGCGAGGAGTTCGAGATCCGCCCCATGGTGCTGCCCATGGGGCCGTCGCACCCGGCGATGCACGGCACCGTGCGAATCGTGCTCAAGCTCGAGGGCGAGACCGTCGTCGACGCCGACGTCCAGGTCGGCTACCTGCACCGCGGCTTCGAGAAGGAGTGCGAGTCCGGCACCTGGGAGCAGGCGATCCCCTACACCGATCGCCTCAACTACAACTCGGCGATCATCTGCAACCTCGGCTACTGCCTCGCGGTCGAGAAGCTGCTCGGCATCGAGGTTCCGCCGCGGGCGCAGGCGCTACGCGTGCTGGCGAGCGAGCTCTCGCGCATGGGTGACCATTTCACCTGTGTCGGCGCCGGCGGGCTCGAGCTCGGTGCGATGAGCGCGTTTCTCTACGCCGTCGAGGCGCGCGAGCTCTTGTGGGACCTCGTCGAGGACCTGTGCGGCGCGCGCGTCACCAACAACTACGTGCGCATCGGCGGACTGTCGCAGGATCTGCGCGACGGCTTCCCGGAACGCCTTCGCGCCGCGTTCGCCAAGGTCCACGAGCTGTTCCGCGACGTCGACAAGCTGCTCACCGCGAATCGCATCTTCGTGGATCGGCTCAAGGGCACCGGGCTGCTCTCGAAGGAGCGTGCCATCGCGTGGGGACAGACCGGGCCCATCCTGCGCGCCACCGGGGTGGCCTACGACGTGCGCAAGGCGTTCCCGTACAGCGGCTACGAGCGCTACGACTTCGACGTGCCGGTCGGCAGCGTGGGCGACAACTACGATCGCTTCCTGATCCGCATGGAAGAGCTGCGTCAGAGCATTCGCATCGTGGAGCAGGTGCTCGCGGATCTGCCCGACGGCCCCGTGAACGTCGACGACCCGAAGATCCGCTGGCCGGCCAAGACCCGCGTCTTCAACCGCATGGAGGAGCTCATCGACCAGTTCATGCTGGTCACCGGAGGCATCCGCGTCCCCGCGGGCGAGGGCTACGTGAGCGTCGAGGGGGCCAACGGCGAGCTCGGCTTCTACGTGGTCAGCGACGGCTCGGGGCATCCCGTGAAGATGCGCTGCCGCAGCCCGAGCTTCGCGAACACCAGCGCGCTACGCGAGATGATCATGGGCAGCATGATCGCCGACATCATCCCGACCTTCGACCTGATCAACATGATCGGTGGGGAGTGCGACCGATGAGCGCCGCCGAGGCTCGCGAGCTCGTGCCCGTTCTGCCGCCCGAGGTCGTGGCGGCCATCGAGGCCGAGCTCCCGCATTATCCGGAGAAGAAGGGAGCGCTCATGAACTCCCTTCATCACGTGCAGCGGGCGCTGGGGTGGATCCCGCGCGAGGCGATGCTGGAGGTCGCGGCGCTTCTCGAGATCCGGCCCATCGAGGTGCTGGAGGTCGTGACCTTCTACCCGATGTTCCGGGAGAAGCCCGTCGGCACCCATCACCTCGAGTTCTGTCGCAACCTGAGCTGCGCGCTCAACGGCGCCCGCGTTCTGGTGCGCCACTGCGAGAAGCGCCTCGGCATCCGTTCGGGCGAGACCACGCCGGACGGCAAGTTCTCGATCGGCGAGGCGGAATGCCTGGGCTCGTGCGGCTCGGCTCCGATGCTGATGTCCGGGGACCACTACCACGAGAACCTGACCGTCGCGAAGCTCGACGCGCTTCTCGACTCACTCGATTGAGCCCGCGCGAGAGACCGACCATGTCCGCATTGCCTTGGCTGCTGCCCGAATCGGGAGTCGATCTCTCGGCGATCGGCGACTACCGCGCGCGGGGCGGCTACGAGACGGCGCGCACCGCCATTCGCGAGAAGAAGCCCGAGGAGGTCACGGCGATCGTGAAGGACTCGGGGCTGCGCGGGCGCGGTGGCGCCGGATTCCCCGCCGGCCTCAAGTGGACGTTCATGCCGCCGCCGGATGGAAAGGCCCGCTACATCGCCTGCAACGCCGACGAGAGCGAGCCCGGCACCTTCAAGGATCGCCAGATCCTCGAGCGCAACCCGCACGTGCTCATCGAGGGATTGCTGCTGATGGGCTACGCCATCCAGGCGACCAACGCACACATCTACATCCGAGGTGAGTTCGCGCGGCCCTTCTTCAACCTGCGCAAGGCGCTCGACGATGCCTACGCCGCGGGATTGGTCGGCGCCGGCGCGTTCGGCGAGGGGCGCGACTTCCACATCCACATCACCCGCGGCGCGGGCGCCTACATCTGCGGCGAAGAGACCGGGCTGATGGAGTCGGTGGAGGGGAAGAAGGGCCAGCCGCGAAAGAAGCCGCCGTTCCCGGCGCAAGCCGGTCTGTGGGGCCGCCCCACCACGGTGAACAACGTCGAGACCATCTCCCACGTGCCGTTCATCGTGCGCGAGGGTGCCAACGCGTTTCGAGCGGTGGGTACCGAGAAGTGCCCCGGCAAGACCATCTACGGGATCAGCGGCCACGTGGTGCGGCCGGGGACCTTCGAGCTGCCCATCGGCGTCACGCTCCGCGAGCTGATCTACGACCACGCCGGCGGCATCCGCAACGGGCGGCAGCTCAAGGCGGTGATTCCGGGCGGCTCGTCGGCGCCGGTGCTCACGGCCGACAAGATCGACGTCAAGGCCGATCCGGAGTCGCTGAAAGAGGTGAAGTCGGTGCTCGGCACGGGCGCGGTGATCGTGATGGACGACACCACGTGCATGGTGCGCGCCGCGCTGACCGTGAGCCGGTTCTATCGCCACGAGTCGTGTGGCCAGTGCACCCAGTGCCGCGAGGGCACGGGCTGGACCGACCGCGTCATCAAGCGCATCGAGGCTGGCGAGGGCACGCCGCGCGACCTCGACGTGCTCGACGATCTGGTGCGCGCGATGGACGGCCAGACCATCTGCGCGCTGGCCGACGCGGCGAGCTGGGCGGCGGGCGGGTTCCTGCGCGTCTTCCGCGACGAGTTCGTTCGCCACATCGAAGAGCATCGTTGTCCGTTCCCCGAGAGCTTCGAACCCTGAACCCGCGATCCTTCGCCATGACCGACGCCGCCACCGCCGCCCACGCTCACCGCTTGAACCGCGACGCAGCCGTGCGTCGCTTCGGCCAGCCTGCCAAGACCTGGGGCAGCGTCAACGAGCCGCGCTACCGCGAGGCGGACGGCGTCACGTTCAACGAGATGTGGGTCTTCAAGAGCCCGCGCGATCTCGATCCCGACTGGGTCGAGCGCATCTTCTACTGGTACCGCTACGACCTCGTGGCCTCCGTGCGCGTGAACCGCGACGGACGACGCGAGCGGGAAGAGCTGACGCCGTGACCGAATCCAATCCCGCATCGAGCGGCGCTGGCGCGCCGCCCAAGAAGCACTACTGCTCGATGTGCGGCGTCCGCGAGGTGGACGGCACGATGTTCTGCGACTCGTGCAAGGACCGGCTTCGCCAGGAAGCCATGGGCGGCCAGTCGAAGGACAAGCACGCGGCGGACAAGAGCTTGCGAAAGCACGGCGTGACACCCAAGAGCGGAAGCTGATCCGAAACGACGAGGAGCCGCGGCCGGACTGCGGCGCTGTCCCACCGCGGCGACCCCTCGACTGGCGCCGACGATCGGAGGAACGCACATGAACGGAGAGCACGCCACGGCGAGCTTCGGCATCGCGAACGTGATCTTCATCCTCGTCATGGCCGGGGCGTTCGGGTTCTTCGGCTACAGCGCGCTGCGCTTCATCAAGCTGCTCAAGATCGGCAAGCCCGAGTCGCGCCTCGACAGCCTTCCGGAGCGCGTCACGCGGGTCCTCACGGTGGCGTTCGGTCACTCGAAGCTCTTCCGCCAGGTCGTTCCCGGGCTGATGCACTTCTTCATCTTCTGGGGATTCGTGATCCTCACGATCGGCACCACCGAGATGATGATGCAAGGCATCCATCCGGCGCTCAGCCTGCGATTCCTCGGCCCGCTCTATCGGCCGCTGCAGGGCTTGCAGGACGTGTTCGCGTTGCTGGTGATGCTGTCCGTGCTGTTCGCGTTCTGGCGGCGTTACGTGATTCGCCCCAAGCGGCTCCAGGTGGGCAAGGCGGCGCAGCTCGACGCGACCCTGATCCTGAGCCTGATCTTCCTGCTCATGGCCAGCTATTTCGGGTTCACCGGCGCCGAGGCGGCGCTCGCTGGGGGCGCGACCGCGCGGCCGCTGCCCGGGCTGGTGGCGGGCATGATCGGCGGGTTGCCGGCAGGAGCGCTGCGAGCGGTCGGCGCCGGCTCCTGGTGGGTCCACATCCTGATCGTGTTCGGCTTCCTCAACTACCTGCCGTACTCGAAGCATTTCCACGTGCTGCTCTCGGTGCCGAACACGTTCCTCTCGTCGCTCAAGTATCGCGGCAAGCTCATGCCGATGAACCTGGAGGACGAGAACGCCGAGCAATTCGGCGCCAAGGACATCCAGGATCTGACCTGGAAGATGCTGATGGACGGCTTCACCTGCACCGAGTGCGGGCGATGCGACGAGGTCTGCCCGGCGAACAACACCGGCAAGCCGCTGCGTCCGCGCAAGATCGTGACCGACGTCCGGCACCGCGTGCAGGATCGTGCCGACGCGATCCTGGCGTTGTGGGCCGCGAAAGGGGGCGAGGGCGAAGCTCCCAAGCTCGCCGACGACGGCAAGACCCTGATCGGCGACGACTACATCACACCCGAGGAACTCTGGTCCTGCACCACCTGCGGCGCCTGCATGCAAGAGTGCCCGGTGATGATCGAGCACGTCCCGACGATCCTCGAGATGCGCCGCTACCTGGCGCTGACCGAGGGCTCGATGCCCGCCGAGGCGGCGCTGGCGTGCAAGAACATGGAGAACAACTACACGCCGTGGGCGTTCTCCGCGGCCACCCGCGCCGACTGGGCCAACGGCCTCGAGGTGAAGACGCTCGCCGAGGACAAGGACGTCGACGTGCTGTTCTGGGTGGGCTGCGCGGGCAGCTACGACGAGCGCGCCAAGAAGATCTCGCGCGCGATGGTCGACATCCTCAACAAGGCCGGCGTGCGCTGGGGAATCCTCGGCTCCGAGGAGATGTGCACCGGGGACTCCGCGCGCCGCGTGGGCAACGAGTACCTCTACCAGACGCTCGCCAAGTCGAACGTGGAAGTGCTCAACGGCTACGGCGTGAAGAAGATCGTCACCGGCTGCCCGCACTGCCTCCACACGCTCAAGAACGAGTACCCGGAATTCGGCGGCAACTACGAGGTCACGCACCACACGCAGTTCATCGACGACCTCGTCAAGCAGGGCAAGATCAAGCTGAAGCCCGACGCCGCCGGGAAGGACAAGGCGACCTACCACGATCCGTGCTACCTGGGCCGCTACAACCAGGAGTACGAGGCGCCGCGCAACCTGGTGCAGCTCGCCACCGGTCCGGTGAGCGAGATGGGCCGCAGCCGTGACCGCAGCTTCTGTTGCGGGGCCGGCGGCGCGCGCATGTGGATGGAAGAGGACATCAAGCAGCGCGTGAACGTGGCCCGCACCAAGGAAGCGCTCGAGACGGGCGCCACCGTGATCGGCACGGGCTGTCCGTTCTGCATGACGATGATCTCCGACGGCGTGAAGGCGCACGAGAAGGAGAGCGAGGTGCGTGTCCTCGACGTCGCCGAGCAGGTGCGCGCGGCGATGGTCGAGTGACGCATCGCAGGCGCTCGTCACGCGCGCTCGTGTGACGAGCGATCACGCGGGGCGCGCGCGCATCACCGCGTGATCGCGAGGCCGGGGGCAGGTCCCCGGCCTCGTTCGCTCCGCCGCGACCGAGCCGCGGAGCCGGAGTGGGGCCGTGTCGAGAGCTGGGACGCTCGATCCGTCGCAAGCGCTCGCGTGCCTGTCACGGCGCGTGCAGGACGATCCGCTCTACCGTGCCCTGGCCGAGCTCGCGACGCAGCGCGGCGTGGCCGTCCACGTCGTCGGCGGCACGGTTCGCGACGCGCTCCTCGGGCGCGGCTGGCACGATCTCGACGTGGCGCTGGATGCGTCCCAGGTGGCGCCGCTGGCGCGGGCGCTCGCCGAGGACACGGCGGCGACACTGGTGCCTCTCGACGATCGCCTGCCGACGCTGCGGGTCGTGGCCGAGGGGACGGGAGGACGCCGCGAGGTGGATCTCTCGGGGTTGCGCGGCCCCGATCTGGAGGCCGACCTGCGGGCGCGTGATCTCACCGTGAACGCGCTGGCCGTGCCGCTCGCGCCACTCGCGGCGGGCGGACCGGTTGCGGTCGTCGATCCGACCGGCGGGCTGGCCGATCTCGCGCACCGCACGCTGCGCCTGCCCGCGCCGGAGGTGCTCGCCGACGATCCGTTGCGCGCGTTGCGCGCGCACCGCTTCGCGGCAACGCTCGGCTTCGAGCTGGCTCCCGAGACTCGGGCGGCCATCCGCGCGAACGCCCCGCTGCTCGCCGGCATGGCCGTCGAGCGCGTGACCGCCGAGCTGATGGCGCTGGCGTCGGCACCGACCGGCGGCGCGGCGCTGACGCGGCTCTGGGAGGACGGGTTGCTGGCCCTCATCGTGCCCGAGGTGGCGGTGATGGACGGCGTTACCCAGAACACGTTTCATCATCTCGACGTGCTCGCGCACACCCTGGCCGCGTGTCGCGAGGTCGACGTCCTGCGCGCGGCGCCCGAGCGCTTCTACGGCGAGCACGGCGCACGCGTGGGCGAATACCTGGCCACCGGAGATCGCGGTGCGCTGGTGCTGCTCGCGGTCCTGCTCCACGACGTCGCCAAGCCGGCCACGCGATTCGTGGATGCCAAGGGCGTGCATTTCCATCGCCACGAGTCGCTGGGAGCCGAGATGACCGGGGCGATCGCCGAGCGATTGCGGCTCTCGAACGCGCAGACGGCGCTGCTGGTGAGCTGGGTCGCCCAGCATCTGGCGCTCAAGGACCTGATCGGGCTCCATCGCGCAGGATCCTTGCCGGAGCGCACGGTGCGGCGCTTCCTGCGGCGTGCGGGCGAGGACCTGATCGGGCTCGTGTGCGTGGTCCTCGCGGACACGCACGCGACCCGCGGCCCCGACTTCCCGGCGGACGGCGAGCGGCTTTTGCTCGAGGTCTCGCGCCACCTGCTGACGCAGGACGCGGCGCTGCGTGCGGATCCGCGGGCGGGCCAGCCGCTGTTGCGCGGCCGCGACCTGATCGAGTCGCTCGGGCTCTCGCCGGGGCCGGCGCTGGGGCGCGTGCTCGCCGCGGTCGAGGATGCGCGGCTCGATGGCGAGGTCCACGACCGGGACCAGGCCCTCGAGTGGGTGAAGCGATGGCTGGAAACGCGATCGGCCCCACCCGAGGGGTGAGGCCGATGGCGCGCGGCTGGCGCGCCGGTGCGCGCTCGCGAGTGCGTGGTCGTCTCCGGGCGGTGGGATCAGTGCCCGACGGCGGTGAGCGCCGCTGGCTCTTCGTCACTCGCGATCTCGACGGGAGCCTCGGCGGCCATCTCCTCGCGCTTGCGCGCCTTCTCCTTGAGCGCGGCCCAGTGAACCTTCTTGATGTGCGCGCGCACGGTGTCGGTCTTGATCTGCAGGTAGTCGCAGATGCTCGGGAACGAGAAGAGGTAGGTGTCGTCCTCGTCGGCGAACCACTCGATCAGCTCTTCCACCAGGGCCCGCGACGCGTCGGTGTCGCTCTTGCTCGCCGACTCGAACGAGATCACGGCATCCTCGAGAATCGCCGCCATCAAGCGGCGCTCCGCGTCACCCGGAAGCACGGTGCGGCCCGCGCTGAAGTGCTGGGAGGGATGGATGGTGTCGTCGTGGAGCTCGTAGTTCGCGCGGCTGATCATGGGCGACCCCCGACTGTCGCTGGGCGGGGGATTCGTACGAACCCGACGCCCAGGAGGTGTTCGCGAGGACGGCCAGCGGGCTGGATTGCGCTCGGGGTCATCCTCGTCCTGGTGATCTTTGCAAAAGGCAAAGGGGCGTTTCGCAAGAACCGTTCCGCGATGAATGTCTGCAATTGTCGAAGTGGTGAGCGCTCACTCGGCACGGGAGCGCTGTCGCGGCGGGCGCTTCCGTCGAGCCCCCACGACAATTGCCAACGGTCGCTCGCGCCGGAGGTAGCGGTGACGCAAAAAAGCGTCAGTGAGTCGTTGCAACCTGCGACGAAAGTTGGCACCGGCCAGCCGGCGATCGCGGGATCGCGCCTCGACCTTTACACGCGCCAAGTGGAGCGCTTCACTTGGCGCATGCCCCGAGCCAGCCGTGACTAGTCGCCTGAGACTCGAGAACCTCGTGTTCTGGACGCATCTCGGCGTCGGCGATGCCGAACGCGCCGTCCCCCAAGAGATCTCGCTCGATCTCGATCTGGAGGTGGACACCGCGCGCGCCGCCGAGTCCGACTCGGTGGTCGACACCGTCGACTACATCGAGGTCGTGGAGCGGGTCGGCGCGCTGGTCCGCGCTTCCGAGAACCGGCTGGTGGAGCGGTTGGCCGCTCGCATCGCCGACCTGGTGCTGAGCGATGCCCGCGTCTCGCGGGTTCAAGTGGTGCTGCGCAAGCGGGCCGCGTCGCTGCCCGGTGCCGCCGCCCGTGCCGGCATCGTCCTGGTCCGGCCATGACCCTCGCCCGGGACGAGCGCCTTTGGCTGCTGGCGGCGGCTCGCGCCGCGATCGCCCGGGCCGTGGGCGCGCCCGTCGAGGGTGAGCCGCCCCGGCCCGGATCCGAGGGCGGCGAGCAACGGCGATCGCCCGCGCCGGGTGCCTTCGTGAGTCTGCACCGGCGTCGCGACGGCGAGCTGCGCGGCTGCATCGGTTGCTTCGAGGGGCGTGGCGCGCTCGCCGAGACCGTCGCGCGGATGGCCGTCGAGGCGGCGACGCGGGATCCGCGCTTCGGGCCGGTTCGCGCGAACGAGCTCGCCGGCCTGACCATCGAGATCTCCGTCCTGAGCCCGATGGAGGACGTCGCCGACCCCACGGACGTCCAGGTGGGGCGCCACGGCGTCGTGGTGAGCCGCGGCGAGCGACGCGGCGTGCTCTTGCCGCAGGTGGCCACCGATCATGGGCTCACGCGGGAGGAGTTCTTGAAGCACACCTGTCTCAAGGCGGGGCTCGATCCGGACGCATGGCGCAAGCCGGGCACCCGGATCCAGGTGTTCACCGCCGAGGTGTTCTCGGAGGACGAACTCGCGGACGCGGCGTCCGGCTGAGCTCCTCGAGGGCGCGCGCGCGGTGGCCCGAAACCGCGCGAGCGCGTGCTTCGCGCGGCGCTGCGCTCAGCTGCCGCGTCCCAGCTTGTCGGCGAGGCGCCGGTGGACCAGCGGCGGCACCAGGCTCGACACGTCGCCGCCGAAGCGCATGACTTCCTTCACGCGCCGCGAGCTCACGAAGAAGTTGGACTCGGACGTCATCATGAAGAGCGTTTCGATGTCCGGATAGAGGCGGCGGTTCATCATCGCCATCTCGTACTCGTACTCGAAATCGGAGAGCGCGCGCAGACCGCGCATCACCACGCGCGCGCCGCGGCCGCGGGCGTAGTCCACCAGGAGCCCCTCGAAGCTCTCGACCGTCACGTCGCTGCGCCGATTCACCGCCTCGCGCACCAGCTCGATGCGCTCCTGGGTGGTGAAGAGCGTGGTCTTCTCGATGTTGCGCGCGACCGCGACGATCAGGTGGCCGAAGAGCCGCACGCCGCGCTCGATCAGATCGAGATGGCCGTTGGTGACGGGGTCGAACGAGCCGGGATAGATGGCGACGGCGTTCATCGGGCCTCGTGTTCGGTCGACGTGTGCTCGAGGATCGCGAGCGCGGTCGAACCGTAGCGTCGTTGGTCGGTGACCTCGAGTGTCGGGATCGAGAGCGGCGGTGGCCGTCGGGCGTCGTGCTCGACCACCAGGCGCCCGTGCGGGGCGAGCAAGGCCGGCAGCGCGGCATGGGCGAGCGTGCGGTCGCGGGCGTCGCCGTCGTAGGGAGCGTCCATCAGGATGAGATCGAACGGCGCGCCCTCCGCCGCCAGGCTCTCGAGCTCGTCCGGCAAGCGAAGCGCGCGGACGCGCGCGTGACGCGCGAGCCCCGTGGCGTCCAGGTTGGCTCGAATCAGCTCCACCGTGGCGCGATCGTGCTCGACGAACACCGCCGAGGCAGCTCCACGCGACAGCGCCTCGATGCCCAACGCGCCGGTTCCCGCGAACAGATCCAACACCGCGCTCCCCTCGAGGTCACCGAGAATCGAGAACAGCGCCTCGCGAACTCGGTCCAGGGTGGGTCTCAAGCCGGGCCGGTCGCTCGACCGGAGCCGACGTCCGCGTGCCGATCCCGCGACCACGCGCACCTGGGATGCTCCGCTCGTTCTCGCTCGGGCCCGAGTCGCTCGGGCGCCGCGCGCGGGTCGCGACGACGGCTCGGAGCGCGAACGCTCGCATGGCTAGCATCCACCTCCACCCCCGTCAACCGAAACCGCGTGGCGAAGGGCGCATCGAGACCCCCGCGCGCCGCCACCCCGCAGGGCGGGCGCGACGCAAGGCCGCGGGTTCAGAGCCAATGCCGCAGCGCGAACCAGAAGCGGCCCTGCAGGCGTTGCCACCAGGAGCGTTCGTTCCAGCGCGCGAGCGTCACCTCGCGGCTCATGCCGACGTCGTGGTGGAAGAGCTCGTCCATCGCGCGCCCCAGCGACTCGCCCCGCACCGCCACGACCACCTCCAGGTTGTGCCGAAAGCTGCGGTGATCGAGGTTGTACGAGCCGACCACGGACCACAGGCCGTCCACGCACACCGTCTTCGCGTGCAGGACGCGCCCCGGCCATTCGTGGATGCGGATGCCGTGCGCGAGCAGCCGGCCGTAGAGGTGACGGGTGGCGTGCTGGACCGCCGGCACGTCGCTCACGCCGCCGAGCAGCACGTGGACGTCCACGCCTCGCCGCACCGCGGCGAAGAGCGCGCGTTGGATGCCGCGGTCCGGGATGAAATAAGCCTGCGTCAGGTGGATGGAGCGCTCCGCGCGATGGAACGCCGTGAGGTAGCCGCGCCGGATCGTGTGGCGCTTGCGCCACTCGCGGTTGGCGAGTGCCACCACCGTGTGGTCGCCGCCCGCGAGCGCGTCGGTGTGCGGCAGATAGCGCTGGGCCGCGAGCTGCTCGCCCATTGCGGACCACCAGTCGCGTCGGAAGATCTTGGCGATCTCGCGAACGGCCGGCCCTTCCACGCGCAGGTTGGTATCGCGCCACTCGGGTCCGCCGGGCGCGAGGGGTTGGTGCTCGTCGCACAGATTCGACCCGCCCACGAAGGCGACGCGTCCGTCGACCACCAGGATCTTGCGGTGGTCACGGCGGTGCCAGAAGCGGGGTGCGTGTCCCAGGGTGAGCGGCCGGTAGAACGAGAAGTGGCCGCCGGCGTCCTGGATCGCGCGCACCAGCGACGCGCTGGCGAAGATCGAGCCGACGGCGTCGGCGAGGACCCGCACCTCGACTCCCGCGCGCGCCTTGGCGGCCAGCGCGTGCGCGAACCTCCAGCCGGTCTCGTCGCTCTGGATTCGGTAGGTCTCGACGTGCACGTGGTGCGTGGCCGCCGCGATGGCCGCGAGCATGCTCGGGAAGGTGTGGGCCGCATCGGCGAGCAGCGTGACCTCGTTGCCCGCGATCGGCGGGCCGAGCGGCAAGCTCGTCGATGACGTGGCACGGGCTCGTCCGCGAGCGCGGAACCGGGGCGGGAGGTCCATCGGGACGAAGTGTACGCGCTGCCGCGAGCGAGCGAGGCGCGCGCACGCCGCGAAACCGACGGTCTGCGCCGGTCGCGCCCGACCCCGCGCGACTCGCGATGGGTGAGCGATGGGTTGCGCCCCAGGGTGCCATCGTGTAACGTCCCGCCGCGCCCAGGCGACCGCGCTCGATCGCGCCCGTGCTCGCTGGCCCGCGGCAGCAGCGATCGTCTCGCCCAGCGCCCGAACCAACCTCACGCGACACGCACCCTGACTCGCCCCCGGTGAATTCACTCGCCGCCGAGACGTGGTCGTACCCGTACGCACCCGTGCCGCGCACGGGCGGTGTGTGGCTCGAAAGCGCCGCGCCGGCATTGCTGGTGGCGCACGCGCTGGCGGCGATCGCGTTGCTCGGGTCGACCACCCACGACGCGATCCTGGTGATCGGCTATCTGCGCGGCCGGTTCGGGCGCGCCGGTCTCGAGAAGCTCTACGTCCGCATCCAGCTGATCGCGTACCTGGCGACCTTCTTGCTGGGGGCCGTCGTCTATCCGGCGTACCGGATCTACGTGCGCGCGGCGGTCTTCGATCGCTGGGCGCCGTGGGCGTCGAATCTCTTCGACATCAAGGAGAACTTCGCGGCCCTCGGACTCGCCGTGACGCTGGCGTATGCGTGGCTTCGCCAGCGCTTCGATCCGCGGGTGGACGTCGCGTGGCGGCCGCTCTATGCGGTGCTCGGGCTCACCGTCGCGGCGCTGGTGTGGTTCCAGACGGTGTCGGGACTGGTGCTGGTCGCGGAGCGCGGGCTGTGAGCGAGCGGCGCGCGCTCTCGCCGGCGTCGTTTCGCGCCGTGACCGGCGCGGCGTTCGTGCTGGCGTTCGCGCTGGTGTTCACGAGCACGTCGTTTCGCACGGTGGCCGTGCCGTGGTACGAGCCGCTGGCGCGGCGTTGGGTGACGGCGAGTCATGCCGGCACGCCCGCGAGCCCGGCGATGGACTGGTACGGACGCGCCGCGCTCGCGGGCGGGGCGGCGGTGCTGGTCGCCGCGGTGACGGCGCTGGTCGCGCGAGTGGCCGGTCGCGAGCCGGGTGCGCAGGCGTTCGGCCCCGTCGCTCTGGCGATCAACGTGGGAGCGCTCTTCTGGCTGTGCGCGATCGCCTACGCGTGGACGCTCGCGCACCGCTCGCTCGCACCCACGCCACCGATGGCGTTCGAGGCTCTCTCCACGCACGTCGATGGCGAGGGACGGCCGTGACCGCGCGCTCGCAGCGCGCCGGTGCTCGTCAGGGTGCGGCGCTCGCGCTCGTGGGCGTGCTGCTCGTCGCGTCGCGTCCCGCACGCGCCAGCGTCGAGGATCTCTACGGCTCGGGCGGTCGCGGCCCGGCATTGGCCGGCGCGCTGACGGCGGCGTGCCGAGGCCCGGAGTCGACCTTCTACAACCCGGCGGCGCTCGCGCACTCCGATTCGCTGAGCCTCTTCGCGAGCGTGGCGCTCTTCACCGAGGATCTGGAAGCGGGGGTGGCCGGCAGCGTCGAGGACCCGAACGTGGGTGTGTCCACGGGCGTCGCGACGCCGATCCCGCTGGGGGGGCCGCTCGCGGATCGGCTCTTCTTCGGCTTCGTGCTGCACCTGCCGACCGACGACGCCCGCGTCATCCGCATCGAGCTGCCGGGTCTCGGCGAGCCTTTCTTCCTCCCGTATCAGAACGCGACCGAGCGCGCGATCATCGCCACGGCGCTCGGCATCCGCATCGTCCCCGGGTTCCGGATCGGCGCCGGGCTCGAGATCCACTTGCTCGACTCCCCGAACTCGGTGAGCGGGGCGGTGGGGCGCACCGGGAGCTTCGAGCTCTCGACCGACCTCGAGCTCCTCGGCGACTACATGCCGCGGATCGGCTTGGAGCTCGACGGCACGGCGATCTCGCCAGCCCTCGACGCTTGGTCGTTCGGCCTCGTGTACCGCGACAGCTTCAAGGAGGACTTCGCGCTACCGGCGGATTTCGATCTCGGCTTTCCCGCGATGTTGGAGCTGAGCAGCCAGACGTTCTTCGTGCCGCGCGAGCTGGTCGCCGGTGCCGCGTGGCGACCGGCGCCGGGCTGGTCGCTCACCACCGATCTGGCGTGGGAGCGCTGGTCGGAGCTGCCGTCGCCGCGCATTCGCGTGGCCGTGGTCGGCCTCGACGGCTTGCTGCCCGACCCGAGCCTCGCGGTCCTGGAATCGCCGGTGCCCGATCCGCGGGTCTCGGACACGGTCTCGCCGCGTCTGGGTCTGGAACGCGATTTCCGCGCCTCGGACGCGGGTTGGCCCTTCGTGCTGCGGCTCGGCTACGCGTACGAGCCGTCGCCGGGCGACCCCGCGGACGACCCGCTGCTCTTCTTCAACGCCCGGCACGTGGTGACGCTCGGGCTCGACTGGGTGGTCGGTGAGCCGTGGCTCGAGCCCGACGACCCGCGGCTCGAGATCGAGACCTACGCGCAGGCGCACGTGCTCGCCAGCGAGCGGCGGTTCGTCCCGGCGTCGCTGTCGCCCACGGACACCGACGTCACGGTCACGGGGCGCGGCTGGCTGGGTGTGTACGGCATCGCGTTGCGGGTGACCTTCCCATGAGCGCGCGGCGAGCGGCAGGGTGGGCGAATCCGCTCGGCGTCGTCGTGCGGGTGCTCGTTGCGTGGGCGTGCGTGAGCGCGTCGGCCGCTCCGGCGTGGGCACATCCGTTCGATCTCTTCGGCTACGGCTCGCGTGCCGCGGCGCTCGGCAACGCCTACACCGCGCTCGCGGATGGTTTCGAAGCGAGCTACTACAACCCGGCAGGCGTGGTCGGCGGCTCCGACGTGCGGCTCGGCCTCGGTTATCTGCAGACGTTCTCGGACCTGTCGCTCAACGGCGAGGCGTTGGAGCTGCGGGAGACGAAGCTGGGCGCGCTGGTGGCGGGGTTCTCCGCCAGCGGCCAGATGGGCGGACGGGGCGTCGGCCTTTCGTTCGGCTTCCTGCTGCCGAACGAGGGCGTGATCCGCGCCAGCTCCCTCGAACCGCTGCAGCCCAACTACGTCTTGCTGTTCAACCGCACGCAGCGCGCGGAGATCCTCTTCACCAGTGGGGTCGAGATCGTTCCCGGGCTCGACTTCGGCGCGGGCTTCTCGCTCGGCGCCGAGCTCGGTGGGGACGTCTCCGTCGAGGCGACGGCGTTTCCCCAAGGAGCGGGTGGCTCGGGCACCATCGCGATCGGCTCGCGCTTCTTTCCTTCGGCGGGAGTGCGGTGGCGACCCGCCGAGGCGTGGCGGATCGGCTTGGCCTATCGCGGCGAGACCAACTTCCCGCTGCGGATCCCGGCGAGCATCGCGCTGCTGGTGGTGCCCGAGTCGTCGCTCGGCGCCGACATCCTGTTGCTGGTCGATCAGACCTTCTACTACACGCCCCAGCAGGTCGCCGCCGGCGTGGCCTGGGATCCCACCAGCGAGGTCACGGTGAGCGCCGACCTCACGTGGTGGAACTGGGGCGCCGCCGAGGATCCGGGAGTGCGCGGTGTGGTGAAGGTGGGCGGGGCGCTGGGCGCGCTGCTACCGGTACCGACCATTCGCGCGCCCATCGATCCGGATTTCCACGACGTCGTCACGCCGCGCGTGGGCATCGAGTGGCGTCCGCCCGAGGCGCCGCTGGGTCTCGTCGCGATCCGCGTCGGCTACGGCTACGAGCCCACGCCCACGCCGCGGCCGCTCGGCGTGCAGAATCTTCTCGACTCGGACAAGCACGTCGTTTCCGCGGGGCTCGGCTTTCGGTTTCGCGACCCGTGGGGAATCCTGCTTCACGATGCCGATCTCGACGTCCACGGTCAGTACTTCGACTTCGCGCGCCGCACGGCGGACAAGACCGACCCCACCGATCCCGTCGGCGATCTCGTGTTCGGCGGCGATCGGTGGGTGGCGGGCGCCGTGCTCACCATCCACTTCTGAGCGCTGGTGCCATGAGCTTCGTCCTCGCGGGTCGCGTCGCTCGCCTTCCGTCTCGCACGCGCGCACGGTGGCTGGTGCCGATTCTCGTGGCGCTGGCGGGCTGCGGTGCGAACAAGTTCGGCGAGGCGAGCGAAGGGATCGATTTCACCGGTACGGATGCGTGGCAGAAGCTCGATCAGCTGCCCGATCGCTCGAACGCGCTCGGGATCCAGGCGGTGAGCCTGGCCGCGCCGCTCGGCGACCAGCTTCACGACCCGTGCGCGCTCGAGCTCGCCGACGGTGGCACCGCGCTCTACTTCGCGAGCGACGCGACGGGCGCCATCGGTCGCGCGTACGCGGCGCCCGGTGGTCTCGCGTGGGAGCGCGCGAGCTCGGTGCTGCGCGCCACCGAGGGTTGGGAGCAAGGCCGCGTCCGCGGCCTCTCGGCGATCGAGCGAGCGGGCCGCTTCGAGGCTTGGTACACGGGCGGCGACGGCGCCGGCATCGGTCGCGCGGTCTCCGCCGACGGCGTGCGTTGGAGCAAGGAGCCGCGCACGCCCGTGCTGGTCGCCGCCGAAGCGTGGGAGCGCGGCTCGGTGCGCGCGCCTGCCGTGGCCGAGGCGCCCGACGGACGTCTCTGGATGGCGTACGAGGTGGGCGACGGCGTGGCGCTCGGGATCGCGGTGTCGGCCGACGGCATCGCCTGGACGAGGGTGGGTCCCGACGGCGGCGGCGCGATCCTCGAACGAGGCGAGGCTGGCACCTGGAACGAGGCGCGAATCGCGGCGCCGGCGCTCGCGATCGAGCAGACGGCGACGGGGCGGACCGTCTTTCGGTTGTGGTTCGAAGGCATGGCGGAGAACGACTTCTCGATCGGCGAAGCGGCCTCGTACGACGGCGGCGTCTGGACGTCGTCGCCGTACAACCCCGTGCTGGCCGAGTCGCCCCCGCTCACGCTCACGATCGGCGCCGACGAGCGCGAGCCGTGGCTCCTCGGCAAGCTCGGTGCGCGACAGCTGTGGTTTGCCACGACCCAGCTCGATCCACCCGCCCAGGGGCTCGGCGTGGCCCTCGATCACTCTCCGTAAGTGCCCAAGAATGCGGTGAAAATTGACGCCTCGGCGAGGGGTGTGGTAACGCTACGCCGCGAATCCCGAGGAGGCGTACGTGGCCGGAAAGATCCTGCTGGTCGACGCGGACGAGAACAGCCAGCGTACGCTGGAGCTCACGCTGCACGCGGAGTTCTTCGAGGTCGTGACGGTCGCGACCGCCGCGGCGGCGCTGGAACGCGTCGCCGAGGACGAGCCATCGCTGGTGCTGGCGGCGGCGCAGCTGCCGGACCGAAGCGGTGCGGAGCTGTTGCGCGAGCTGCGCCGTCAACCGGTCACCGCGGGCATCCCGAACCTGCTCATGGGCGACGACGTCGCGTCGCTCGAGGCGGCGGTGCGCGGCGGTGGGATCGACGGCATCGTGGGCCGGCCGTTTCGCTCCAAGGAGCTGATCGACCAGATCTACCGGCTGATGCGCGAGCCGGGGACCGGATCGCTTCCGCCCGGAGTCGCGGACGATGGGCCCGAGATGGAGCTCACCACCTCGGCGCCGCGCGCCGCGCGGGGAGCCGCCGGCGGCGAGGACGGGCCGGAATCGGCCGAGGTCGTGGACGCGCTCGGCGGTGGCGGCGACTTCTTCGATCTGGCCGGCGAGCTGGACCGCGGTGACTCGGTCGCCGCCAGACGCCCCAAGGGACTCAAGTCGCGGGCCGAGGAGCTGGCGGAGGAGATCGGCTTCGGCACCGGCGGCGATCGCACCGTGGTCGTCAGCCGCGACGATCTCCAGGCGCTGCGCAGCACGATGGGTGTCGCGGCGCGCGCGTCCCGCGACGAGCCCAAGCCGGAGGCGAAGGCGGAGACCAGTCACACGCTGATGATGTCGAAGGACGAGCTCGACGCCCAGCTGCGGGCGAAGAAGTCGGGCGAGGCGAGCGGCGACGAGGAGATCGCCAACTACCAGACCATGATGATGAGCCGCGACGAGCTGGCGGACCTGCGCGAGAAGGTGCGCGCGGGTGCGCCCGGCGGTGCGAAACCCGCCGCAGCGACGGTCACGCCGATCGGCGGCGTGCGTGCCCGCGACACCGGACCCACCGGGCCGAGCACGGGATCCGCCGGCGCGCAACACACCGCCTCGACGCTGCGATCGAAGCCAACCGGCGCGCCGGGATCCGACGAATCGATCGAGGCGCTGGTGCGCAGCGCCGCTCATGCCACGGAAGAGGAGTTGCTGCGCGTGCTGCAGAAGATCCGACCGGACATGGCCGACGCCGTGCGCAAGGTCGCCCACCAGCTCGTCGAGCGCATCGCGCGTCGCGTCGCCCTGGAAACGGCGGAGAAGCGCGTCGAGGAAGAGATCGCGCGCATTCGCAAGGCCGCGCGCGGGTGAGCGCCGCGGCCGGCGCGGCGCCGCATCGCGAGCGGGCCGGCCGCGTCCGCTTGCGAAGCTGACGCGCCGCTCGGTCCGGGATAGTTTTCGGCGATTCCCAGGGCGCTCGCGGCGCCCATTCGTCCACGCGCACGGAAGCCAGCGCGGCGCACGCTTCGGCGCGGGTGGACGCGCGAAAGCAACGAAGACCATGAGCCCGAAGACCCTCGCCAAGGCCTACGAGCCCCACGCGGTCGAGGACCGCTGGGTCCGCGCGTGGGAGGAAGCCCAAGCGTTCCGCGCCGATCCTGAGCAGGGCGGCGCGCCGTTCTCGATCGTGATCCCGCCGCCCAACGTGACCGGCTCCTTGCACATCGGTCACGCGCTCAACAACACGCTCCAGGACGTGCTGGTGCGGTATCGCCGCATGGACGGCCGCAACGTGCTGTGGGTGCCGGGCACCGACCACGCGGGCATCGCCACGCAAAACGTCGTCGAGCGGCAGCTCGCGCAGGAGGGCAAGAACCGCGAGGCGCTGGGTCGCGAGGCGTTCGTGCAGCGGGTGTGGACGTGGAAGGCCGAATCCGGCGGGCGCATCCTGGCGCAGCTCAAGCGGCTGGGAGCGTCGTGCGACTTCACGCGCGAGCGCTTCACCATGGACGAGGGGCTGTCGAGGGCGGTGCGCGAGGTCTTCGTGCGGCTCTTCGAGGAAGGCCTCGTCTACAAGGGCGACTACATCATCAACTGGTGCCCGCGTTGCCGGACCGCGCTCAGCGATCTGGAGGTCGAGCGCGAGGAGCGCCCCGGCCATCTCTGGCACCTCGCCTACCCGTACGCGGACGGCAGCGGCGCCGTGGTGGTGGCGACGACGCGGCCGGAGACGATGCTCGGCGACACGGCGGTCGCGGTCCATCCCGAGGACGAGCGCTACGTCGCGCGCATCGGTGCCGAGCTGGTGCTGCCGATCGTCGGCCGTCGCATCCCGATCGTGGCCGATCCGGTGGTGAGCCGCGAGTTCGGCACCGGCGCCGTGAAGGTCACGCCCGCCCACGACTTCGCCGACTTCGAGCTGGGGCTCAGGCACGGTCTCGAGCGCATCCAGGTGATGGGGCTCGACGCGCGCATGACCGCCGCGGCCGGTGACTACGCCGGGCTCGATCGCAACGAGTGCCGCAAGCGCATCGTCGCCGACCTCGAGGCCGCGGGCGTGCTGGATCGCGTCGAGGACTACAAGCTCGGCGTCGGCGTCTGCTACCGCTGCAAGACCGTCGTCGAGCCGATGATCTCCAAGCAATGGTTCGTGAAGACCGCCCCGCTGGCGGAGAAGGCGCTGGCGGCGGTGCGCGAGGGGCGTACGCGGATCATTCCGTCGCAGTGGGAGAAGACCTACTACGACTGGATGGAGAACATCCGCGACTGGTGCATCTCGCGCCAGATCTGGTGGGGGCACCAGATCCCCGCGTGGACGTGTGGTGCCTGCGGCGAGCTGATCGTGGCGCGCGAGGACCCCACCGCGTGCGGGAAGTGCGGCGGCGGCGAGCTGACGCGCGAGACCGACGTCCTCGACACCTGGTTCAGCTCGGCGCTGTGGCCGTTCTCGACGCTCGGTTGGCCCGATCGCACCACCGATCTCGCCACGTACTATCCCACCAGTGTGCTGGTGACCGGCTTCGACATCCTCTTCTTCTGGGTCGCCCGCATGATGATGATGGGCATCCACTTCATGGGGGAGCCGCCCTTCGGCGACGTCTACATCCACGCGCTGGTGCGGGACGCCGAAGGCCAGAAGATGAGCAAGTCGAAGGGCAACGTCGTCGATCCGCTGGAGGTCATGGAGCGTTTCGGCACCGACGCGCTGCGCTTCACGTTGTTGGCGCTGGCGGCGCAGGGGCGCGACATCAAGCTCGCCGAGGAACGGATCGAGGGCTTCCGGCACTTCATGAACAAGCTCTGGAACGCCGCGCGCTTCTGCTTCATGCACATCCAGGACGCCGGCGAGCTCTCGGTCGAGGGAAGCGGCGCGCGGCTGGCGCTCGCCGATCGCTGGATCCTGTCGCGGCTGCAGGACGCGACCGCGACCATCCGCGAATCGCTCGACGCCTATCGCTTCAACGACGCCGCGCTCCGCGTGCACTCGTTCGTCTGGTCCGAGCTCTGCGATTGGTACATCGAGCTCGCCAAGCACGACCTCGGCGCCGACGCCGATCCCGCGCGCCGCGCCACCGTGCGCGCGGTGCTGGCGCGGGTGCTCGGCGACGTCCTCAAGCTCGCGCATCCCTTCATCCCGTTCATCACCGAGGAGCTGTGGTCGGGGATGCCGGGCACCGAGGGCTTGCTCGCCACGGCGCAGCTGCCGCGCGTCGAGCCCGCGCACGTCGATCGCGCCGCCGAGGCCACGATGGCGAGCTGGATCGAGATCGTGACGCGCATCCGGGACGTGCGCGCCCAGCTCGGCGTGTCGCCGCGCGAGGCCACCGACGTGCGCATCGTCACCCACGACGTCGAGCGCGCGCAGCGGCTCGCGCGCGACGCCCAGGTGCTCGAGCGCTCGGTGGCGGTGCGCACCCTCGAGATCGTGCCTTCGGGCGAGCGTCCTGCGGGGGCGGTCACCTCGGTGGTCGGCGCGATCACGGTGCACGTCGGCATCGGCGAGGGCGCGGACATCGCCGCGATCCGCGAGCGGCTGACGAAGGACCTGGCGAAGGCGCGCGTGGACCACGAGCACCACGCCAAGAAGCTCGGCAACGAGGGCTTCGTGGCGCGGGCTCCGGAGGACGTGGTCGAGAAGGAGCGCGCCGGGCTGGCGCACGCCGAGGAACGCATCGGCCGCATCGAGGCCATGGTGCGAACCCTCGACGAGTCGGGGCTGTGATGGAGCTCGGGCTCGATCCCGCGGAGCTCGACGCGCTCTTGCGCCGGGCGCTGGCGGAGGACCTGGGAGCAGGCGATTGCACGACGCTCGGCGTGGGCGTCGATCGCATCCCCGGCAAAGCGGTGATCGAAGCCCAGCAGCCGCTGGTGGTCGCCGGGCTGAGCGCCGCCACGCGCGTGTTCGCGCTCCTCGAGCCGTCGGTGGAGGTGAGTCTGCGCGCAGCCGACGGCGATCGCGTCGAGCGCGGCGCCGAGCTGGCGCGGATCGCGGGCTCGTTCGGCACGCTGCTGGCCGGCGAGCGCGTGGCGCTGAATCTGCTCGGCCACCTGAGCGGCATCGCCACGCTCACGCGGCGTTTCGCCGACGCCGTCGCGGGCACGCGCGCCCACGTGGTCGATACCCGCAAGACGCTGCCCGGGCTGCGCATGCTCGCCAAGTACGCGGTGCGGATGGGTGGCGGCCGCAATCACCGCATCGGTCTCTTCGACGCCGTGCTCATCAAGAACAATCACATCGACGCGGCCGGCGGGATCGCCGCGGCGCTGGGCCGCATCCAGGCGAGCGGCGCGCCGCGGCCGATCGAGATCGAGGTGCGGAATCTCGACGAGCTCGACCAGGCGCTCGCGTTCGATCCGATCCCCGATTGGATCCTGCTCGACAACTTCGATCTCGCGGGGCTCGGCGAGGCCGTGCGGCGCACGGCGGGCCGCGCGCTGCTGGAGGCTTCGGGTGGCATGAGCCTCGAGCGTGTCGCCGCGGTCGCGGCCACCGGCGTCGACCGGATCAGCGTCGGTGCGCTCACCCACTCGGCGCCGTGGGCGGACGTGCACCTGGTGGTCGCGCGGGAAACGCGATCCTGAGCGGTGGAAACGAGCGGGTGCGATGGGGCTCGGTCGCGCGCGCGACGCCTCGGAGGCGCCGGAGGCCGGCGAGGCGACCTGGTCCACCGCGGCGCGGGTGCTCGCGGCGCTCGAACGAGCCGGCGCGGGGCGGGTCTCCGGTGAATCGCTGGCGCGCTCGCTCGGCGTCTCGCGCGCTGCGGTGTGGAAGGCGATCGCGAGCCTGCGTCGCGGCGGTTGCGCCATCGAGGCGCTCAGCGGCCATGGGTACCGCCTCGTGACCATCGAGGATCGGCTGCGACCGGAGCTGGTGGCCCCGGCGCTCACCACGCGCCGCTTCGGCCAGCACCTCGAGTGCTACGCGCTCCTCGAGTCCACGATGGACACCGCCACGGCGCGGGCGCGAGCTGGCCATCCCGAGGGCACCGTCGTGGTCGCGGAGACCCAGACCGCGGGGCGCGGGCGGCGCGGTCGCACCTGGCATTCGCCGGCGGGGCTCAACCTCTACCTTTCGCTGGTGCTGAGGCCCGCGATCGCGACGCACCAGGTGGGACCGGTGACGCTCGTGGCCGGGCTCGCGCTGGCGCGCGCCGTGACCGAGGTCGCCGGGTTCGCGCCGGGCATCAAGTGGCCGAACGATCTCTATTGTGGACCCCGCAAGCTCGCCGGCATTCTCACCGAGCTCAGCGCCGAGCTGGATCAAGTGCATCACGTCGTGGTCGGCGTCGGTCTCAACGTCAACGCGGTGGTCGACGATTTCCCCCCCGAGCTGCGCGAGCTCGCCACCAGCTTGCGCATCGAGGCGGGCGGTCGACCGTTTCGACGGGCGCACGTGCTGGCGGCCTTCCTGAATCACTTCGAGCCCGCCTATGATCGTTTCGCCGCGGCGGGGCTCGAGCCCTTCCTCCCCGAGATCGAGGCGACCAGCGCCGTGCGCGGGCGGCGCGTCGAGGTGGACCTCGGCGCGCGCCGCTTCGTCGGCAGGGCGCTCGGCGTCGGCCCCGACGGCGCGCTCACGGTGGAGCTCGAGGACGGCGAGCGCATCGCGTTGCACTCGGGGGAAATCACCGCGTTCGCCGCGGAAGGAGCGTCGCCATGTTGATGGTCGTGGACGTGGGCAACACCAACATCGTGCTCGGGCTCTTCGACGGCGAGCGCCTGGTGCAGAGCTGGCGGCTCACCACCGACAAGAGTCGCACCAGCGACGAGTACGGGATCTTGATCCACGAGCTCTACGCCCACGAGCGCGTGCCGGAGCGAGACGTCACCGCGTGCATGGTGTCGTGCGTGGTGCCGCCCATGATCCCGACCGTGACCGAGGTGGCGCGGAAGTTCTTTCGGCTCGAGCCGCAGTTCGTCGGGCCCGGGATTCGCACCGGCATGGCGATCCTCTACGACAGCCCGCGCGAGGTGGGCGCCGATCGAATCGTGAACTCGGTCGCCGCCTACGAGAAGGTGAAGCGCGCGTGCATCGTCGTGGACTTCGGCACCGCCACGACCTTCGACGTGGTGTCGGGGCGCGGCGAGTATCTGGGGGGGGCGATCGCGCCAGGCCTCGGCATCTCGACCGAAGCGCTCTTCCAGCACGCGTCCAAGCTGCCGCGCGTCGAGCTGCTGCGTCCCCGCTCCGCGATCGGCAAGACCACCGTGCACTCGATGCAATCGGGGCTGATCTTCGGCTACGCCGGGCTGGTGGACGCGCTGGTCCGGCGCATCATCCAGGAGATGGGCGGCGAGAAGCCCGCGGTCATCGCGACGGGCGGGATCGCGCCGCTGGTGGCGAGCGAGACCGAGACCATCGAAGAGGTCGACGAGCTGCTGACCCTCACGGGCCTGCGCATTCTGCACGAGCGCAACCAGTGAGCGGGTGATCGGCCGGAAGGCGCGCCAAGCCCGGGCGCCCCAGCCGAGCGGAGCGAGCCCGGGGGGCCTCGCCGCGCGGCCGCGGCCCTCCGCGCGGGCCGCCGCGTCGCCCCCGCGACCACCCCCGGCCAGCACGCGCGTTCATGGCGGATTTCGGAAGAGATTCGTTGCTTTCCAGCCGTTTCTTACGGTAGGTTCCGACGGGCTCCGCGCTGCCGTGAGCAGCGCCGGAGCAAGGCGAACGAGCGGGTTCTCGAAGGGGGCCCTTCTTGGAATCTCAGAAGGTTCGGAATGTCGCGTTGATCGGCCAGGTGGGCACGGGGAAGACGACCCTCGCAGAGTCCATTCTCTTTCGCGCCAAGGCGATCGATCGGTTGGGTCGCGTCGAGGACGGTACCGCCGTCCTCGACTTCGAGCCCGAAGAGATCAAGCGTCACGCGAGCATCTCGAGCGCGTTCGGCAACTACCGCTGGAAGGGGCTCGACGTCACGATCGTCGACACGCCGGGAACCAGCGTGTTCCTGGCGGACTCGTACACCTGCCTCGAGGCCGCCGACGCGGCCGTGCTGGTCCTGGACGGGCAAGGTGGGATCCGCATCCAGAGCGAGCGGCTCGCGGCGCGCGCCCGCGAGCTCGGGCTGCCGCTGGTGGTGTTCGCCTCCAAGATGGACCGGGAACGCGCGGATCTCGACGCCCTGGTGGGCGAGGCCGGCGAGCGCTTCGGCAAGCGCCTCGTGCCGGTGAGCGTTCCGCTCATGGCCGGCGGCACCATCGGCGGGGTGGCCGACCTGCTTCACGCGCGCGCGTACCTCGGCGCCCTGACCGACGGCGGCGAAGCCAAGGAAGCGGAGCTTCCCGCGGACGTGCGTGCGGCGGTGGACGCAGGTCGCAAGGCGCTGGTCGAGGCGGTGGCGGAAACCGACGATGCGCTGCTCGAGCGTTATCTCGAGGACGAGCATCTGAGCGACGACGACGTCGAGCACGCGTTCGACGCCGCGGTGCGCGCGGGCAACCTCGTGCCGATGGTCGCCGGCTCGGGACTGCGAGGCGTGGGCATGGAAGTGCTCATGGACCTCATCAACCGCGCCGTGCCGCCACCCACCGAGCACGCGGCGGTGGTGGGCAAGGACCCCAAGACGGGCGCGGAGATCGTGCGCACCGCCGATCCCACGGCGCCGTTCTCCGCGCGGGTCGTGAAGACCATCGCGGATCCGTTCGCCGGCCGGCTGAGCGTCTTCCGCGTCATCTCCGGCACACTGCGCCCCGATTCCAGCTTCTACAACTCGACGCGCGAGGCGCGCGAGCGCTTCGGGCATCTCTTCGTGCTGGAAGGGAAGAAACAGGTGGCGGTGGACTCGGCGGGGCCCGGCACGATCGTGGCCGTCGCCAAGCTCAAGGAAACGCTCACCGGCGACACGCTGTGTGACGAGAAGCATCCCATCCTCTACCCGCCGCTCAAGGAGTACCCCGCGGCGGTGACGTTCGCGGTGCAGGCCGCGTCGCGCGGCGACGAGGACAAGCTCGCCACGGCGTTGCATCGGCTGCGCGAGGAAGACCCGTTCATCCGCGTGGGTCGGGACCCGCAGACGTCCGAGACCTTGCTCTCGGGCCTCGGGCAGGCGCACGTCGAGGTGACGGTCGAGAAGATCCGACGCAAGTTCGGCGTCTCGGTCGAGCTCAAGGAGCCGAAGGTGCCGTACCGCGAGACCATCCGCGGTCGCACCCAGGTGCAGGGCAGGCACAAGCGCCAGACCGGTGGACGCGGCCAATACGGCGACGCCTGGCTCGAGATCGAGCCGCTGCCGCGCGGCGGCGGGTTCGAGTTCGTCGACAAGATCGTGGGCGGCGTGGTGCCGCGCCAGTACATCCCTTCCTGCGAGAAGGGCGTTCGCGACGCCATGGCGCGCGGTGTGCTGGCGGGCTATCCGGTCGTGGACGTGAAGGTGACGCTGTTCGACGGCTCGTACCACGACGTCGACTCGTCGGACATGGCGTTCCAGATCGCCGCCTCGAAGGGCTTCAAGAAGGGATTCCTGCAGTGCTCGCCGGTGTTGCTCGAACCGGTCGTGCACCTCGAGATCAACGTCCCGGACGATTGCATGGGTGACGTCAACGGCGACATCATCCGTCGCCGCGGTCGGGTCGTGGGCATGGACGCGGGCGGCGGGATGCAGACGATCAAGGCCACCGCTCCTTACGCCGAGGTGCTGCGCTACGCCGCCGACTTGAAGAGCCTCACGGGCGATCGTGGCGATTTCACGCTGGAGTTCTCGCACTACGACGAGGTGCCGGGTCACATCGCCGAGAAGATCATCGCCGCCGCGCGTCGTCCGGAAGAGGAAGAGGAGTAGGGCGCGTGCCCCAGACGATCCCGATCGAGATCGACGAAGAGCTCAAGGTCCTCGTCGGGCCGGACGCGAGGCCATTCGCCCGGCGCGCCTTTCTCGATGGCTTTTCCGGGCATCCGCCCGAATGGCAGGTGAAGGGACTCTTCATCCTGGCGTGCTCGGCGCCTGGGAGCGAGGCGGCGGAGGCGCTCGATCGCTTGCGCAAGATCGCGCCCAACGTCGTCGACGACGCCTACAAGACGCGTCGCCTCGAGTCGGTCATCCTCGACTTCCTCGCCAAGGAGTTCGCGACCCACGCCCCGTTCCTCGGTCGGCTCATCCTGAACAACGACCTCAGCGACGACGCGTTCCACTATCTGGTGATCAACGGTACCGACGCCGTCATCGACACGGTGCGGCGCCGCAACATGAACTTGCTGAACTCGCCCGCGGTGATCGAGGCGTTGTTCGAGAACTCGAAGGTTCGCAAAGGCACCGTCGACCGCATCCTCCAGATCTTGGGCCTGGAGGTGAAGATCTCGGTCGACGAGGACGAGCCGCAGGCCGCCGCGCCGATCGACGACGAACCCGAGACCGAGGACGTCGAGCAGCCCGATCCGGCTTCGGGCACGACGCGCCGCGTGCGTCGGCCGCTCACCGGGACCGACGAGGACGAGCGGGCCGACGCGAACGCCTTCAACCCCGATCTCTTCCGCAGCTTCCTCGAGGGACGCGAGTTCAACTTCGCCGCGGAGCTGACCGGCGAGGATCGCGGCAACGAGCTCTCCGAGGACGAGCGCCTCACGCTCTTCCAGACCGTGATGAAGATGGCGGTCTCGGAGAAGATCGTGCTGGCGATCCGCGGCAATCGCGAGGCGCGGAACTTGTTGCTGCGCGACTCGAACCGCCTCATCCCGCTCTACGTCCTTCAGAACGCGCGCATCACCGAGGACGAGATCGCGCAGGTGGCCAACAGCGCCGCGTCGAGCCGCGAGATCATCTCCGAGATCTCCCGCAGCCGTGAGTGGACGAAGAGCTACAAGGTGAAGCGTTCGCTCGCCGTGAACCCCAAGACCCCGCTCGACAAGTCGATGCGCTTTCTCAACACGCTCAGCTACAAGGACGTCCGGGACATCTCGCGCTCGAAGAACGTGCCCAGTGCCTTGGCCATCCAAGCCAAGCGGCTGGTGCAGCGCAAACAGGACACCGGCAAGATGACCGACGGCGCCGGCGGCAACTGAGACCGAGCCGAACGGTCGACAGCCGAGGGAAGATTCATGGCCTTCTTCAACTACGCGAAGAAAGAACTGAGCGCGAAGATCGTCTATTACGGGCCGGGCTTGTCCGGTAAGACCACCAATCTGGAGGTCATCCACCGGCGCATGCGACCGGATCAGCGCGGCAAGCTGATCTCGCTCGACACCCAGACCGATCGAACGCTCTTCTTCGACTTCTTGCCGCTCGAGCTCGGCGAGATCCGGGGCTTCAAGACCCGGTTCCACATCTACACCGTCCCCGGCCAGGTCTTCTACAACGCCACCCGCAAGGTGGTGCTCAAGGGCGTGGACGGCGTGGTGTTCGTCGCCGACAGCCAGCGCGACATGATGGAGTCGAACATCCAGTCGCTCAAGAACCTCGAGGCGAACCTCGAGGAGCAAGGGCGCAAGATGTCGGAGCTGCCGGTCGTGCTTCAGTACAACAAGCGCGACCTGCCCAATCTGCTCTCGATCAAGGAGCTCGACGCCGCGCTCAATCCCCAGGGCTGGTCGCATTTCGAAGCCGCGGCGATCTCCGAGCGCGGCGTGCTCGAGACCCTCACCGCGGTCTGCAAGCTGGTCCTCAAGGACCTGCGCGATACCCACGAGGGACCCAAGAAGCCTGCCAAACCCGCGGGGCCGAAGCCGCAGCCGAAGCCGCGACTCGACGTTCCCGCGCCGGCAGCCGCCGCGCCCGCGCCGAAGCCCGCGACCCTCGACGATTTCCACGACGAGCCCGCGCTGCCGCCGCTCAGCCGCGAGCCACTCCACGACGACTTCGAGGTGCCACCGGTGCCGCGCGGCGAGCCGCTCGCCGCCCACGCCGACTCGTTCGACGACGTCGAGGTGGTCGACGAGAGCGAGCTCGAAGGCTCGGAGGACGTGGTCTACGTGGACGACGAGCTGCCGCCCGAGCCTGCGCCGGCCGTCGCGGCGGGCGGCTGGGCGGAGAAGGCTCCGACCCCACCTCCGACGTTGCCGCCGCTGCACCTGGCCACTCCCGCGCCGGCGCCGCTCACGCCGCCGATGACGGCGGGGGCCGACGGACCCGCCGAGATCGTGTCGTGGGGTCAACCGACGCGCGTCTCCAAGACGGCCGTGCGCGTGCCCCTGGTGGTGCGCGCGGGTGCGTTCGGCGACGCGGTGTCCTTCGCGGTGACGATCGACGTCTCGCGGCTCGAACCCGGATCGTGACGTTCGCGCTGCCGGCTGCGAGCGAGCTCAGCGATGGCCGATGAGCGGGAGCTGGAACGCGATGGCGTGGACGTCGCGCGGATCGTGCGCGGCATCCGCGACGAGATCCGTCGCCGTCATCCCGAGGCGGACCTGCCTCCGTGGGAGTCGCCGCGCACGGTGGGTGGTGCGTCCGAGGCCGCGGGCGGCCTCGCCGAGCTGCCGTCACCGGCGATCTTCTCGCCCCATCTCAAGTACCTGAACGAGCACTGGCAGCTCGATCCGCTCTTTCCCTTGCGCTCGCACCGGCCGGTGGTGGGGCGGATCATCGTGCTGGCGAAGCTCGCGGTGCGCAAGAGCGTGATGGGGCTCTTCCTGCCGGTCTTCCAGGCCATCACGGCGTTCTTCTCGAACCTCACGAACTTCTCGAACACGCTCGCGAAGAACCTCGACGACGCCACCAACCGGCTCGCGGCGAACGATCGCCGGATCGTGGAGCGCATCGAGCGCGTCGCCGCGGAGCGTGCCGAGCTGGTCACGCGGATCGAGGGCGGCGAGCAGGCCCTCGCGGATCGGATGGACCTGCTCTTCCAGAAGCTCGACCGGGAACGATTGGCGCTCGAACGGCGGGTCGAGGACCTCGAGGGGCGTTCGTCCCAAGCCGACTCGTGAGGGGCCGCCGCGTCGCGGGCGCCCCGCCTGGCGGGAGCCAGTCGGTGCTCACCGCCGCCACCGCGTGAGATGCGAGTCCTGTTCGATCTCCAGGCGCTGCAGACACGGTCCTCCCGTTCGCGGGGGATCGGGTTCTACACGCGGAACCACGTCCAGGCGCTCGCCTCGCAACCCGGGGTCGATCTCTTCGGCTTGGTGAACGGCTGGCTGCCGACGGGTGACACGCTGGACGCGCTGGTCGCCGGCTTGGGCTCGGAGCGCGGCGTCAGCCTGGTGGAAGGGGATCGTCTGCGCGACGTCGAGGAGCGCCGCGAGCACGATCGCAAGGCCACGGAAGCGGGCGTCGCCGCGCGCGCGCTCGAGCGGGATTGCCCGATCTACCACGCGACGTCGCCGTTCGAGTGGGAGGTGTGGGTTCCGCTCGACGTCCCGCACGTACGCGTCGTGGCGACCGTCTACGACCTCATCCCGCACCTCTTCCCGCACGAGTACCTCGCGGGCGCCTCGCCGCGCTTTCGCTTCGAGTACGAGCGCATCCTCGCCGGGTTGAAGCGGGCGGATCGGTTGCTCGCGATCAGCGAGTGCACCAAGCGCGATCTCGTGCGCTCGCTCGACATCCCTCCCGAGCGGGTGCACGTGATCTGGGCGGCGGCCGACGAGCGCTTCCGACCGATCGAGAATCCCGATCCCGACGGCTCGATCCGTGCTCGCTGGGGCGTCGGCGAGCGCTTCGTGCTCTATACCGGCGGCTACGATTTCCGGAAGAACTTCGAGCGGCTCTTCGAGGCTTTTTCCGCGGCCGCCGCGCGTCGAACCCACAAGCTCGTGGTGGTGTGCCGGCTGAGCGACGACGAGCGCCGTCGGGTCCGCGCGATGGCCGAGGCGGTGGGGCTCGGCGACGAGCTGGTGCTCACGGGCTTCGTTCCCGACGACGACCAGGTGCGCCTCTACAACCTCGCATCGCTCCTGGTCTTCCCGTCGCGCTACGAGGGCTTCGGGTTGCCGGTGCTCGAGGCCATGCGTTGCGGCACGCCGGTGATCTGCTCGTCGGTGTCGTCGATGCCGGAGATCGCCGGCGACGCCGCCGAGCTCGTCGATCCCCTCGATCCCGCCGCCATGCGCGCGGCGCTCGACGGCGTGCTGGGCAACCGCGAGCGGGCCGCCGAGCTCAGCGCGCGGGGGCGCCGCCAGGCCGACAAGTTCACCTGGGATGCGGTGGCGCGGGCGACGGCGGAGGTCTACCGCGAGCTCGCCTCTCCGCCCGAGCGGCCGTGGCGCTCGCGCGCCGCTGCAGCCGCGGCACACCCAGGCGCCCAGTCGCGACCGCGAATCGCGCTCTTCACGCCGCTTCCGCCGGCGCCGACCGGGGTCGCCGAGTTCGCCGCGAACCTGCTCCCCGCGCTCACCGCGCACGCCGACGTCACTGCGTTCGTGGACGCACCCGAGGAAGCCGCCGTGTCGCCGCCGGGAGCGAGCGTGGCGATCGAGGACGGGCGGCTGTTCGAGGCGGTCGATCGGGATCTGGAGTTCACCCACGTCGTGCACCAGCTCGGCAACAGCCTCCACCACGAGCAGTCCTATCGACACGTGCTCGCGCACGGCGGCGTGGCGCTGTTGCACGATCTGGTGCTGCATCACCTGGTCATGGCCACCACCCTGGAACGCGGCGACGAGCAGGGTTACGCCGACGCGCTCACGCAGAGCCACGGTCGCGAGGGGGCGCGCGCCGCCGCGCTCGTGGCCAAGGGGTTCGGCGGCGACGTGCTCTACTACGGCCTGCCGTGTCTCGGGCGTCTGCTCGCCGCGGCGAGCGCGGGCGTGGTGTTCAGCCGGCACGCCGCTCGCCGCGCGCGAGCGCTCGGATTCGCCGGCCCGCTCGCGGAGATCCCCTTGGCGATCGCGCCGCGGCCGCCCGCGCCCGACGCGCGCCTCGCGCGTCGCGAGCTCGGCGTCGACCAGGATGCGTTCTGGATCGGCTCGTTCGGCGTCCAGACACCGATGAAGCGACCGGAAGCGGTGCTCGCCGCGTTCGAGGCGATCGCGGCGCGGGTGCCGCACGCACGCCTGGTTTTCGTGGGCGAGGTGCCGAGCTGGTCCGGTCTCGAGGCGCGGGTCGCGGCATCGTCCGCGCGCGCCGCCATCACCATCACCGGGCGCGTGCCCGCCGAGCGCTACGCCAGCTGGATGGCGGCCTGCGACGCGATCGTGGCGCTTCGCTATCCTCATCGCGGCGAGACCTCCGCTGCCGCGCTCGAGGCGATGGAGCGCGGTCGTCCGGTGCTGCTGAGCGACCTGGGTGCGATGAGCGAGCTGCCCGAAGGCACGTGCCTCGAGATCGACCTCGGCGCCCGCGAGCACGATCACCTGGTCGCGACACTGGCGGCGCTGGTCGCCGAGCCGCGACTCGGCGTGGCCATCGGGATCCGCGCCCGCGACCACGTGCATCGCGTCCACGCGCCTGCGCGCACCGCGGAGGAGTTGCTGCGCTTCCTGGCGGAGCTCGCGCCGCGCCGTCGCGGCGGCACGAACGGAGCGCGCGCGTGAGCGGAAGCGACGGGGCGGCGCCGCCGGTCTCGATCGGCACCCGCGGGCTCGATCCCGGGGAGGCGCTGGCGCGGCTCGCGCGCATCCACGCAGCGGCCGTCGCCGCGCCCGAGCGATTGGTGGCGGTGGACGCCTACGCGCTTCGCATCCCCCTCGAGCAGGGTGCCGAGGATGAAGCGCTCTTCGACGCCTACCGCCGCATGCTTCGGCTCTGGAACGTCGCCGAGTCGCCTCCGATCGCCTCGCATCGGCGCCTCGTGGGGCCGCTCGTGGTGCGCGCCAAGAAGCTCACGCGCCGCATCGTGGCCTTCGAGCTCGATCCCTTCTTCGAGCGCCAAACCAGCTTCAATCGCGCGGTGCTCGACTTGGTGCGCGTGTTGATCGCCGACCTGGGACGCCTCCGCGAGCGCGTGCGCGAGCTGGAGGCCGACGCCGCTGCCGGCGCGCCGCGCCCGGGGGCCGAGCCCGAGCGCCGATGAAGCTCGCGTTCGTGATCCCGCGTTTCGCGGAAGGGCTGGTGGGCGGCGCCGAGACGCTCGCTCTCGAGGTCCTGCGCCATCTGCCGCGCAGCCGCTACCAGGCCGAGGTGTGGACCACGTGCGCGCTCGATCACCACTCCTGGGCCGATCATTTCCCGGAAGGCACGACTCGAGTCGGCGATCTCACGGTGCGACGTTTCCGCACCAACCCACGCAACCTCGAGCTCTTCGTCCATCTGCAGCACCGCATCCATCACCAGCTCGGGCTGAGCCTGGACGAGGAGATCGAGTGGCTGAGTCACAGCGTCAACTCGGACGGCCTGCTGGCGCACGTCGCGCGCCACGCCGACGACGTCGATGCGCTGGTCTTCCTGCCCTATCTCTTCGGCGTGACGCTCACCGCGGCCGCGATCGCGCCGCACAAGAGCGTCCTCATCCCCTGCCTTCACGACGAGCCGTACGCGTACTTGCGGATCGTGCGCAACCTCTTCGAGAGCGTGCGCCGCATCCTCTTCAACAGCGCGCCCGAAGGAGAGCTGGCGGCGCGGCTCTACGGGCTCGATGGAACCCGCGAGCACGTGGTGGGCATGGGCTTCGACCTGGCGCCCCGCGTGGCCTCCGGCGAGCGGTTTCGCGCGGCGCACGGCATTCGCGGCCCCTACGTCCTCTATTTCGGCCGCAAGGAGGACGGCAAGAACACCAACTGGCTGGCCCGGCTCTTCGCCAGCTCCGGGTGCAGACGACGCGAGGACGTGAAGCTGGTGTTCGCCGGCAGTGGCGAGCTCGCGCTCCCGCCCGGTACGGGTAGCTCGATCGTCGACCTCGATTTCCTCGCGGAGGACGAGAAGCGCGACGCCATCGCCGGCGCGCTGGCGGTGGTGCAGCCCTCCGTCAACGAGAGCTTCTCGATCGTGCTCATGGAGGCGTGGCTGCAGGAGCGACCGGTGCTGGTGCACGGTCGCTGCGCCGTCACGCGCCGTCACGCGCAGGACGCCGGCGCCGGACTCTGGTTCGAGAGCGCCGCCGAGCTCGGCGCCGCGATCGACTACCTGATCGAGAATCCCGAGACCGCTCGCCGCATGGGCCGCGCCGGGCGGCGCTACGTCGAGCGCGAGTACGCGTGGGACGCGGTCCTCGCTCGCTTCGATCGCGCGCTCGCGGAGCTCGCGACGTGACGCGCACGCCCCGCATCGCACAGATGGTGCTCAACGTGTCGATCGCCGACGCGATCACGCACCACGTGCTCATGATCGACGATGCGCTCCGCGAGGCGGGTGCGTCCGCGGGAGTCTTCTGCGAGAACGCGCACCCGGATCTGGCGGAGCGGGCGCAGTCCTACACGCGCTTCGACGACACCTGCGTCGACGCGGTGCTCTTCCACTTCTCGATCGGCTCGCGGATCGCGGCGGCGTTCGCGGCGGCGCGCTGCAGGCGGGCGATCGTCTATCACAACATCACCCCACCCGAGTTCTTCGACGGCGTCAACGGCCGCGTCGCGGCAGCGCTGCGCGCGGGGCGCGACGAGCTTCGCGCGCTGGTCGGCCGCGTCGATCTGGCGCTCGGCGTGAGCGAGTTCAATCGCGGCGAGCTCGCGGCGCTCGGCTTCGCGCGCACCGGCGTCCTGCCCATCGCCGTGCCCAACGAGCTCGCGAGCGTCACGCCGGATGCCGAGTGGCTGGCGCGCGCGGCGGGGAAGGGGCCCGTGCTGCTCCACGTCGGCCGTCTCGCTCCCAACAAGCGCTACGAGGATCTGCTGCGGATCCTCGCTCACGTGCAAGCCCACGAGCCGCGCGCGGAGCTCTGGCTGGTGGGAACCGATCGCGACACCGAGACCTACTCGATGGCGCTTCTCGACATGGCCCGCGATCTCGGCCTCGAAGGCGTGATCATGCTCGGCCAGGTCTCGCCGCCGGCGCTGGCGGCGTGCTACCGCGTCGCCGCCGCCTACGTGTGCGCCAGTGCCCACGAAGGATTCTGCGTGCCGCTCGTGGAAGCGATGCATTTCGACGTGCCGGTGGTCGCATTCGCCGCAGGCGGCATCGGCGAGACCCTCGGCGGAGCGGGCGTGCTGCTCGCGGAGCGGCGCTGCGATTGGGCGGCGGCAGCGGTGACGTTGCTGCACCGCGATCGCGAGGTGCGCGCGGCGGTGGTGGCGCGCCAGCGCGAGCGGGTCGCGGCGTTCTCGACGGAGCGCTTTCGCGCGCTGCTGTGGGAGCACGTGAGTCCGCTCGGATCGGACGGCGCGCGTGCCTGATCTCCGTCCGCCGGCTTGGTCCTCGGACGACCTCCGCCACGTGCAGCGGGCGCTCGCCGAGTTCGGCGCAGTATCGAGCGCGCGGCTCTCGCCGGAGCGCTGCGAGCGCGTCGCCGCGCTTGTGGCGGCGAGCGCCGCCGACGCGCGGCCGCCGCTCGATTCGCCGCATCGGTTGGCGCCGCGCTGGGCCAAGCGCGTGAAGAGCCTGGTGCGTCGGATCGTGTGGAGCCGTACCGGCGCGCCGCGCGAGCGGCAGGCGGAGCTCAACGTCGCGCTGACTCGCGTGCTCGCGGAGCTGGCGGCGCGTGGCGAGGACGAGGCGCGATCGGTGCGCGACCGGCCGAGCTCCGCGTGCCCGGAGCGCTGAGGCCTTCCGCCGTGGCGACCCGAGCGATCGTCCAGCTCCTGGCCTCGCTCAATCCCGGCGATGCGATCTCCGATTTCGCGCGCGATCTCGCCGCCGCCGCCCGCGGGCTGGGTTCCGCGGCGCCGCTCGTCGCGAGCCGGGTGCACCCCGCGTGTCGCGGCGAGGCGGCCTCCGCTCGGACCACGCGCCCGGATGCAGTCGCGGGACCCGGCGATCTGCTCCTCTACCATCACTCGATCGGCGCGGGCTTGGTCGATTGGGTGCGCGATTTCCCGGGCCCGCGGGTCGTGGTGCATCACTCGGTCACGCCGCCGCGCTTCGTCGCGGGCTGGTCGCCGAGCCTGGCCCGCGCGGCCCGCGCCGGCGAGCAGGAGCTGGTCGCACTCGCGAGGCTCACCTCGCGCGCCGTGGGCGTGAGTGAGCACGATGCCATCGAAGCTCGCACCGCAGGCTTTCGCGAGGTGCGGGTGTGGCCGCTCGCGCCCAGCGCACGTCGTCTCGCCGCCGCGCCGCGCGCGCGCGAGCTGGCGCGGCTCGGTGCCGAGCCCGGACCGCGACTTCTCACCGTGGGCCGCGTGGCGCCGAACAAGCGCGTCGAGGTGCTGGTGGCCGCGCACTATCTGGTGACGCGCGCGCTTCCCCAGGCGCGGTTACGCCTGGTCGGCGGCGACGGCGGGACCGAGGGATACGCGCTCGCGCTGCGCCAACTCGTGCGCGACTTGGGCGCGCCGAACGTGGTCTTCGATGGCACGATCGACGATCGTGGCCTCGCCGCGCGCTACCGCACCGCGGATCTCTTCCTGCTCGCCAGCGAGCACGAAGGGTGTGGGCTGCCGGTGCTGGAGGCGATGCATCATCGGGTGCCGGTGATCGCGCGCGCCGCGGCGGCGATCCCCGAGACGGCGGGCGGCGCGGCATGGCTGCTCGACGACGATCGTCCCGAGCGCTGGGCGCGGGCGATCGTGGACCTGTGGGCCGACTCGGCGGCCCGCGCGCGCCTCGTGGCCGACGGAGCGCGCCAGGCGGCGACCCGCGCGGCGGTGGACCTCGGAAGCTGGCTCGCGAGCCTCGACTGAGCGCCTCGTCGGATCGCGACCGAGTCGGGGAAGAGGGGGCGGAATGCCAACCAAGAGCGCTCATGGGCGTGGGTCGCGTCGCGCCGATGCGTGAGCGGACGATGGGCCGCGAGCGTCGTCGAGCCGCGTCGCGAGGACGGGGCGAACGGGAGAGGGGATCGCGATGAGGAGCGCTCGAGTGGGGTTCGTCTCACTGGCCATCGGGCTGGCGCTGGGCATGGCCGAGGACGCGCGCGCCTGGGGACCGGACGGTCATCGGATCGTGTGCCGAATCGCCTATCGGCTCCTCGACGAGGCCCATCGCGCCGAGGTGGTTCGCCTGACCGCGCTCTATCGCGATCCAGCGGGGGGCGGCTTCCCGTACTTCACCGATGGGTGCAACTTCGCCGATACCGCGCGCGCCAAGGCGCGCGACGGCGTGGCCGGCTGGGAGCGCTTCGCGCCGTTCGCGAACTGGCATTTCGTCAACGTGGCCCGGGACGCCGATCGCGTGACGCAGGACGATTGCCACGACGATTGCGTGCTGACCGGGATCGCGCGTCACGCCGAGCTCCTGACGAGCGCTTTCTCCGAGCCCGAGCGAGCCGAAGCGCTCTTCTTCCTGGGGCATTGGGTGGGCGACATCCATCAGCCGCTGCACGTGAGCTTCGCCGACGATCGCGGCGGCAACCGCATCACCGTGGCGAGCGGCGGTCCCTACGAATCGGGCGACCTCCACGGAGTGTGGGACAGCGGCATCGTTCGCCAGGCGATCGGCAGCGACGGCTGGCGCATCTACGCCGACCGCCTGGCGGACGAGATCACGCCGGCCGCGAAGGCGGCGTGGTCCGGCCGCACGCCGCTCGACTGGGCCGAGGAGTCGTACGAGCGCACCACGTGGAGAAAGACGCGGTACTGCGCATGGCGAAGCACGGCGAGCGGCCTCGCCTGCGGGCGCATCTCGGGTGAGAGAACCCTCACGGATGCCTATCAGGTGGAGTTCCAGGACGACGTGGAGCAGCGCCTCGAGCAGGCGGGGTTCCGGCTCGCCGAGCTGCTGCGCGAGCACCTGACCCTCCCCTGACCTCGGCGGTGTGCCGCTCGGCGGCGCGTCGAACTCGTCACCCGCGCGCCGCCGCGGCGTCACGTTCGCGGCCTACGCTCGAGGCTCGACTGCGGCGATGGCCGTCGCACGCCGGAGGCCGACGGGTTCGATGCGCGTCCCTCGGCGCCACGGCACGGGGGGCGATGGGCCTGCGGCGCGCCCGGCGTGTCATACTCGGAGGTCGTGCCCTGACCACGCTCGAGGTCGATCCGATGGCGACACGTGCACGCGTACCCGGCGCCCGCGGGGCGAAGACGGCTTCGCCGCCTCCCTCCGAGGCGGAGCTCGCGGCTGCCGCCGCCCGTTTCATCAATCGCGAGCTCTCGTGGCTCGCGTTCAACGAGCGCGTGCTGGAGGAGGCGTCGAACCCCGCTCATCCGGTGCTGGAGCGCGTGCGCTTCGTCTCGATCTCGGCCAGCAACTTGGACGAGTTCTACATGGTCCGCGTGGCGGGCTTGAAGGGTCAGGTGCAAGCGGAAGTGACGCAGGCGAGCGTCGATGGGCTCTTGCCCGCGCGCCAGCTCGTGGCGATCCACCAGCGCGCCAGCGAGCTGATCCGCAATCAGCAGATTCGCTGGCGCGCGTTGCGTGAGGAGGTGCGGGCTGCGGGTATCGCGGTGCTCGATCCCACCGAGCTCACGCGCGCGGAGCAGCAATGGCTCGCGGCGTATTTCCTGGAGCACGTCTTCCCGGTGCTCACGCCGCTCGCGATCGATCCCGCGCACCCCTTTCCATTCCTGCCCAATCTCGGCTTCTCGCTGGCGCTCACGCTGCTGCGCCCCGAGGACTCGAAGACGTTGCACGCGCTGGTGCCGCTGCCGAGCCAGATCGGCCGCTTCGTTCGGCTGCCGGGGGCCGAGATCCGCTTCGTGCTGATCGAGGACCTGGTGTCGATGAGCCTGGACCAGCTCTTTCCCGGGTTCGAGGTGCGCGGGATCGGCGTCTTCCGCATCATCCGCGACAGCGATCTCGAGGTCGAGGAGGAGGCCGAGGACTTGGTGCGTCTCTACGAGACCGCGCTCAAGGCACGTCGCCGTGGCGACGTGATCCGGCTCACGGTGAACAAGGGCATGCCCGACTCGCTGCGCCGCTTCCTGGTGGACGAGCTCGAGGTCGCGTCCGCCGACGTGTTCGAGATCGACGGTCTGCTCGGTCTGGTCGACCTGCGCGAGATCATCGTGCCCGATCGTCCGGACCTCGTGTTCGAGCCGATGAACGCCCGCTTTCCCGAGCGCATCCGCGACTTCGGCGGCGATTGCTTCGCGGCGATCCGCGCCAAGGACCTCGTGGTCCACCACCCCTACGAGAGCTTCGACGTCGTGGTGCAGTTCGTCCGCCAGGCCGCGCGCGATCCCAACGTGGTGGCGATCAAGCAGACGCTCTATCGCACCAGCGACGACTCGCCCGTGGTGAAGGCGCTCATCGAGGCCGCCGAGGCCGGCAAGAGCGTGACCGCGATGGTCGAGCTCAAGGCGCGCTTCGACGAGGCCGCGAACATCCGCTGGGCTCGCGATCTGGAGCGCGCCGGCGCGCAGGTCGTGTACGGCTTCGTGGACCTCAAGACCCACGCCAAGGTTTCGCTGGTGGTGCGTCGCGAGAGCGGTGGGCTCAAGAGCTACGTCCACTTCGGCACCGGCAACTACCACCCGATCACCGCCAAGATCTACACGGATCTCTCGTACTTCACGTGCGATCCGGTGCTGTGCCGCGACGCGGCGGCGCTCTTCAACTACATGACCGGCTACGCACGACCCACCAAGCTCGAGAAGATCGCGGTGGCGCCCATCGACCTGCGCGAGACGCTGGTGGGGCTCATCGACGAGGAGAGCGCCCACGCGCGCGCGGGCAAGCCCGGCCAGATCTGGGCCAAGCTCAACGCGTTGGTGGATGGCGAGATCATCGAGGCGCTCTACCGCGCTTCGCAGGCGGGAGTGCGGATCGATCTGGTGGTGCGCGGCATGTGCAGCTTGAGGCCCGGTGTCGCGGGGCTCTCGGAGAACATCCGCGTCAAGAGCATCGTGGGGAGATTCCTGGAGCACGCCCGCATCGTCTGCTTCGGCGCGGGTCACGGTCTGCCGTCGACCGAGGCGAAGGTCTTCATCTCCTCCGCCGACTGGATGACGCGCAACCTCGATCGCCGGGTGGAGACGCTGATCCCGATCGAGAACCCGACGGTCCACCGCCAGATCCTCGATCAGATCATGCTCGCCAACATCCGCGACCAGGCACAGAGCTGGACGCTCGGCTCCGACGGCACCTACACGCGCATGACCGCGGGGCCGGGAGCGTTCAGCGCGCACAGCTTCTTCATGACGTATCCGAGCCTCTCGGGCCGCGGCAGCGCCGTCGGCGAGCCCGGTAACGCGCCGTTGCTCGCCACCGGCTGAACCCGCGCACCCGACGGCTCGCGCGAGCTCGCCGGGGTCGCCCGGCGCTTGCCGCGCGCTTCCCCCGCGGGCCGCGCTTCGGCCATTCTCCGACGTCGATCGGCGCGCCGATCCGTCGCTCGTGCGAGCGCGGCAACCCAGGGCGCGCGCTCGAGCCCCCGCGAGATCCGATCCCATGGCCCGTAAGCTGGCGATCGTCGTGCATCGCTACGGCGCCGAGGTGGATGGCGGGTCCGAGGCGCTGGCGCGGCGGGTCGCCCACGGCCTCGCGGTCTCGGACGAGGTCGAGGTCTGGACCTCGTGCGCGCGCGACTATCTCTCGTGGGCCAACGAGCTGCCCGACGGCGTCGCGCAGGACGGCGCGGTGCGCGTGCGTCGTTTCCCGGTGGACCGACCCCGCCGCATTCGTTGGTTCGGACGCATGACCCGGCGCCTGATCGCCGGACCGCACACCCGCGAGCTCGAGATCGAGTGGATGAATCGTCAGGGGCCGCGGGTCGTCGGCCTCGTCGAGGCGCTCGCGCGGGAGGGCCGCTCGTTCGATGCGATCCTCTTCTTCACCTATCTCTACTTCCCCACGTTCTTCGGTGTGCCCCTGGTGGCCGAGCGGGCGGTGCTGGTGCCGACCGCGCACGACGAGCCGCCATTGCATTTCCGGATCTTCGACGAGGTCTTCCGCAGCGCGCGCGGATTCGTGTTCCAGACTCCCGAGGAGCGCGACTTGGTGCACCGGCGCTTCGTGATCGCGCCGCGCGCGGAGACGGTCGCGGGGGTATCCCTCGAGCCGCCCGCGAGCGTCGATCCCGAGGCGTTCCGCCGCAAGTTCGGGCTCGCGGGGCCGCTGGTCATCTGTGTCGGTCGGGTGGATCGGGTCAAGGGCGCCACTCGTCTCGCCGAGGCGTTTCTCGACTATCGTGCCCGCGGCGGCGACGGGACGCTGGTGTTTCTGGGCGTGGTGCGCACGCCCATGCCTTCGCATCCGGCGATTCGCTGTCTCGGTTGGGTCTCCGACTCCGACAAGTGGAGCGGGCTCGCGGCGGCGGACGTGAGCGTCGTCGCATCGCCCTACGAGAGCCTCTCCCTCGCATTTCTCGAGAGCGCGGCGCTGGGCACTCCGGTTCTCGCCTACGGTGCGTCCGCGGTGCTGGCGGGGCAATGCGCGCGAATGGGCGCGGGCGTGACGTTCGACGACTGGTCCTCGTTCGCCGCGGTCCTCGGTGGGCTCATGCGCTCGCCCGAGCGGCGCGCGACGCTCGGCGCGAGCGGGCGAGCGAGCACGGCGCGGCTGCCGACGTGGGAGGCGATCCTGGATGCGTATCGCGGCGTGATCGACGGGGTGCGAGCGTGACGGCGTGGCGCGGCCGCCCAGGGCTCTGGATCCTGGTGGGGACGGCGCTCTTCGTGCTCGGCGCCACGGCCTCCGTGGACCCGGCGCGGATGCGGCGCGGCGCGCCGCTCGACGGCGAGGCGAGCCAGGTGCTCGCGGCGGTCAGCCTGGCGAGCGATCGGGACCTGCGTTACGACCGCGCGGACTTGGAGGACGCCACCGCCGTCTTCGGTGTCGTACCGACGGAGGTCCCGCTCGCACGCACGCGCGGCGGCGAGCTGCGTTACGTCGCGCGCGGCATCGAGCCATGGCTGCTCTCGAACGTGATCCCCTGGCTCGGCGCGCGTGCCTTCCCGTTCTTCCACGCGCTCGCCCTCACGGCGGCGGCGCTCCTCGCGTGGGCCCGATTGGGCGGCCAGCGCGCCCGTGGAGCGACGTGGATCGTGAGCGCGCTGGCGGCCTCGGCGCTGCCCGTGTGGCTCTTTCGCTACACGCCCGAGGCCTTCCACGCGGCGCTGGTGCTCGCGGGAGCGGCCTTGATCGCGCCCCATCCGGAGCGCGAGATCGAGGACGAATGGACCACCCGCGCGGCGGTCCCGGCGCGCGTCGCGCGGATGGGGGCGGGAGGCGCGCTGCTCGGCCTGGCGCTCTGGGAGCTCTCGTCGCCGGGATGGGTGCTCTGCCTGGTTCCGTTCGCGGCGCTTCCTCGGACGATCGGCGCGAGCCGTCGGCGCCTGGTGTGGGCGGTCGCCGCTGCCACCAGCCTGGTCACGCTGGTGGTGGCGCTGGCGCTTCATCTCGCTCCCTTCGCCCGGGTGCGCGCGGTCGATCCCAGCCGTGTCCCTCAGCAGGTGCGGGTGTTCGCGGGAGCGTTGCCCGGCGAGAGCGGCGAGCGCGTCGACGAGCTCGGCCGGGCCGCCGAGGCGCCGGCGCCCCCCGCGGCGGTGCCGCTGGCGATGCGTGGCTACGCGGTCCGGGACGTGCTGTTGGGCCGCTTCTCCGGGCTCGCCTGGTGGTATCCGTGCATCCCGATCGCGTGGCTCGCCGTGGCGATCCGCCGGCGCAGGCCGTGGCGGTTCGCGACCCTGGCGCTGCCGCTCGTGGCGGTGGTGAGCCTGGCGCTCGCGTCGCCCGCGCGCTTCGCAGGTTGGAGCGACGGGCCGGGCGTACGGCTCGCCGCGGCGCTCTATCCGCTCGCGATCGTCGCCGGCACCGGCGTGCTCGGTGGACGGTGGCTGATCCTCGTGTGGACGTTGGCGGGCGTGCTGCTCGGCGAGCCGCTCAGCAACCCCCTCGGCGCCGTGCGCGAGCCCGCGCTTCACGCGCGCGCGCTGCCCTACTCGTGGTTGCCGCTCGATACCAGCCGGGCTGGCGCCTGGCCCACCGGGCGCCCCATCGCCACGCGCAGCGAACGGCTGGCGCTGGTGGACGTGCGCGAGAACATCGACGTGGTGTCGAGCACCTGTGAGGGGGTGAGCCCGCAGATTCCGCTCGCGTCGGCGTGCTTCTGGACGCCGCGCGAGGATCGGGTCGAGGTGCTGGTGTGGAGTGATCGCGCCGAGCCTCCCGATCGGCTGGTGCTGCGATCCGGACCACGCCGGACGCGCGTTCACCTCGCCCTCGGCGCCGCGCGCAGCCACCTGCGCATGCTGCCCAACCGCACCCAGGAGGTCAGGCTCGAGGGCGTGGGGAACGGCTTTCCGGCGCGCCTCGGAGGGCGTGATGGATGGGCCTGGGTGCTCGAGGCGCGCTCCACGCACGCGTTCCAGCCCGCGTACTTCGGGCTCGGCCGCGGGCGCTACTGGATCGGCGTCCAGATCGCATTCGCCGAGTGACGGCGGGAAGGGACTCAGCGTGGAGATCGCCCTGACCGGGGGAACGGGCTTCGTGGGCAGGCACACCGCCCGTTGGCTGGTCGAGCGTGGGCACGGGGTGCGGCTGCTGGCGCGGGATCGGACGCGGGTGCCCCCCGAGCTGGCCGAGGTCGTCCGCATCTTCGCGGGCGACGTCACGCGCCCCGAGCAGCTCGCGCCCTTCGTCGCCGGCGCGACGCACGTGGTGCACATGGCGGCGGTCGTGGGCGAGGGCGGCGTCGCCGCCGAGCGCTATCACGCCGTCCACGTCACGGCCACGCGGCGGCTGATCGAGGCCGCGGCAGCGGCGGGGGTGCGGCGATTCGTCCACCTGAGCAGCGTCGGCGTGTACGGCGACACCGGTGCGCGCGCTGCCGACGAGACGTGCCCAGCCCGGCCCGAGGACGCCTACGAGCGGAGCAAGTGGCAGGGCGAAGAGGAGGCGCGCGCCGCCGCCCGAGAGCACGGCGTCGAGCTGGTGGTGCTGCGACCCGCGGGCGTCTACGGTCGCTTCGATCGGCGTCTGCTCAAGCTCTTCCGCGGCATCGCGAGCGGTCGCTTCGTGTTGGTCGGCCCGTGCACCTGCCGCTATCACCTGGTTCACGTCGAGGACGTGGCGCGGGCGGTGGAGCTGGCGCTCGTGAGCGCCAGCGCCGCCGGCGAGGATTTCATCGTCGCCGGCCCCGAGCCCGTGGCGCTCTCGGCGCTGATCACCGCGATCGCGCGGATCGCGGGCACGCGCCCACCGCGGTTGCGCCTTCCGCTGGCGCCGGTGGCGCTGGCGGCGCGCTGGATGGAGCGGCTGGCGCGGCCATTCGGCGTGCGACCGCCGCTCTATCCCGAGCGGGTCGCGTTCTTCACCAAGGAACGGGCGTACTCGATCGACAAGGCGCGGCGGCTGCTCGGGTTCGAGCCTGCGGTGGACCTGGAAACGGGACTGCGGCGCACGCTCGCCGACTATCGTGCCGACGGCTGGCTCTGACGGCGTCGCTCGGCCGGCCGTGGAACGCATCTCGTAGACTGCTCCCATGCGTCGTCTGTTCTCGATCGAAGGGAATGCGCAGCGCCTCGACGGCGGCGCCATGTTCGGCAACGCGCCGCGGGAGCTCTGGCAGTCCTGGTCGCCGCCCGACGAGCGCCACCGCGTGCCGCTGGCATGCCGTGGTCTCTTGGTGGCCGAGGAGCACCGCACGATCCTCTTCGAGACGGGAGTGGGCGCGTTCTTCGAGCCGCGGCTCCGCGACCGGTTCGGCGTCGTCGGCGGCGAGCATCGGCTGCTCGCGAGCTTGCGCGCGGTGGGCGCGGCTCCCGAGGACGTCGACGTGGTGGTGCTCTCGCACCTGCACTTCGATCACGCTGGCGGCTTGCTCGCCGCGTGGGAGCAGGATCGGCCGCCGCGACTGGTCTTCCCGAAGGCGCGCTACGTGACGAGCGAGGCCGCGTTCCGGCGCGCCGAAGCGCCGCACCCACGCGATCGCGCGTCGTTCATCCCCGAGCTGCAGCCGCTGCTCGCCGCGACCGGTCGCCTGGAGCTCTTGCGCGAGGATCGCTCGACGGTTCTCGGCCCCCGCTACTCGTTCCACTTCTCGGAAGGTCACACGCCCGGGCTCGCGCTCGCCGAGCTCGCCACCGGCGAGGGACCGCTCGTCTTCGTCGCCGATCTCGCTCCCGGACGACCGTGGGTGCACGCGGCGATCACCATGGGCTACGACCGCTTCCCGGAGCGCGCCGTGGACGAGAAGCTCACGCTCTTCGCCGACCTGGTCGAGCGCGGCGGCAGGCTCTTCTTCACCCACGATCCAGAGGTCGCGCTGGCGCGCCTCGCGCGCGACGGCCGTGGCCGCTTCGGCACCACCGACGAGCGCGCGACCGTCGCGGGAGACGACTGCTGAGCACGCCCGCCGCGCGCTCAGCGCGGCGACGGATCCACCGGCAAGATCGCCAGCGGCTCGGCGGGGTGCGTGAGCCGTACGATCGCCATCCAGGCGTCGACCATGGACCACGAGCGAGCGCGTGCTTCGGTGAGGCGCTCCGCGAGCCACGGCAAGAGCCCGTGCGGCCGGTGCAACGACACCATCTCGAGCGGGTGGTCGGAAGGAACCTCGAGCTGGCGGCGGAGGGTCTCGAGCGCCGTGCCGAGCCCGCCAGTGGCGTCGACGAGCCCCCGCTCGAGCGCCTGCCGGCCGGTCCACACCCGACCCTCCGCGTGCGGTGCCACCGCTTCGATCGCGGTGCCCCGTCCCGCGGCCACCCGTTCGAGGAACACGCGATACGTGTCCTCGAGCTGTCCGCGCACCTTGCGGCGCTCGGCGCGCGTGAACGCGCGGGCCTCGGAGTGCAGCGCGACGTGAGCGCCGCGGCCGTAGCCGTCCTTGTGCACGCCGATCCGTCGGTAGAGCCCGCCCAGCGAGAGCTTGCCCCCGAACACGCCGATCGAGCCGGTGAGCGTGCTCGCCGCGGCGACGATCGTGGTGCCGGCCACGGCGACGTAGTAACCGCCCGAGGCGGCGTAGTCGCCCATCGAGACCACCACCGGCTTCTTCTCCTTGGCGCGTGCCACCGCCCGCCAGATCACGTCGGACGCGAGCGCCGAGCCTCCCGGGCTGTCGATGCGGAGCAGGATCGCCCGCACCGAATCGTCGTGCCGCGCGCGCCTGAGCGCCGCGACCAGCGCGCGCGAGCTGGCGCCGGTGCCGGTGCTCAGCCCACCGGACTCGCCGGAATGGATCGCTCCCACCACCGGCACCCATGCCACCCGCACGGGCGCGCCTTCGCGCAGCGGTCGGAGCCGGCGTCGTCGCAGGAAGTAGTAGCGCCGCGGTCCCACCAGCGTGCGCAGCGCCTTGCGGGAGTCGCCGCCGGCGAGCTCGGCGATCACCTCGTCCTCGAAGGCGAGCCTGTCGACCAGACCAGCGGCCAGCGCCTCTCGCGCCAGGAACGGCCCCTGGTCCACGAGCGCCACGATCTCCGCCTCGCTCTTGCGCCGGCCGCGTGCGATCGCGGCGCAGGTCTGCGCGAAGAGATCGTCGACCAGCGAGGCCAGCGCCGCGCGGGCGTCGTCGCTCAGCGATGAGCGCGTGAACGGCTCGACGGCGCTCTTGAAGCGACCGACGGGCAGCAGATCGACGCTCACGCCGAGCTTCTCGAGCGCCGGACCGAAGAGCGCCACCTCCGCGCGTAGACCCGCCCAGTGGACGGCGCCCGTGGGATGGAGCACCACGCGATCGGCGCTCGATGCGGCGAGGACGTAGCCGAGCGCGTCGGCGGATTCGAGGAACGCGACGACCTGCTTGCCGGCCTTGCGTACGGCGGCGAGCGCCTCGCTCAGGCTCTCGATCTGCCCCCAGCCACACGCGAGCGGGCCGATGCCGAGCAGGATGCCGTCGAGCCGCGGATCGCGCGCGGCGTCGTCGAGGAGCTCGACGATCTCCAGCAAGGAGGGGTGGTGGGCGCGCAGGATGCGACGGAATCCGGCGCGCGTCGGGTCCTCGTCGAGCGCGCCGGCGAGCTCGAGCCGGAGGTAGCGGTACGGGCGCGCGCCGCGGGTGAGACGCAAGAACGCGTTCACCAGCGACGCGCGAGCGTTGGCGAGAGCCCAGCGGAGGAAATCGACCATGGATGCGTTACGCCTCGAAACGGCGAGCGCCGAAGCTACCAGAGCACCCGCGGGGCGGCCACCGAATCGTGCCGCCGAAGCGCGTTGCCCTGTTATGCTGGCGCGCGCTCGATCCCCCCGACCGCAGGAGGATGCGAATGACCCGCGATTGGCTCGACGATCTGCGCGAGCGACTGTTCGGCACGCCGTATCGCGTCGACGGTCAACCTGGGCTCGGCGCGCTAGTTCGGCCGATGCCGCCGTTCGACGGCCGCGGCTCCGCGCTGGTCGCCTTCGGTTCGCTCCTGGTGGTGATCGGCAGCATCGCGTTCGGCCTGGCATCGCTGGCGGGTCTGCTGGCCGCGGCCGCGGCCATCTACCTCATCGCGGTGCACGTCTTCGGTATCCGCATCGAGCTCCCCGAGGTCCAGGGCCTCGGCCTCTGAACGTGTGATGCCTGCGCCGGAAGGCGCTCGCGGGGGGGGCGCGCCGAAAGCTCCCGTCATCCATCGCATCCTGGCGGTGGATGACGATCCGCTGATCTTGGATGCGTACCGGCGTCAGTTCGCCGGTCCGGACTACGATCTGAGCATCGCCGCCGACGGCGTCGAGGCGCTCGCGGCCATCCATCGGGACCCACCGGATCTCGTGCTCCTCGACCTGATCCTGCCCCACCTCGACGGGCTGAGCGTCTGCCGCGAGATCCGCCGGCATCCGGCGTTCGATTCCCTCGCGATCCTGGTGGTGACCTCGCGCACCGAGAGCCAGCCGCGAATCGACGCGCTGCGGGCCGGCGCCAGCGATTGCGTCGTCAAGCCGTTCGAGCCGGAAGAGCTCGATGCCCGGGTGCGCGCGCACCTGAAGACCAAGGCGTTGCGCGACGAGCTGCGCGCGATGCAGGACCGGCTGGTGGCGGGCGGCAAGCGCGAGGCGGTGATCGAGCTCGCGGGCGCCGCCGCGCACGAGATGAACCAACCCTTGACGGGCATTCTCGGGCGCGCGGCGCTGCTCGATCGTCGCCTCGAGCCGGATCATCCCGGGCGGCGCGATCTCGAGATCATCCGCGAGCAAGCGGAGCGTCTCGGCCGCTGTGTCGCCCGCCTGGCGCGGGTCAGCTCGTACGACACCACCGAATACCTGGGAGCGCGTCGCATCCTCGACCTGGAGCAGTCGTCGAGCAACGCGGCGATGTCGCCCGCGGTGCTGATGATGGTGCGCAGCACGGCGCTCGCCGAGGGTGTGCGCGGCGCCGCCGCTGCCGTCGGGCTGACGCTGGCGTCGCCGGCGGAGGGGGAGACGCTCGCCAGTGCGTGGGACCGAACGCAAGCGGAGGCGCTGGTTCTCGAGGTCGAGACGGGGGCGAGCGCTTCCGACCTCGTGCTCGCGACCGCCCACCAGCTCTCGCTGCGCGAGGTTCCGGCGGTGTTGCTCGCCTCGGGTGGCGACAGCTCGTCGTCGGCTGCCGTCGAGCATCTGGGGGCGCTGGTCGTGGACGTCGCGCGGCTGGAAGCCCGCGAGCTCGAGACGCAGCTTAGGCGCGCGCACCGGTTGGGACGGCTGCTGCGTCGTCTGGAGGCGCGCGAGCGCGAGCTGGCCACGGTGCGCACCCTCGACCCGCTCACCGGTTTCGTGCGTCGCGATCACTTTCTCGAGGTGCTGACGAGCGAGATCCGGCGCGCGCGGCGCTACCGGGTGCCGCTCAGCGTCGCCGTCTTCGACGTCGACGATTTCTCGGACATCAATCGCCGCTGGGGCGAGGACATCGGCAATCGCGTGCTGCGCGACCTCGCGCTGGTGGTGCGCGGCTGCACGCGCGAGGTCGACGTGCTCGGGCGTCTGGGCGGCGAGCTCTTCGGCCTCATCCTCCCGCACACCGCCGGCGACGACTCGCTGGTGGCCGCGGACCGGATGAACCGGCGCGTGAGCGCCGAGAGCGAGGCCGTCGCGGAGGCGATCCGCCGCTCGATCGAGGGCACCAGCTTCGGCCTGGCGAGCCACGACGTGCGCGTGACGATCAGCATCGGCATCGCGGGCTCGTCGGGCGAGGCCTTGCTCGACCCCGAGGACCTGCTGTCGCGCGCCGAGATCGCGCTGCGCCTCGCCAAGACCAACGGCAAGAACCGCGTGATGCTCGATCCGCCCGAGCCCATCGCCAGCGGCGGGGCCGAGCTCTCGTGAGCGGCGCCACGGCCGCGGAGCGAGCCGTCGTCGAGCGCTTGCGCTGGCGCCGAGCGCGGCGCCGCGCGGTGCGAGCGCTCGATCGGCTCGGCGGGGCGCTGGGCTTCGTCTGGCTGCTGCTGATCGTGACCGGCTGGCTGCCGCCCGCGGCTCGCGAGGGTGCGGCGCGCGCACCCGGGCTCACCGGCGTGGGGATCGCGATCGTGGCGGCGTTGCTGTTGCGACGGTCGCTCGATCCCGTCACCCCGTTGCGCGAGGTGCCGGCGGTGTTGCGACTGGGCGAGTGGATGGCGAGCCGCTGGACCACGGATGCGCGGTTCGTGCCCGTGGCCGTGCTGGCGAGCGCGCTGGTGATGGCGGCGACGGCGCTGGCGCATCGAGCCCAGACGTCCAGCCACGCGTTCGGGAGCTCGCTGCTGCTGGTGCTGCAGGCTGCGGTGGTGGCCGCGGGAGCGCTGCCGCTGGCGCGCCTCGCCAAGCGCGAGCTCGGCGATCCGGCGCTGGTCGCCGCGCTCGCGGTCGCGTACCTGGCCTACACTCCGCTGCGCGACGTCGCTCGCGCCGGCGTCGATCCCGCGGCCTTCGCGGGTCCCTTGCTGCTCGCGGCACTGGTCGCGTTCCGCGAGACGCGCTGGCGCGCCGGCGCTGTCGCCGGGTGCGCCGCGCTGGCGTGCGATCCGCGCGCCGCCGTCATCGGCGTGATGCTGGGCGGCTACCTGCTCGTGGTGCTTCGCGAGCGTCGCGTGGGCGCGGCGGCCTGCGCGATCTCCGCGAGCTGGCTCGTCTGCGCCTGGTGGTGGCCGCTCTCGGTGCTCGGCGTCCCGCTCGCGCCGCTCGCCGCGGGAGCGAGCGTGGCGGGGCTCGGCGTTGGCGCGCTGGGGGCTTGGCTCGCGCTGTCGTTGCCGCTCGCGCTGCTACCGCTGCTCGCGCCGCTCCACCTGCTGCTGGCGTTGCCCGCGTTGCTGGTCGGGGGCGCGATGGCGCCCGCGGAGGGCACGGTGCTCGACGCGAGCTGGGCGGCGCTCGCGAGCCCGCTGCTCTTCGCGGCGGCGGTCTTCGGCGCTCGCAAGCTCGTCGAGCGGGAGGACCTGCGGGTGCTGCTCGCTTTCTATCCGAGCGTCGAGCAGCTCCGGCGCTACCTGGCGGCGCTGCTCGTCCTGGGCGCGATCGTGTTCGTGGGCTGGTCGCCGGTGGCCGAGCTGCGCGCCACCTGGCTTCACCCGTGACCGCGCGGGCGCCGCGCTGGCGCCGGCTCGCGCTGGCGGCGCTCGCGTGGGTCACGGCTTGCGCCGGAGAGCCAGCGCCGCGCGCGATCCTGCCCGTGGATCCTCCGCCGGTGGATCCCGCGAGCTACACGATCGACCTCGATCGAACGGCGCTCATGAGCCGGGGACACGGCGTGCTGCTCGTCGGCTACGACGTCGAGGCCAGCGGTCTCGACGACACCGCCGAGTTCCTCCGCAAGGCCGCCGCGATCCACCGCGCGGCGCGCGCACCGGCCACGTTCTTCCCCACCGGCTGGACGCTCGAGCACGCGGCGGCGCCGTTTCGTGCGCTGGAGGCCGATCCGCTCTTCGAGGTCGAGTCGCACACCTACACCCACGAGCGGCTCAAGCCGCTCGTGGAGCGCAGCCCGGCGGGCACGCGCTTCCTGGCGGCGGCGGAGTCCGCGGCGATCGAGCATTCCCTCGAGCGCAGTGTGGCCGCCGTGCGGTCGGTGCTGGGGCGCGCGCCCAGCGGCATCACCATCCCGTACGGGGCCCATCGCGGGCTCGCCGATCGCCCCGACCTGCTCGCCTCGCTCGATCGCGCGGGCTTCGTGTTCGTTCGCTCGTACGCGCGGAACGCGGACGATTGGCAGCCGGTCGACTTCGACGTCCAGCCGCGTTGGTACGCCCTGCAAGGCTTCCCCCGCATCCTCGAGATCCCGATCCAGGGCTGGCAGGACGCGTTGTGGCGCGAGACCCACGGCTGGGACGACGTGGCGGGCTATCGCCGGCTCCTCGACGAGGAGCTCGCGATCGTGGCGTCGCGCAACCGCGTCTGGAGCTATTGCGCTCACGACTGGAGCAGCCTGCGGGGCGATCCCGAGCTCGAGCTCGTCCGTCATCTGCTCGCCCGCGCGGCCGCGCTCGGGATCGTGACGGTCACGCACCGCGACTTCTACGCGGCGGCCCTCGCGGTCGCGCCGCCGCCGAAACGAGACGAGCGGTGAGGGTTGCGACCCCCACCGCTCGTCGAGGCGCGATCGGCCTCGCAGCCGACCGTGCGTGCTCGGTCACTTCGCCGCGGTCTTCGGCGCCTCGTCGCGGAGCTTGCGAACCTTGTCGAGAAGCTCCTTTGTGTAGAGGTTTCCGGCCTGGTTCTCGGTCACGCGGTTCGAGATGTCCTTGAACTGGGCCCAGAACTCGTCGCTCGGCTTGGGCAGGTCCGCGACTCCGGACTTCCGGATCTCTTCCTTCGAGTCCTCGTTCACCTTGCGCAGCGATTGGGTGATGAGCTTGGCCTGCTCGGCCATCGTCTTGGTGAGCGAAGCCTGAAGCTCGGGGGCGAGCGCGTCGAAGGCCTTCTTCGACATCACCACGCCGCCGGTGGCGTGCACGAACGGCACGGTCTGCACGTACTTCACCTTGGTGAACCACTGCAGCCCGATCATGCCCGAGGGCGGACCGTACACGGTGTCGATGAGGCCCGTCTGGAGCGACTGCAGCACGTCGGGGATCCCGAGCGGCACCGCCTGCATCTTGGCCTCGCCGACGAATGCCGCGGTCAGCGGGTCACCCTCGGCCGCCCAGATCTTCGCCTGCTGGAGCTGGGCGAGGTTCTCGATCTTCAGGTTGCTGTACATGTAGACGAAACCGGTCTCGGTGAAGCCCAGGAACTCGAAGCCCTTCTCGCGGAACGCCTGCTGGAAGTGGGCGAAGATGTTCTCGTAGACGTGGTCGACCTCGGCGTAGCTCGTGAAGAAGAACGGCAGGTCGAGGACGTGGATGGAAGGCAGGATCTCCGCCAGCCCGAGCCCGGTGAGGTGCGCCGCCTGCAGCTGGTTGATCTTGAGCTTCTTGACGATGTCCTTCTCGTCGCCGGAAACGCCGAGATAGAGCTTGAGCTCGACCTTGTCGCCGCTGGCTTTCTTGATGGCGTCGGCAGCACCGCGCAGCTCGGTGGTGCCGGGCGCGCCGTCGGGCAGGATGGTCGCGAGCTTGATCGTCTGCTTCGCCGCGGCATCGTCCGCGGCGAGGGCGTGACCGGTCAGGCTGGTGCCCAGCGCGAGCGCGGCGCACAGCGCGATGCGGCTCGCACGTCGAATCGGGTTGGTGGACGAGTTCATGGCTGCTCTTCCTCGACGGACTTCCGGTTGTGGGTTCTCGGCGGCGCGAGGCCTCGCGTGCCGTGGCGGTCAACCTATCGAAAAGCGGCGCGCCACGCCACCGAAATCGCGTGTTGCGGGCGCCCTTCAGCGCAGCGTGAGGTGGTCTTTCTCGATGATCCGGTCGAGCAGCGCGGCGACGCGATCCGCGTCCGGACCGAGCGGGTGCACGAGCATGGCGGCGATCGCCGCGTCGCGGCTCTGCTCGACGGCCGCTTGGATCGTGAGCTGCTCGTAGCTCTTCACCGCACACAGCAATCCGAGCTGCGCGGGCGTGAGCGGCGCGGTCGCGCGCGGCCATGCGCGCGCGCGGCCGATGCGCGCGGGGATCTCCACCACCGCTTTCGCCTCGACGTTCGGGATCGCGCCGTCGTTGCGCAGGTTCACGATCTGCTCCGTGCCGAGATCGCCGTGGATGGCCTCGATCAGCTCGACCGCGACCACCGAGTAGTAGGCACCGCCGCGCTCCCCGAGCGCCGCGGGCTTCTCGTGCTGGCGGGGATCGCGGTAGATCGCGAGCAGGCGCTCCTCGATCTCCATGACTTCCTGCGCGCGCGATCTGGGCGCGGCGGCGAGGCCGGCGAGCATCGCGGCGCGGTGATAGAAGAAACGCAGGTAATAGAGCGGGAATCCGCCGACCGCGCGCACCAGCCACGGCGGATCGATGAGGTCGGGCAGGTTCGCGGGAGCGCCGCCCGCGAGCGCCTCGAGCACCGTGCCCGTCACGTCGGCGCCGTCGAGGGTCACGCGCCGGATCCACGACAGGTGGTTGAGGCCGACGTAGTCGAGGTCGATGCGTTCGGGGCTCGCTCCCAGGTGCGTCGAGAGCGCCATGCGCGCGTCCATCGGCACGTTGCAGAGCCCCAGCGCCTTCACTCCCCCGTGGTCGAGGATCGCCTCGGTCACCAGGCCGCTCGGATTGGTGAAGTTGAGGAGCCAGGCGTCCGGGCAGATGCGCTGCATCGCGCGGCACAGGTCGAGCGTCACCGGGATGGTGCGCAGGGCCTTCGCGAACCCGCCCATGCCGGTCGTTTCCTGACCGATCAGCCCGAACTCGAGGCTGAGCGTGATGTCGGCGTGGCGCGCACGCTGTCCGCCGACGCGCACCTGGTTGATGACGAAGGACGCGCCCGCCAGGGCCCGATCGCGGTCCAGCGTGGAGTGGATCAAGCCCTCGGCACCGCGGTGCGCGGCCATCCGCTCGCAGAAGCCGGTCACGGCACTCAGGCGCTCGGCGTCGATGTCGTGGAGCACGACGGCTTCGAGGTCGAGCGTGGCGCGGCGATCGATGAGGCCGTCGAGCAGCTCGGGCGTGTAGGTCGAGCCGCCGCCGATCACGGCGATCTTCATGCGTCCTCCGATGGGGGATGGCGGTAGGTCTCGGCGAGCCGCGCGCGCACCTCCGGCGACGCGCGCCCGCCCGCCCGTGCGTCGAGCGCGTAGAGCACTCCGCCGAGCACCGGTTCGACGTCGAGGCGGCACAGCTCGACGAAGGGGTAGCTCGGATCGAGCCCGGCGCGGAGCGCGTCGAACATCACCTCGTTGCGGGCGCGTTGCCACAGGCTGCCGCCGAGCACGATGGGCACCCGCTCGTCCGGCGCGAAGAGCCGCCGCAACAGCACGTTGGCGCAGCACGCGGCCTCGGCGCCTGCTGCCGCCACCAGCCGGCGCGCCACCGCGTCGCCCTGGTGGGCGGCCTCGAACACCAGCGGGGCGAGCCGAGCGGGATCGAAGACCCGGTGCGCGCCCACGAAGTAGGCCTCGATCAGGTCCTCGAGCGCATCCAGCTCGAGGAACGCGACGATCCGCTCGTGGAGCACCGTCGGCTCGCCGCGCCCGTCGTGACCGCGCATGGCCGCCGCCACCGCTTGCTCGCCGATGTCGAGCGCGCCTCCCGAATCGCCCAGCACGCGTGCGAGACCGCCGACCTTCTCGAGGACGCCTCGTCGATTGACGCCGATCTGGTTCGCGCCGGTTCCCGCCACCAAGCCGATGCCGACGCCGTCGGTGGTGCCCGCGCGCAGCGCGATGGTGGTGTCGTTGGTGAGCTCGAAGTCGCGAACCGGGCTCACCGCGGCGAGCCACCTTCTGCACACCGCGAAATCCTTCTCGCGATCGGCGCCGCACAGGCCGTAGCACGCGGCCACGACCTGGGCGGAGCGCACCGCGGCCGCCGCGAGCGCGCGCTGGGACGCGAGCTGGACCGCGTAGGCGGCGCCATCCTCGCCGACGACCTGGAAATTCGATCCGCTCGCACGTCCCACGCCGAGCACGTGACCGCGGACGTCGGCGACGCACGCCAGCGTCTTGCTGCCACCACCATCCACGCCCAGGAAGAGATCCATGACGAAGAGTCCGCGCGCGGGATCGGGTCGTCGCCGGTCCGCGCTCGAGGCGCGAGCTCAGCTCCGCTTGCGCGCGAGCCAGAGGTCGACGGGAAACGCGGTGCCTGGCGGCGGAGTGTAGGGGAGCGCGATCCGTCGTCCCTCGGCAGCCGAGGCGTAGGCCGCCAGCATGATCTCGAGCACCGCCAGGCCGTCCTCGCCCGATTCCATGGGCGCCGCGCCGGTGCGGATGCAATCGACGAAGTGCTGCATCTCCTGGGGATAGCCGTTCTGCCAGAGCTCTTCGTACATGGGCGAGCTCCAGCCGCGGCGCTCGTCGCCGGCGCCATCGTAGCCGGGCTCGCTGAACACCTGGATGCCGCTGCCGAGGGTGAGGTCGGTCTTCAGCACGCCCGCGGTTCCGTAGATCTCGACGATCGAGCTCATGCCGCCCTTGAGCGCCCACGAGCTCTCGACGACCGCGAGCTTGCCGCCCTCGATCTCCAGCAGGGCGATCACGTGGTCCTCGAGCTCGGTGATGGCGCCGTGCAGGTACGTGGCCATGTGAGCGGTGACGGCGGTGATCCGGGGTTTGCCGAGCAACCAGCGGCAGTACTCGATGGCGTGGCAGCCCATGTCCATCACGATGCCGCCGCCGGCCTGGTCGCGCTGGAAGAACCAGGGCGAGTACGGACCGGCGTGCTTCTCGGACTGGCGCACCATGTAGACGTCGCCGAACGCGCCTTGATCGAGCAATTGCTTGGCGCGCACGAACTTGGGCACGAAGCAGAGCTCCTCGGCGTAGCCCAGGATCACGCCCGCGTCGGCGCAGGCGGCGATGCAGCGCCGTGCCTCGTCGAGGTCGAGCGTCAGCGGCTTCTCGCAGATCACGTGCTTGCCGGCGGCGGCGGCCGCCAGGATCACCGCGCCGTGGAGGTAGTTGGGTGTGTTGACGCAGATCGCGTCGACGTCGTCGGCCTCGACGATCTCGCGCCACGAGGTGGTGAAGCGGGGGATGCCATTCGCCTCGGCGAAGGCTCGCGCCCGTTCGGCGCTGCGCGACCACGACCAGGTGACGATCGCGCCGGGAACGCGGCGCAGCGAGTCGACGTGGGTTTGGGAGATGTAGCCCGAGCCGACGATGCCGAATCGGATCGGGTGCTCCGGGGGGATGGTCTTCATCGGTCGCGCTCCGTGGGTGGGGGCGGGGTGGTGACCGGGCTCGCAATGCCGGGAGCGTCGTCGCGCTCGGTGCGACGGCCCCAGAGTCGTAGCCACAACCGCAGCATGGGGGTGGCCTTCAGCCGTCGCAGCTCGGCCTCGAGTGCTCGCTGTGCGTCGTCGTGGGCGGCGAGCGCGTGGGCGAGCGCGTCGGCGTTCGCGCGATCCTGGCTCGCGCGCTCGCGGGCCTCGCAGAGCGCGCGCTCCTTGGACTCGGCCTCCGTTCGATACCAGGCGAGATCGCGGTCCCGCGTCGCCAGCTCGTGCGCGAGCCGCTCGAGCTCGCCCTGGTGTCGCGCGCGCGCCTCGTGCGCCTCGGTGCGCAAGCCCTCGAGCGCGGTTTCCGCGCTGCCGCGCGCCTCGCGCTCGTGCGTCAGCGCCGCGCGCGTCGACTCGAGCTCGTGGGCGGCTCGCTCGGTCTGGGCGCGCGCGGCCACCCCCGCCTCGTGGAGATCGCGCGTGAGCGTCTCCACCCGGACCCGCAGGTCCTGGGCGTCGGCGTGGGCGCGGTCTCGCTCTCGCTCGCGATCCGACACCAGGTCCTTGAGCTTGCGGATCTCCTCGTCGCGCGCCGCGCCGCGGCTGCGCTCGTGGTCCCGCTCGCGGGTGGCGGCCTCGAGCTCGGCGTGCTTGCGGGCGATCTCCGCCGTGCGCACCTCGATCTCGCCGCGCAAGGTCGCCACCTGGCGCGCGAGCTCCTCGATCTCCGCGCCGCGCGCCTCGAGCCGTTGCTCGAGCTGATGGGCCTTGGCCTCCAATGCATCGCGTGCCCGCGTGAGCGCTTGAGACTCCTGCGCGAGACGATCGCGCTCCCGCTCCGCATCCGCGGCGACGCCCCGGGCGCGCGCCACCTCGAGCTCGCGCGCGGCGAGCTGCTCGCGTGCGTGCTCGAGGCGGCGCTCCGCCTCGACGGCCTTGGCATCGACGCGCTCCAGCTGAAGTGCCAGCTGCTTGCGTTCCTCGGCGCCGCGCTCGCGCTCGTGCTCGGCCTCGGCGAGCGCCGCCTTGTGGCGCTGCGCTTCCGTGTCGCGATGTGCGATCGCGTCGCGAAGTTGTTCCACGCGGTGCTCGGCCTGCGCACGCACGCCGCGCAGCTCGTCCTCGAGCTGGTCGCGCGCGGCGCGGGCCTCGCGCGTGGAGTCGGTCGCCTCGCGCAGCGATCCGACCAGCTCCGCCACGCGCGCTCGCTCGCGGTCCCGCTCGACGCACGTCGCGTCCGCCTCGCGCGCCGCGCGCTCGCGTTCGGCGTCGAGCTCGCGGATCCGCTTCTCGTGATGGCGCAGCTCCTGCTCGAGCGTTTCGATGCGATGGGCCAGTGCCTCGGATTCGCGTCGCGCCTGTTCCCGGCGCTCCAGCCCCTCGACGACGCGCTCGCGCTCGCGATCCCGCTCGGCGCGCAGCCCGTCGGCCTCGCGCACGGCGCGCTCGCGTTCGACGTCGAGCTCACGGACTCGCTTCTCGTGGTGACGTAGCTCCTGCTCGAGGGTTGCGACGCGGTGAGCGAGCGCTTCGGATTCGCGTCGCGCCTGCTCCCGGCGCTCGAGGCCCTCGGCGACGCGCTCTTGCTCGCGCTCACGCTCGCGATCGCGCTCGGCGCGCAATGCGTCGGCCTCGCGCGCGAGCCGCTCGCGCTCGGCTTCCAGCTCGCGGCCCACCTTCTCGTGGTGTCGCACGGCCTGCTCGAGCGCGTCGAGGCGGTGGGTCAGCGCCTCCGCCTCGCGCCGTGCGCGGTCGCGTAGCTCGATGGTCTCCTCGACCTGGCGCTGTTTGCGCGCCACGGTCTCGCGCAGACCGTCGAGCTCCGCGGCCTGGACGGCCCCGTCGCGTCGCCACGCGGCCGCCTGTTCCTTGAGGGATTCGAGGTCGCGGCTGCGTGCCTCCAGCTCCGCGCGCATCAGGCTCGCTTCGTTGGCGCGCTCGGCGTCGGCTTGGCGCAAGGCGGCCAAGGCCTGATCGAGCTCCTCGGCGCGCCGCACCGCCTGGCGGCTGCGCTCGATCTCGCGCAGGCGGTCCTCGCGGGCGCGATAGGCCTCCCCGGCGACCTGCACGAGGGTGCCGAGCACCGAGGCACCGCGCGCGGCTCGCGTCGGCGCGCGCAGGTAGCGGTCCAGCGGCTCGACGGTCCGGTCCCAGGCGTAGCGCGTCTCCACCAGGCGGCGCGCGTTGGCGCCGCGACGCGCGACCTCGCCGGGGTCCGCCAGGATGCGCTCCAGCGTCTGCTCGAGCTCGCCCGGCGCCTCCACGTCGACGCACCAACCCGCTTCGCTCGCTTCGATCACCGCGGCGATCTCGGTGAAGCGATTGGTCACCACCGGCAGGCTCGCCGCCAGGTAGTCGATCACGCGAAACGAGAACGACAGCTCGCGCTCCGCGTTCGGCTCCATCACGTCGAACGCCACCTGTGCCCGGGCGTAGTGCTCGAAGAGCCGGTCGTACGCCACCATCCCCTGGAACCGAAGGCGGGGATGCGGCGCGACGGTGGCGCGTGGATCGCGATAGGTCACGTTCGCCTCGGTGGCGAGCGGGTAGCTGCCGCCGAAGAGCTGGACGTGCCCGCGCCCTGCGCGCTCGAGCACACCGAGCAGCCGCGTGAGCGGCGCTTCCGATTCCCGCCACGGCCAGAAGACCCCACCCGTCACGAAGGTCAGATCGGCGACCGGCTTGCGATGGAAGCGCAGCGGCGGTCGCGGGTTCGCCGAGAGCGGCACCACGAGCACCGGAGGCTTGCGACAGTCGAAGCCGGCGAGCATGAGCCAGGGCAGGGCGAACCAGCGCTGCCGCTCGGTCGCGACCAGGAACGCGTCGGCGCGCCGCAGCTGCTCGACGAATCGCGCCCCCTCGCGGTCGAGGTCCGCGCGCTCGAACTGGGCTTCGACCAGGCGCGGCCCGTAGAGGTCGGCGATCACCGGAACGGGGCTGGGATCGGGAAGTTGCTCGAGCAGCTCCGCGTGACAGACCAGCACGGCCTCGGCGGCGCTTCCCGCGATCAGGTCGGGGATCGACGATGCGTCGTCGTAACGCAGGGTCTCCGCGGGCAGCAGCGCGGGGTCGACGGCGTCGGCGTCGATCGCGCGGGTCGCCAGACGAACCCGGTGGCCGTGGCACGCGAGCCCTTCGGCCAGCGCGTGCGCGCGCAAGCCGTTGCCGGTCACGGGATGCCCGGGGATGGGCACCATCCCCTGCATCAGGATCAGAACGTCCATCGGAACCGAACGACGGACGGCGAGGGCGGCGTGGCGACGGACATGAGGCGCGAGGCGCGCATCGTAGCAGGCGGGCTCCGAGCGCACCACCACGCTACCCACGCGTTGGTGGCGCGCCGGGCGCGACGATAGAATCGCGTTCCCGCCCGCGCGCGCCGCAGTCGCTCGAGAATCCTCACCCGCCGATGCACGACGAACGCCTGGCGCGGCTCGCCGATTGGGCCGCGGGTCGCGCCCGTGGACCTCACACGCTCGAGCTCGGCCTCACCATGGCGTGCAACGCGGATTGCACGTTCTGCTGGCGCCAGCATCCCGACACCAAGCTGGTCGGCGGCACGCTGAGCGCCGCGCGCTGGCGCGAGATCCTGGACGAAGCCGCTCGCGTGGACGTGCGCTACGTGCGCGTCATCGGCGAGGGCGAGCCGCTGCTGCACCCCGAGGCCGCCGAGGTGCTGCGCCACGTGAAGCGAGTCGGGATCCGCTCTTACCTCTGCAGCAACGGCACGCTCTTCACGCGCGAGCTGATCCACGACCTGGTGAGCTACGGCTGGGATTGGGTGAGCCTGAGCCTCGAGGGACCGGACGCCGTGACCCACGATGGTCTGGTCCGCAAGAGCGGCGCGTTCGAGCGGCTGATGTGGGCCGCGCGGCGCTTCGACCAGGTGAAGCGTGCGCTGCGATCCGATCGGCCCGGGCTCAACTTCGGCTTGGCGCTCACCACCCTCAACTGGCGCCGGGTGCCGGAGGTGATGGTGCTCGCGGCGGACGCCGGGGTGCACGCGGTCAACCTGGAGCCGATCACCGTGAACTCGCCGGAGAGCGCACGCCTCAAGCTGAGCCGCGACGAGGCGCGTGCGTTCGTGGCGGACGTGGCGCCGCGGGTGGTCGAGGAGGGACGGCGGCTCGGTGTGGCGACCAACGCCCACGAGCTGAGCGAGCGCTCGATCCTCTCCACCAACCGCGTTCACCTCGCGTTGCTCGAAGCCGCCGATCGCGCCGACGGCCTGCTGCGTGCGCCTTGCTTCAACCCGTTCTGGTTCCTGCACCTGCGCGCCAACGGCCAGCTGGGCTCGTGCGGGTTCTGGCGGCCGATGCACGGCGAGCGCTTGGGCGCGCGCGGGCTCGAGGAAGCGTGGCTCGGCGACTACTACGGGCGCATGCGCGACTGGCTGCTCGCGGGTGGGCTCTTCGACGTGTGCTCGGATTGCAACCTGGGTTTCGTCGAGGACACGCTCGCGATCCGCGCCGAGCTGCGCGATCTCCTCGCCGCCGGATGACGGTCGCGGCCGCGATCGCCGCCGGTGGCGTCAGCCGCGCGCCGGCGCGCCGAGCTTGAGGCCGATGCGAAACGCCGGGCCGGCGCCCTCGAAGATCCGATTGATCCAGACCACGCGGGCGGTGCGCACGGGCTCGTCGCGACGGCCGCTCGGCAGCCGCACCTCGATGCGGAAATCGCCGGGATCCTCGATGCAGTCGAGCAGGTGGATCGAACCGAACTGAAGCTTCTCGAGCGCCAGGCAGCAGCCCGAGCGCGAGCGATCGACGAGGCGCGTCGGGATTCGCGTCGCGGACTCGCTGGTGGTCTCGCTGCGAGCCACGACGAGCTCGACGGCTTGATCGTCCGGGGTGCGGGACTCGGTACGACGTTCGTCGGGGGTCGTCATGCTCGTGAGGGCCGCTCGGCGCCGCGCGCTCGCGTTCGTGTCGCTCAGCCCGCCGCGGCGGCGAGCGCCGGGGTGTCGAGCACCGCCGGCCGATGGGCGGGCTTGTCCGCGTCGCGTACCACGAAGTCGAGCCCGGTGATCTCCTGGAACTCGTAGAGCGCGTGGTTGTAGCAGAGCCCCTTGCAGCCTTGGTCGAAGATCTTACGGCGCAGCGCATGGGTCTGGCTCGCGCCCCACAGCGTGCGCAGCGGTGTCTCGAAGAGGTTGCCGACCACCAGGCTCTGGTTGCCCCACACGCAGCAGGGCAGCACGTTGCCGTTGACGTCGACGCCGAACTTCTGGACCAGGCCGAGGCAGCGCACCGAGAGTTGATTGGCGCTGTGGTACGCCATCGCGCGCTGATAGTACTCGCGGCGGACGCGCACCTCCTCGTCGCGTGCCGCGAGCCTGTCGATGGTCGCGAGATAGGCGCGCACCTGCTCGGGATCGCGGACGTGCAGGAACTCGTACCCGTTGACCGGCCAGAACCCGAACTCGGCGCCGATCGAGCGCGCGAACTCGTAGGTGTGCTCGAGCTGGTGCAGGTTCTTGTTCGTGACCACGTGGTAGATGGAGATCTTCATCCGCGACGCGTGGCGAAGGCGCTCGATGCCGCTCAGGATCTTGTCGAGCGAGATCTTGCCGCGCAGGTCGTCGTTGGAGTCGTCGAGGCCGTCGATCGACACCGAGAGCGAGTCGAGCTCTGCGTCGGCGAGCTCCTCGAAGCGCTTCTCGATCAGCGTGCCGTTGGTGGTGACGTTGACGCCGAGCCGCAGATCCTTGGCGTAGCGGATCACGTCGAAGAGGTACGGGATCACGAAGGGCTCGCCGCCGGTGAGCACCGCGTGACGCGTGCCCATCTCGGCCGCCTGCTCGAGCACGTTGCGCACGCGCTCGTGGGGCATCATGTCGTGGTGCGGCCACAGGTCGCAGAAGACGCACTTGAGGTTGCAGTTCTTGTTGAGCAGGAAGAGCAGGATCTTGGGTGTGGGCACCGCGGCGCGGCCGTCGAGGTAGCCCAGGTACGCGGCCTTCTCGCGCTCGTTCTCCGCGCGCTGGTGCGCCTTGGCGAGCGACTCGCCGACCGGTCCGGCGGGCTCGGTGAGCACCTTGCGGGCGAGGCGCTGGTAGCGGGCGCGCAGTCGCTCGAGCGGGCCGCGGGGGACGCGGTAGGCACGCACGTAGGCGCGGGCGATCTCGAGCCAGTCGAGCGTCTGAACGAAGTCGCGCGCCGCTTCGCCGAGCCGCCGCCGCTCGGCGGGTGCGCCGAGCAGGTAGTCGACGTGATCGGCGAAGCGATCCCAGTCGCGGTCGTCCGCGAGCAAGAGCTCGCGGCCATGCTCGACCGGGATGCCCTCGGCGCCCTTGCGGGTCGAGACGATCGGCAGCCGCGCGGCCATGTACTCGAGGATCTTCATGCGCGTGCCGCCGCCGTCGAGCAGCGGCACCACGGCGACGTCGGCGGCACGCAGGTGCGACGCGAGATCGTCGACCACGTCGGTGAAGACCAGCCGCTCGCTCGCGTACCGGCGGGGTGGGCCCATGCCGCAGACCATCGCCTGCACGTCCCGCCCGCGTCGCACCAGGCGCGGCAGGATCTCCTCGGCGAGGATGCGCACGGCGTCGGTGTTCGGGCCGTAGTGCAGCGTGCCGTGGAAGACCAGCAGCGGGCGTTCACGATCGATGCCGTGGGCCGCGCGCGCGTCGAGCCGCGGCCGCCCGTCGTAGCTCGCGAGATCGACTCCGTGCGGGATGATCGTGATGCGCCGCGGATCGACGCCCATCTCGACGAGGTGCGCGCGATCCACCTCGGAGAGCGCGATCACGTCCTGGACGTGCCGGCACAGGAAGCTCTCGATTCGGCGTACGCGCGCCTGCGCGGCGCCGGCGAGGCCCGACGATCCCGCCATGCGCAGATGCTCGATGTTGTGCTGCATGATCGAGGTGCGAACGCCGGTCATGGCGCGCGCGATCAGCATCGGCACCGCGTAGAACGGGAACTCGGCCTGCAGCAGCGTGAGCTTCTCGCGCCGCACCGTGCTCACGATTCGGGCGAGGAAGTTCAGGTCCAGCAGCGGGACGAAGAGCAAGCGGTCCTCGGGCGGTACGCCGATCCACTCGAGGAGCTTCTCGCGCGCGACGCGGTGATCGCGGATGCGCCGGGTCCACGCGGGAAAGGGCACTTCCTCGACGCGGTCCCCGTGAAAGCGCCAGTACACGTCCTTGCGATCGGTGACGAGCACGCACGGCGGCGCCAGGCGTCCCAATCCCTCCGCGGTTCGCACGATCTTGACCGCGGCGCCGTGGACGGCCGGGAAGACGTCCCCGCGCGTGACGATGCCGATCCGCACTGGGCGTGCTCGCGCGCGGTCAGCCGGTGGCCGCGGCCGGAACGGCGCCGGGCAAGCGCCCCTCGAAGATCAGGCGGCCGATCGGGGATTCGAGGAAGCGGGTCTTGCCGAGCCCCACGAGGATGGGGGTGAGGGCATCGGCGTCGCGTCGGAGATAGCAGTCCTGGATGCACGGCGAGGTGCAGTCGATGACCTTCTTGCGCAGCTCACGCGCCTTCTGGCTTTCCCACAGATCACGGAGCGATCGCTGGCGCACGTTGCCGTACGACTCCTTGGTGAAGTTCAGGTGCGCGTCGCAGATCAACGTCTCGCCGTCCGAATTGATGTACATCTCCTTGAAGCCGTTGTAGCACTTCGCCCGGTGCGGCTCGACGCGATGACGGTAATAGTCCTTGAGCAAGAGCAGGTCCGCGGGCGCGTTGGCGCAGTGGAATCCGGTACCGTCGAGGCGACGCACCCATTCCGCGACCCGGTCCATCTCGCGATCGAAGACCTCGAGACTGTCGGATTGGATCCAGAGCGGATCCGTGGTCTCGCGGCCGACCTTGGACTCGTAGCCGAACAGGTTGAGGAATTGGATCATGTTGCAGCCGGCCCGCCGCGCCATCTCGCCGATGGTCACGAGATCGCGAAAGCTCGCCTCCGACACGATGCAGTTGATGCTGATCCACTTCCGGTAGTCGCCGAGCTTCGCTTCCTCGGCGCGGATGGTCGCGATGGTGTTCCAGACCTTGCGGAAGACGCCTTTGCCCCGAATGCGATCGTTGGCCTCTTCCAGACCATCGAGCGAGAAGTTGAGGTGCACGCGTTGCAGCCGCGCGAGGGCCTCCGCGCGCTTGGGGCCGATCATCGTGCCGTTGTTGGTCACGGTGGTCTGGAATCGCTTGTCCGCTGCGTACTCGAGGATGTCCAGGATGTCCTTGCGGTGGAACGGCTCGCCGCCCAGCGGATTGAAGATGGGGACGCCCCACTGATGGACTTGGTCCATGATGGACTTGATCTCGTCCAGGCTGAGCTCGTTCGGGACGTCGTAGCAGACCCGACACATCTCGCACGTCAGGTTGCAGCGCAGCGTGAGGTTGACCGACACCCAGTCGGGGCGAACCCACGCCCGGTTGAACGTGCGCGAGGCCCAGAACCGGAAGTCGGTGGCGTAATCGCTGTAGGACTTCGAGCTTGCGAGCGCCATGTAGCGGAGCGGCCCGTGAGTGGCTGGGGCGTTGAAATCGGCTCGCGGGGAGGGACGGGGAAGGCGTCGCGCAAGCTAGCACACGGTTTCTCGACGCCGCAACGCGGCGGCGGGTCGCGCCGCGGCGGGTTGCCAGCGCGGTGCACGCCGAGCACGGGTCGCACGTGAGGATCGCGGTCAACGCGCTCTTCCTGCGCTGGGGAAGGGTGGGTGGGTCCGAGATCGCGCTGGCGGGATTGCTGGGCGGCTTGGTCGCGATCGCCCCGCAGGACCGGATTCGCGTCTACGTTGCGCGGAGCGAGGCGAAGCGCGAGCGCTTCCCGGCGGGGGTCGAGGTCGTCGGGTGTGGCACTCGAACTCGCCCTCGGGCAGGCCGGATCGCATGGGAGCAGCTCGTGCTGCCGCAGCGGATCGCACGGGACGGTCACGACGTGTTGTGGAACGCCGGATTCACCGCCCCGGCGCTGTCCCCCGTGCCGCAGGTGACCTCGGTGTACGACCTGCAGCACCTCGTGCATCCGGAGCATTTCCGCGCATCCCATCGCATCGCCTGGCGTGTCCTGGTGGATCTGGCGCTCGCGCGCTCGGATCGCGTCGTGTGCGCCAGCGCCGCCGCCGGCCGCGATCTGGTGAGGTCACGGCCCTCCGTCGCGTCGCGGCTGCGCCACGTTCCGTTGGGGGTCGATCCCGCATGGCTGGAGGCTTCGCGCGACGATCCGCTTCCGCGCTGGATGGCACGGGTGGGTGTGCAGCCGCCGTTCGCGCTCTGCGTGGGCACCACCCATCCCCACAAGGGCCACGCGGTGCTGCTGGACGCGTGGCGGCGGATGGTCGAGCGCGGTTCGCGTCCGCCGATGCTGGTGCTCACGGGCGTTCGAGGCTTCGCCGATCGGCGCATCGGCGCGCGTGTCTGCGAGCTTGGTCTCGGCGCTCACGTCCGCCATCTCGGCTGGGTGCCGCGCGCCGAGCTCGCGCAGCTCTACCGCGCCGCACGGCTCGTGCTGATGCCGACGCGTTTCGAGGGATTCGGGCTGCCGCTGCTGGAAGCCCTCGCGCAGGGCGCGCCGGTGGTGGCGAGCGCGCTGCCGGTGCTCGAGGAGACGGGTGGCGACGCCGTGTGCTGGGTCGCACCCGACGACGTCGCCGGTTGGGCCGATGCCGTCGACGCGCTGGCGGCCGACGACGTCGCGCGGGCACGAATGGCGTCGCGCGGCCGTGTCCAGGCGGCCGGTTGGACGTGGGAGCGCGCCGCGCGCGGGTTGCGCCGCGTGCTCGTCGAAGCGGCGTACGCGGATGGGTTCGTTGACGGCGGCGAAAGCGGCGGAGTATAGGTTGATCGTTTTCGCGGCCTCCCCCGGAATCACAACTCGGGTCGAACGCGTGGTCCGGTCGTTCGGCCGCAGGTGTCGAGCGACGTCTTTCGACTGTTTCGTCCTCGGCTCGCGAGCGAGTCGAGCGTCGTGGGGGGGCGCGACCCGCCGCGGAGCGCCCCGCCGCTGAGCTGCCGCGTCCGACTCCTCACCGCCCATTCCCTTCGCCAGCGAATCCATGTCGTTCCGCGTCGTCTTCGTGCACCAGGGCTTCGAGTTCCTCGGAGTCGAGGCCGTTGCCGCGTCGTTGCTGCGGGCGGGCTTCGAGGTGGGGATGGTGTTCGATCCCCGGCTCTTCTCCGACACCTACGTGAGCAGCCGCTGGCTCGAGCCGCGCTTCAACTACGAACGAGAGACGATCGAGCGGGCCGTCGCGCTCGACGCCGATGCCTATCTCTTCTCGGTGGTGAGCCCCGTGCAGCGTTGGGCGTCGCGCATGGCCGCGGACCTCAAGCGCGCCAAGCCGGACGCGACCGTGGTCTTCGGCGGCGTGCACGCCAGCGCGGTGCCCGAGAAGGTGCTCGTCGACCCCAACGTCGATTACGTGGTGGTGGGCGAAGGGGACGACGCCTGCGTCGATCTGATGCGCGCGCTGGCGAGGGGTCAGCGCGACACCGATGTGGCGAACATCGCGTTGCGTCGCGATGGCGTGATCGTCCAGAACCCGGTGCGGCCGTTCATTCAGGACCTCGACTCGCTGCCGTTCCCTGCCAAGGATCTCTTCGTCGACGAAGCCGCGTATTTCGGGTTCGGCTACACGATCCAGAGCGGCCGCGGCTGTCACCTGCGTTGCACGTTCTGCTACCACAGCTTCTTCGCCAACCTGCCGGCCGAGACCCGGCCCGGTGATCGCTACGTCCGGCGGCGCAGCCCGGCGAACGTCGTGGCCGAGCTCAAGCTGGCGAAGCACCGCTACGATCCGAAGGTGGTGCGGTTCTTCGACGACAACTTCGTCTACAACCTGGATTGGCTGCGGGAGTTCGCGGATCGCTACTCCCGCGAGGTGGCGTTGCCGTTCTGGTGCCTCGGCAACCCCGACAAGCTCACCCGCGAGGCCGTCGAGTGCCTGGAGCGCGCCGGCTGCTACGAGCTTCAGATGGGGGTGCAGACCTATTCCGAGGAGACCCGCCGCGGGCTCCTCGCGCGCTCGGAGACCAACGCCGACGTCGAGAATGCGATCGAGCTGTTGCGCGGCACCAAGATCCGCGCAGCCTGCGACAACATCCTCGGGCTTCCCGGCCAAGGCGAGGAGGAGCTCGCGAGCCTGGCGCGCTTCTACAACCGCGTGCGCCCCAGCCGCATCAACATGTACTGGCTCACGTACTTTGCCGGCGCACGCATCCTCGAGCTAGCCGAGGAGGCAGGGTGGATCCCCCAGGCCGAGGCGCTCGGTTACCGCGCCGATCCCCCGCCGGTGGCGATCCACGTGAATGCACCCGGCAAGGGCACGCCCATCCAGCGACGCTTCCAGACGTTCCTGTCACTGCTGCTGTTCCTGCCGCGCTCGTGGATCGAGTGGGGGCTCGCGACGCGGGCCTATCGGTTCCTGCCGGTGGTGGATCCGTTCCTGATCACGGGTGTGATCTTCAACCTGCGTGATCGCGGGGCGCCGCCATCGCTCTTCCAAGTGCGATTCTTCGCGCGCTACCGGACGTACATGGCTCGTCGATTGCGGCGCTGGCTCGAGTCCGTCGGCGCGTTGCGTCCGCGGTCGGCCACGCGCTCCGTGCTGGGTCCGCTCGCCGCCGACCCTGGACACACCTGAAGCGCGCGCGACCCGAAGCCCGACGACGAAAAAAGAAGAGGGGGGCTGGGGGCCCCCCGGTAGTACGGCGCGCGCTGTACTACGGCAAGGTAGGTGGGCAGGCCGTCGCCTGGTCCGAGCGAGACGACCGAATGCCTCGCTCGCCGTGTGCCCGGGAATCCGACGTCGGGTCCGTGGAAGGCCGGTGGCTTCCCCCTGCTTTAGGACCGCCCGTGCGACACCGCGAGGTCGACGAGCGGACCCTAACACGCGTGCCGAGCACGCCGCAAACCCGAATCGTCCGCTCTCGATCGTCCCCTCGCCCGGTGCTTCGGGGGGCCCTCGGCGTCGCCGCGTTCGACCGGATCACTCGGCGGTGCGGAAGCCGGCGAGCTCCTTCTCGAGCGATTCGCGCATCCGGTCGAGGAGGCGCTTCTCGAGCTGCCGCACGCGCTCGCGCGTCACGCCGAATCGCTTGCCCAGCGTCTCGAGCGTGGCCGGATTCTCGTTGAGCAACCGTTCCTCGAAGATGATCTTCTCCTTGCCCGTGAGGCCGCGTGCGAACGCCTGGATCGCCGTCATCGCCGCCTCGCGATACTCCTCGTCCGCGAGGAGCTCGTCGGCGGGGGTGCCCTCGGCAGCGAGGACGCCGAGCAGCGTGGTGCTCTGATCGTCGCCGATCGGCGTCTCCGTCGAGATCTCGGGCGTCGCCAGGCGCTGCTCCATCTCGGTGATCTCGCGTTCCTCGACGTCGAGGCGCTCCGCCAGCAGTGCCGGGCCGGGATGGATTCCCATCCGCTCGAGCCGCTGCTTCTCCTGGTTGAGATTGAAGAAGAGCTTGCGCTGCGCCTGGGTGGTGCCGATCTTCACCAGCCGGAAGTTGTTGAGGATGTAGCGGATCATGTAGGCGCGGATCCACCACACGGCGTAGCTCGGGAAGCGCACGCCCCGATACGGGTCGTAGCGTTTGAGGGCCTCCATCAGGCCGACGTTGCCTTCTTGGATGATGTCGAGAAGGTTGCGGAGCGAGCGCTGATATTCGCGAGCGATCATCACCACCAGCCGGAGGTTGGACGTGAGCAGCCGGTAGGCTGCGTCGACGTCGCCGTGCTCCCGGTACGCCACCGCGAGGCGGTGCTCCTCGTCGCGGTCGAGGACGGCGTAGCGGCGGATCTCCGCCAGGTAGCGGCTCAGCGGATCGTGCGGGACGATCGCGCCGTCGACGGGTGCGAACGGTTCGTCGACGAGCTCGGGAACGACCGCTTCCGGCTCGGCGGAATCGACAGCCACCGGCACGGCGCCGGCGAGGGGGATCGGCAGCAGCTCGACGTCGCTCGCGGGCGCGTCCGCGGTGTCATCGCCGTCGCTCGCGCCACGCTCGGACGCGGCTGGATCGTCGCTGGGTCGTTCGGTTGCCATGGTCTCGAGGAGCGCGGTCGCGGCTGCGTCGAAGCACGCTCGCCGTGGAGCCGGCGAATCATCTGCAGGGGCCGAGGGCCAGCCGCGCCGCCGTGGTTGCCGGGGCGCGGAAACGGTCAAGATATCACGCGTTCCGCACGCTTCCCCGGCGGGTGGCGCGCAGCCGCGCGCGCCCCCGTGCGACGGCGATCAGCACCAGCCCAGCGGGCCACATCCCCATCCAAGCGTGGCGCCCGTCGTCACCGCCGGCGAGGCGCCCGCACTGGGCGATGGGTGTCGTCAGGGACGTGCCTAAGAAGGCGGAGATCGGCAGGTGCAGGCGCAGCTCGCCGGCCTTCCACAGCTCGACGCTCGTCCCCGCGCTCGAGCTGCCTTCCATCAAGAGCTCGAACTGATTGCCGCTGCGCACCAGCGACAGGATCCGATTGCCCGCGTGCTCGCGAGCGGCGCGCGCCAGCTCGGTGGGTGACACCCAGCGCACCTCGGAGTCGGCCGCGAGCGCGGACTTCACGTGGCTCACGATGTATTGCCAATCGGCGAGGTCGAAGCCGTTGGCGTCGAGGACGTATTCATGGGTGAGGAAGAGCATCGGGAAGCGGCTGCCGTGCGCGAGCCGTGCTTGCAGCAGCGCGTTCGCGACGGCCTCGTCGCGATCGGTGACGGGCGCCACCACGCCCTGCTTGACGTCGAAGTCGAAGTTCCAGAACGCGCAGTCGGCGTAGGTGCTGACGGCGAACACCGATTGGGTTCCGCCCAGGAAATCGAGCGCGTGGCAACCGCTGCCGAAGGGCGCGGCGTCGAGCCAGTCGGCCATCCCCGTGCCGCTCGCCGCAGCGAGGTCGTGCGTGGTGTGGGCGAACTCGATCCCGCGCGCCGTCAGGTAGGACAGGTTGTCGAGCCCGGCGACGGCGTCGTGCGGCGCCAACCACTTGCTCGGAGTCAGCGAGCGGCTCGAGAAGAAGGAGTCGATGCTCGTCCAGTTCGCGGCCAGCGTCGGCGCGTCCCACGGCTCGTCGAGCAGCGTCTCGCCCATCGTGCCGGTCTGACGCTTCCAGAACAGGAAGTCCGAGGCGGGTTGTTGCGGATCGAGGTCGCCGCCATCGAAGGCGTGAGGAGAGATCTCGATCCCCTTCGAGCCCTGCAGCGAGGCGAGCGCGAGCGCCTGTGGCGACCCGGCGCCGATCGAGCTCAGGAAGAGGCTCGTCTGGACGGGTACGCCGAGCGTGGTGACGGCGCTGTCGACGTAGTCGAACGCGCCGCCGCCGCCGAGCGATCGGCCGCGGGCGTCGTCGATCTTGAGGGCCGCGTACTTCGCCGGCATCGGGTACCAGATCATCGGCTTGCGGTGGGCCCAGACCACTCCGCGCCAGAGCACGTCGTCCAAGCCGTGTAGGTGGCCGATCCGCAACAGTGGATGGAACTCGGAGCCCGGCGTGACGTCCACCTCGTTGTCCCAGAGCTCGTGGGACACGAACCACCAGATCACGCGTCCGCTGCCGTGGCTGCGCGCGATCAGCGCTGGGACGCCGACCGAGGTGGCGAGGACGGTGGCGCTGCCTGCCGATGCCAGCGTCTGGAAGCCGAAGGCGCCCCCCGGCCGGGTGAAGAGCGTGCGGACGTTCGCGTCGCTCGGGTTGGTGGGATCGTCCGTGCCCGTCGGTTGCTCGGCCAGGACGAAATGGCTGCCGGGATCGTTGGTGGTGAGCTGTTGGGTGGTGGTGGCGGCGCCGTAGGTTGGCGAGCCGAGCAGCGACTGGAACGCGGCACCGTACTCGCTCGCCCACGGATCCAGGCTCACGAGCCCCATGCCGGCTTGGACCGCGCTGCCGACGGCGCTCTGACCCGCCGCGCCGAGGGCCGCCGCGACGTGCTCCTGGCCGATCACCACCAGGTCGGCGGACGCGAGCAAGGCGCTCGTGACGGGCTCGCTCGCCAGATCCACCTCGCGATACGCGAGCCCCCAGAAGTCGAGGGTGCGCTTGGCGCGCTCCGACGCGTACGCCGCGTACGCGCTCGCATTCGATCGATCGACCAGGACCAACGCGGGATGATCCTTCTCGGGGCCGACGGCGTTGGCGTCGTCGGCCTCGACGATGTCGTAATGGACCGTCGCGGCGCTGTTCGTGAAGCTCGCCCACCCTGCCCGCTGGCCGAGATTGACGGAGGAGACGCTGCCCGCCGTCGCCACGGCGGTGCGTGACAGGACGCGCACGCCGTCCCGGAAGAGCTCGACTCCGGCGGCCGGCGGCGTCGAGCCGCCGCGGTAACGGATCTCGAGCTCGTACCATTGGCCGGGGGCCATGGCGTCGTCGAAGCCCGCGCTGGGCTGCGTCGTCACGACCGTGCCGCCGCCGTCGTCGCCCACCAGCGCCAGGGTCCCATCCGGCTCGAGCACGACGGCGGCGAGTGGCTTCGCCGGATCCGCTCCCACCAGCCCCGCGAGCTCGAGCCCGACGGGCACGGCTGCGCCCGGTGCCACGCGCACGGCGAAGCGGAGGTTCAGCTGGCCGCGCGCGGGCGCGAGGTCGTAGCGGAGGTACGAGCGCAGCGCGCCCGCCACGCGATCGATGCGCGCCGCATGCAGCCCCTTGCGCCGAACGGTGCTCTCGAGCGCGGTCGCGGCGTTGGCGCCGTCGAGCACCACTGCGCTGGCGGCCGCGAGCGTGCCGGCGTCGAATCCCTCGCGAAGCACGACCGCCGCCCGCGCGTGCGGCGCAGCGAGCGGCAGGGTGCCGGCGGCCACGGCGAGCGCGAGGCCGAGCGAGCGCAACGCCGCGGCGGTGAGGATCCCGCGCATGGCCGATCGTCGTTCCAGCCTCGGACTCATTCGGTGGGGCGCGTGCGCGGCGAGCGTTCGTCCCGCGAGAAGTTCACGTAGCCGCGCCCATCCGAATGGATCCAGTCGCGGCAGGTGTCGCAGAGCGTGACTCCAGCATACGCTCCGATCGCGTGGCGTGCCCGGAGCTCGCGGTAGGTCTCGCCGCGCCAGATGTCCGCGAGCTTCTCGCGCGCCACGTTCCCGAGCACGCGCTCGCCGCGGTAATCGGTCGCGCAGGTGACGACGTCACCGTTCGAGAGCACGAGCGCGGCGCGGAAGAGCCAGTGGCACGGCTCGCGTACGCGCTCGGGAAGGGCGGCGGGGATGGCGCCGCCGAAGCTGATGGCGGGAATCGCCATCAGGAAATCCGGCTCGTCGAGGAGTGGAGCCCACTCGGCGAGGAACCGTCGTCGCTCGGCGGTGTCGTGGCCGGCGTCGAGGAACGCCAGCGTGATGGTGGGGCGCGCGACGCCCCGCGCGCGCTTCTCGCGCAGCAACGCGCGGACGTGGGTCGTGACGACGGCGAAGTCGTCCGTTCCGCGCAGCGCGAGGTAGCCCTCGGCGGTGGCCGCGTCGATCGAGATCTCGAGCCGGTCCAGTCCGGAGTCGAAGAGCTCCGCGACCCGCTCGCGCGTCAGCAGCACGGCATTGGTGGAGAACCCGACCTCGGGGGCGCCGGCGCGCTTGGCGAACGCCACCATCTCGAAGATCCGCGGATGGAGCAGCGGCTCGCCGAGGAAGTGCAGCCACAGGCGTGCGCGATGGCTGCCCGCTTCGAGCGCGATCTTCTCGAAGAGATCGACGGGCATGTGCCGCTTGGTCCGCTCCATGGTCGGATGCGTGCAGAAGCGGCAGCGCTGATTGCAGGCGCTGGTGGTCTCGACGTGGAGCCGCGCCGGGAAGTCGGCAGCGTCAGTCATCGGCGTCTCGTCCACGGCGGATGACGGCGAGGCTCTCCGGTCCGCAGTTGAAGAGCAGGTCGATGGTGGAGAGATAGGGAGCGAACTGGCCGAAGCGCTGCGGGTACGCCGGGTGCCGGTAGTCCTGATAGACGACGCCGACCTGCTGCGCGGCGAGGATCGCCTCGTCGATGTAGCTTCGCCCGGCGGCTCCCTCCAGGAACGCGGTGCCACCCAGCTCGCGAACCAGGAACGCGATGCGCTCGGTGCGGCGATCGGCGTGGAAGCCGCGCGCGCGGAACGCGCGTTCGAGGCCGATCTGGCTCGAGCGCACCACGCGCGAGCGGATGCCGAGCCGATCGAGCAGGTAGTCGATCACGTGCAGTGTGAGCGCGCCGAGCTCGGTCCAGTCGCGCGCGAAGACTTGCTCGAAGAAGGGGGCATGGTCGTCGAAGTAGGGCGTTGCCGCGTAGCAATGACGGATCGCCTCCCAGTGCTGTCGTCGCCAGGGGTGACCCGCGGCGATGGGCGCCTCCAGGATCGTCGGGGGCGGCGCGCCGCTCTCGTGGCGATGGGCGATGGGCACCGAGAGCCACGCCGGACCCTGGGGGGTCTTGATCCGATTGCGCTGCCGCCACGAGCGGCGGTCGAACGGCAGATCGTCGTAGAGCACGAACACGTCGGAGCGATCCGCCTGATCGAAGAAGCCGAGCCACGGCAGGTAGCCGGGTTGCAGCGCGCCCACGAGCACCGACGGATCCTCCACGCTTTCCGGCCGCCGAGCCCCTCGGCGGCCCGCGCGAGCCCGCTTCCGACCCGCCCGCGCGCCGCGCCGGGAACGCCGGCGGACCCTGGATCCTACCATCGCGACGCGCTCGCCGCCCTTGACGCATTTCCGACGACATCTGTACCTTTGGTCTTTTCACGCGCGCCGCGCCTCGGCGCTTTCCCAGTGAGAGGAAGGAAAAACGCATGGATTCACGGCCGTTCCTGTTCACTTCCGAATCGGTGACCGAGGGCCATCCTGACAAGATGGCGGATCAGATCTCGGATGCGGTCCTCGACGCATTCTTGGCCCAGGATCCGGCAAGTCGTGTCGCGTGCGAGTCGCTGCTGACCACGGGATTGGTCGTCGTCGCGGGCGAGATCACCTCTCAGGGAAACGTTGACATTCGCGAGATCGCGCGCGAGGTGGTGAACGACATCGGTTACGACCACTCCGACAAGGGCTTCGACGGCAACACGTGCGCCGTGATGGTCACCGTCGGCAAGCAGTCGCCGGACATCTCGCAGGGCGTGACCGAGGGCGCAGGGCTCTTCAAGGAGCAGGGCGCCGGCGATCAGGGATTGATGTTCGGTTTCGCGTGCGACGAGACGCCGGAGCTCATGCCCGCGCCCATCGAGTACGCGCACCAGCTGGTGCAGGCGCTCTCGAAGGCGCGCCGCTCGAACAAGCTTCCCTACCTCCGCGCCGACGGTAAGTCGCAGGTGACCGTCGAGTACCGCGATGGTCGTCCGACCCGCATCGACGCGGTCGTGATCTCGAGCCAGCACAGCGAGAAGGTGAAGCACAAGCAGCTCAAGGCCGAGATCGAGGAGCTGGTCATCCGCAAGACCCTCCCGGCGCGGCTGCTCGACAAGAAGACCAAGATCTTCGTGAACCCGACCGGCCGCTTCGTCATCGGCGGTCCGATGGGAGACACCGGTCTCACGGGACGCAAGATCATCGTCGACACCTACGGCGGCATGGGGCGCCACGGTGGCGGTGCGTTCAGCGGCAAGGATCCGTCGAAGGTCGACCGCAGCGCATGCTACATGATGCGCTACATCGCGAAGAACATCGTGGCGGCCAAGCTCGCGACTCGCGCCGAGGTGCAGGTCGCGTACGCGATCGGCGTGGCGCGCCCGGTTTCGGTCAAGGTCGACACGTTCGGCACCGCCCGAGTCGACGAGGCGAAGATCGAGAAGGCCGTCCAGGAAGTGTTCGACCTGCGCCCGCGCGGCATCATCGAGGAGCTCGACCTGCTGCGCCCGATCTACCGCAAGACCGCAGCGTTCGGTCACTTCGGTCGTCGGGAGAAGGAATTCACTTGGGAGCGCACGGATCGCGCCGAGGCGTTGCGCAAGGCGTGCGGCGGCTGAGACGAACGCGCGGCTGCCGCGTTGCCCGTGCTCGAGGCTCGTGACAACGGCGATCGTCGCTGGCCCAACACCGAAACACATCGATCCGAATCACGTCGGGTGCGGCGACGAGCGCCGCACCCGATCGGTTTCTGGATGAAGGAGGTCCCGTGGAATACGACGTCAAAGACCTGAACTTGGCTCAGCAGGGCAAGCTGCGGATCGAATGGGCGAATCAGAGCATGCCGGTGCTGAACTCGATTCGCGAGCGTTTCGCGAAGGAGAAGCCGCTCAAGGGCACGCGCGTGGCGGCGTGCCTCCACGTGACGACCGAGACCGCGAGCCTCATGCAGACGCTTCAGGCCGGCGGCGCGCAGATCACGCTCTGCGCGTCGAACCCGCTCAGCACGCAGGACGACGTCGCCGCGTCGCTGGTGAAGGACTCGGGGATCTCGGTCTTCGCCATCAAGGGCGAGGACAAGGACACGTACTACAAGCACCTGAATCAATCGCTCGACATCAAGCCGCACATGTCGATGGACGACGGCGCCGATCTCGTGTTCGAGATCCACACCAAGCGCAAGGAGCTCGTCGACAACATGATCGGTGGGACGGAAGAGACCACCACCGGCGTGATTCGGCTGCGCAGCATGGCGGAGAAGGGCGTGCTCAAGTACCCGGTGATCGCGGTCAACGACGCGCTCACCAAGCACATGTTCGACAACCGCTACGGCACCGGTCAGTCGACCATCGACGGCATGGTTCGAGCCACGAATCGGCTGCTCGCCGGCTCGACGTTCGTGGTCGCTGGTTACGGATGGTGCGGGCGCGGTCTCGCCGCGCGCGCCCACGGCATGGGCGCGAACGTGATCGTCACCGAGATCGATCCGATGCGCGGCCTGGAGGCCGTCATGGACGGCTACCGCGTGATGTCGATGAACGACGCCGCCCGGGTCGGTGACTGGTTCTGCACGGTGACCGGCGACATCCACGTGATCCGCAAGGAGCACTTCGAGCGCATGAAGGACGGCGCCATCGTCGCGAACTCCGGCCACTTCAACGTCGAGCTCGATCTCGAGGCCCTGGCCTCGATGGCCAAGAAGCGCCGCATGATTCGCGAGTTCGTCGAGGAATACACCCTCAAGGACGGCCGCCGCATCAACGTCCTCGCGGACGGGCGGCTCGTGAACCTCGCCAGCGCCGAGGGGCATCCCTCGAGCGTCATGGACATGAGCTTCGCCAACCAGGCGCTGTCGGCGGAGTACATGGTGAAGAAGGGCAAGGGGCTCGCCATCAACGTCTACTCGGTCCCCGGCGAGATCGATCGCGACATCGCGCGGATCAAGCTGAAGGCGATGGGGATCCGAATCGATCGTCTCACCGCGGAGCAGCGCAAGTATCTCTCGTCGCACGACATGGGGACTTGATCGCCTCGTCGTCGCATACGCCGATGCGGGCGAGCGGCCGGTCCGGCGCCCGTCCGGCCACCGCCGAGCGCTCGGCGGATCGAGCGCGGATGTACGCAGGTCGTTCCATGGATCAGTTCGCACGGCGCGCCGGAAACGGCTCGCCGCGTTTCGTAGACGGGATGCCGGCGCCGCTGGCAGCAACGCACGCGCACGGCTGAAGGAGGATTCCGTGTCCGGTCACTCGAGATGGGCGACCATTCGTCGCAAGAAGGCGTCGATCGACGCCAAGCGCGGCAAGGTCTTCACCAAGATCATCAAGGAGATCACCGTCGCCGCGCGGATCGGCGGGGGAGATCCGAACGGCAACCCGCGGCTCAGGCTGGCACTCGCGGGTGCTCGCTCGACGAACATGCCGCAGGACACGATCACCCGCGCCATCAAGAAGGGCACGGGTGAGCTCGAGGGGGTCTCGTACGACGAGGTCTGCTACGAGGGGTACGGGGCCGGCGGCACGGCGTTCATGGTCGATGTCGTGACGGACAACCGAAACCGCACCGTCGCCGAGCTTCGCCACATGTTCACGAAGAATTCCGGCAATCTCGGCGAGACCGGCTCGGTGGGCTGGATGTTCGAGCGTCGTGGCCAGCTGCTGCTGGATCCGGCTCTCGACGAGGATCGCGTGACGGAGCTGGCGCTGGAGGCGGGCGCGGAGGACGTGCGACGTACCAGCGAAGGTGGCGAGTGGCAGATCCTCACGGCTCCGACGGATCTCGATGCGGTACGCCAGGCCGTCGAGGCCGCTGGCATCACTCCCACGGCGGTCGAGATCACGCGCATTCCCAAGGACACCATCAAGCTGAGCGGTGCCCAGGCCGGACAGGTTCTCCGCCTCTTCGAAGCGTTGGAGGATCACGACGACGTCCAGAAGGTGCACGCGAACTTCGAGATCGCGGACGAGGAGATGGATCGGCTCGCCGCGGAATCGGCCTGAAGGGGGCGGCACCGGCGTCGATCGTTCGGCCGCCGTGCGCGAGGCGGCGATGAGCGCGGCATCCGGTGCGCCGAGATCGCCCTTGCGCGTCTTCGGAGTCGATCCCGGTACGCACGCGCTCGGATACGGTGTGATCGAGGTGCGCCATGGCGTGGCGCATCACGTGGCGCACGGCACGGTGCGCGCGCTCGCCACCCACCCGTTGCCGCAGCGCCTGGCGACGATTCGCAGCGCGCTCGCACAGGCGATCGCGGAGCTGGCGCCGCACGTCGTGGCCATCGAAGGTCTCTTCTACGCGCGAAACGTCAAGAGTGCGCTGACGCTGGCCCATGGACGAGGCGTCGCCCTCGAGGTGGCGGCTTCGTGCGGGTTGCCGGTCGTCGAGTATTCTCCGATGGAGATGAAGCGGGGGCTGGTGGGATACGGTCGGGCCACGAAGCTGCAGGTGGCGAAGATGGTGCAGCGTCTGCTGGCGCTGCCGTCCACGCCCAGCGCAGACGCAGCGGATGCGCTCGCCATCGCCATCTGTCACGCTCACGCGGATCGCTTGAGCGCATTGCGGTCGCGGCGCGGACGGCTCGAGCGATGATCGCGCGGCTCTCCGGTTCCATCGCGGCGCGCGCCGCGGACCACGTCGTGGTCGACGTCGCCGGCGTCGGATTCCACGTGTTCGTGTCGACCTCCACACTCGCGCAGCTTCCGGAGTGTGGCGAGCTCGCGGTGCTGCACGTGCACACGCTGGTGCGCGAGGACGCCATCCAGCTCCACGGATTCAGCACCACAGTCGAGCGCGAGCTCTTCCGAACGTTGCTCAAGCTGAGCGGCATCGGTCCGAAGAATGCGATGCACATCTTGTCGGGCATGCCGCTCGCGGAGCTGATTCGCGCCATCGCCGGCGGCGACGTGGAGCGCCTGACGCGGTTGCCGGGAGTGGGGCGGAAGACCGCGGAGCGCCTGGTGCTCGAGCTTCGCGAGCGGGTCGCGGCCTTCGGCGGCGAGGTCGGCGATGGTGCCGCCACTGCGGTGCCGATCGGAGCGGGGCACGCGCACGAGACGCTCGAGGCGCTGGTGCGGCTCGGCATGCCGCGAGTGCGAGCGGAGCGCGCGGTACGCGAGCTGGCCCAGCGGCTGGCGTCGGATACGCCGATACAGCAGTGGATTCGCGAGGCATTACGGGAGGTTGGGGCGAGTTGAGGCTTTGGCGGCCGCAGTGGAGGACGTGATTGAACTTTGGCGGGTGGAGCACTAGACTCGCCGTCGATCTCGGTGCTCGAGCGCATGTCTTGGTGGTCGATCCTCCGGTGGTACTTGGTCTTCGACGCGGTGTGCTTTCTGCTCATCATGGCTCTCTTCTGGTACGAGAGCCGAAATTGGAAGTGAGCTGATCCGGTTCGAATCGCGACACGCGAGGCCTCGGGAATACCGCGACGTCGCGAGCGCCCCCTCATCCGCGCTCCGCTCGATTGACGCAGCAGCGGTCGCACGAAATTTCGCCTGAATGCTCGCGAGTGCTCGATGCTTGATGCAGTGCGTTATGAATCCGTCGCGTCGGAGTAACGCGTGATCGCGCGATTCGCACGTGTCCGGCAGGGCAACTCGCCCCACCACGTATCCACGACCGGGACGGCACGGCCCGGCGACCGGAGCGTGTCATGATCATCGATGCGATCCTCGGGCTCTTCTCGAACGATCTTGCGATCGACCTCGGAACGGCCAACACCCTCGTCTACCTCAAAGGGCAGGGCATCGTGCTGTCCGAGCCGTCGGTCGTGGCCGTGCACCGGAACGGGCGCGGCCCCGGCAAGGTGCTCGCCGTCGGCAAAGAGGCGAAGAAGATGCTGGGGCGAACCCCCGGTGACATCGTCGCGATTCGGCCGATCAAGGACGGCGTCATCGCCGATTTCGACGTCACCGAGCAGATGCTCAAGCACTTCATCTGGAAGGTACACAACCGCAAGACGCTGGTGCGACCGCGCATCATCATCTGCGTCCCCTTCGGCGTGACCGAGGTCGAGAAGCGCGCAGTGAAGGAATCGGCGGAAGCCGCAGGCGCGCGCGAGGTCTACATGATCGAGGAGCCGATGGCGTCCGCCATCGGCGCCGGGCTGCCGATCACCGAAGCGTCCGGAAACATGATCGTGGACATCGGCGGTGGCACGACCGAGGTCGCCGTGATCTCGCTCTCCGGGATCGTGTTCTCCAAGTCGATTCGCATCGCCGGCGACAAGATGGACGAGGCGATCATTCAGGCGATCAAGCGCAAGTACAACCTCTTGATCGGTGAGCGCACCGCCGAGTCCATCAAGATCTCCATCGGCCGCGCCGTGCCGGAAGGCGAAGACGCCTACATGGACGTGAAGGGGCGGGATCTGGTTGCCGGCATCCCCAAGACGGTCACCGTCTCCGCGCTCGAGATCCAAGAGTCGCTTCAGGAGCCCCTCAACGCCATCGTCGAGGCGATCCGACTCACGCTGGAGCGCACTCCGCCCGAGCTCGCAGCCGACATCATGGACAAGGGCATCGTGCTCGCCGGCGGTGGCGCGTTGCTGCGCGGGCTCGATCAGCTCATCCGCGACGAGACCGGGCTGCCGGTGATGGTCGCGGAGGATCCGCTCTCCGCCGTGGTGCTCGGTTCGGGCAAAGCGCTCGACGAGCTCGATTTGCTTCGCAAAGTCGCCATCGGTCATTGACCGGGGCGGGCGCCCGCGAGCGACGCGCTCGCATCACGAACCGTCCCGCCGGTGCGCGTCGCATTCGAGCCGCCGCGCGGCGTCGATCGCGCGTGGCTACACGCGATCCAGATCCGCCGCGCCGCGGTATTTATTCAATTATTTCATGAGTTTGTGGTCGTTTCTAGCCGTTGCTTCTTAGCTCCGGTGACGGTTTTCGTTGCTTGGTAGCGTCCACGCCGCTACAATATTTGTGCCGCGAAGAAGAATCCCTGATAAGGGCCGTCTTCTTTGATGATTCCCGGTGGGCGTCGAGAGGCCCGTCTCGTCCTCGGCGACCTGGAAGGAGCAAGCCGCGTGGAAGGACTGATCGGCATCCATCGGATCGTCGTGCACGAGCCGAAGGTATCCACGAATCGGATTCGCATCGGATACAGCCTCGTTCGACGTGGTAGCAAGACCGAAACGGTCACGTACGATCTGCGCTTCGACCACGACGTCCTCAGCACGGATTCGGAGGTCGACAGCGCGCTCGCGCGGATGGTCGGACTCCAGCCGCTGGTCAACATGGGGCTCTTCGCCGAGCGCATCGAGACCGAGTTTCCACTCGACCCGCTCGACATCGCGTTCCTGGAGCAGCTGCTGCGCGCCATCAGCAAGGAGATCCTGATCAATCGGGTTCTCGATCCGCACCAGTCCGCGGTCGCCGAGCGTGATCGCCCCGCTTTCCGCAAGCGCAAGACCTACGCGGACGTCGAGCTCGACATCGCGACTCAGCCGCCGGGTCGGATCGGCAGCCGCAGCACACCCGATTCGGTCGGCGTGCTGCTCACGGCGGCACCCGAGGCGCTGCTCAACGCCGCGGTGTTCAGGGACATCGGCGCGCCCGTGGCGGGAGTGCTGGTGTCCACGGGCGGCGCGGAACAGCGCGCGGCCGACGACGTCGCCGCGCGGCTGGTTGGATCCGCGTTCCCGGTCTTCCAGGTCGCGACCAACCTGGACGCGGTCTTGCTCTCGCTGGGCGAGCACGTGCGTGCGATCCACAACGGCCCGCTTCCCAAGCGTGGTCGCGGGCGTTTCGCGTGCTACGTGCATGGCGCGTCGATCTTCGCGCTGCTCCCGCTGCTGCGGGCCCGCGGGATCGGGCTGCTCGCGTTGCCGGATCGCTACCCGGGGCAATTGCCCGAGCCCTTCCACGGCGCATCGCACTACGGCGGGAGGTACGAGCACACGCGCTACTTCCACGATCTCCTCACGCGCTATCTGCTCGAGCGCGGCCCTGCCGTCGACGTGTTCAGCCCACTCGCGCCGCTCGGCGAGATGGCGGTACTGCGGGTTCTGGCGCGTGGCTTTCCGGACTGGCTCGGCCGCTGGATGCCATGCCCGACACCCAAGACCACCACGCGCAAGGTGAGCGCGTGCGGCGAATGCGAGGCATGCCGTCGCGCAGCCGCCCAGCTGCTGAGCATCGAGATCGACCCGGCGCGGGTCGGCCTGGGAGCGGACGCGCTCAAGGCCTTGTTCCGGGAAGGACTGAAAGCGCCCGAGAACGATCCCGAGGTGGTGGACGAGGTTCGCGTGCGCTTGGCGCGCTTCGGTTGGATGCTCGGGAACGGCAACGGCGGTTCGGCGCCGGCGCCGACCTATCGACGCGAGGTGGAGCGTCTGCGCTTCGACAATCGCATGACGTTCATCGACACCATCCCCAAGCGTCACCGTGCCCGATTCTACCGGCGCTTGCTCGAGTTCATCCCGGGAGCGTTGATCTGGACGGGCGACGAATGGACCGACTTCGATCTGCTGGCATCGAAGGAGATCGAGCGCGAGAAGGTGCTCTTCGCGCCGTCCTTGGGCCACGCGGCTTGACGACGGCGCGCGTACGCGCGACGCCGCACCCGGTTGACGGCGAAGCGACGCATTCTGTATCTAAAGCCGGCTTGCACGATTTCTGTGGGGGATCGTCTAGCGGCAGGACGCTGGGTTCTGGCCCCAGTAACCGAGGTTCGAATCCTCGTCCCCCAGCCGGATGCGCGGCGGTGACGCGCCGCGACTCGAAGGAACCGTGATCGGGTCGCAGTCACGAAGACGACCACGGGTAACACGAACGACAGTGCACGAACGAGAGTGAACGACCGAAGCTGTGGGCTCGATCCGATCCGAGCGAATCGAGCCAAAGAAGAGCGTATTGCGTACCTAGCGATCTGCATCGGTCCCATCGTCTAGCGGTTAGGATGTCGGCCTCTCACGCCGGAGACACGGGTTCGAGTCCCGTTGGGACCACCACTTCAACCATCGTCGAGTCGCTGACTTCTTCGTGGAAGCATCCGCCTCGCGGTCGTGCGTGACACGACCAGCCACTCGACGCCAGCCGCAAGGCGGCTGGTCAATCCCCTGGCGCCCGTCACGAGCTCGGAGCGTGGCGTGCGCCGGGGCTTGCCTCGTCGCCGCCCTCGCTGGCGTCGACGTCGCGCGCGCGCGGGTGGACGCCCAGACGTTCCATCCGGTCGTCGACGGCAACGGCTGGATCGGAACCAGCTCGAGCGTCACGCTTCCTCAGGGTGTGTTCGGTTTCGGAGCCTTCCTGAACTACGCGATGGATCCGATCCAAGCGGAAGGCACGGTCGGCACCGGAAGCACGGGCAGCGCCGTCACCACCGATCTCGTCACGGTCGACCTCCTCGCCGCGGTCGGCATCTTGCCCGGCTGGGACATCGGCATCGACGTCCCGCTCTCGACGATCCGTAACGTCGCGTTCGCGAGCGATCTCGATCAATTCACGTTCGGCGTGGGGGACGTTCGAGTCGGCACGAAGCTCACCTTGGTGGAGCGAGTCGATCGCGGCGCCGGATTGGCCTTGCGCGGCGAGCTCACCGTCCCGAGCGGCGATACCCGCAACTTCCTCGGCGAGGAAGGTGTGACGTTCACGTTGGGCGCGGTCGGCGAGACTGCGCTCGGGCCGCTGGATGCGGCGTTGGACGTCGCCTACCTCTTTCGCGACGAATCCGAGGGGCTCGGTGACGCAGCGACCCTGCGAGCCGCGCTCGCGTGGCCCATCGCCTCGCTCGCCGTCACGCCCGTCCTCGAGCTTCGCGGCTCGTCCACGTTCGACGGCTTTCTCTCGGACGAGGAAGCGAGCCCGCTCGAGGCGCTGGTGGGCGCGCGCTGGGTGATCGGCGAGTCCTGGTTCGAGCACGCGGGGCTCGCCAATCGGGGGCTGGCGCTCACGACGGGGGTTGGCTTCGGCCTGAACGCCGGCATCGGCAGTCCCGAGATCCGCGCCGTGTTCGGCATCTCACCGGTGGTGGCGCAGACGGAGTCCGCAGCGGCGCCGAGCCCGACGCTGCAGCCCGAGCCGGACGTGGAGGTCCAGCCCGAGCCGGAGAACGATCGGGACCGCGACGGCATCCCGGACGAGGAAGACGTCTGTCCAGGTTTGCCCGAGACTCGCAATCTCTACCTCGACGACGACGGCTGCCCGGATGCGCCTCCCCACGCCGAGGTTCGCCCCCGGGAGCTCGCGCCGCCGCCCTCGCCGCTCGCACCTTCCGCAGCCACCGCCACCGCGGAGAGCTACCCCCCGATCCACTTCGAGTCCTCCCGCGGCACCCCCGACGCGGACGCCCGCGCAACCATCGAGCGCTTGAGCCGAGCGTTGCGCTCGGACCGCTCGCTGCGGGTGCGGCTCACCGGTCACTCGGATGCGTCGGGTGACGCGCGAGCCAATCTCGCGCTGTCGCGCGAGCGCGCCGAGCAGGTTCGCCGTGCGTTGCTGGACCGCAGCAACGTCGCTCCGAGCCGCATCCTTGCGGAGGGGCGCGGCGACGACGAGCCGGTTGCGAGCAATGCCGATCCGGCCGGTCGAGCGCGGAACCGCCGAGTCGAGATCGAGCTGATCCGACCGGAGTAGCGCGGCGCCAGCCGAGAGTGGCCGACGGCAACGCGACCGGCTAGGTTGCGCGTCGCCTCCGCTGCTACGGGGTTTTGCGGGGTGAGGTCGGAGCGCATGAATCCCAGCCCGCGCAAGTCCGCCACGGATTCCCAGGGCGAGTTCCTGGTCGAAGCCGGCGATCTGCTCGAGCGCATCAACGCCAAGCTGCTGACACTCGGCGCGCTCCCGCCCGGCCAGGCGGCGCCGCCGGACGTGCTCAACGACATCTTTCGCGCAGCGCACAGCCTGAAGGGGCTCGCGGGGATGTTCGGTTTCCCGGCGGTCGCCGGAGTGAGCCACAAGCTCGAGAGCCTGCTCGACAGCTTGCGATTCGGGCGCCTGCCCATCGATCGCGACCTGCTCGACGTGCTCTTCGACGGTGTGGAGCTCTTGGCGTCGCTGCTCGAGAAGCGCGAGCGGGATCCGCACGCAGGTGCGGCCGCCGACGAGCTCGAGCGACGCATCGCGCGGCTGCGAGAGGGGGAGCGCGACATCGATCGCGCCGCCATCTTCGCGCGATTCGCCGTCGATCCCGCGCTGACGGGTGTCCTCTCCGAGTACGAGCAGCACCGGCTGGCGGAGAACCTCACGGCGTCCGAGCGTGGCGTGTGGTTGGTGGCGGTGGGCTTCGATCTGATGACCTTCGACACCGGTCTGCTCGCGACGCTCGAGAGCTTGCGCGGCGTCGGCGAGGTGATCGCCTCGGTTCCCGACACCGAGCTGATGGGCGGGGACCGGATCGGCTTCAAGATCCTGGTCGGCGCGCGCCTCCGCGACGACGAAGCCATGGCCTCGCTCGGCGCCGAGGGGCGCAGCGTGACGCGCGTCCGCGCGCCTGCCACGGCACCGGCTGCGGAGCCGCCCGCCGTGGCGGCGCCGGTGGCACCGCGTGCGCCGGAGGGCGATCCTCCGGCGAGCGAGACGAAGGCCGACGAGCCGCGCGGCGGCGGCGAGCGCGAAGCGATTCGCGTCGATCTGCCGCGCCTCGACACCATGCTGAACCTCGCCGGCGAGCTGCTGCTCAGCCGAGCCGAGATCGGGCGGCTCGCCGAGGATGCGCGCACGGGGCAGATCTCGGCGCGCCTGGGCGAGGAGCTTTGGCGTGCGAGCCAGCTGCTCGAGCGGCGTCTGCGTACCCTCGAGGAGCTCATCCTCGACATACGGATGGTCGCTCTCGATCGCCTGTTCGAGCGTCTCGCTCGGTCCGTGCGGCGCATCGCGCGCGACCTCGGCAAGGATGTCGAGCTGGCGACCAGCGGAGCGGACACGCGCCTCGACAAGCGCGTCGTGGAAGGTCTCGCCGATCCGCTGATGCACCTGATCCGCAACGCCATCGACCACGGGCTCGAAACCGGGGAGCAGCGCGTGGCGGCGGGGAAGGGCGGCACCGGGCGAATCCGCCTGGATGCGCGTCAGCAGGGCGGGCACGTGCTCGTCTCGGTCGAGGACGATGGGCGGGGCGTCGATTGGGACGCGGTTCGCGCGACGGCCGTGCGACGCGGCTGGCTCGCCGCGGATGCCCAGCCCGGCGCGGACGAGCTCGTCGAGCTGCTCTGCCGGCCGGGTTTCAGCACCCGCGCGGTGGCCGACGAGGTCTCGGGCCGCGGCGTCGGTCTCGACGTGGTGCGCAACCAGATCGACGCGCTCCACGGCACCATCCGTTTCGACACCGAGCGGAACGTGGGAACGCGCGTCACCTTGACGGTGCCGCTCACGATGGCCCGCGTGCGGGCGCTCATCGTGACCGTCGCCGACCAGAGCTACGCGCTGCCGCTCGACGCCGTCGAACGCAGCGTCGAGCTCACGCCCGAGGGCGAGCCGCCGCGCAGCGAGCGCGAGCACCCCGCCGAGCGGGTGACCTCGCGGGTGGATCTTGCACGGCTCTTGGGCGTGGGCGGCGGCGCTCGCGTGACCGAAGCGCGCTGGCTCGTGATCCTCGCGCTCGGCAGCGAGCGCGTTGGCGTCGTCGTGGATGCCGTGGAGGGCCAGCAGGACGTGCTGGTGCGCGATGCGGGTCCGCTGGTCTCCAGGATGCGCGGCATCGCGGGCGCCGCCGACGTGGGTCAGGGGCGCACGCTCTTGCTGCTCGAGCCGACGGTGCTCCTCGAAGAGGGATCGCGGTCGCCACGACCGGGCTCATGAGCGTCGGCGGGGAGCTCGCCACCGAACAGGCGCTGTTCGGCGCCGCGCCTCGCCATCGTGCCGTCCTCGCCGCGCAGCGCGAGCTGCTGCTGGTCGCCACCGCGGGCACGCTTCTCGCGACGCCGCTCACGGACGTCGACGAGGTCGCACGCCTGCCCGGCGGGCTCACGCCCGTTCCCGGCGCGCCCGCGTCGCTGCTCGGGGTGCTGCCGTGGCGCGGACGCGTCGTGCCCATCATCGATCTCGATCGCTTCCTCGGCGCCGCCAGCGGCCAGCCGGACGCGCGTCGCACGTTGATCCTGGTGCCCTTCGAGGAGGCCACCGTGGGGATCGTGGTCGACGAGCTGGTGGGCGCTTGTCGCGTGCCGGAGTCGGCGATCGTGGCTGCTCCCGTACCGTCGGGCGTCGCCACGCGGCTCGACTGCGTCGGCGTGCTCGAGCTCGCGCCGGAGCGGCTCGACGAGAGCTCGCACGTCCCCCCCGCCGTGCGAGAGCGCTGCCGCGTACCGATCGTCGATCTCGTGGAGACCGTGCGGGAGGTCGAGCGCGCGATGCCCGAGCGGTTTCCGGGGGCCCAGGGCGAATGAGCGCCGGCACGGCGACCGCCACCACCTGGCTGCCGGGGGCGGAGGGCTTCCTGCTGGTTCGGGTCGGAGATTGCCTGTGCGCCTGGCCGGTCGATCAGGTGCGCGAGGTTCGCTTGCCGGCGCCGCTGGCTCGCGACTCGCGCTTGCCTGGATTCGTCGCCGGCGCCCTGTCCATCCGCCGCTTGCTGGTGCCGGTCGTGGATCTTCGCGAGCGCTGGCGAAGCGATCCGAGCCGCGCCGGCGCGGGCCGCATCGTGCTCGCTCGGGTCCCCCCCTTCGTGGTCGGATTCATCGTCGACGACGCGATCCGCGTGGTGCGCGGGTTGGCTCGCATGCCGCCTGCAGAGCTCGCCGCGCCGAACGGCGTCGATCGCGGGTCGATCCGAGGCGCGATCGCGTTGCCGGCATCGAGCGGTCTCGAGGCGAGCGATGCCCTCGTGCTGGTGCCGAGCGAGATCCTCACCGGCGAGGAGCGCGCGGCGCTGGCGGCGCTCGCGGAGGAGAGTCGCGTACGAGTGCCCGCTTGAGTCGCGCTCGCCCCGCGTGCAGCGCGGCGTGGGAGCGGTCTGGCGCTCGGACCCCGGATCACGCGAGATTGCATTCGCCGAGACCGCTTCCTATTCTTCGCCGATTCTCCGCAGCTTCCCCCGATTCCGCGAGCAGCACCCGCCATGGAACGTGAACGAGAGCGTTATCAGCCCGACGTGATCGAGGCGAAGTGGCAGGAAGTCTGGGCGCGCGAGCAGGCGTTCCACGCCCGCGAGAGCTCGGACCGCCCCAAGTTCTACTGCCTCGAGATGTTTCCGTACCCCTCCGGTCGCATCCACATGGGGCACGTCCGGAACTACGCGATCGGCGACGTGATCGCGCGCATCCGGCGGATGCGCGGCTTCGAGGTGTTGCACCCGATGGGCTGGGACGCGTTCGGCTTGCCCGCGGAGAACGCGGCGATCTCGCGCGGCATCCATCCGGCGCGCTGGACCCGAGACAACATCGATTTCATGCGCGGGCAGCTCAAGCGCCTGGGGTTCTCCTACGACTGGGATCGCGAGCTCGCCACCTGCGACGCGAGCTACTACCGCTGGGAGCAGGAAGTCTTCCTCGAGCTGCTCGAGCGCGGGCTGGCGTATCGCAAGCGCGCGATCCTCAACTCGTGCTCGCAATGCGGCACGGTGCTCGCCAACGAGCAGGTCGTGAACGGCGCCTGCTGGCGGCACACCGATCTTCCCGTCACGCCGGTCGAGCGCGACGTCTGGTTCCTGCGCATCACGGCGTACGCCGATGCGTTGCTCGAGGGCCTCGACTCGCTCACCGAGTGGCCGGAAGCGGTGCGGACCATGCAGCGCGAGTGGATCGGTCGGAGCCATGGCGCGCGGGTCAAGTTCCCGATCGTCGGGCGTGCCGGCGAGTTCGTGGAGGTGTTCACCACGCGCCCGGACACGCTCTACGGCGTGACGTTCATGAGCCTGGCGCCCGAGCACCCGCTGGCTCGCGAGCTCTCCGCCGGCACGTCGCAAGCGGCGGCGGTGCGTGAGTTCGTCGAGCGCATCTTGCGCGAGGACAAGCGGCTGCGTGGCGCCGAGGGGACCACCAAGGAGGGAGTCTTCACGGGTGGCCACTGCGAGAACCCGCTGACGGGCGAGCGGGTGCCGATCTTCGTGACCAACTTCGTCGTGTACGAGTACGGCACCGGCGCCGTGATGGCCGTGCCGGCGCACGATCAGCGCGACTTCGAGTTCGCGAAGGTCTACGACCTGCCGATCCGAGTGGTCATCCAGCCTCCGGACGCGTCGCTCGTCGCCGAGCCGTTGGCCGCGGCGTACGAGGGGCCGGGCACGATGGTGAACTCGGGCGACCTCACCGGAACGCCCAGCGAAGAGGGCAAGCGCGCTGTCGCCGCCAAGCTCGAGGCGCTCGGCCGCGGCGGACCCGAGGTCACTTTCCGGCTCCGTGACTGGGGCATCTCGCGGCAGCGCTACTGGGGGACGCCCATCCCGGTGGTGCACTGCGAGACCTGCGGGATCGTGCCGGTGCCGCGTTCGGACCTCCCGGTGGTGCTCCCGGAGGACCTGGATCTGCTCGAGAACGGACGCTCGCCGTTGCCAGTCGCGGAGCGGTTCTACCGCGTCGCGTGTCCGCGCTGCGGCGCGCCCGCGCGCCGCGACACCGACACGATGGACACCTTCGTCGAGTCGAGCTGGTATCAGCTTCGCTTCACGAGCCCGGACCTCGGCGACGCGATCCTCGACGAACGCGTCGAACGCTGGGCGCCCGTCGATCAGTACATCGGCGGCATCGAGCACGCCTGTCTGCACCTGATCTACGCGCGCTTCTTCACCCGCGTGCTCGCCGATCTCGGACGGGTGAGCTTTCGCGAGCCCTTCACCGGTTTGCTCACCCAGGGCATGGTGCTCAACCGGACGCTCGATCGCGCGACCGGCGAGGAGCGTTGGTTCAAGATGAGCAAGTCGCTCGGCAACGTCGTCGATCCGGACGAGATGATCCGCGACCACGGCGCGGATGCCGTGCGGCTCTTCATGCTGTTCACGGCGCCGCCCGAGAACGATCTCAAGTGGAGCGACGAAGGCATCCGCGGTGCGAGCCGGTTCCTGACGCGGCTGTGGCGGGGTGTGCTCGAGGAGCTGGATGCGTTGCGGGCCGCGACGGTGCCGGCATCCATCGACGAGCTCTCGGGACCGGATCTCGTGCTCTATCGCAAGGCGCACTGGGCCATCGATCGCGTCACCCGCGACGTCGACGCGCACTATCAGTTCAACACCGCGATCGCCGCGCTGCACGAGCTGGCGAACGTGCTCGCCGAACCGGGGGCATCCGCCGGTGTCCGTCGCCTCGCTTATCAGACCCTGATCCAGCTGCTGCACCCGTTCGCGCCCCACATGACCGAGGAGCTCTGGCAGCGATTGGGCGCGAGCGCCGGCCTGGTCTTCCAGCGCTGGCCGGAAGCGGACGCGCGGGCGCTCGCCAGCGACGTCGTGCTGCTCGTGGTCCAGGTGAATGGCAAGCTGCGAGGCCGAATCACCGTCGCGGCGTCGGCTTCCGAGGAAGACGTGCGCGCGGCGGCGCTCGCCGACCCCAAGGTGGTGCCGTTCGTGGAAGGGAAATCCATTCAGAAGGTGGTGGTCGTGCCCGGTCGGCTGGTGAACGTGGTGGTGCGATGAGCTTCGGCCGCCGGATGGGCTCGCTCGTGCCGCTGCTCGCGCTGGTCGCGAGCGTGGGCGCGTGCGGCTATCAATTCCAGGGCACGGGCAACGCGCTGCCGAGCGACGTGAAGACGGTGGCGATCCCGATCTTCCGCAACGACAGCGACCTGGAAGGTGTCGAGCTCGATTTCACCGAGGCGCTCATCCAGCAATTCGTGCGCGGACGTCAGGTGCGCATCGTGGACGACGTCGCCGACGCGAATGCCGTGGTCAAGGGCCTGGTGCGGCGGGTGCGCGTGCGCGCGGTCTCGTTCTCCGAGACCGACGAGGCGCTCGAAGCGCAGATGACCGTGGTGCTCTCCGTGTCGCTCGAGCGTGCGCGCGACGGCAAGGTGCTGTGGGCGGACAACGGGGTGAGCGACAAGGAGGAGTTCGCGGTCACCGCGGACGCCGTGGTGACGCGTTCGCCCGAGTTCATCGGCCGCTCGTCGACGTTCAACAACCTCGACGACATCGAGATCACGCAGGAAGAGTCGGCTGCGGCCATCGAGCGCCTGTCACGGCGCATGGCCAAGTCGATCTACTCGCGGATGCTCGAAGACTTCTGAGCGCAGGCGCGCGGCCCGGCGAGTGCGTAGCGGCGGAGACACGAACGGCGTCTCGGACGAGGTCCGAGGCGCCGTTTGCTCGATGCGGATGCCTCGCGCTGCGAGGCGAGGAGCGCGGTCAGCTCTTGGCGCTGGACTTGGCCGCGGCCTGACGGGCCAGTCGACCGGCTCGCCGCGCGGCGTTCCGCGGGTGAACGACACCCTTGCGTGCCGCCCGCGCGAGCTCGCTTTCCGCGGTGCGGGCGGCGGCGACCGCCGCCGGGGCGTCGGATTCCTCGAGGGCCTCCCGCGCCTTCTTCACGAAGGTTCGAACCCGGGCGCGCACCTTCCGGTTGCGTGCCTGCCGCTTGAGACTCTGACGATTGCGCTTGAGGGCTGAAACGTGATCCGCCACGAGGACGCCTCCGAGGGATCGCCGCGAGAAATGCGGCGCAAAAACAGCAAGGTTAAGCAGACGATGGCGCGCGGTGTCAACCCGAGCCGGCGCGCGGTTAGCGCTCGGCTCCCCGGGACCGCCTCTGGGTTCGCCCCCGGGCGCGCAGGGGACGCATCACGGGGGCGCGGGTGAGCGAGAACCAGCGGGTCGTTCGCGCCGCGGGCCTGGTCGCCGCCGTGACGCTCGTCAGCCGTTTCCTCGGCATGTTCCGGGACATGGCCATCGCGCACGCGTTCGGTGCGACGCCCGCGGCGGATGCGTTCTGGGTCGCGCTGCGGATCCCCAACACGCTGCGGCGCCTGCTCGGCGAAGGGACGCTGACGGTGGCGATGGTGCCGGTGCTGCGCGAAGCGCGCAGCCGTCAGGGTGATCCGCGGGCGCTTCGGATCGCGCAGATCACCTGGTCCTTCTTCTTGCTGGTCGTGCTGGTGGTGGGGATCGCGGGCTCGATCGCCTCGCCGCTGGTGGTGCGCGTCCTGGCCCTTGGCTTCATCCGCGATCCGGTCCGCCTCGAGCTCGCCACGCGCTTGTTGCACGTGACGTTTCCCTACTTGATCTTCATCGGGCTGGTGGGGTTGCTGCAGGGCGTCCTGAACGCGTTCGATCGCTTCTTCCTGCCCGCCTTCCATCCCATCCTCTACAACGTGGCGCTGCTCACCGGCGCGTTGATGATGTCGCGCTGGTTCGATCCGCCGATCTTGGGTCTGGCGTGGTCGGTGATCCTGGCCGGCGTGCTGCAGCTCCTGGCCCACGCCCCGGTGCTGCGCGCGATCGGCTTCGACCCGCGCCTGCGCTTCGAGCGCGGCGATCCCGAGGTCGGGAAGATCTTGCGCTTGCTAGGCCCGGCGACGTTCGGGATCGCGATCTACCAGGCGAACGTCTTCATGGGGACGCTGCTCGCCTCGTGGCTGGTGCCGGGCGCGATCTCGTGGCTCCACTACGCCGATCGCGTCTTCCAGCTGCCGCTCGGCTTGTTCGTGATCGCGCTCAGCACCGCGATGCTTCCCACGCTCTCGTCGCAAGCCCACGAGGGACGCAGCCGGGACCTGCACGACACCACGGAGACCGCGGTGCGGGTGATCCTGTTCCTGACGGTGCCGTCGGCGATCGCGCTGTGGGTGCTCGCGACGCCGATCGTGAGCGTGATCTTCCGACGCGGAGTGTTCCTGGCCCACGACGTCGCCATGACGGCGCGCGCCCTCGAGCTCTACGCGCTGGGGCTGGTCCCCATCGCTGCGGGACGCATCTTGACGCAGGTCTTCTATTCCTCGCAGGACCCCCGCGCTCCGGCGCGCATCGCGGCGCTCGCGTTCGTCGTCAACCTGCTCGGCAGCCTGGCGCTGATGCCGTGGCTCGGTCACGGCGGGCTGGCGCTCGCCACGTCGATCTCGGCATGGGTTCAGCTCGTCGTCACGTATCGCGTGCTGCGAGGGCGATGGTTGCGCGATCTCGACAGCGGCGCGCTGGCGCGAGCGAGTGCTCGCATGGTGCTCGCGTGCCTCCCGATGGTGTGGTGGACGCGTTGGGCTCGCGCGCGCTTCGACTGGCTGGCACCCGGCTCGGCGTTGCCTCCGCTGGTCTGGCTGGCTATCGGCGTGGCAGGCGGTCTGGTTCTGTACGTGGCCGCGCAGGGTTTGCTGGGGAGCCCCGAGCTCGCGGCGCTGCGAGCGGGAGTGCGGCTCAAACGGGCCGGTGTGACGAGTCCCGAGCGGATTCGCTGGGACTCGTCCACCGACTCGTGAGCGATCACTCCGAGGAGCGCGCGTGCCGGCGGCGGGCGCCGCGTCTGCGCATGCCCACGCCCAGCACCAGCGCCGAGACGGGCGCGATCCCCGCGACCGAACCCGAGCTGCACCCGCTGCCGGCGGAGACCTCGATCCGGATCGGTTGATCGAAGAGCGCCTCGAAGAGCGCGGGATAGAGCGTCAGCTCGTCGCGATACGCCGCCGCCATGGTGATCGTCGTGCGGTTCTGGCCCGAGCACATCATGCCGCCGTAGACCCACTGGAACTCTTCCCCTTGGCCGGCGAGCGCACCGTTCACCTGAATGGCTGGAGCGGGATCGCACCACGTCGGACCGCCGTTGCCGGCGCAGTTCTTGTCCACCTGGTACTTGGTGATCGCGTGGCCAGGCGGGTTGATCCCCCAGTCCTGGCCGGTCGACGCCACGTCCGGATAGCCATCCTGTGTCGTGGACGGGCCGTCGAAGACCCATCCGCGGCAGAGCCAGAGCGTGTTGTTGGGCGTGTAGAGCGTGCCGCGAGTCATGCGGCTCTGGTTGTCGTTCTGCTTCTGGACCACCAGGCCGTCGTCGAAGATGTCGTAGCGGGTGTCGTACGAGTTGGCTCCGAACGGCCCGCAGAAGAGCGTGGTCTTGTCGTACGGGTCCACACCCGGCGTGCCCGCGACGTACTCGCACAAGAGCAATCGCACGGTCGTCACGCTCCCGCCGGGAGCGACGATCGATTGCGCGGGATTCAGCGTCAGACTCCACTTGCCGGTGATGTCGACCGGAACCGCGCTCGCGATGTTGATCGGCGTGTTGTTTCCCTTCGTCAGCCAGATGCTGAGCTTCTTGTTGGTGGCGGGCTTCGCATAGCCGAACAGGTAGCTCAGGGTGTTGCCGCTGCCGTTGCCGACGCCGTCGGTGCTGCCGTTCATGCGGAAGTTGGTGGCGTAGGTCGGGCCGTTGTAGATGCCGTCGATCACGCCGGTGGGTGCTGGATCCGCGGGATCCCAGAACGCCTCGGCCGCGGGTGCCTGGGCGCGAGCGGGCACCGCGAGTGCCGCGCCGAAGGGCGCGAGCAGACTCACGGTCGCGACGAGCTTCACGACGAACGATTTCATGACGTCCTCCACGGGTTCGTGCGCTCGCCACGGCGATCTCGCGGTTGGATGGAGCGAGATGCCGGGCGAGCGCGAGGTGTCGCTGGCCGGTGCCAGCGACGTGCCGCGCGACGCGCGGCGTGACGGACGGATCGCGCCAGCGCGAAACCCGCGTTTCCCGCGGTGTTCGTGGTCTCGCGCGCCCGATGCGCGCACCCGCGCGTGCGTCTCATCGGCTCGACGATGAGACGTCGCTCGGTATCGCCGGTGCGACGCGCGGCGGCGTGAGACACTGGCCGCGGCTTGCGACTAGGCTCCCGCGTCGATGGCCGCGAAGATCGAAACCCGGCGAGCGCGAGCCCGTGCCGGAGGCGTGTCGGCGTGGCTCGTGGCGCTGGTCGGCTGCGGCGGCGCGGCGGACACGATTCCCGGCCAGCCTTCGATCGTGGGCGCGTTCCAGGTCGAGCTGGCGGCGGCGACCGCGGCGCACCCGCCGGTCCTTCGCATCGCGCGCGCCGTCGACTCGAGTCGCGAGATCTGGTCCTCCCCGGAAGGCCTGCCGTTCGTCACCGCGGCGGTGGCGGAGACCACCGTGCGCGAGGAGCGCGGCTCGTTCGAGATCGACTCCCAGGTCCGCGCGGAGTGCGGAACGCAGACGATCGATCGAGTCACTCGCGAGGGTGACGCGCTGGTGATCGGAGGGCGCCTGACCGGCGCTGGCTGCGCCGCGCGCTACCGCCTGGCGCTCGAGGCGGACCCCGCGGGCGGATCACTCGCGTTCGCGCTCTCCGTCGAGGGCGCGGGCGTCGATCGGGTGCGGCTGGTCTCGCGCGCCGACCCGGACGAGCACGTCTTCGGTTTCGGCGAGCAATTCACCTACCTCGATCTCAAGGGCCAGCGCGTGCCGATCCTGGTCGAGGAACAAGGAATCGGCCGCGGCGCGCAGCCGCTGACCGCGCTCGTGAATCTGGTGTCTCCCGGGTCGGGTGGTGGACCGCTCTCCACCTACGCCGCGGTGCCGTTCTGGATCAGCTCGCGCCTCGGCGCCGGCTACCTCGAGAACACCGAGCCCGCGTTCGTCGATCTCACCCAGCCCGACGTCACGACCGTCGAGCTGCTCGGTACCGAGCTGCGCGGCGCCTGGCTGGACGCCGAGTCGCCGTCCAGCGCTCTCGAGATCTACACCCGTCACGCGGGCCGCATGCAGCCGCTTCCCGACTGGATCGGCCAGGGCGCCGTGCTGGGCGTGCAGGGCGGCACGGACGTCGTGCGCGCCAAGCTGGCGCGGGTCCGCGAGCACGGCGTGCCCGTCGCCGCGTTCTGGCTCCAGGATTGGGAAGGGCAGCGGCAGACGGTCATCGGGCAGCAGCTCTGGTGGAATTGGGTGCTCGATCGCCAGCGCTACCCGGGATGGGACGAGCTGGTGAGCGAGCTCGGCGCCGAGGGCATCCGCGTGCTGACCTACGTGAACCCGTTCCTCGTCGACGTCGCCGAGCGCGGCGCTGGCACGCGCAACCTGTTTCGCGAAGCGGCGGACGCCGGTTATCTGGTCGCGCGCGAGGACGGCTCGCGCTATCTCATCCCCAACACCAGCTTCAGCGCCGGGTTACTCGACCTCACGAATCCAGCCACGCGCACCTGGTTCAAGGACGTGTTGCGCGACGAGGTCCTGGGTGTCGGGGCGGCGGGATGGATGGCGGATTTCGGCGAGGCGTTGCCGTTCGATGCGAGGCTCGCCTCCGGCGAGCCGGCGGCAACCGTTCACAACCGCTATCCCGAGGAGTGGGCCAGGCTCACGCGGGACGCGATCGCCGAGACGGGGCGCACCGACGACGTCGTCTTCTTCACGCGCAGCGCCTTCACCCGGAGCCCGGGGCTCACGCGGCTGATGTGGCTCGGCGATCAGATGGTCACCTTCGATGGCAGCGATGGCCTCGCATCCGCGGTGAAGGGGCTGCTCTCCGCGGGCCTCTCCGGCTTCAGCCTCGACCACGGCGACGTGGGCGGCTACACCTCGGTGAGCATCCTGGGCGTCACGCGCACCAAGGAGCTGCTGCTGCGCTGGATGGAGCTCGGCGCGTTCCAGCCGGTGTTCCGGACCCACGAAGGCAACCAGCCCGCGGCCAACGTCCAGTTCGACTCGGACGAGGACACGCTCGCGCAGCTCGCACGTTGCACCCGGATCTTCCAGGCGCTCGCCTTCTACCGGCGCGAGCTGATGAACCAAGCCGCGGCGACGGGCGTACCCGTGGTGCGCCACCCGTGGCTCGAGTTTCCCGACGATCCCAACGTGCTCTCGCTCGTCGATCACCTGATGCTCGGCTCGGAGCTGCTGGTGGTGCCCGTCACCCACGCCGGCGCCACCCAGGTGGAGGCCTATCTCCCGGCGGGGCGCTGGGTTCACGTGTGGAGCGAGCGCGTGCTCGGATCGCCCGATCACGGGTCGCGCGTCACGCTCGCGGCGCCGATCGGCGAGCCGGCGGTGCTCTATCGCGAGGGCTCGCCCGTGGGTGCCCAGTTCCTGGCCAATCTGCGCGGCGCGGGCCTCCTGCCCGTCGCGAGCCGTTGATGGAAGCGACCGCGAACCGCGCGGGCATCGTGGGCGGGGGCTCGCCGGCGACGCGCCACGCGTCGTGCGTCGACGTCGCGATCGTGGGCGGCGGCATCGCGGGCATCACGGCCGCGTTCGTGCTCGCCAAGCGCGGGCGCAGCGTGATGCTCGTCGAGGCGAAGCGCTACCCCTTCCATCGTTTGTGCGGCGAGTTCCTCTCGCCCGAGTTCGACGCGTTGCTCGCCGCCGCGGGCTTCGACGTCGCGCCGATGCGCGCGCTGGGCGCGCCGATCCGCCGCACCCGCTTCACCGCGCCGTGGGGTCGACCGTTCGCCGACCGGCTACCCGGTACCGCCCTCGGGCTGAGCCGCTTCGCGCTCGACGCGGAGCTCGCGCGCCAGGCGCGCGCCGCAGGTGTGGACGTGCTCGACGGCGAGCGCGTGCGCCAGCTCGAGCGTGTCACCGCCAGCGCCGACGAGCCCTCCCTCCGGGTCGTCACCGACGCCGTGACCATCCCGTGCTCCGAGGTGCTGCTCGCGACCGGCAAGCTGCACACCGAATGGCGCCGGCTCGTGAGCGCTGGCACCGGCCCCGATCGAGACGAAGGGCCGCTGCTCGGGCTCAAGCAGCACGGCACCCTCGACGGGCTCGGCGACGTGGTCGAGATCCATGCGTTTCCCGGCGGCTACTGCGGTCTCAACCCGATCGAGGGCGGGCGCGTCAACGTGTGCTTGATCGCGCGTACCGAGGTGTTCCGGCCGCATCGGACACCGGAGCGTTTTCTCGCCTGGATCGCCGGACGCAATCGCCATCTGGGCCAGCGCCTCGCCGCGTTCCAGCCGCTCGCGGATCCGATCCAGGCGGTCCAGAGCCATTTCGGCACCGGCGTCGTTCCGGACGACCTGCGTCCGCGCGATCTGCTGCTCGCCGGGGACGCGAGCGGCATGGTCTCGCCGCTCGCGGGCGAGGGCATGTGCATGGCGATGCGCGCCGGCCGAGTCGCGGCGGCGCTGCTCGACGCGCGGCTCCAGGGACGGCTCGCCCTCGAACCGATGATCGAGCTGGCGCGAGCCGCGGAGCGCGAGGACAAGCACGGCCTGCTGCGCCTCGGAAAGCTGCTCGAGGCGATTCTCTTCCAGCCGGTGGCGGCGTCGGCGCTGGTGAGCTTGCTCGCCCTCGTCGGTCCGCTCCGCCGCGCGGCGATCGCCGGAACCCGCAAGGCCTCGCCCGCGCTTCCCCGGGCGATCCGCTCGCTGGCGTCGGAGGCCTCGTCGTGACCGAGACCCATCCGCCGCTGGGAGTGGTGCGCACCTGCCTCGTGCACATGCGGCTCGCGTTCAGTCTCTTCCTGTTGCCGGTCTTTCTGCTCGACGTGTGCGCCTTCGTCGGGCGTCTGGACGCCAGCGTGGTGGTGTTGGGCGTGTTGCTGCACGTGTTCCTCTACACCGGCTCCAACGCCTACAACTCGTACTACGACGAGGACGAGGGCCCGATCGGGGGTCTGGAGCGTCCGCCGCGTGTGGTGGCAGCGCTGCTGCCCTTCAGCGTGGCGCTCAAGGTCGTCGCCGTGGTCGGTGCCTTCGCGGTCGACGGCTGGCTCGGCGTCTACATGCTCGCCTTTGCCCTCATGTCCGCGGCCTATTCGCATCCCGCCACGCGCTGGAAGGGGCGACCCTTCGCGTCGCTGGCCGTGGTCTTCTCGGGCCAGGGGTTGATCGTGGCGTTGATCGCCGCGCGCCTGGGGCGAGTCGCGCTCGGCGATTGGTCGGTGGCGCAGACGGGGATCGCATTGGGCACGAGCCTCACGATCCTCGGCTTCTACCTCTTCAGCCACAGCTACCAGCGCGACGAAGACGCGGCGCGTGGCGACCAGACGTTCACCGTTCGCTACGGCGCCGAGTCGAGTGTCGCGTGGGGCCTCAGGCTCCAGGCCGCGGGCTTCGCCTGGTTGCTGGTGGGGCTCACGGGCAACGCCACGGCAGCGATCGGCGCTGCAGTGGTGGCGTCGCTCGCCGCGAACCTCGCGGTTCCCGCGGCGCGGGCGCGGCTTCTGGGAGCCGACGTGATCGCCACCTTCCGGCGGCTCATGCGGCTCAACTGGTACGTGTCGAGCGGCCTCAACGCCGCGGCGCTCGTCTATCTCGCCGTGCACACGCTGCGCTGAGCGGCTGGCCGATCCGGCCGAGGTCGGCGTCGCACCTCGCGCGCGACGGGTGGCGCGCCGGGAGCGCTTCACCAGCGGCGATCACGGACGACGCGGTCGTGCGCCACGGCGCCCGACGATCCGAGGTGTCGTTCCGCGGGCCGTCCCATACCGCGCGCGCGGGTTCGGAAGCCTCGCGACCTGCTGGCTCGCGGCTCGCCGTGCTCACACGCCCCGCGGCTTGGCAGCGCGGCGAGACTTGGTCTATTCACGAGGCCTCTCGTCGTGCGTGGTGGGAGTTTCCGTGCGTGTCCGTGCAGCCGTCGCGTGCCTGATCGCCCTCTCGTTCGCATGCGACGTCGTGATCGCGCGCGCCGCCACCTTCGTGCGCGTGCCCGCGGATGCAGCGACGTTGACCACCGCGATCAGCCAGGTGTCGAACGGTGGTGTGATCGAGATCTCGAGCGGCACCTACACCGCACCCTCGGGCGGATTTCAGATCTCGGGATTGTCGAAGCGCTTCACGGTTCGCGCCGCGCCGGGAGCGAACGTCGTGCTGAGCGGCGGTGGCACCAAGGACATCCTGCGCCTGCTCAACAGCCCGGGCTCCGGCCGCCCCGTGGTCTTCGAGGGGCTGACCTTCGCCAACGGGCGTTCCACCACCGCCGGCGTGAGCGGTGGCGTGACCCTCGCGAACGCCACCGCCACGTTCGTCGGCTGCACGTTCCTGCAGAACGTGTCGAACACCTCGAGCAACGGCGGCGGCGCGATCCTGGCCGGTTCGGCTTCGACGGTCTTTCTTCAGGACAGCGTCTTCGACGGCAACACCGCGAAGCTCGCGGGCGGAGCGATCCTCGCTTACGAGGGCTCGCGGGTGATGATCCACGCCACCGAGTTCGTGGACAACCACACCAACGTCTCCGGGCACCAGCCCAACGCCTTCGGTGGCGCGATCGCGGTCGTCGACGCCACGCTGCGGGTGACCCAATCGCGCTTCGAAGGCAACGGCGCCGGGTTCGCGGGAGGCGCGATCTACGCGCTCGGCTCGTGGGTGGACCCGGTGTCCACGCCCACGACGGACGTCCTCATCACCAACTCCACGTTCGTCGACGACGTCGCGAGCCCCGCCGTGGGCGTGACGCCGCCTGGGGCGACCGAAGGGGGTGCCATTCACGCCGAGGATCAGACGAGCGTGCGCGTCTTTCATTCGCGTTTCGAGTCGAACGTAGCGCAGACCGGAGGGGCGCTCAGCTGTTACCGCTGCATCGCCCGCATCGAGCACTCGATCTTGCGCGGCAACGTCGCCGGCGGGACCGGCGCGGGGCAGGGGATCGGCGGGGCGTTGTTCGTGCACTCGGACGACGTCAGTGACCCGAGCACCAACTTCGGCGCCATCAACCGACGCTCGGCGGATCTTTCGATCACGGACACGCTGCTCGCGGGCGATTCCAATGGCGCGGGGAACGCGCGGATGGGCGGCTGTGTCTTCGCTGGTGGCGATACCGCGCGCGCCTACGGCAGCGGTGTGCCGGCGCAGGGCGGAGTCGCCGGCAACCGAGCCCCCGTGACGCTCGACGGGGTCGTGCTCTCCGACTGCGACGTCCTGGGCGATGCCGGTGTGCCGGGGTACGGCGGCGCGCTCGCGGCGAGCCTGGCGGACGTGGCGATGACCGACTCGCTCGTGATGCTGAGCGATGCGCGCGCCAGCGCTGGCGCCGAAGGGGCGGGCGGCGCGCTGGCGCTCTTCAGCGACACCACGGCCTCGGTCGCGCGAAGTCTCTTCGTCGCCAACAGCGCGCGGACCAGCGGCGGAGTGATTCGTCTGACGGGAGGCAACCTCGAGCTCACGAGCTCGGCGCTCGTCGAGAACTCGATCACCAACAGCGATTCGGGTGCCGCGATCTTCCTGTTGCCGCTCGCCGGCAGCGGCGCGACTGCGCCGCGCGACGTGACCGGCACCATCTCCGATTGCATCTTCAGCAACGACACCGGACCGAGTGCCTACACGATCATGGACGGCGACTACACGAACGGTCCGATCAACACCGTCACCTACGCGGCCAACACCTTCCAGCCGGACACGACGTTCGACTATTTCCACTCGCTGGTGGGCGGCAAGAACGCGGCGGGCCTCAACGCCTTGGTGGTGAACCGCGCCAACGCGACCACCACGGTGAAGGCGCCCAGCCACGACAACGTCGGCCTGGGAACCGCCCCGACGGTGGGAGGAATCTGGGCCGTGCCGTCACAGCAGCTGCCGGCAGGAGCCAGCGGCGACACCGCCGGCGCCGCGGAGTCCGATCTCGCGTACGCATGGAGCGGCGCTGCGCAGGCGACGCTCGATGGTCAGGTGCGCAGCGGCAACACCGGCCTCGACGTCGGGCCGTCGACGGGCTTGCACACGTTGGTGGTGAACGGCTCGCCATTCACCGACACCGTCGGGCAGGCCGCGCCGCCGCAGACCACGCTCACCGCCAATCCGTACGTGATCACGTCGGGTGCAACGAGCAGTCTCGGCTGGGCGACCATCGCAGGCACGTTCGTCGACGAGGTCATCGATCAAGGCGTGTCGCTGGCGAGCCCGGCGTCTGCCGGCTCGGTCTCCGTGCAACCGGCGGTCACCACGGTGTGGCGGGGGTTCCTGATCGCCGAGGAGGGTGGCGCCGTCGGCCAAGGCTTCGTGATGCTGCGCAGCGGCACCCCGATCTTCGACGGCGGCTTCGAGTCCGGCGGCCTGGGCGGCTGGTCCGACAGCCAGGGTGGGTAGTCGGCCGGGCGCCGACCACGCCGCCGGAAGGTTGCTCGATCGTGAGTGGCGTCGACGAGCCCGCAAGCGCCGGTACACCGAGCGCGGAGCATTTTCTTCGCGGTCAGGCCGCGGAGAGCGAAGGACGCTCTCGCGAGGCGATCGGGCATTACCGGGAGTGCTTGCGGAGCGGCCCGGCACCGGACCTCGAGCACCGCGCGCAGACGCGGATCGGGATTCTGCGCAGCCAGCTCGCCGCGGAGAAGGCGGGAGCCGCGGCTGCTGCCGCGTCGCCGCGCGTGGCGGGTTCCGCGTCGTCCTCGCTGGCGCCGGACGCCGCGCCGGCTGCACGCCGCCGACGTGTCACCGCACCTGCCGCGCGGGACCTCAATCCGGTGGATCGATGGCTCGCGCGTCCCGCCATCGAGCGGCATCGGGTCTGGTTGCCGGTTCCCGTGGTCCTGACGCTGCTCTCCGCCGTGCTCGCGCCGCCGTTTTGCTTCCTGAACGCCGCGGCCCGGTCGTCGGGCTCACCGCTCGTGTCTTCCGTTCCGGATCGGTTGGGTTCGCAGACGCTGGCGTTGACGGTGATCTGCACGGCCATCATCGGCGGTCTGTCGACGCTCGTGGCGCTGCTCGCTCGTCTCTCCGGGTACCGCCACTTTCGGTGGCGCTCCGCGGCCGCCTCCGAGGTCGAGACTCGCGCGCTCGCCGAACGGCTCGACGACGTCGCCGGAGAGCTCGGTCTCCACGTGGTGTGGCGCAACGAGCGCAACGACTTCGTCGCGGTGCGCCACGCTCGCGCCTCGGTATCCGATCCGCGCGCGCGGCCCGGCGAGACGGCCGTGCGCGCGTCGTTCTTGACCAGTGGAGCCGGACCGGGCCGCCGGCGGGGCCGATTGATGCTGCAGATCTACGGCTTCGTGGTGTGGGACACCGGCGAGCGCCGCGCGCTCGAGCGCTTGGGAACGACGATGCTCGTGCGCGCCGGAGCGATCCCGTCGCCTGGCGCGGCGCCACGGGACGCGCCACGGGACGCGCCTTGACCGCGCGGGGACCCTGCCCTTAGCATCCCGCGCCTCGTTCGAGAGTGGTGCCGGGGAAGCGAGCTTCGACGCCGCGAGAGGATTCGCATGCCGGTCGACTCCGAGACGCTCAGCGCGCTGGCGGCGGTCGTGGAGCGCGAGCCCGCGAACGTGGCGCTGGGCCGCCTGCTCGCGGAGCTCTACCTCGATCAAGGCCTGGCGGCGGACGCGGAGCGCGCGTTCAAGGAAGCGATTCGCCATGCACCGGCGCGCGAGGACCTGAAGCTCGGTCTGGCGCGTGCCCTCCAAGCGCAAGGCAACAACGACGCCGCGCTCGCCATCCTCGAGAGTCACCTCCACACGGGCGAGCCATCGCCCGCAGCGCGATTGCAGCTCGCTCGGCTGCTGCTGGCCGCGGGTCATGCGGAACGGGCGGCCGCTCAGTACCTTCGCGCCGTCGAGGAGGACCCGCGGGTGGCCGACGCCTTTCTCGCCAAGCGCCTCAAGATCGAAGGCGAGGCCTCGCGCCCCACGGTGGTGGACGGTCGCGTCCGCGTGACCGCCGAGGGCGTCGCGCCGACCGAGTCGCCAGACGCTGTCGAGGGTGAACGGCCGCGCATCTCGTTTCGCGACGTCGGCGGCATGGACGCGCTCAAGGACGAGATCCGTCTCAAGATCATCCATCCGCTCACCCACCCCGAGCTCTACCGCGCGTACGGCAAGCCCATCGGCGGCGGCATCCTGCTCTACGGCCCGCCGGGATGCGGCAAGACCTATCTGGCGCGGGCCACGGCGGGGGAGGTGAACGCGCGCTTCCTCTCGGTGGGCATCAACGACGTGCTCACGATGTGGCTCGGGGAGAGCGAGAAGAACCTCCACAAGCTCTTCGAGGACGCTCGTCGTCAGAAGCCGTGCGTGCTCTTCTTCGACGAGGTCGATGCCCTGGGTGCGAGCCGCTCGGACATGCGCGCCAACGCGGGACGCCATCTCATCAACCAATTCCTCTCCGAGCTGGACGGCATCCAGGGAGCGAACGACGGCGTGCTCATCCTGGCGGCCACCAACGCGCCCTGGCACGTCGATCCCGCGTTTCGCCGCCCGGGACGATTCGATCGCGTGCTCTTCGTCCCACCTCCCGACGTCGCCGCGCGGGCGCGAGTGCTCGAGATCCTGTGCCGGGGAAAGCCGAGCGCCGACCTCGACTTCGAGCGGCTCGCCAAGCGTTCGGAGCAGTTCTCCGGCGCGGACCTGAAGGCGCTCGTGGATCTGGCGATCGAGCGCAAGCTCGAGGAAGCGATCCGCGTCGGTCGTCCCAGCCCGCTCACGACCAAGGATCTCGAGGCCGCCGCGAAGTCCGTCCGCCCGTCGACCAAGGAGTGGTTCGGGACCGCCCGGAACTACGTCCTCTACGCCAACCAGAGCGGGCTCTACGACGACGTGCGCTCGTACCTCGACGAGCGCTGATCCGCGCGCCGCGGCGACAGCACGAGAGGACGCCAACGTGGAGAGCGAGCTCGGGCGCGCCGGAGTGCTGCTGGCGCAGCGGCGCTGGGACCTGGCCGAGCGCGAGCTCCGTGGCGTGCTCGCGCTGGAACCGCATCACGCGCACGCCCACGCGTTGCTCAGCCTCTGTCTCACCGAGCTCGATCGGGCGACCGAAGCGACCGCCGAGGCCGAGGAGGCGATCCGTCACGAACCGGATCTGGCCGTCGCGCACCACGCGCTCGCGGCCGCGCTCGAACGGCGTCATCACCTGGTGGAAGCCGAGCGGGCGATCGAGGCGGCCATCCGTCTCGATCCCACCGACGCGAGCGCGTGCGCCTTGCTCGGACAGATCCATGCGAAGGCACGGCGCTGGACCGAGGCGCTCGCGGCTGCCGACCGCGGGCTCGAGCTCGATCCGGAGGACCAAGGCTGCGCCAACGTGCGCGCGCTGGCGTTGACCCAGCTCGGCAGGCGCGGCGACGCCGCCGCGGCGCTCGGAGATTCGCTCTCCCGCGATCCGGAGAACGCCTTCACCCACGCCAACTCGGGGTGGGCGTGCCTGCACCGCAACGACATCGAGGGCGCGCGTCGCCACTTCCTCGAAGCGCTGCGCCTCGCGCCGGATCTCGACTGGGCGCGGGATGGGCTGCTGCACACGCTCAAGGCCTCGAGCCGCGTCTATCGGGTTCTCTTGCGCTACTTCCTGTGGACCAGCCGACTCGGGCGGCAACGCGCGTGGCAGCTCTTGATCGGGCTCTGGATCGTCCCGCGGGTGCTCAGAGCGCTCGCCGCCCAGGTGCCGGTGCTCGAGCCGGTGGTGCTCCCGCTGATGGCGCTCTACGTGCTCTTCGCGTTCCTGACCTGGACCGGCGACCACGTCTTCAACGTCTTGCTCTTCTTCCACCCGGTGGGGCGAGCGGTGCTGAAGCCGCGTGAACGCGCGGGCGCGGTGGCCGTCACCGCGTGTCTGGTGGGTGGTCTCGGCGCGAGCGGGGTGGGGCTGGCGCGCGGCTGGGGCACGCTGTCGCTCGCGGGGCTCCTGCTCACGCTCTACGTCATCCCGCTCTCGACCGCGTTTCGCGCGGACGGCGCGCGCGAGCGGCGAACGGCATTCATCGTCGCGGGCACGCTCGCCGTGACGATGCTGGTGAGCACGCTGCTGATGGTGCTCGCGGCGCCGTCGACTCCCGGGAGCCAGGTCGCCGGCATCCTGTTCGCCGTCTACGTGCTGGGCGTCGCCGCGTCGAGCTGGATCGCCAACTACGCCGCCATTCACGGCGTGCGCGAGTGACGCGCGCGATCCTCACCACCCGGACGCGCGTTGGATGGCGCGTCGGGCGAAGAGGAAGTCGAAGAGATTGCCCTCGTGCGGCTGATCCCAGCGCACCGAGGGTGTCGGGACGGGGCCGAGGTTGAGGCGGCCGACGCGAGTCGCGCCGAGCAGCGCACTCGTGTTTCGCGGCGCGCGCGTGATCGCCGTGAGGACCAGCGTGTCACCCATCCAATCGAGAGCCGCGTCGTCCGCGACCTCGACCACGCTCGCGAACGGAAAGAGGTACTCGGTGTTGGCGAGCGGGTGATCGAGCGCGGGGGTGCGCACGATCGTCGGCTGGAGGAACGTCGAGCCAGCGAGCACGACGCGGCGCTCTCCCACGCGACAGCGGGCGCTCGTCTCGCGCGCTCGCCCACTCGACAGCGCGGCGTCGAGCTGCGCGTCGATGCGTTCGGCGAGGCTGGCGTCGGCGAACGCGGCGAGCCGCGCCTCGGGATCGTCGAGCGGACGCGGCGCGAACGCGGCCAGGCGCTCGGCGAGCGCCTCCGCGATCTCGTCGCCGTGGCGCGGCACGACGATGCTCGAGGCATTCACGCAGCTGCGCCCGCCGTTTCGCGCGATGGAATCCACCAGGACGTCGAGGTGGCGCTCCCAGTCGTCGATCTCGTCCGCGGCGATCCACACCTTCGATCGCCCCGGGCCATGGATCTCGACCGACGATCTCCCGGCCCACGGCGCCGTGGTTCGCGCGTCGCCGAAGAGCAGCGCGCGCTCGCAACCCTCGAGGAGCGTCGCGGCCCCCTCGTGATCGGTGGGATAGAAGCCGAGCGCCTCGGCGGGCAGCCCGGCGGCGACGAAGGCGCGCGCGAGCCGGAGCGGCGTCCACGGGTCCGCGTTGCCGGGTTTGAGCGCCACGGGCACGTGGAACGCGAGCGCCGGGAGCCACAGCGCGTTGACACCAGGCGAATTGCTGGGAAGCACGGCCGCCAGCGCCCGGCATTGGGGCGCGAACCAGAGCGGCATGCCGCCGAGCTCGGAGAGCGGCGCGTCGAGCGCCTCGGGTGCCAGTCCGCGCGTGAGACCGTGCACGATCGTCGCGAGCTCGCGCAGCACCGCCGCGAGCTTCTCCTGGTTCGCGCGGCCGAGGGCGAGCGGCAGCGCCGCGGTGGCCGCGAGCTGCGCCCGGTACGCGGCGGCGGTCTGCGTGGCACCGTCGGCGAGCGGGAGCTCGGCGTCCAGAAAGAGCTCGGCGGCCCGGAGGCAGCGCGTCAGCACCTCGCGCGTGGTGAGCTTCGCGAGCGCCAGGCGCGCCTCGTGCGCCCGCTTCAGATCCCGGCGGATCAAGCCGGCGTTGACCTGCGAGAGCTCGCCGACGATCTCGCCGTCGCGGTGGTCCCGGAGCGCGAGCGTGCTCAGGCTGCGATAGTCCTCGCCCCAGCGCAGCGCCGGCAGGTGCGCGACCGCCGCCGTCATCGAGGCCGCCTCTTCAATACACCCCTTCGATGATCCGCACGCCCGGCTCCTCGAACGGCCGGACTTCGCCGACGCCGTCCCATGGCCAGCGCGCGCACGGCGGGCGCCGGATCGCCTCGTCGCGCTCCAGGAAGCGCGGCAGGAAGAGCTCGCGGGTGAGCGTCGTGAGCTCCACCCGGCCGCGTGCGTCGTAGTCGACGAGGCGGCGCGCGTCGGCGGGATCGGTCACGCGCAGCACGGCGAACGGCTCCGGCGCGTGGTAGGTGATCGAGTAATTGCGCGCCAGCGTGTCGGGGTCGCAGGCCGCCAGGCCCATCAAGGTGTTGCCGTAGACGGGCACCAGCGCGACCCGACGCTCCAGCACTTCCTCGACCAGGAAACGCGCCGTCTGCGGGCTGATCTCGGTCCCGCCGCAGAGCACGCCCTTCACGCCGGCGTCGGCGAGCGAGAGCTCGTCGCCCAGCGCCTCGAGCAGCCGGGGAGTGGTGAACACCACGTCGATGGAGCGGTGGCGCAGCAGCAGCGCCGCCTGCTCGACCACGTGCGCCATGTACGCCTTGGCGCCCGCGCCGTCGCCCGCGGCGATCCGCTTCTTCACCCAGCGCGGGTCGAGATCCACGAAGTAGCACGACGAGCCCCGGAAGTTCGCCAGGTGCTCGATGGCGAGCCGGAGGCGCCGCGGGCCGGTGGGACCGACCATCAGCCAGTAGCCGCCACGGGGAAACGAGGCCTCCGGCAGGGTCGCCGAGAAGCGTTCGTAGTCGCGCTTGTAGTCGTCCCAGCCGATGCGCTGCTTCGGCATGCCGGTGGTGCCGCCGGTCTCGAAGATCGTGAACGGGCGGCCCTGGAACGCCCGCGGGATCCAGCGCTCGTGGGGGTCGCTGCGCAGCCGCTCGCCGTCGAAGCTGGGGAAGCACCGCACGAGGTCATCGAGGCCGCCGATGTCGCGGATGGGGTCGAAGCCGCAGGTGCGCGCGAATTCGAGCCACACCGGCGTGCCGGTCTCTGGCGAGAAATGCCAGCGCACGGTCTCGCGCAGGTGCGCGTCGAGCGCGTCGCGCGCGGCAAGCCTCGCTCGCTCGCTCGTCGCTCGGGAGTCGCCGGTCCAGCTCATGCGAAGTACTTGCGGAGCGTCGCTTCCGCGGGCGGTCGGGTCGCGAGCGACACCGTCACCAGCGCCACGCTGGACGCGAGCACGACCCACGCCACCGGCATGAGGCCGAGAACCAGCGGCTCTTCGGGATGCGCGACGCCGCTGAGGATCGGCGCGATGAGACCCCGGTAGAAGAGCACGCTCCAGGTCGCCAGCATCGCGAGCACCGAGGCGACGGCGCCGGCCTTGGTGGCTCGCTTCCAGTAGATCGCCGCGAGCACCAGCGGAAAGAGGCCGCTGAAGCTCGAGAACGTCCACACGCCGAGATCGAAGACGTTGGGCGGCGGCCGCAGCGAGAGCAGGAGCGCGAGAGCCGTGATCGCGACGATGAAACCGCGGCTCGAGTAGACCTGCGCGCGGTCGGTGAGGCGCCCCTTGCCCACCAGCGGCACCACCACGTCCTCGGTGAACATGGTGCCGAGCGCCATGATCTGGCTGTCCATGGACATGATCGCGGCGATGGTTCCCGCCTGCACCAAGCCGCGCACGATCGCGTTGGGGACGTACTTCGTGGTCATCATCCCCAGCACCACGTTCGGGTGCTTGGCCGGCAGGCCTTGCCCGACCGCCCACACGCCGATCAGCACGCACGGCAACCACACGATCAGGATGAAGATCGGATGGAAGACGAGCACCGGCCGAAAGGAACGCGCGTCCTTGGCGGTGAGCCAGGCCTGGAAGAGGTGCGGGAACATGCCCACGGAAAGCGGGATGAGCATGTAGGAGAGGAATTGTCCGTGCCCGATCTTCCCCTCGCGCATCAGGTGCGCGGGGGATTTGGCGAGCACCGCGGCGCTGGCGGCGTGCGCGCCGCCCAGGCTGCGCGCGATCATCCACACCGCGGCGACGCCCGCGAGCAGGAACATCACCGTCTGGAAGGCGTTGGCCCAAACCGCGCCGCGCACGCCGCCTTGCAGGATGTAGAGCAGCACCACCGCGCCCACGACCATGACCGTGATCCACACCGGAATCGCGCCGTTGGTCGCCGGGTCGGAGGTCGCGAACGCGACGGGGAACATGCCGCGGGTGGCGCCTTGCACGAACGCGCCCGCGCCGATGAAACCGGTGATGACGTACGGAATCATCAGCAGCACGAGGATCGGGAAGAGCAACGTGCCGAGCGCCTGCGACTCGAAGCGATCGCGGAAGAACTGGATCTGCGTCACGAAGCCATAGCGCTTGCCGATGGCCCAGAGCCGCATGCCGACGAGGAAGAACACCAGCGTGTGGACGAGCCCCGACGACGACGCCATCAGCGCGTAGACACCGATGCCCGCCTCGAACGACTTGCCCGTCGAGCCCACCATGGCGAACGCGGTCATGGTGGTGGCGAAGATCGAGAGCAGGAAGAGCACCGGGCCCACCGAGTGGGTCGTGGTGAAGTAGTCCTGCGCCGTGCCACGAAACGAACGCATGCTCGCGAGCCCGAGCACCACGAGCACCGTCAGGTACGCGGCGATCACGTAGAGCGGCAGGTACGACGGCGCTGCCACGGAGGGGGTCATCGCGACTCCTCGCCGTGCTGGCTCGAGCCGAGCGACGGCGGGGCGTCAGCCGAGTTGGCCCACGCCTCGATGTGCTCCGGCCAGGCGAGCGCGATGAACGCAGCCCACAGCAACCCGGCGCCGAGCGAGTAGAAGGCATGGTAGCCGAGACCCGCGGGCAGGAACCCGAACCAGAGCGAGGTGTCGTCCCACAGCCAGAAGTCCCAGTGCAGGACGGCGAACACCAGCACCACGATCCACATCCAGCGCCCGCGCGCACCGGAGCGCGGCGTTTCCATCGAGCTCACGCTCGCACTCGGCGCTGGGCGGCGGGGAAGGGACGCACGATCGTCCGTGTTCTCGGTGGCCGACGGTGGCGCGGGGGAGCGGATCGACGTGCGCTCGCGAGGTCTTCGCCGTGCGCGCCCAGCGCGGCGAAACGATCGTGTCGCGCGAGCGCTGGCGTGCGCATGTGCTCGACAACCCGAGCCGACGGCTCGCACAATGAAGCACCTCCCGCACGAATCTCAAAGGTGTGAATCCATGAAGCGTGCAGCCCTCGCCCTTGCCGTCGTCGTCGCCGCCATCGTGCTCGTCGCTCCCGACTCGCGCGCCGGTGGCCCCGAGTGGCCGGGCTGGCGTGGGCCGAAGCGCGATGGGCTGGCGCGCGAGACCGGGCTCGCGAGCACCTGGCCCGCCGGTGGTCCGCCGTTGCTCTGGAAGGCCGAAGGCATGGGGGCGGGCTTCGCGAGCATCGCCGTGTCCGGTGGACGCATCTACACCATGGGCGATCGCGATCGCGAGCAATACCTGCTCGCCTTCGACGCCGAGCGCGGTGCCCCGCTGTGGTCGTACCGCGTGGGCCCGGCGCTGCCGGGAGACAACGGCGGCTCGCGCGGCACGCCGACCGTGGACGGCGACACCGTGTTCGCGCTCGGCACCGAGGGCGACCTCGTCGCCGTCGACGCCGTCTCCGGCCACGAGCGCTGGCGCCGCAGCCTCCCGCGCGACTTCGGCGGCAAGATGATGTCCGCCTGGAGCTTCAGCGAGTCGCCGCTCGTCGACGGCGATCGAGTGCTCGTGACACCCGGATCCACGCGCGCCGCGATCGTCGCGCTCGACAAGGCGACGGGCAAGGACGTCTGGCGCACGGTCATCCCCGACCTCGGTCCCGCTGGCGCGGACGGTGCGGGCTACTCCTCGATCGTGGTCAGTGAAGCCGCCGGCACGCGGCAATACGTGCAGCTCCTCGGCCGCGGCCTCGTCGGCGTGCGGGCGAGCGACGGGCGCTTCCTGTGGGGCTACAACCGCGTCGCCAACAGCACGGCGAACATCTCGACGCCATTGGTTCGCGGCAACTGGGTCTTCGCTTCGACCGGCTACGACACCGGCTCGGCGCTGGTCGAGCTGGCGCGTGCGAGCGAGGAGCGCGTCGACGCGCGCGAGGTGTACTTCCTCGCACCGAAGACCTTCCAGAACCACCACGGCGGCATGGTGCTGGTGGGCAACCACGTCTATGGCGGGCACGGTCATGGCCGCGGCTCGCCCATCTGCATCGAGCTCACCACCGGCAAGGTGGCGTGGGGCGGCGACATCCGAAACGCCGGCACCGGTTCGGCGGCCGTCACCTACGCGGACGGGAATCTCTACTTTCGCTACCAGAACGGCGTCGTGTTGCTGATCGAAGCCACGCCCGACGGCTATCGGGAGAAGGGAAGCCTCACGATCCCCGACGTGCGCCGGCCGAGCTGGTCGCTCCCGGTGGTGGCTGGCGGCCGGCTGTTCCTGCGCGAGCAGGAGACGCTCTACGTCTACGACCTGCGCAAGCGCGCGTGATGCCGTGCTCGACTCGGTGCCCGCCGACCCGGGCGCGCCCTCCGTCGCGTCCGTGAGCGGCGCGAACGCCGCGTTCGCCGCGAGCGGCTGGTTGCGCAGAGCCCTCGACTTGCTGCGCGCGCGCTTCGGCGAGCGGACACCGCTCGCCGTGCTGGTCGCCTTCGGCCATGGCTTCTTGCTGATGCTCGCGGCCCAGGTGATGGGCGTGTGCATCTCGTGCCTCCCCGACTGGAACGCACGGCTCGCGCTCTCCGCGGCGGCGACGGTCTGCCTCTTCTGGGGCGCCGGCGTTCCGGCGTTGTTGCCGATGGTGGCGGTCTGGCTCGTCGGTTGGGTGACGCCGGCGCTCGCCATCGTGGTGTGGTGGGGGCTCGCGATGCGATTGCTGCGCACGCGCTCGCGCGCCTACCTGGCGTCGGCCCTGGGATTGCTGCTCTTCCTGTGGACGAGCCTGATCGGTGATCCGGTCGACGCGAGTCACGCGAGCGAGACCCTGCATCCTTCGGGCATCCTTTGCCTCGGCGACTCGTCGGCCTACGGCGTGTTCGTGGATCGCTCGTGGTGCGACATGCTCGATGCCACGAAGGTGGCCGCCCGGGGGGCGGATGCGGACGACACGCTCGCGCAGTGGGAGCGGACCAAGGCGCTTCGGCCGCCGTGGGTCGTGATCCAGGTCGGGGCGAATCACCGGCACGCCGCCGACCCCGCCGCCGGTCCGGTGACCGACGACGACGAGCGCCTGGCGGCACTGAGGCGCTGCTTCGAGCGGGTGGTCGCCGACGCGGCAGGGTGGGGCGGGCACGTGCTCGTCATCGACTATCCGGTGGCGCGCTGGCCGGAACCGAGCTGGCGCAAGCTCATTCGCGACGCGGTGCCCGCGGGTGCGCGCCTCGTCGACCCCGCGCTGCCCTGGTGGGAGATCACCGCGGATCACCTGCACCCGACGCATCGAGGCCACGTGCGCATCGCGGCGGCGGTGCGGCGCGTGATCGACGCGACGCCCGCGTCCGGCTGACGGCGGCGCCTCGCCGAGGTTGCTGCCGTGCTCCACCCGCTGCGAGCGCGCGGCGCTACTCGCCCGCCTGGCGAGCCTCGGGAGCCGCCGCCGAGCTGGTCTCGGCGGTCGCGCCCCGCGGGTCCTCGCTCGCGCTCGCCGGGGGCATTCGGAACGCGACCATCTCGTGATCGTTCCGGGCGAGCAGCACGTCGCCCGCCAGCACCGGATGGTTCCAGGTGCGGCCCTCGAGCACCTGGAATCGCGCGAGCTCGCGGAACCGGTCGATGGACGCTGCGACCAGCGCCAGCTCGCCGCGATCGGACATGACCAGCAGCACGTCCTGGTCCGCGAGCAAGATCACTTGCCCGTAGCCGAAGCGACCGCCTTTCCAATTCCGCCGTCCGTCGGCGAGGTCGATGCAGGCGAGGATGGTGCCGTCGAAGCCGAAGGCATGATCGCGATGAACGACGAAGCCGTTGAAGTAGGGCTTGAGGTCCACGGACTTCCAGCGTTCGGTCGCGCTCCATCGGCCTGCGGTGCGCGTCACGGCGACGCGTCGAATCCCGACTCCCGAGCCGCTTCCCAGACCGTCGGCGCTGCCCACGAGCACGTCTCCGTTCGCGAGCACGACCGGTTGCACGATGCCGTCCCCGGCCCACGCGTAGTCCCAGAGTCGAGCGCCATGGGCGAACGCGATGCCGGTGACGCCTTTGCTGTTCGCGAGCAGCAGCTGGGTGACGCCGTCGATCGTGGCGACGAGCGGCGAGCTGAAGCCCCAGCCGCCCGTCGGTGTCACCCACCGCGGTCGGCCCGTGTCGCGGTCGTAGGACGCGAGCACGCCGGCGGCGGCGACGATCACCGAATCGTCGACCACGAGCGGCGAGCCCGCGAAGCCGTGATCCGGGACCTCGGTCTGGGTGTCCGCGGTGACGTTCCGCGACCACACGACGGAACCGTCGACGGCGTCGAGCGCGTTCAGGATTCCGGTGGCGCCGAGGGCGAAGACGCGACCGTCGACGACCGCCGGAGTCGCGCGCGGGCCGACGCCGCCGTTGGGGTCGGTGAAGCGGGTCGCGTCACGATGGCTCCAGAGCGGCGCGCCGGTCGCGAGCGCGTAGCTCGAGACCAGCTCGTCGTCCCCTTGCTGCTCCTGGGTGAAGAGCGCCTCGCCGCGAACGGCGAAGGAGGACCAGCCCGGACCGATGGGACGACGCCATCGCTCGACTGGAGGCGAGCGGGTCCAGTCGACCGCGATGGCGACGCCGCGTACGACGCTATCGCGCTTGGGACCGCGAAACCCTGGCCACTCGCGGTGATCGCTCGGCGTGGACTCCGCGAGGGCCTCGCGCGACCGCACGCCGGCGGCGGGCGGATCCAGCGCTGGCCCACCGCCCGACCGTGCGAGGAGGCGTTCCTCGGGAGTGCGGGTCCATCGCCAATGGAAGTCGGTGGCGGCGTCGCCCGTGACGCCTTCGCTGCGCACCAGCGTGAAGAGGCTGCTCGCCAAGCCGATCGCGATCAGCATCGCCGCGCGGCGTGCACGAAGGCCGCGGTGGCGCGTGAGGAGCGCGGCCACCACGAGGGCGAGGCTCAACACCGGCACACCGTAGAGCCGGAAGACGATGCCCAGGATCGCGTGTGCCACGGAGTCGTGCGCGACGAGCGACGCCGCGAACATCGCGACCAGCATCCACACGAGGGCGCCGACGCGATCGGCCCATGCGGCCCGGCTCAGGAACACCCACCAGACGAACACGCCCGCCGCGGTGACGGTGCTCGCCAGCACCGGCGGTACGACCTCGGGAGCGAGAATGGGGAGAACGAAGCGACCGAGCCAGTGCAGCGCGACCGCGACCGCGCCCGGCCACACCCGCAAGGCCGCGGGAGACGGAGACTCGGCGGGTGGCATCGTTGCCGTCACGTAGCGCTCGCTCGCGCGGCGCGCCGGGTGCTCGCCGTCCGGTCAGGGCAGGCCTACTTACTACGAGAATCGCTCGCGCGGCGATCGGCTCCGGCGGCCGAGCTTCACTCGTGTCGCGTGAAACCCTCGCGCTCGCCCGCCAATCCGCTGCGGTCTGCTCCGGGGCCGAGCACCGCGCCAGCCCGATTCACGCGCGGCTGGCGAACACGGCGCGATCGCGATCCATGCGCGCCTGGAGAACGGCCACGGCGCGCCGTGGGTCGTGGTCTTTGAGCGCCGCCAGCAGCTCGCCGTTGAGCTCGGCGACGCTCTGTTGCTCCCGCTCGTCGAGCTCGAGATAGATCCCGCGCAGCTGCCCGAAGATCTCGCGCACCGTGTTCATCAGATAGACGAAGATCGGGTTGCCGGTGGCGCGCGCGATCTCGCGGAAGAAGCGGAAGTCCCACTCGCCGAGCAGCAGCTGCTGGGTGTCGTCGCGCGGGTAGCGTTCGAGCACCGCCTCGAGGCGCGCCAGGCCCTCGTCGTCCACGCGCTCGGCGGCCAGCTCGACCATCGCGAGGGCGAAGATCCGCCGGATCTCGTCGAGGCTCATCACGAAGCGAGCGTCGAGACCGGTACCGGTCGAGGAGATGAAGTGCAGGAAGGCGAGCGTCGGGTCCAGCTCGCGGTCCTTCACGTAGATCCCGTCGCCCTGGCGGATGCGCACCAGTCCCATCGACTCCAGCTGCCGGAGCGCCTCGCGCACCGAGGTGCGATTGACGCCGAGCTGCTGGGCGAGCTCGCGCTCCGGCGGAAGGCGCTGCCCGCTCGCGAAGTCGCCCGCCAAGATCCGGTCGACGAGCTGGGCGAGAACGTCGTCCGAGACGCGCGAGCGCTTGAGGGGCGTCAACATGGAGCGTCCGGGACGCAAATTGGTACAACCAATGAACCGAAGACGACCTTAGCTGCCGCCCTCCCGACCGGTCAAGCACCGGAATTCTCTGGAGAATCGCCTCGACACCGCGATCCTGGACGGCGGCTCGTGCTGTGGTACAGTGGTTGGACCAATTTGATTTTGTGCAGCCGGGACCCAATCGCGGCGCCGTTCCGCGGAGCGAACCGATGAGCTCCAACTTCACGCCTTACGAAAACCCGTCGCTCTTCCATCGCTGGGCGGCGGCCCAGTGGCGTCGCCCCAAGGACCCGAGCATCTACGGTGCGACGGAGATCGACATGGGGCCGGCGCTCGCCTTCCTCGAGCGGCTCCGCGACGAGTGCGGCGTGCAGGTCACGGTCACGCACCTGGTGACCAAGGCGCTGGCCGTGGCCATCGCCCGCCATCCGGAGACCAACGCCAAGGTGCGCTTCTGGGGCAAGCTCGAGCGGCGCAAGACCGTCGACATCACCGTGCTCATCGCGGGCGCCGGCGGCCGTGATCTCTCCGCGCACCGCATCACCGCCGCCGACCAGCTGCCGCTACGCCAGCTCGCGAGCGAGGTCATCGCGGCGAGCGAGCGCATCCGCACCGACGCGGATCCCGCGTTCCGCAACAGCAAGAAGCTCATGGACAAGCTGCCCTGGTGGCTGATGCGGCCCTTCCTGTCGCTGGCAAGCCTGTCGATGAACGAGCTTCACCTCGACCTCGCGAAGCAGGGTTTGCCCGCCGATCTCTTCGGCACCGGGATGGTGACCAGCCTCGGCATGCACGGCGTCGACGAGGCGTACGCTCCGCTGACACCGATCGGTCGCATCATGGTCGACATCCTCGTGACGCGCGTGCGTCCGCGACCCTCGGTGGACGACGCCGGCGAGCTCTGCGTCCGGCCGATGCTCAAGCTCTGCGCCACCTTCGACCACCGTGTGGTCGATGGCATCCAAGCCGCCCGGATCTGCCAGCAGCTCCACGAGCTGCTCGGCAACCCGGAGTCGCTCCGCTGAGCGAACACCCGCTCTACGTCGTTGGGACGAATCTCACTCGCAAGCGAGGAACCGCATGACCGCGTTCGACCTCTTCATCACGCTCGACGGGAATTGCCTGAACGGTTTCGAGGGCCTGTGCGGCGTCGCCCGGCTTCGCTGCGATCCGGATGCGGATCGCTGGGAGAAGCAGATCAATTCTTCGAAGGCGTGGCGGGTGGTCACGCGACCCAGGTGAACCCGACGGGCACGCTCGCGTTCCTGGGCAACCTCTCCCAGACGCTGCTGTTCTTCGATCCGCGCACGCTGCGCGAGGTGCGGCGCCTCTCGACGCTGCGCTTCTGCGCACCCGACGTGCTCTATTCCAGCCAGACCCACGTGGTCTGGCTCTCCGGAAAGTCCTTCATCGCCGTGCTCGGCGATTCGTTCTGGCGTTTCGACATGGACGATCTCGAGAACCCGGTCCGACTCGGCGAGCATCGGGTGAAGCTGCCGCACGCGATGAAGCGCTCGCCGTCGGGCCGCTACATCGGTTACGGCTCGATGGACCACGACCACAAGGGCTACGCCTGCGAGCTCGGCATCTTCGACCTCACCACCAACACCGCGCGCGTGGTGGCGCTTCCGGCGACGTGTTGGCACATCGCCGCGCATCCCACCAAAGACTTCTTCTACGGTCCCAGCCAGCGCGTCGCGCCGCAGGGAAACGAGTTCGGCGAGTACACGCTCGCCCATTTCAAGAATTACGTCTTCGAGGTCGACGCCGAGACGGCGATGGTCACGCGCCACGCCTCCATCGCCAAGGAGCTGCCGGCGGCGTTCACGTCCGACGTGGCGGTCACCGCCAACGACGTCTTCTACAACGCGTGCGCAGGCGGGACGCTGGTGCGGGTGGATCTCGAGACCTTCAAGCACGTCCAGTTCATCGACGAGCGCCCGGGTCTGCTCCGCTCGCTGCTCGGTCTGCGCAGCGGTTGGGCGAACCTCGTCGAGGCCTTCAGCCGCGTGAACGTGCTCGGCAACTCGCACCGGTTGCTCAAGGTGCTGCTCGCCAGCCGTTTCAGCCTCCTGGACGGCAGTCTCGGACTGCAAGTGAGCCCCGACGGACGTTTCGTGCTCACGGCGCACCGCGGCTTGAACGAGGTGATCGTCTATCGCCATCCCGAGATGGTGGTGGTGAAGCGCATCCCGTTTCCCTCCATCCGCGGCTTCTTTCCCGAGCACATCGGATTGCTTTCCGATCCGCGCCTCGGCTTCCACCACACCACGGTCTCGACGGCTTCCGTGACTGCTTGAATCGGCGAGCGACGCCGACTCGCGAGCCGAGCGGACGTCGTTCCTTTCGACCGGCAGAGCGACCGACGTCCCGTCCGCGTCGACGGGTTGGGGAACGCCGATCGCTTCGGACGCTCGCGGCGGGTCCCGTGCGGGTTCCGTGCGATTGCGCACGCGACGCGTCGCTCGCTAGCATCGGCGCTTCCCCCCCCGCACGGCGAAAGCACAAGGGAGTGCCATGTCCGACGCCCTTCACGGATTCTCTCGGCTCGCTTCGCGCGCCGCGCTGGCCGGCACACTCGTCTTCGCTGCCGCGCCCGGCGCGCACGCCGCCACCGTGTGCAACGGCCGCGCGGAGCTCTGCGGCCGCCGCTACGACGAGGTGACCTTCCCGAGCACCCACAACTCGCACGCGAACACCACCGAGGGCTACACGATCAACGCGAGCCAATCGCAGACCATCACGCAGCAGCTCGAAGGCGGCGTGCGCGGGCTCGAGCTCGACTTCTGGGAGTACGACGGCGAGATCGCGCTCTGCCACGGCGTGTGCGTGCTCGCGAACAAGCCGGCGGTGGAGGGGCTCGCCGAGATCAAGACCTTCCTCGACGCCCACCCGCAAGAGGTCGTCACGATCTACCTCGACTCGTTCGTGACCGCGGATCAAGCGGGCTCGGTCTTCGAGGCGGCCGGCCTTCTCGACAGCGCGAGCCCGTCGAGCGACTACCTCTACGCGCATCCGGGTGGCGAGTGGCCGACACTGGGCGAGCTGATCGATGCCGGCGAGCGGCTGTTGGTCTTCTCGAACGACGACGAGGAGACGACGCACCCCTGGTACATGTTCAAGTTCCGCCACGGCTTCGACACCACCTGGGACACCTATCAGCTCAGCGACCTCGACTGCGCGATCGACGGCGGCAGCGCGACCAACGCGCTCTTCTGGCTGAATCACCGCCTCGAAACGCTGGTGGGCGGCGGTACCACCGCTCTCGCGGCCCAGGCCAACACCAACCCGTTCCTGCTCGACAAGGCGCGCGAGTGCGCCGCGCTCTACGGCAAGACCCCCAACTTCGTGCACGTCGATTTCTACGAGGTGGGAGATCTCCTGGACACGGTCGACGCGCTCAATGGCTTCCCGGTGGCGTGCCACGACGCCGACGGCGACGGCTACGGCAGCCCGGCCTCGCCGGATTGCCCCGCCGGCTTCGAGCTCGATTGCGACGACACGAACGGAGCCGTGTACCCGGGTGCAACGGAGCTGCCGGGGAACGGGATCGACGACGATTGCGATCCCGCGACGCCGGGCGCGTGCGTGGGGCCGCAGGTGCAGGCGGCGGTCGGCGATGGTCGCGGGATGCGCGGCGGATCACCGTCGATCGATCTCGGCATGTACCTCGTGCCGGCCGCTGCGTTCGTGCTGGCGATCCGACGCCGTGCCGCGCGCGGCACGGCACGCTGAGCGCGCGCCGCCTGCTGTGCTCGCGGCACCGGCCGAGCGCGTCGTCCCGCCGCGCCGCGCTGGCCAACGCGCGGACGGCTTTGCCGCCCCCGGCCATCCACGACCCACGATTCGGATCTCGCCACCTCGGAAAGCATGCCCGCGAACCCGCCGCTCACGGTCGAAGGCGACGCACTGCGCTGCCACGCTCTCGGTCTTCCCCAGGCCCACGAGGACAACCCGTGGGGGCACGCGGCCATCAAGGTCCGCGGCAAGGTGTTCGTGTTTCTCGCGAGCGAGGACGGCGGCCTCTCGGTCTCCGTGAAGCTCCCCGACTCCGCTGGCCCCGCGCTGCTCCTGCCCTTCGCGTCCCCGACCGGCTACGGCCTCGGTAAGAGCAATTGGGTGAGCGCGCGCTTCACCGCCGGCGAACGGGTGCCCGTCGAGCTGATTCAGGAATGGATCGAGGAGAGCTACCGAGCGATCGCGCCGAAGAAACTCGTGAAGCAGTGGCTCGCGGGCGAGTCGCCGAGCGGCGACGCTGGCACGACCCCGCCCCGAGCACTGAAGCGGCGTTCGCGCGGCTGACGAGACACGCGTTCGGGTTCTTGGCCGTGATCGTCGGCGGTGCTCGTGACCGTGATCGTTGCGGCGTGCGCAGATACGGCGGCGATCCTCCCGCCCGCGACGAGTGCCGCACGACCCCACGTGTTCATGGTCGAGCCGAGGTCCCACTCCACGCGTTCGTGTTGCCCGAGTCGAAGCCGTCGAGAAACACTTCGCAGGCGTCGCCCCAGTCGTTGCCGTTCGAGTCGAGCTGGTCTGGGTTCGCGAGCTGGGGACAGTTGTCGCAGGCGTCGGCGAGCCCGTCGCCGTCCGAGTCGGATTGGCTCGGGTTGGCGACGTCCACGCAGTTGTCGCAGGCATCGGGAGTGCCGTCGCCGTCGGTGTCCGGTCCGCTGCACTGCACCTCGAAGGCGCTGCGGTCAGCGGCGGTGCCATCGCCGTCACCGTCGACGGGACGGGGAGCGCCGCGCTGGTCGGTGGCAGGGCAATCGCTCGGGTCACCCGAGTCGATCGCGGGGCTGTCAGGGAGCAGGGGGCGCGCGAGGCTCCCGGCGCCGTAGTCGCCGAGTGGCCCGAGCAAGGGATCGCCCACCAGATCGGTTGCGTCCGCGAGCGCGCATGACGCATCGACGGCGAGGTTGTGGCCGAGCGACGTCACCGCGGGTTCGTACCCGGGGGTTGCTTCGCACACGGGGCCCTGGTCTGGATCCGCGCTGCCGAGAACCGACGCGGCGACGGTGATCGGACCCGAGGCGCCGAAGGGGCTGCCGGTGAGCTCCGACCCTCGGTGTCCGCCCAGCGTGCTTCGCGCCACGTCGATCAAGGCACCTTCACTCATCAGGCCGATCGCCCCATATCGCGTCGGCGACGCAGCGACCGTCGAATCCTCGATCGTCAGCGAGCCCGCTTGGGCGTAGATCTCTTGGTCCCGGTTGGCGACGAGCGCGCTGTGGGAGAGATGGACGGACGGGGACACGAGCGGCGGCGGTGCGAACCACCAGTCGCCGACGTAGATTCCGCCTCCACCATCGGAATGGTTGTCGGTGAGGGTCGAACGCTCGATCGTGGCCGTGCCGCCGCTGATGGCCAGCCCGCCGCCAGCTCCACAGAGGTACGCGGGAAGGTGGCAATCCGGAAAAACGGCAACGTTTCCCTGGATCACGGAGTCCGTCAGCGTCAGCTCCCCGGACTCCATCGCGACTCCGCCACCGACGGCGGCGGTGTTCCCCGAGACCCTCGTGTGCGAGATCTCGAGCGTCGCGCCGGTCGCGTAGATCCCTCCGCCGAAAGTACCGTCCACGATCTGGATGCCGTTGCCGCACTCGACCACGCCGGAGCCGTAGGGATCGTCGTCCCCGAAGCATCCGATCGTCGAGCTCGCGATCGTCGCGGAGCCGCCGTGGATCGAGATTCCACCGCCGTTCGATGCCCAGTTTCGCCGGATGACCGACCCGGTCACCGACAGCGTGCCATCTTCGCTCGCGATCCCGCCGCCATCTGCACCGTCGAGGGCGAAGGTGTCCTCGACGGTGCAGCCGACGAGCGCCAGATGCCCGCCCTGGTTGCGCACGCCGCCGCCTGCGGGCGAGGGAGGGAGGGCGAGCGCGCTGTTGGCGACGCGAACGCGAAGCAAGGTGAGGGCGGCGTCCACGTTCCAGATCGCCGCCCCGAGCGCGTTCGTTGCGGTGAGGTCGGTGAGCGTCACCGGGCCGCCTGGCGCGAGCACGTGGAAGGCGTGATCGGAAGCGAGCCCATCGATCACGCTCGCGTGCATTCCAGCTCCGTGGATCGCGAGCGGGCTCGTGACGTCGAGATCTCCTGTGGCGGTCGCATCCTCGTCGGTGCCGTAGACCGAGAGCGCGTAGGTTCCGGCAGGCAGCTCGATCGTGTCGGTCTCGCTCCCGCGGGGGCACGCATCGACGGTCATGTCGGAGTTGGCCGCGATCACCGCCTCGCGAAGCGCAGTTGCCGTTGGGACCTTCGTCGTAGTCGTCGGCAGTGCTCGTCACGGGGATCGTCGCGGCACGTGCCGCCACCGCCGACACGAGCGCGAGGGCAGCGAGACAACCGATTCGAGGCGATCCCGCACGCGACTGTGATGCTCGCCGACGTACGGCGGTGACGCGCACCTGCTTTGCGAGGTCGCTCGGCATGTAGGCGTGTCCGGCCGCGCTTGCGGCAGAAGTCGAGACGGATCCCGTCGAAACGCAAGATCCGGCCGGTGCTGGCACGAATCGATCGCGTGGATCCTCCTCAGCCTTTCACGAGTCGCGCGCGCCGATCGGGTGGCCAGCGGAAACTTTCGTACTCACCGCCAGGACACCTCGGTCGCCATTTGGCGAACCATGGCCGCGCACCGCGCGGCAGAGCGCGGCAGTGCACGGGCTCGGTACAGGGTCGAGGCGGCGGACCCGTGCTGCGATCGGCGCGGATTGCAATGAGGTGTGACACCGAGTCAGGCCGTCAGCAGGCAGACCGTGCCCCGGCAGACGGTGCCACCGACAACGGTCTCGGGCTCTGGGTGCTCGCACGAGGAGCCTGCTGCGCGTTGTGCTTCGCACCGCGCCAGGCTCCTCGCGGAACGCGACGACGTTGGCCGACCTGGGCGCCCGTCGCCGATTGACGCTCCCCGAGGCGGCTCGCGGTCGTCGCCGAGCAGCCGGATCGATTCAAGTCGTCATCAGCTACACGTCGCGCTGCCGCTGAACCACCGCTCGGGGCTCGGCGTCGAGCGCACTGGTCGCCGCAACGATCAACAGCACCGCGGAGTTCCTGACGGCGGCGTGAGCGCCGTGGCTGGGCGTGGTCGAGCGGGCGTCGCCGGTCGCGTGGCCCTCGGGGCGATCCGTCGCCAGGAAGCCGCGCCCAACTCACTTCACGATCGCGATGCTCTCCGAGATGACCGTCGTGTCCGTGGTGCCGGGGTAGGACATCGTCGCGGTGAGTGTCGCGCCACCGGTCTCTCGTCCGAGCTTCCAGGGGTAACGAAATTCGTCGCGCGACGGATCGTACGTCATGCACGACGGCGCGAGCGTCTGCACGCGCTTCGCCGACACCGTGAGCTGGCAGGCGCTGGCGATCGCCTTGCCGTCGACGTCCTTGATTCGCGCACCGTTGGCGCCGAGGAGCTTGACGCCGATCGTCACGGTGGACCGCGCCCGGACTTGGGAGCTCGGCGGCGGTGCGGTGAAGCGCGCGGTGAGATGGGCAAGCGCGGTGGACACCACATAGCTCGCGGTCTGAGAGCTCACGTTCCGCGCCGTGTCCCGCGCCGTGCAGGTGACCGTATGCGTTCCCGGGCTCGACGTCTCCAGCGTGCTGCAGACCGTTGCGGTCGGATCGACGCCGGAGCCTGGCGTGGGATCGGAGGCGTTCGACTGACGCTGGCCGTTCCGTAGAGTAGCCACCATGCCGCTGGCTCCGGTGCCCGAGACGATCGGCGCCAGTGACGGCGGAACGCTGTCGATCTGGAACGACCGCGTTCGGCGATCCGTCGAACGCGCCGGAGCGGGTGGCAAGGCGCCGTCGGTGGCCAGGCACGCGAGCTCGTGCTCGCCCTGCGAGCCGATCACGAGCTCGGCCGTGTGATCGGTACCATCTTCGTTGGCGAGCGCGATCGCCTCGCCCGCCATCGGTGCAGTCGAGGTCTGCGACTTCGCTCGGGTCAGACGCCGTCACCCGCAACGTGACGTGGCCGCCGAGGCGCCGACAGATCACCACTCGCGTTGAGCCAGCTGCCTTGCCCGTCTGCCGGGGCGGGTGGCTGCTCCACCGCCACCAGCGGCGGCGTGCTGTCCTGCCCCACGAGCAGTCCGCCGATCCAGGTGTCGCCGAGCACGGTGCCGCCGGCGCGACCGCCGAAGAGCACGATGCTCGCCCGCTTGAAATCGAAGGCCACGGTGGCTCCGGTGGCGCGGCGGCGGGGTCGTGGCCGTTTCGATCGGCACCCAGTCGCCGTCGATCCAGGCCCAGGTATCGTCGAGCCCATCCCCGGTGCCATCGTCGCCGCCGAAGAGCACCACGTTGCCCAACGCCGCGTGGAACGCGATCGCCGCGCCGGAGCGCGGCGCGGGTGAGTGAGCCGGTGCGCGCGGGGTCCAGTCCTTCCCGTTCCAGGTCCAGGTGTCGGCGAGCGGCCCGTCGGCGCCGGCGCCGCCGAAGAGGAGAAGGTCGCCGGTCGCGGGATCCACGATCAGGCTCGCGTCGCTGCGTGCCGGCGGGCGGTGGATGGACTGCTCCTGCGTCCACAGCACGCCGTCCCAGCGCCACGTGTCATCGAGGGGACCGCCGCCGTCCTGACCGCCGAAGAGCAGCACTTTCGAGCGGACCTCGTCGAGCGCCATCGCGGCGCCGGCGCGAGGCGATGGGCCGAGAGGCGGATCTTCGGCTCGCCAGTCGGAGCCGTCCCACGTCCACGTGTCGTCGAAGTAGCGCCGGCCGACCCCACCGAAGAGCACGAGCTGGCGGCGCATCGGGTGATGGACGAACGACGCCCCGGAACGCGGTGCGGGGCGATGCAACGGCGATGTTTCCTCCCAACGCGAGCCGTTCCACGTCCACAGGTCGTCGAGGGGGCCCGAGCGCCCGAGCCCGCCGAAGACGAGCGGCCGTTGCGCGCGGAAGTCGAACGCTACCGCGGCGCGCGAGCGCGGCGGCGGCGCATGGCTCGGCGTTTGTGGCGTCCAGTCGAAAGCACTGGCTGGCGCGTGATAGGTCCAGGTATCGGTCCCGTCGTGCATCATCAACGACGCGCGCGGTGGATCGTACGCGCAGAACTTGCTCGCGAGAGGCGGGCTCAGCATTGATGGTTGCGGTTGCCAGTCGTTCCCCGCGAACGTCCACGTGTCGCCGGCGAATGCGACCATGCCGCCGATGGCGGGAACGAACTGCCAGCAGGAGACCGGGTGCGAAGGGCCATCGTGCGCGGTCTCGAGACGAGCCCAGTCCGTGCCGTCCCACGCCCAGAGCTCGACGGGCCCCGTGCTCGGAGGGCTCAAGGGCGCCACCACCTTGCCGATCGTAGGGTCGAAATCGGCGTGACCGACGTAGCCAGCCGGTGGCGTGTGCATCGGGGTCGCCAGATGCCAGTCCTCGCCGTCCCATAGGTATGTCGACCCGGCGGCGTTGGTCGGCTGGGTGAGAAAGACGACGCTTCCTCGCGCTGGGTCCGACACCATGAGCCCACGCGAATCGGAGGGCTGATGGGGTGCGCTCAACTTTCCCCACCCTCCACCGCTCAGCCGCCAGGTCTCGAGCCGGTTGCCGTTGTAGTAGTTGGAGCCAAACCGAAGCAGGCGTACGGACGTCGGATCGAACGCCATCTGCCCCACGGGCACGGAAGATCCGCTGTCCGAGCTGTAGGTCCAGTCGGTGCCGTCCCAGCGCCAACCGTCGCTGCCGTAGCTCGGCACCTGCCCGTTCACCCACACGTTTCTTCCCACGGGGTCGAAGCCTGCGAGCCACCCGCCCATGTGGACGTTGTGTGGTGGAGTCTCTTGCACCCAGAACGGGGCAGGCTGGGCGGCGCGAGCGGCGCTCGCGAGAGGGAGTGCCAGCAGCAAGCTCACCATTGGCAGTGACGGCCAATGCAGCGGCCAATGCAGCCACCGATGCCGGCGGCCCACGCGCTGCGAAGCGAGCCGGGGCCACCGCGATCGGGCCGCGAGGTGCTTCACGGTCTCACCTGCGACCAGGCCGACGTGTCGCCCCATTCGAAATCGTCGACGAAGAGCTCGCACGCATCTCCGATGCCGTTCCAATTCGAGTCCTGTTGATCCGGATCGGCGACGGCGGCGCAGTCGTCGCAGGCATCGGGGATGCCGTCGCTGTCGGAATCGGGGCCGAGGCACGCTTCGTACGCGCCGCGATCGCAGTGCGGCTCGCCGCCGTTGCTCGACCCGGATTGCGGTCGCGGCACACCGCGAGCGTCCGTGTCGGGACAGGCCGACTCGACAGCGGAGTCGATCGCGGGGCTGCCGGCGAGGAGCGCAACGGTGGGCACCGTTCCGCCGTGATCGCCGAGCGAGCCGAGCCCCGGGTCGGAGACGCGCACGAGGTCGCTTTCGAGCGCGAAGCCGCAGGTGTCTCCCGGGCTCTCGAGGTTTCCGCCTTGGCTGAAGATGACGGGCGGCCCCGCGCTCTGCACGCACTCGCCGGCGACGATCGAGTTCACGAGCAGGATGGGGTCGATTTGCGCGATGGACGCGAGCGTCGAGATGGCGCTTCCTTGCGGGGCGTCGTTGTCCGCGAGGGTGACGTTCGTGAGGGTCACCTGCGCGCCGCCGCTGGTCGCGAGCGCTCCGCCGTCCTCGATCGCGGAATTGCCGGCCAGCGTGACGTTGGTGAGCGCGACGGTCCCGCCCACCAGGAGCCCGCCCCCCTCTGCGGCGGCGTGGTTGTCGACGAGCGAGCTCTGCTCGGCGATCAGGGCAGTTCCGGGTGCGGCCCACACCGCTCCGCCCCAGTAGGCGGTGCTATCGCGCACCACGGCACGGGACAGGAATACCGTGCCGGAGCTGACGTAGATCGCTCCTCCGGTGAGGAAGGCTTCGTTCCGCGCGAAGAGCGTGTCGCGGATCGTGACGGGTCCGACGGCCCACATGGCGCCACCGTTCGGCCCGTGGTTTCCGGTCAGCTCGCAGTCCTCGATCATGAGACCGCTACCGCTGATGTCGAGTCCGCCGCCAACCTGGTAGCTACCGTTGTCGCGGAAGGCGGCGTGAATGAGCGTCACCGCTCCGTCCCGGATCTCGAGCGCGTATGGCACTCCGTGCGAGATGGTGAGACCGTCGATGAGCAGGTCGTCGAGGTGGAACGAGGAATAGGGGGACTGCCTGATCGCCGTGGCGATTCCTTCGGCATCGATCACGGTTTCATCGCGCCCCGCGCCCAGGATCTCGACGTCTTCCTCCAGCACCAAGCCGCCTGTCTTGCCTTCGCGCTCGTAGTTCTCCGCCGGGATCGTCAGGCGGTAGGTGCCGGCCGGCAGCGCGATCGTGTCGGCGCCTGATCCGGCGGGGCACGCGTCGACCGGCGCGTCCTGATTCGCCGAGAGCACCGCCTCGCGCAGCGTGCAATTGCCGTTCGGGCCCTGGTCGTAATCGTCCGCGGTGCTATCGACGGGGATCGTTGTGGCGCGCGCGGCCGAGGCGGCGCACATCCAGGTGGCAACGAGCGCCGCACGTCTCCACGCGTTCATGGCGGACTCGACGTCCCGCTCCACGCGAGCGTGTTGCCCGACTCGAAGCCGTCGAGGAACACCTCGCAGGCGTCACCCAGCCCGTTGCCGTTCGAGTCGAGCTGATCGGGATTCGCGAGCCCGGGGCAGTTGTCGCAGTCGTCGGGGAGACCGTCGCCGTCGGTGTCGGCTTGGCTCGGGTTGGCAATCTCTACGCAGTTGTCGCACGCGTCGGGAACGCCGTCGCCGTCGGTGTCCGGCCCGCTGCACTGCACCTCGAAGGCACCACGGTCGCAAGCGGCGGTGCCGTCGCCGTCACCGTCGACGGGACGGGGAGCGCCGTGCTGGTCGGAGGCTGGGCAGTTGTTCGGGTCGCCCGAGTCGATTGCGGGGCTGCCGGGGAGCATGGGCCGCGCGAGGCTGCCGCCGCCGTAGTCGATGAGCGGCCCGAGCAAGGGATCGGCCACCAGGTCGGTCGGGTCCGACAGCGCACAACTCGCGTCCGCGATGAGGTTGTAGCCGAGCGACGTCACGGCGGGTTGGTACCCGGGGATCGTCTCGCACACGCTGCCTTGGTCAGGATCCGCGCTTCCGAGAACCGACGAGGCGAGCGTGATCGCGCCCGACGCGCCGAAGAAGCCGCCCGTCAGCTCCGCTTCCTGGTGTCCGCCCAAGGTGCTTCGGACCATGTCGATCGACGCGCCTTCACTCACCAGGCCGATCGCCCCATATCGCATCGGCGACGCAGCGACCGTCGAATCTTCGATCGTCACCGAGCTGCCCGCCTGGGCGTAGAGCTCCTCGTACCAGTTGGCGACGAGCGCGCTCCGGGTGATGTGGACCGAAGGGGCCACCGGCGATGGCGCGAACCAGTTGCCAACGTAGATGCCGCCCCCACCGTCGGACGCGTTGTCGGCGAGCACCGAACGCTCGATCGTGGCCGTGGCGCCGCTGATCGCCAGCCCGCCACCGGCTCCGCACAAGTAGATCGGGTGAATGCCGCAGTAGGGATCGTCCGCGCTGTTTCCCTGGACGGCTGAGTCGGTCAGCGTCAGTTCCCCGGAATCTACCGCTATGCCGCCACCGACGATCGCAAAGTTCCCCGAGATCCTCGACTCGGAGATCTCGAGCGTTGCGCCAGTCGCGTAGATGCCGCCACCGAGGTAGCCGATGTCGTAGCCGACGGCGTTGCCGCACTCGAACGACGCGGAGCTGAAGGGCTGGACGTCGCCGAAGCATCCGATCGTGGAGCTCCTGATGGTCGCGGAGCCGCCGTGAATCGAGATCCCGCCGCCGTTCGCGCCTCCATTGCGCCGGATCAGCGAGCCAGTTACCGACAGCGTGCCTTCGTCGCTCTCGATCCCGCCGCCGTCCCCGCCATCGTAGTAGTCCGCGAAGTTGTCCTCGACGGTGCAGTTGACGAGCGCCAGATGCCCGCCCTGATTGAGCACGCCACCGCCACTGGGAGAGGGGGCCGGGGCGTAGCTATCGGCGACCCGGACGCGCAGCAACGTGAGATCGCCGCCGACGTTCCAGATCGCCGAGCCGAGCGCGTTCGTTACGGTGAGATCGGCGAGGGTCACCGGGCCGCCTGGCGCGAGCAGGTGAAAGATGTGATCGGATGCGCGCCCATCGATCACGGTCGCGCGCATTCCGGCGCCGTGAATCGTGACCGGCGCCGTGATGTCCAGATCGCCTCGGGCCGCCGCGTCCTCGTAGATGCCGAAGACCGAGAGCGCGTAGCTCCCCGCTGGCACGTCGATCGTGTCGGCACCCGAGCCCGCGGGACATGCGTCGACGGAGAGGTCGGTGTTGGTGGCGATGACCGCCTCGCGCAACGTGCAGTTGCCGTTCGGACCCTGGTCGTAGTCGTCCGCCGTGCTCGTGACGGTGATCGTCGCGGCGCGAGCGATGGCGGTCCACGTCACGAGTAGAACCGCGAGCCAGTCGCCTTGACCCGACCTTCGAGCCAGGGGGGACGCTCGCCGAGGTGCGCCGTTGGGGCGCGACTTCTTCAGCCGGCTGGTCTCCATTCGAGGGCGTACGGGCGTGTGATCGTGCCCACGATCGAGGGTCCTTCCCTCGATCAGCAAGAACCGAGCCGGTAATAGCACGGATCGTCGATCTAAATTTGCTGCAGTTTCACGAATGGAACCCGTACACCGACCGGCGACGGCAACTTCCGTTTCAGCCTCCAGAAACGTTTGTGGCAGGGTCGCCACGAATGACCGGACGTTGCGCGGTCGAGCAGTTCGACGCAGGCGTGCGCGGCGCGGCCGTGGGATGCATGCCCGCATCCACGATCGGCGCCGACCACACCGAGTCCGGACAGCGACTCAGGCCGTCATCGCTCGTACGTCGCTGAACTGGAGCTCGGCGAGGCGCGCGTAGAGGTCGCACGAGCGCAGCAACTCGGCGTGCGTTCCGACCGCGACGAGCTGCCCGTGGTCGAGCACCACGATGCGGTGCGCGTCGACCACGGTGGCGAGGCGGTGGGCGATCACGATGCTGGTTCGCCCGCGCATGAGCACGTCGAGGGCTCGCTGCACCACAGCTTCGCTCTCGGCGTCGAGGGCGCTGGTCGCCTCGTCGAGCAACAGCACCTCGGGGTTCCTGAGCAACGCTCGCGCGATCGCCATGCGCTGACGTTGTCCGCCCGAGAGGCGCACTCCGCTCTCGCCCAAATGGGTCGCGTAGCCGTCCGGCAGCCGGTCGATGAACTCGCTCGCGTAGGCCGCATCGGCGGCGGCGCGCACTTCGGCGTCGCTCGCATCGGGGCGGCCGTAGCGGATGTTCTCGGCGACGGTCGTGCTGAAGAGCGTGGGCTGCTGCGGGACCAGTGCCACGTGACGGCGCAGCTCTTCCAGCGCGAGCTCGCGCAGGTCGACGCCGTCGAGCAGGATCGTGCCGCGCGCTGGATCGTAGAACCGGAGCAGCAGCTCGAAGAGTGTCGACTTTCCCGCACCCGACGGGCCGACCAGTGCCACGCGCTCGCCCGCGGCGATGTCGAGGCTCAGGTCGCCGAGCGCGGGAGGGTCCGGGCGCGAGGGGTATGCGAAACCGACGCTCCGGATCGAGAGCGCGCCGCGCACCGGCTTGGCGAGCGCCCGCGGCGTGGCGGCGCTTGCGATGCGCGGCTCGACGGCGAGCAGCTCCGAGAGCCGCTCGGTGGCGCCCGCGGCGCGCTGCAAGTCGCCGTAGACCTCACTGATCGCGCCCACGGCGCCGCCGACCATGATCGCGTAGAACACGAATGCGGCGAGCTCGCCGCCGGTGATGCGGCCCGCCAGCACGTCGTTGCCGCCCTGCCAGATGAGGAAGCCGACGGCGCCCAGCACCAGCACGATGACCACCGTGGTGAGCACCGCGCGCTGCCGAATGCGCCGCACCGCCGCGGCGAACGCGGACTCGACGCGTGCGCCGAAGGCGGCGCGGTCGAGCGGCTCGTGGTTGTGGGCCTGCACGATCTTGATGCTGCCGAGCGTCTCGCCCACGAAGGCGCCCACGTCCGCGACCCGATCCTGGCTGGCTCGCGAGAGCCGCCGCACCCGCCGGCCGAAGACCAGGATCGGCGCGATCACCACCGGCACGCACGCGAGCACCGTGCCGGTGAGCCTGGGGTCGGTCACGAACAGCAGCACCAGCCCACCCAGGAACGTGAGCAGATTGCGGAGCGCGATCGAGACCGAGGAGCCGATCACGGTCTCGAGCAGCGTGGTGTCGGTCGTGATGCGGGTCTGGATCTCACGCGGCGAGTTGGTCTCGAAGAAGGCCGGCTCGAGCGTCACCACGTGATCGAAGACCGCGCGCCTCAAGTCGGCGCTCACGCGCTCACCGAGCCACGAGACCAGGAAGAAGCGTGTGAACGTGCCGACCGCCATGAGTACGACCACCAGCAAGAACCAGCCGACGCTCTGGCGCAGCATCTCCGGCGAGCCGGTCGCGAGCCCGCGGTCGATCATGAACTTGAGGCCCTGTCCGATCGCGAGCGTGCAGCCCGCCGTGAACACCAGCGCCGCGAGCGCACCCGCGATGGCGGCCTTGTACGGCCGCACGAATGGCAAGATCGGCGCGAGCGCGGGACGCAGTCGGCGGGGATCACGCACCAGCGGACGATCGACGGGAGGAGTCGCCATGGCGCGCGAGGTTAGCGGATCGGCGCGTGGTGCGGCGGGCGAGCGGCGCGCAATTGCGGTGACATGCTTGGCAAGCTCGCGGTGAGAAACGGAGCGTGGGGAACCGCCTTGGCAGCGTGCCGAGGTCGCACGGTCGATCCATCACCGATCGGCTGCAGCGCCGGAAGGCGATCCGGACCTCAGGCATCGTGCGCTGGTCGAGTCGGCAGTCGCTCGAGCGCGGAGCCGGTTCGCGCACGTCTCGGTCGGCGCGGCAGTGAGTGAGCCGGACGTACGCGGAGTCGAGAACGCGCGCGCACCAGTATGCCGGCAGGGTCACCCCGGCAGTTGGAATCACCGCGCCGTCAACGACTCGCCAGCAACCGCGGCTTGCTGGGGTGCCGGGGGAGTTGTGCATTCGGACACGCTCGAGCGCTTCCGAGCGTGCAACGACCGAGAGGCCGCTCGCCGAGGGCATCTACGAACATCTGCTGACCGTGGATCTTCGCACGCCAGCTGAGCGCCATCGCGCCCGCGCGCGCCGAGCACGCTCTGTTGTCGCCGGCCGACCTCCCGAGGCTGCTGGCGCGTCATCTCGCCGGCGAGATCGAGCGGGTTCTGCGGGATACGAAGGACGTGGGCGACCAGCTTGCGCTCGCAACCACCATCGTCGACAGCCTCGCCCGAGCTGCGCCGAGCCTAGATGTCACCAAGGCGAACGTGGATCCACCGCCACGTACCCTCCTTTCGGTCCATCGGACCGCAGCGCTGCCGAGTGCCGGCCTCACCGCTGTCCTCGACGACGTGCTGCTCTACACGTGCCCGCACCGAACCGGCACTCGGCGGTGAGCTCGGGCGCGAGATCGCCTCGGCCGATGGGATCGACGTCCTCGCCGCGTTCATCACCCAAGGCGGGATTCGCGCGATCCGCGAAGAGCTCGAGCGAGCTCGTCCTCGGTGGCGCGCGCGTGCGCGTGCTCACGACGGTCTTCACCGGCACGACCGAAGTCGCCGCTCTCGACGTGCTCTGGGCGCGCCTCGCCAGCGTCGAGGTTCGCATATCGTACGACGTTCGTCGGACTCGGTTACACGCGAAGGCGTGGCCTTCGACGGCAGGAACGGTCTCTCCACCGGCATACGTCGGCTCTGCGAACCTCACGGCCACGGCGCTGGGCGCCGGGCACGAGTGGATGGTGAAGGCTTCCGCGGTCGACCTCCCGCATGTGATCGAGAAGTTCGAGGGCACCTTCGAGAGCCTGTGGAACGACGACGAGTTCGAGCGGTACGACCCCGACTCGTCCACCTGCGTGGGGCGCTTGCGCGATGCTCTCGGTGCGGAGCGCAGTTCGAGCCGGGGCGCGATCCTCTCGTTGCTGACGCCGCGTCCGTATCCGTTCCAGGCGGAGATTCTCGATCAGCTTGAAGCCGAGCGGTCGCTGCGTGGGCACATGCGGAACCTGGTCGTCGCGGCGACCGGAACCGGAAAGACGGTCATCGCTGCGTTCGACTATCAGCGCCAGGCAGCCAAGCTCGGCGTTCGCCCCCGCCTGCTCTTCGTCGCGCATCGAAAGGAGATTCTCGAGCAGGCGCAGGCGACGTTCCGTCAGGTCCTGCGTGAGCCGGCGTTCGGCGAGCTCTTCGTCGATGGACGAGAGCCGCAGCGCTGGGAGCACGTCTTTGCATCGGTGCAGAGCGCATCACGCGGACTCGCCGCTCGCGTTTCCGCCGATCACTTCGCACACGTCGTGATCGACGAATGCCATCACCTCCCCGCGGATTCCTACCACACGCTCGCGGCGTATCTGCGTCCCGCGATTCTCGTTGGACTCACGGCTACGCCGGAGCGATCCGATGGTAGGTCGCTCTTGCCCGACTTCGATGGGCGAATCGCGGCGGAGCTCAGGCTCTGGCACGCGCTCGAGCGTCAACTGCTCGTGCCATTCGAGTACTACGGCATCGCTGACCATACGGACCTGACCGCCGTTCGCTGGTCCCGGCAGGGTTACTCGGTCGACGAGCTGTCGAAGCTCTACACGGGCAACGACGCACGGGTCGATCTCATCGCCGCCGAGCTCGCCAAGCGCGTCGTGGACGTGCGCGCAGTGCGCGCGCTCGCGTTCTGCGTTTCGATCGAGCACGCCGAGTTCATGGCACGGAGCTTTTGCGCTCGCGGCATTCCGGCCGCAGCCGTACACGGCCAGACGGCGGACGAGGAGCGCGCGAGCGTGCGGCGGCGTCTCGAGCTCGGCGAGATCTGCGTGGTGTGTGCGTGTGATCTCTACAACGAGGGGATCGATCTGCCGTTCGTCGACACGTTGCTCCTGCTCCGCCCGACGCAGAGCGCCACGCTCTTCCTGCAACAGCTCGGGCGAGGGTTGCGGATACACGGCGAACAAGTCGAGCTGCCTCGTGCTCGATTTCATCGGGCAGCACCGCGAGGAATTCCGCTTCGAGTCGCTCTATGCGGCGATGACTGGGATCCCGCGGGCGCGCCTCCGCCAAGCGGTGGAAGCAGGCTTTCCTTACCCCGAGCGGCTCCGTGCTCAAGCTCGACGCCGTCGTGCGGGAGCGCGTTGCACGCCCTCAAGCGTGCGCTCGCCACCGCCGCAGATCGCTGGCCCGCGATCTACGCGAGCTGGATGCGGTGACACCCGGGATCTCGCTGGCGCGCCTTCGCCGAGACGGGACGGGATCTCGACGACGTGTACGACCGAGGTGGTGGACGGACGTCGCCCCGAGCGGCGGCGGGACTCGTCCGTGAGGCGGATACCGCGACCAAGGACCTGAGCCGCCGGTTGGGGTGGCTGCGGCACGTCGACGAGCCTGCACGTCTTCGGAGCTGGCGCCAGGAGCCACGTGTCGATCCCCTGAGCGAGCGACGTCTCACCATGGTGGCATTCCAGCTCGAGCACCGCGGGGTGGTGCGGGAGCCACGGCAAACCGTCGAGTGGCTCAGAGGCTCACCCGCCATCGTGCGAGAGCTGGACGAACTGGCGGACGTGCTGGAAGACCGTGTACCGCTCGCGAAGGACGTGTACCCCGTCGCCGAGTGGCCGCTCGCGCTTCACCGGCACTACTCGCGGCGCGAGATCGTCGCCGGGGTTGGCTTCGTGAAGCCGGGCGGGAAGGGTGTCACGCCGCAGGGCGGGATCCTGAAGCTGGACGGCCAGCGAGAGCTGCTCCTCGTCACCCTCGACAAGTCGGGCCGCTCGTTCTCGCCCACGACGCGCTACCGCGACTACGCCATCAGTCCGTCGCTCTTCCACTGGGAGACGCAGGGGCTGGCGAGCGTGAGTCGCCCGAGCGGGCGCCGTTATCTCGACAGCCCGGGCAACGGGTGGTCGTTCTTCCTATTCGTGCGCACGGATCCGGACGCGCGCTCGCCGTACGTATTCCTTGGGCCGCTTCGATTTCGTGAGGCAAGTGGAGACCGACCCATTGGCATCACGTGGGAGCTCGAGACACCGATGTCGGCGGCGTTGTTCGCTCGATTCGCGACGTTGGCTCAGCCCTGATCGGTGCCGACGGCTGGCATGCATCGCATCGCCGCGGGCGCCGGCGGAGCACGTCGGTGACGAGCGCGTGTGCAGCGAGTGGTGGAGGAGCGCTCGAGGCTCGCGATCGGCTCGGTGCTCGTCGGACGCTTGCCTCCTCCCGATGGCGCTCGGACCGATTCGACCGACTCGGCCGAAGCCGATCGATCAACGCCCCGGTACGGTTAGCCCGCCGTCATCGCGGCCCATCGTGACGTGCGATTCGCCCTGGTCGTCCACGACCACGAGATCGGGGATGCCGTCCGCGTTCGCGTCGTGTGCGGCGATCGAGCGGGGTACGAACGGAAGGGCGACGTCTGGCGCCGCGACGAAGGTGCCGTCGCCGACCCCGAGCAGCACTGCGACGCCGCTCGCTCCCGCGACGGCCACCGCGACATCGAGAGCGCCATCACCGTCCCAGTCCGCCAGCGCCAGCGCGGTGGCGGGCGCACGCAGGCGGTAGCTCGTGGCCGATCCGGTGCCTGCAGGTCCGGCGCTTGCGACCACGTCGAGCGTGGGACTGCCGCGCTGGGCGCGAAGGGTGTCGGCCTCGCCGTCGCCGTCGAGGTCCACCTGGGCTGCGAGGACGAGGTTCGACGCGGCGCGCGCGCCGTCGCTGCTCGCGATCGTCAACGGAGCGGGGAGAACGATCGCTCCACCGTTGGTGGCGCTGAACGTGACGTGGCCGGCGTCGTAGCCTCCCGTATGGAGCGCGCTCAGATCGATCTGGCTGCCAGTTCCGTTGGCGGAGAACGTCAGATCGGTGGTGGTGGTGGCGATCGTGGCGAGCGCGGCGAGACCCACGCTCGCACCGCTCGTTGCCCCGACGGTGAGCACGCTCCCGGTGGTGACGGTGAGCGTCGCGAGGTTCGAGAGCGTGACCTGTGAGCCGGTGCCCGAGGAGTTGATGGGATTGTTCGAGTAGCAGGGCTTGTTGGTGGCGTTGCAGGTCATCGACGTTGCGCCGGGCAGGCTCACGTGGCCACCGCTGGTCGCCGAAAGGGAAACGTTGTCGATGTTCGTGATCGACGTGAGGCTCGCCGCCGACGTCGCGCCGTCCACCGTCAGCCGGCCACCGGAGAGATTGGTCAGGCCATTTGCGGTGAGCGACCCGCCGCCACTGACCGAGAGAATCGCGCCGATGGCCGACGGCGCTCCCGTGATCGTCAGCGCGCCGCCGCTGGCGACGCTGATCGACGAGCCTGCGATCGACGTCAAGCTCGGCAGCGAGATCGTGGCACCGGCCACCGTGAGCGCGCCGGAGATGGTGGTGAGCGCCGACGTGAATCCGTTGCCGGAGCCCGACATCGTGACCGCGCCCGTGAGCGTCGTGAGGCTCGGTGCCTTCACCAGCCCGCCACTCGCGATGATCACCGTCACCGCGCTCGGCAGCGTCGCCAATGCGTCGACGTCGACCTCTGCGCCCGCCCCCGTCGCGTTGAAATGAAAGAGCGTGCCATTGGTCAGGTTGACCGTGGTGAGAGCCGGCAGCTTCACGGTGCCGCCGCCGTACCCGTAGGCCTCGAGGTAGCTACCGGTGGAGGCACTGAAGGTCGCGAGCGCGGGCATGTTCACCAGGAGCCCGTGCCGGAAGAGTAGAACGGGTTGTTCGCGTAGCAGGGCTTGTTGCTCGCGTTGCAGGTCATCGAGGTGACGGCGGGGAGCGTCACGTGACCGCCGCCAGTGGCCGTGATCGATGCGTTGTCGATGTTGGCGAGCGACGTGAGGCTTGCCGAAGACGTCGCGCCATCCACGGTGATGCGTCCACCCGAGAGATCGGTCACCCCATTCGCGGTCAGCGATCCACCGCCGTTGATCGCCAGAATCGCGCCGACGGCGGACGGTGCGCCGCCCAGCGTCAACGTGCCGCCCGCGCCCACGGTGATCGACGATCCAGCCACGGACGTGAGGCTGGGAAGCGAGATCGTGGCACCGGCAACGCTCAACGTGCCGGTGATGGTCGTGAGCGCGGACGTGAAGCCGTTGCCGATGCCCGACATCGTGACCGCGCCGGCGAGGGTGGCGAGGCTTGGCGCCTTCACCAGCCCGCCACTCGCGATGATCACCGTCACCGCGCTCGGCAGCGTCGCCAATGCGTCGATGTCGACCTCTGCGCCAGCCCCCGTCGCGTTGAAATGAAAGAGCGTGCCATTGGTCAGATTGACCGTGGTGAGAGCCGGCAGCTTCACGGTGCCGCCGCCGTATCCGTAGGCCTCGAGGTAGCTGCCGGTGGAGGCCGTGAACGTCGTGAGCGCCGGCATGCTGATCAGCGAGCCGGTGCCGTTGGCGTAAAACGGGTTGTTCGCGTAACACGGCTTGTTGCTCGCGTTGCAGGTCATCGAGGTGACGGCAGGCAGCGTCACGTGGCCGCCGTTGTTCGCCGAGACCGAGACGTTGTCGATGTTGGTGAGCGCGGTGAGGCTCACCGAGGACGTGCTGCCGTCCACGCTCACGCGACCGCCGGAGAGGTTGGTCACCCCGTTCGCGATCAGCGATCCGCCGCCGTTGATCGAGAGAATCGTGCCGGCGGCCGACGGTGTGCCGCCCAGCGTCAGCGTGCCGCCCGCGCCCACGGTGATCGAAGAACCGGCGACCGTCGTCAGGCTCGGAAGCGCGATCGTGGCGCCGGCCACCGTGAGCGAGCCGGTGACGGTGGTGAGCGCGGACGTGAAGTCGTTGCCGGTGCCCGACATCGTGACCGCGCCGGCGAGAGTCGTGAGGCTCGGTGCCTTCACCAGCCCGCCGCTCGAGATGAGCACGCTCACCGCCGGCGAGAGCGTTGCCAGCGCATCGACGTCGACCTCGGCGCCGGTGCCGGATGCGCTGAAGTGAAAGAGTGTCCCGTTCGTGAGGTTGAGCGTGGTGAGCGCCGGCAGCTTCACGGTTCCGCCGCCGTACGCATACGCCTCCAGGTAGCTGCCGGTGGAGGCGCTGAACGTGGTGAGCGCGGGCAGCGTCAAGAGCGAGCCGGTCCCCGTCGAATAGAACGGATTGTTCCCGTAGCAGGGCTTGTTGCTCGCATCGCAGGTCATCGAGGTGATCAACGGGAGGGTGAGGTGCCCGCCGTTGCTCGTCGTGAGCGACGCGTTGTCGATGTTGGTGAGCGACGGCAGGTTCAGCGCCGACGTCGCCCCGTCCACGCTCAGCCGGCCGCCGGACACGTTGGTCACCAGCGGGGCCGTGAGCGAGCCGCCGCCATTCGCCTGCAAGCTCACGCCGGAGAGATCCGTCGGCGTGTCGTTCGCCACCAGCGTCGCGCCCGCCCCGAAGACGACGAGCGTGGACGAGGCGCTCGCCGACAGATGACCGTTCACGCGGCCGAGGCCGGTGACGGTCAGCGACCGGCCCGAGATCGTCAGGTTCGCGAACACGGTCAGCTCGTGAACGTAGGCGTCCGCGGTCGTCATCGTGATGGTCATCGGCGGCACCGGAAGATCGACGCCGACGTTCGAGCCGCTCGGCGGCACCACGCCGTCACGCCAATTGGATGGGACGTTCCAGTCACCGCCGGCTGGATTGCTCCAGCACGCAACGTGAGGAAACGCGTCGTTCCACGGACAGACCGTCCCGGACTCGAAGTCGTTGGCGAAGAGGTCTTCCGCATGCACGCGGAATGGAAGCGACAACGATGCGAGCACGACGGTGAAGCCCACGACGAGCGCGCGCGAGGCGTTGCGATTCATGGCTCGTACCTTGGAAGCTCCGAGAGCTTCGCAGTGATGCGGGAGGGGGCGACGATGCGCGTACAGTACCGCGAACTCTGCCGAGAGTCGTGGGGGGCGGCGCCATCCCTCAGACGGTCCCGCTCGCGGGCGATTCACTCGCTCGCCGCTGCGAGCTCTTGGGCGGCGGGTTAGGATTCAGGCAGCGTCGTCAGGGGGGTGCCGTGCAGTCACAGCCGACTCGCTCGATCGTTGCGGTGCTCGTCGCGATGCTGCCGTGGGTACTCGTGCAGCCAGCTCGGGCGGACACCGTGATCGTCTATCAAAACGGTTTCGAGTCGGCTGATCCCTGTGCGTGGGCGGCGACCGAACCACCCGTGGCCTGCGATGGCGACATGGTCTTCGTCCCCGCCGGAGCGTTCACGATGGGCGCCAGCGCGGGGTCGGGAATTCCCGGCGACGAGCAGCCGCCTCACACCGTGGAGCTGAGCGCCTTCTGGATCGATCGCACCGAAGTCACCGTGAATGCCTACGCAGCCTGCGTCGCCGACGCCGGCTGCACGGAGCCGGACCCCAACTCGTCGCTCGATCCCTATTGCAACTGGAATTCGAACCGGCCCGGCACGCATCCGATGAACTGCGTCGATTGGACGCGCGGGCAGGCGTATTGCGCGTGGGCCGGAAAGCGCCTTCCGACGGAGGCCGAGTGGGAGAAGGCGGCCCGCGGTCCAGACGCGTGGACGTATCCATGGGGCAGCGCAACTCCCTCCTGCGACTACGCGGTGTATTTCGAGCTGACGCTCGGCTCCGCGGGTTGTGGAACGGATCACACGCTGCCGGTGGGGTCGAAGCCCGCGGGTGCCTCGCCGTATGGCGCTCTCGACCTGATCGGGAACGTCTGGGAATGGATCAGCGATTGGTACGACGCGGGCTACTACGCGGTGAGTCCAGCCACCGATCCGCAAGGCCCCGAGAGCACGGTCACCAACTTGCGGGTCATTCGTGGGGATGCCTGGGACGATTCGCACTCGACGTTTCTGCGCAGCCCGAATCGTCTATACAACTTCCCAACCCAGTGGAGCCGCGCCATCGGTTTCCGGTGCGCACGCGATCCGTCGGCGAGTCGACGTCCGCAGCCGTAGCGTCGCACTTCCCCCGCACGCCGCAGCGAGCGCCGAGCTCACGGCGCACGCGGATGAGTGAGCGATCGGCGACGCCTGCGGATCCTGTCACGGGTAGTGATCCAGTCGTGGTGCGGAACCCGCG
>JAXLQJ010000012.1:0-172240 GCA_046331705.1 bacterium | reverse complement strand
CGATCCCGCTCGGCCACGTCGATCTGGCGGAGGGTGGCGCCCGCGGCACCGACGCCTCCGATGGCGGCGGACGCCCGGACTTCCTGCCGCTCTCCGAGCTCGCGTCGCTGGTCACCACCGAAGGTCCGAATCAGATCAGCCGCGAGAACGGGAAGCGCCGGGTCGTCGTGCAAGCGAACGTGACCGGTCGCGACGTCGGATCGTTCGTCGCGGAAGCGTCGGCACGGATCGACGCCAACGTGAAGCTCGCGCCCGGCACCTGGCTCGACTGGGGCGGGCAATTCGAGAACCTGATCGCCGCGAAGAAGCGCCTCACGATCGTGGTGCCGCTCTGCTTCGCGCTCATCTTCGCGCTGCTCTATGCCTCGCTCGGATCGGCACGCGATGCCGTGCTCGTGTTCACGGGAGTGCCGCTGGCGCTGAGCGGCGGAGTCCTCGCGCTGTGGTTGCGCGGCATGCCGTTCTCCATCTCGGCCGCCGTCGGCTTCATCGCGCTTTCCGGTATCGCCGTGCTCAACGGCCTCGTCATGGTCACGTTCATCCAGCAGCTTCGCGCGGACGGGGTGCCCCTCGTCGAAGCGATCCAGCGCGGCGCCGTCACGCGACTGCGGCCCGTGCTGATGACCGCGCTCGTCGCTTCGCTCGGCTTCATCCCGATGATGCTCGCGACCGGCACCGGCGCCGAGGTGCAGCGCCCCGTCGCGACGGTGGTCGTCGGCGGCCTCGTCACCAGCACCGCCCTCACGTTGCTCGTCCTGCCGGCCCTTTATCGAATCGCCGCGCGCCGCGATGCGCCCGACACGACGGCATCGTGAGGCGCTCCCGGACCGAGACGAAGCCACGTCACGTTTCGCGGCGCCGCGGTTCGCTGCACGACAGCCACCAGCCGTCGCCGACGCACCACGCCGTGTGATCGGGCGGTTCCTCGCGGCGCAGCGAGCGCACGTCCGTGTTCGAGCCGCGTTCGAGCGCCGCGGCGAGCGACACAGCAGCCACCTCGTTTCGCGCGCCGATGCACGGCACGAAGGCCACACGGGCGAAGGCAGTTGCGGCGTAGGAATCCGCAGCGAGGCGTGTGATGCGCAACATGATCCCCACGCCCTCGTTCGGCGTGAGCGGAAACACCATGCGGCCACCGACACGCAGCGCATCGAGCCAGGCGGGCGGCGGGTGCGTGGTGCCTGCGTTCACGTAGATCACGTCGTAGTCGCGGAGCAGCCCGTCGCTGGCGGAAGCTCCGTGCACGACCACGTTGCCGAGATGAGCCAGGTTCGTCGTCGCTCGCGCCGCGAGATCGCTCTCAATCTCGAACGCATCGACGTGACCCGTCGCACCGACGAGCGTCGCCAGAATCGCCGTGTAGTAGCCGGTGCCGGCACCGACGTGCAGCACGCGCTCGCCCAGCGCAGGCGCCGCTTCCGACAGAGACCGTGCGTGCAACGACGGCTGACCGTTGTTGATGCGACGCTCCGGCGCGAGGCCCACGAGGATGTCCTGGTAGAGCAACGCCGGATCGTCCGTGCCGGTCGAGATGTACTCGTCCGAGCCAACGCACACCTGCCACGGCCCCGGTCCGACGAAGTCCTCGCGGGGGATGGCGGCGAACGCATCGATCAGCCGCTGCTCGCCCGAGCCGAACGCCCGGACGAGAAACTCCGCGTAGAACCGACGGTGGCTCGCGATCGTGGACATCGCGGACATGCGTGGAAGGTTTCCCGGCTGCCGGCCTTGCATTCGATCACACCTGCTTGCGCAGTCGCCGCCTGCGACGAAGAAGCAGCAATCACCAAGAAATGCCCAGGACCAACAGCGCCGCCCGGAAGACCAGCTGCTTCGAGTCGGGATTGGGCTTCGTGAGTGACGAGAAGGCCGCGTTCAGCACCAGGATCGAGGCCGCAAGCTCCTGCGCGCGCTGCCGCAAGACGACACCGTGCACGGTCGACAGCTTCGCGGGATCCACGGTGGTCCGATCACCATTCACGAGCACCTCCGCTGACGCAGCGTCCGCAGGAGATCCGCTGTGGTCAGCCAGCCTCCGCAGCTCATCGATCGGCCAGGGAACGAATGCCGTCCCTCTGAATACACCACACCGCCGACGACTGCGAGCCCACGCCGTACGACGTGGCGGTGCGCCCTGCGAGCGCCGCTACGCTCAGATGTGGATCGCCGTGGCACGGGCGACGCGCGCGGCGAATCGTTGCCGCCAGTTGGGGCCGCTCAGTCGTTCGGCCAGCTCCACGGCGACGTGGCGGGGCTCGACGTCGAGCCCCGCGTGGCGGCTCAACCCCTGCACGCAGGACGGGCAATTGGTGAGCATCACGTCGCGCGCCGCGCCGGTGCGCGCGGTCGGCGCGCCAACCACCGCCGCGAGCGCCACGCGCTTGCGGTCGAGCATCGCGTCGGAGATGTCGGGGCGCGAGAGCGCGAGCGTTCCCGCTTCCGAGCAGCAATGCGGCACGTCCGTGAGTCGATAGCCCCCCAGCTCACCCAGGACCTGCGCGGCCTTGCCGGAGAGCGAGTCGTGGCAAGGCGCGTGGTAGAGGGCCTCGCGCTCGCCGGAGAGGCGCAATCCGCAGTCGAGCGCGAAGCGTGCGACGTCGACGATCGGCGCGGCGAACGTCTCGGCGAGCTGGATCGCGTCCAGCCCCTCGCGACAGGTGCCGCACGTGACCACCACCGCATCGAAGCGCAGATACGAGAACATCTCGCGGATCTGGCTCATCAGGATGGTGTTGCTGAGGAGCGTGGCGCGGTAGGCGTCGGCGCGGGCGTTGGCATGATTGGGGAAGCCGCAGCAGAGCAGCGGCGGCGTGAGGATGACGCGGGTCTCGAGCTCGAGAAGCACGTGGATGGCGGCTTTGGCGATCGCGCCGTGCAGCCGCTCGGAGCCGCAACCCGGGAAGTAGAGGACGGTTCGGGCCGCCTCCCGATCCGGCTCGAGCGTCAGCACCTGGTCCGGTCCGCACGTGGGGAGTCCCTCGCGCAACGTCTCGTCGGCGCTCGCGGGCACCGGCGAGCGCAGCACGTCGAGCAAGTACGTGTGGGCGCGCGGCGCGCGCGGCTGGAAGGGCTCCGCCAGGCGGTGCCCAGCTCGCTGCAGCCGCCCGCCGAGCTCGACCAGCCCGGCGCGCATGGCGCGCTCCAGCACGGGCGAGCGCGTGTCGAGGTAGCGAAGCGTCATCCGGGTCGCGAGCGGCGAATGCTTCTTGCCCCACGCCGCGAGCAGCTCGCGCTCCAACACCGACACCTCGCCGGTATCGATGTCGACGGGGCACGGCTTCAGGCATTTGTGGCAGATCGTGCAATGGTCGGCGACCTCCTCGAGGTGGCCGAGGAGATCGAACGATCCGGAGCGCCGCCGCTGGGCGTCGTAGAGCAGCGCCTCGATGAGCGAGCCGATCGCCAGGTTCTTGTTGCGCGGATGGAAGAACATGCCGCGCCCCGGGTGGAACACGCAGCAATCGGCCTTGCACTTGCCGCACCGCACGCAGGTCGCGATCTCCTTGGCGAGCGCTTCGACCCGCCCGGCCTGGAGGATGCGCGCCTCCAGCTCGAGCAAGTTGAACGACGGCGTGAAGACCTGGTCGAGCACGTCGAGATCCGCGAGCTTCCCGGGGTTCATGAGCCCGCCCGGATCGACCTGCGCGCGGTGCTCGTCGAGCTCGGCGCGGCGCGCCGGATCCCAGTAGCGAAGCTTGGTGATGCCGATGCCGTGCTCGCCCGACACGACGCCACCGAGCTCCTCGACGCGGCGGAAGACCTTCTCAACGACGTGATCGGCGCGGTCGAGCATCGGCCGATCGTTGGAGAGCACCGGGATGTTCACGTGCACGTTGCCGTCGCCGGCGTGCATGTGGGTGGCGAGCACGATGCGCCGCGCTCGCACCTCCGCGGTGGTCGTCTCGAGCTTCTCGATCACGGCGGGATGTCCGCGCACCAGCTCGGCGAGCCGATGGCGCAGGCGACGCACCACCTCGCCCGCTCGCACGGTGGTCTCGTCCGCGCCGCCCAGCTCGACGCGCGCCTGCTCGCAGAGCGCCGACGCCGCCGGCAGCTTGCGCTCGAGACCCGGCGAGTCCGCGGCGGTCTCCGGGCGCGTCAGCAACGCCGCATAGCGGGCCACCAGCGTTTCCTGACTGTGGCGCTCCTCCTCGACGTTGCACGCCTCGACGAAGCGCGCGAACGCGCCGAGCGCCTCCAGCGGCAGCACGACGTCCTCGTTGATCTTGAACGCGTTGGTGCGCTTGGCGATCGCGCCGAGACGCTTGCGGTCGGCCCAGTAACGCTGGGCCTCGGCGGCGTCCGCGGCGATCGACAGCTCGGTGTCGACGTGGCGCGCGAGCAGCGCGCGAAGGGTGGCGACGCCCCGCTCGACCTGCGCGTCGGTGTGGCCGACCACGTCGATCACCAGCACCGCGCGCGGGGTTTCGGCGCGCGCGGCCTTGGTCTGGTAGCCGATGGCGCGCACGTACTCCTCGTCGAAGTGCTCGAGAGCGAGCAGCGCCTCTTCGCCGCGGTTCGGCATCGCCCGCGAGATCTCCACGATGATCTCGCTCGCCTCGTCGAAGCTCGGCCCGAAGAACTCGAGGCAGAGCGTGCGCGTCAGCGAATACGCGGGATACAAGACGAACACCGCCGACGTGACGATGCCGTCGGTGCCTTCCTTCTGAAGCCCGGGCAGCCCCTTCAGCGCCTTGTTGGTGATGTCCTTCCAGAGCCCGGGCTTGCGGATCTCGGTCCCGCGCAGCTCGATGGCGCGGAGTCGCGCGCCGTCCTCGTCCAGCACCTCGAAGCGCGCCACGTCCTCGGGCAAGATCTTGCGGTGCTGGTGGTTGGTGCGCCGCACCGTCCAGCTCCGTCCGCTCGGCATGGCGATCCGGAACTCGAGCAGGTTGTCGATGCAGGTGCCCCACAGCACGCAATCCTTGCCGCCGGCGTTCTCCGCGATGTTGCCGCCGATGGTCGACGCCCAGGCACTGGTGGGATCGGTGGCGAACACCATCCCGTGGTGTGCCGCGTGCTCGATGGCACGCTCGGTGATGACACCGGCTTCCAGCGACAGTGCGCACGCCGCCACCGTGCGACCATCGTCGAGGACCAGCGCGCGGGTCTCGATGCCGCGGATGCGATCGAGCTTCTCGGTGTTCACCACCACGCAATCCGCGCGCAGCGGCACCGCGCCGCCGGTGAGCCCGGTGCCCCCGCCGCGCGGGATCGCATGCAAGCCAAGCTCAGCGATCGCCACCAAGAGCGGCGCCACCTGCGCCTCCGCCGACGGCGTGACGACGGCGAGCGGCAGATGAAGCCGCCAGTCGGTGGCGTCGGTGGCGTGGCTGACGAGCGTGAACGGATCGAAGCGCACGTTTTCCACGCCGGTGATCGCGCCGAGCACCGCGCGCAGTTGCGCACGCCGCCGCGGCGCCGACTGGATCTCCTCGCGAAGGGATGCGGCGAGCATCCGGCAGTCGGCGAGCACTTCGAGCACCAGTGTGTCTCCGCCCGCGTGCTGCTCGATCACGCCCAGGCTCGATTCGAGCGCCCGGAAGAACCAGCGCCGACGGTGCCAAGAGTCGAGCAGCGCCTGGTGCAGGTAGGGATTGCGGCGGTGAATCAGCAGCTCACCGAAGAACCGCATCAAGAGCCGGGCCGAGCGTCCGGTCACGCGCCGCTCGCGCAACGCTTCCAGCCGCTCCCACATTCGCGGGCCGGCGAGCAGCAGGACCGCCTGCCGATCGCTCGCCGACGTGTAGTTGAACGGGATCTCGCGATCGCCGTTTGGGGGCACCGCCGCCGAGTCCATTCCCGGACATGCCGGCAAGGATCGTGCCCTGGCCGCAATTGCCCGTGAACACGACGAGATCGCGCCGAGGCACGCCGCCGCGGCGTTGCGTACCGAGGCCGGATCGTTACCGCGCCGCCCCCGTGGCGCGCCGTCCGTCACGCGCCGGGGACTGCAGGCGGCGTCGCGGCCGCCCCCACGAGCAACGGCGCGCCGTCGTGGCGGCTGCACCGGGGCGTGCGTCGAGCGCCGGGAAACCGGTCACGCCGGCGTCGGTGGTGTGCCGCGGTACTCGCCGAGGACCTCGATCTCGCCGACGATGTTCGCGTTCAGCTCGTCGAGATCTTCGGCGGGGATCCACCACTCGGTGTGATGCGACGCGCCGACCTGATGGATGTCGTATCGGTCCATGAAGGTCTTCGTCACGCGGAACCTCGTGACGTAACCGATGCCGGAATCACGCACGTTCCACTTCGTGGCGATCTCCACGGCGTAGGCCTCGTTGGTCACCGGATAGAAAATCGGTTGTTCGCGAAGCCGCGGCGGCCAGCGCCGGAAGCCGCTCTCGCGAACCAGCGCCATCTCTTCGGGACCGGTCGGGCGGTACACGGTGACGGTCTCGGTTCTCGCGTCGCTCGCCATCGCGATCCACCATCGCACGTGCAACGGCGGCGTGACAGCTCTCGCCACGCGAGAACGTAACCCCACCTGCGCCCGAGACGGGCGGGGGACTCGAAGAGACTACGACCGCACAATCGCGTCAGCGAAGCCGTCGAGGGACCCGACGGCCCTGCAGCCGATCCGCGCACCGGTCTCCACGCTCGCCGTCCATCTCTCCGCGAGCCGGTAGGCGAGCCGCAGCGAAGCGAAGCGACTCGAGTGGGACCCTACGCGGCTTCGCCGCAGACGGCGGCGTGGAAAGCCCACGACCACGCCCGCGACGATCCAGCGGCGCACCGGTCTCCACGCTCGCCGTCCATCTCTCCGCGAGCCGGTAGGCGAGCCGACGTGCGAAGCGAGGCGACTCGGGGGCGGGACCCTACGCGGCTTTGCCGCGATTGACGGCGGGCGTGGAACGCCCACGAGCGCGCAGCGCTCAGCGGGCCGTCGAGGAACCGATCGGCCCGGCGCACCGGTCTCCACGCGCGCCGTCCATCTCTCCGCGAGCCAGTAGGCGAGCCGACGAGCGAAGCGAGGCGACTCGGGGGTGGGACCCTACGCGGCTTTGCCGCGTAGGGCGGGGGGTTGGAACAACCCCCCGCAAAAAAAACAGGGGTGGCGGGAGGGAACGGTGGCGACGAGCGACCGTGCCCTCCCGCCGGGGGCGAGACGAGAAAGGGGCCTAAGGGAAGGTTGACGCGCGGCGCCTCAGCACTCGGGCTCTTCGACGACCGGTATGCGGCCGCTCGCGAGCACCGCCAGGCACGCTCCGAACATCTCGGCGGCGGCCATCACGTCGCGCCCGGGGCACAGCACCGAAGGTCGCGACTGGGCCGGACGCTGCGACTTCGGCGGCCGGTAGTGGAGCTCGCGACTCGCCTCGAGTGGCGTCCGGGTCTCGCGCAGGATTTGCTCGAGCTCCTGGGTATCGATTGCATCGTCGCGGTTCATGGTCGCCTCGATCGCTCGCGTCGTTCGTGAGTGATGGTTGGATCCTCCACTGATCGGTCTCAGCAGCTCCGTTGCGTCGATCCTGGCTTGAGCAAGGGTCATGCCCGGCGCCGGCGCACCGTGCGCCTGCCCAAAACAGCAATGATTTCAAGGCAGCGACGCCTCGACGTGCGAGGCGATCGCGTCAGGCTCTGGCACCAGAGGACGCGCCTTGGCGCCGGGGCGTCAAAACCACCCTGATCGGATCGGCGCTGGGCAAGGGCTTCCGCCCCCTGGTGGCCGGGGCGAGGCGCACCAGGGGACGGAAGCGGGGAGGAGAAGAAGCGGACGAGTGACTGCGTTCGGCTCAGGTGTGCTTCGAGGGGGGACGCGCCCAGGGCGGCGTGTCCATGGGGTCTTCGTCTTCGCCGTAGAATCCGTTGAGCTGGTCGAGCGAGATCGAGTCGAATCCGGGCCGGCCGTCCTCGTAGAAGGCCTGGGCGCGGTCGTAGATCCGGCCGCTCGCCGAGACCGGTCGCTCGCCACCGCCGCTCGCGCCGGGCGCCGAGAGCCAAGAGCGCGAACGGTCGGTCTCGGGCTTGCGCTCGGGACGCGGCACCTGCACGCGCACGGTCTCCGGCTCGCTCGCGAAGCTGCGCGGCTCGCTGGGGAGCGGACGCAGCGGACGCGCGGCGGGCTTGGGCGGCTCGACGTCGCGTTCGCGCTCGCGTGCCGCCGGCACTTCCGGGCGAGGCGCGGTGCGCATCGAGGTGACCACGGCGGTCGCCATGGGACGGCTGTCGCGGCCGTCGCGGGCCACCAGCTCTTCCATCTCGTCCTGGCCGCAGCCGGTGGCCAGCACGGTGACGCGCATCCGCCCTTCCATCGACGGATCGATCACCTGACCCCAGATGACGGTCGCGTCCTCGTGCGACGACTCCTGGATGATGCTGCACGCCGCGTTCACCTCGGCGAGCTTCACCGCGCCCGACGTGGTGATGTTCACCAGCACGCCGCGGGCGCCGTGCATGTCGACGTCCTCGAGGAGCGGGTTCTCGATGGCGGCGCGCGCCGCGCGCGCGGCGCGGTCGGGACCGTCGGCGATGCCGCTGCCCATGAGCGCCATGCCCTTCTCGCTCATGATGGTGCGCACGTCCTGGAAGTCGACGTTCACGTAGCCCACTTCCGTGATCACGTCGGCGATGCCCTTGACCGCCTGGTAGAGCACGTCGTCCACCATTCGGAACGCGTCGAGGAGCTCGAGCTCGTCGCCCGCCAGCGTCACGAGGCGCTGGTTCGGGATGGTGATGACGGTGTCGACGCAGCGCTTGAGCTCCTTGAGCCCGTGATCCGCGATCTTGCGCCGCTTCGGTCCCTCGAAGAGGAAGGGCTTCGTCACGACGCCGACCGTGAGCGCGCCCACGTCACGCGCGCATTGCGCGACGATCGGTGCTGCGCCGGTGCCGGTGCCGCCGCCCAGCCCGGCGGTGATGAACACCATGTCGCAGCCTTGCAGCGCCTCGCGGATCTCGTCGCAGTCTTCCTCGGCGGCGGCGCGCCCCACGTCCGGATTGGAGCCAGCCCCCATGTTCTTGGTGAGCCGGCCGCCGATCGCCACACGCGTGGAAGCGTGCGACAGCTTGAGCGCCTGCGCGTCGGTGTTGATCGCCACGAAGTCCACGCCGGCGAGGCCCTGCGCGATCATGTTGTTGATCGCGTTGCCACCGCCGCCGCCCACTCCGACCACCTTGATCACGGCCTGCGGACGGCCGTCCCCGTTTGCGAGCTCGAAAGCCATCTCCATCTGTCCTCCCCTGGTTTTCCGATCGATTCGTGTTGCTCTGCCACCGGACGCCTTCATGTGTCCGTCCCCTCCGTCCTCACCCCTCACACCAACGCCTCCTGGAACCATTCCTTCATCCGCATCGTGACGCGCGAGAAGATGTTCTCGTCGCGGATGCGGAACTTGCTCTCACGACCGTTGCGCGCGCCGGTCAGCACCAGGCCGACGCCGGTCGCGTACTTCGGGCTCGACACCACCTCGCCGAGCCCGCCGATCTCGCGCGGCGCGCCACGCCGCACCGGCAGATCGAAGATCCGCTCGGCCAGCTCCGGCAGCCCCACCAGATTCGCGCTGCCGCCGGTGAGCACGATGCCGGACGCGATCGCGTCCGCGAGCCCGGCCTTGCGGATCTCCTTCTCGACGAGCTGGAGCGTCTCGTCGACGCGCATCTCGATGATCTCGGCGAGCGCGTGACGCGAGATCACCCGCGGCCGCCGCCCACCCAGGCTCGGCACCTCGATCACCTCGTCGTCGTCCACCATCGACGCGAGCGCGCAGCCGTAGTTGAGCTTGAGCCGCTCGGCCTCGCTCACCGGGGTGCGCAGCCCGAGCGCCACGTCGCCGGTGATCTGGCTGCCCGCGAGCTGCAGCACCGAGCTGTGCTTGATGGCGCCGTCGGCGAAGATCGCCAGGTCGGACGTGCCGCCGCCGATGTCGATGAGCGCGACGCCGAGCTCCTTCTCGTCCTTGGTGAGCACCGCCTCGGCGCTGGCGAGCGGCTGCAGCACGATGTCGTGGACCGTGAGCCCGGCCTTGTTCGCACACTTGACCAGGTTCTGTGCCGCCGAAACCGCACCGGTGACGATGTGCACCCACGCTTCCAGCACGCCGCCATTCATGCCCACCGGATCGCGGATGCCTTCCTCGCCGTCGATGACGAACTCCTGCGGGATGGTGTGGATCACCTCGCGATCGATCGGGATCGCGACGGTGGTCGCCGCCTCGATCACCCGCTGCACGTCGAGCGGCCGCACCTCGCCGCTCTTGAGCGGGATCGCGCCGTGGCAGTTGATCGCCTTGATGTGTCCGCCGGCGATGCCGATGTAGGCACCATCGATCTCGCATGCCGCGACACTCTCCGCTTCCTCGACCGCCTTGCGGATGGAGCCGACGGTGGCCTCGATGTTCACCACCACGCCCTTGCGCAGCCCCTCGCACGGCGCGACTCCGACACCGATCACCTCGACCGCGTCCCCGCGCCGCTCGGCGACGATCGCGCAGATCTTGGTGGTGCCGATGTCCAGGCCCACGATCTGATTGTCCCGTCTCGACATGCGCTCTCCTCCGTCTCGGCCAGTCAGCCGCGCTGCCAGCGCGCAGTCGCGCGCGTCGCCGGCGCGCCCACCATCACGTACGCGTCCGCGGCGTCGGACACGTCCACTCGGAGCACGTCGCGCTCGGATTCGCGACCGATCTGCGGCATGAGTCGCCGATAGCGCTGCCAGGCGGCCGTCGCCTGGTCGCGCCGACCCAGCACGATCTCTCGCCCGCTCGCCGTGAGGATCGACCAGCGCGCTTCCGGGCCGAGGTGCAGCTCGTCGATCGCCGGCGGGTCTTCCAGGCTCGCGATCTGGTCGAGCATCGCGACCGCCTCCTCGAGCTGATGACGCGTCCACTCCGCGTCGCCCGGCTGACCGGTGCCCGAGTCGATGCCGGTGATCACCGGCAGATCGAAATCGTCGTCCACGTTCCAAGCCGCGAGCGGCTGCGCGTCGGCGTCCACCGCCCACGGTTGCTCGTCGAGCACCCAGGCCACCGGCCGCCGCTCCACGACGTCGATCACCAGCGCAGGCGGCCACGCGCGCCGGACCTCCGCGTGCTTGATCCACGGGTGCGACTCGAGCCGCTCCTCGATCCGCTTCGGCGATACCCGAAGCCAGCTCTCGCGATCCACGAGGCCCGCGTAGCTCGCGATCTCGTCGTCGCCGAGGCGGTGATTGCCGCGGATGCGCGGCGCGCCGAGCGCCATCCGATCGGAGTCGACGAGCCGCGCCCAGCCGAAGCCCGCCGCCGCCGACGTCAGCGCGAGCGGCACCGCCACCGCCGCCAACCACGCCGGCGAGCGCCGCCGCACCTGCGTCGCGGTCGTGCTCACGAGCCGCTCCCGACGCGCGGGATCTTGAGGCGCGCGCTCGCGATCAAGCGCGCCACCAGCTCGTCGAACGAGATCCCGGCGTGGCCGGCGATCTCGGGCACCAAGCTCGTGGGGGTCATGCCCGGCAAGGTGTTGATCTCGAGGATCCACGGATCGCGGTCGTGCTCGAGGAGGAACTCGACGCGCGTGGCGCCCTCGCAGCCCAGGAGATCGTTCGCCTGCTGCGCCAGCGCCTCGATCCGCGCGCGGACCCCGGCCGCGAGCGGCGCCGGGCAGAGATGCTTGGCGAGGCCCGCGGTGTACTTGGTCTCGTAGTCGTAGAGCTCGTGGCCCTCGGGCACGATCTCGAGGGTGCCGAGCACGCGGCCGTCGAGGATCGCCACCTGGATCTCGCGACCCTTCACGTAGCGCTCGACCAGCGCGACGGGATCGTAGCGATGGGCGACGGAGAGCGAGGGCAGCAGCTCGCTCGCATCGTGGACCAGGCTCACGCCGACGCTCGACCCCTCGCTCGCCGGCTTCACGATGCACGGGAACCCACCCGGCGGAGCGGGAAGCGGCTCGCCGGCGCGATGGATCACGAACGGCGCCGTGGGGATCCCGGCGTTCTCGAAGAGCCGCTTGCTGGTCACCTTGTCCATGGCGACCGCGCTCGCGAGCACGCCCGAGCCGGTGTACGGGACGCCCATCACCTCGAGCAGCCCCTGCACCGCGCCGTCCTCGCCGAACTTGCCGTGCAGGCCGATGAGCGCGACGTCGGGCTTCGCGTCGGTCAGCCGCTGCGCGAGGTCGGCGCCCACGTCGACGCGGATCGCCTCGTGACCGAGGCGCGCGACCGCCGCCGTGAAGGCCTCGCCCGTCACCAGGCTCACCTCGCGCTCGGCGCTCATGCCGCCCAACAACACCGCCACCCGTGCCATTCCGTCGCTTCCTCGCCCGGTCTTTCGCTCACCACGGCGCGCCGCCGGCGAAATCGCCGAACGGCTTCACCTCGGGAACGAGATCGATGCCCGTGCGCGCACGCACCTGGTTGCGCGCCTCGCGGATCAGCGCCACCACGTCCGCGGCGGTGGCGTTGCCTTCGTTGACGATGAAATTCGCGTGCTTGGTCGAGATCGACGCACCGCCGACGCGCCGCCCCTTGAGCCCGGCCTCCTCGACGAGGCGACCGGCCGAGCCTCCCGCCGGGTTCACGAACACCGAGCCGCAGCTCGGCTCGGTGAGCGGCTGGGTGGTCCTCCGGTAATCGAGGTGCGCTCGCACCCGGCCGCGAATCGCGCTCGGATCGTCGCGATGCAACGCGATCCCCACGCGCGTGACCACGGCGCCGCACGGGAGACGGGTGCGGCGATAGCCGAACTCGAGATCGGCGGCGTCCACGCGCGAGCGCTCGCCGCTCGCGGCGACGAGCTCCGCCCAGCGCACGACGCCCCGCATCTCGCTGCCGTGGGCACCCGCGTTCATGACCAGGGCGCCTCCCACGGTGCTGGGAATTCCCACCGCGAACTCGAGGCCAGCCCAGCCTTCGTTCGAGATGCGGCGCGCGAACGCGGTGAGCTTGACGCCGGCACCGACGGCGAGCCGCAGCACGCGGGCGCCGGCGCGCTCCAGGACCACGCGCTCGAAGTCACCGCCGAGCGCGAGGATCGCGCCCGCCGCGCCCTCGTCCGCCACGAGCACGTTCGAGCCGGCGCCCAGGATGCGGACCGGAACGTGCTGCGTGCGCGCGGCGCGCAGCAACGCGGCCAGCTCGCGGATCGCGTGCACCTCGACCCACACGTCGGCGGGACCGCCGATCCTCCACGTGGTGTGAGGGGCCAGCGGCTCGTCGAAGCGCAGCCGCGCCCGCAGACGAGGGGGAAGCGCGCGCGCCAGCGCCGCGCGGCGCGCAGCGCCGAGACGCTCCGCCGAAGCGGCAACGACGTCAGGCGCGGCCATGCGCCCTCCGCGGCCACGCGCGGGGCTCGACGGTCCCCCGTGCGCGCATCGCTCACGATCCCTCTCCGCGCAGGCGTTCGAGGAGCTTCGGCCCGACGCCGCCGATCGATCCCGCGCCGAGCGTCAGCACCATGTCGCCGTCGCGCACGGTCTCCGCGAGCACGTCGAGGACGTCGTCGAGGCTCGCCGCGTAGCGCACGTCGCGGTGTCCGTGGATGCGAACCCCTTCCGCGAGGGTCTCGCCGCTCACGCCCGGAAGCGGCTCTTCGCTGGCCGCGTAGATCGAGGTGACGACGAGCACGTCCGATTGGTGGAACGCGCCGTGGAACTCCTCGGCGAGGTCGCGAGTGCGCGTGTAGCGGTGCGGCTGGAACGCCACCACGATGCGCCGGTCCCAGCCGGCGCGCGCCGCTTCCAGCGTGGCGCGAATCTCGGCGGGGTGATGGCCGTAGTCGTCCACCACCAGCACGCCGCGCTCCTCGCCGAGCACCTGGAAGCGCCGCTCGATCCCCTGGAACGAGGAGAGGGCGTCGCGCACGGCGCTGAACGGGATGCCCAGCTCGTCGGCGATCGCCACCACCGCCAGCGAGTTCTGCACGTTGTGGAGGCCGGCGAGCCCCAGGGTCACGGCACCCAGGTCCTCGCCGCGGCGGCGCACCACGAAGCTCGAGCGGCGCGCGGCGAGCTCGATGTCGCTCGCGGTGTAATCGGCCTGCGCCGAGAACCCGTAGGTGACCCAGCGCTTCTCGATCTCGGGCAGGATCCCCTGCACCGCCGGATGATCGAGGTTGAGGATCGTGAGCCCGTAGAACGGCACCTTGTTCAGGAACGTCACGAACGCGGCGCGCAGCGCCTCCATCGTGTGGTGGTGGTCCATGTGCTCGCGGTCGATGTTCGTGACCACGGCGATGGTCGGCGCCAGATGGAGGAAGCTGCCGTCGGACTCGTCCGCCTCGGCGACCAGGAACTCGCCCTTGCCGAGCCGCGCACCCGTGCCCTGGCCCATGAGGCGCCCGCCGATCACCACGGTGGGATCGAGGCCGCCCGCCTGGAGCACGGCGGCCGTGAGCGAGGTGGTGGTGGTCTTGCCGTGCGAGCCGGCGATGGCCACGCCGTACTTCATGCGCATCAGCTCGGCGAGCATCTCGGCGCGCGGGATCACCGGGATGCCGCGGCGGCGCGCCTCCACGACCTCGGGGTTGTCGCGCTTCACCGCCGTCGACACGACCACCACCTGGGCGTTGGCGGCGATCACGTTCTTGGCGTCGTGACCCTGATGGATCGCGATGCCGAGGCTCGCGAGCCGCCGCGTCACCGCGTTGTCGGCGAGATCCGAGCCGCTCACGCGATAGCCCAGGTTCACGAGCACCTCGGCGATGCCGCTCATGCCGCTGCCGCCGACGCCAACGAAATGGATGCGATGTTCCTTGCGATACATCGCTCACCTCGTCCCGCCGAGGGCGAGATCCGCGCACGCTCGAGCGATCTGCTCCGCGGCGCGCGGCCGCGCGGCCGCCAGCGCCGCCGCCGCCATGCGCCGCCGGCGCTCGGTGTCGTCGAGCAATCGGCCGATCTCGTCGGCGAGCCGCGCGGTCGTCGCCTCGGCCTGGGTCACGCAAACCGCCGCTCCCAGCGACTCGTAGGCACGCGCGTTCGCCTCCTGGTGGGCGCCCGCGTGGGGATACGGCACCAGCACCGCGGGCGCGCCCACCGCGGCCAGCTCGGAGAGCGTGCCGGCGCCGGCCCGCGCCACCACCAGATCGGCCGCGCCGTACGCGGCGCCCATGTCCTGGATGAAGGGCATCACCTGTGCCACCAGGCCAAGCTCCTGGTAACGCGCGCGAGTCGCGGCCTCGTCGGCGGCGCCCGTCTGGTGGACGATCTCGGGCGCCTGCCGGCACTCCGAGGCCGACGTGCGCTTCGCGAGCCACTCGGCGACCGCGGCGGGCACGTGCTCGTTCAAGAACCGCGAGCCCTGGCTGCCACCCACGACCAGCACGCTCGGGCTCGCGCCACGCCCACGCGCGGCGCGCACGCGACGCGTCTCGTCGAGCCGCGACAGCACCGACGCGCGGATCGGGTTGCCGGTGAGCACCGCCCGCCCCGCGGGGAAATGCCCCAGGCTCGACTCGAACGAGACGAACACGCGACGCACCAGCCGACCGAGCAATCGATTCGCCAAGCCGGGAGCGGCGTTTTGCTCCTGGATCGCCGTGGGCCGGCGCGCGAGCGCCGAGCGGATCATCACGGGCACCGAGGCGTAGCCCCCCACGCCGAGGACCACGTGCGGATCGAACTCGCGCAGCACCGCGCCCGCATCGCGGATGCCGAGCAGCACCTGGCCGAGCGAGGCGAGCTTCGCCAGCAGCCCTCCGCCGGCGACGGCTCCGGCGCGCACCGCGAAGAATCGGTGACCGAGCTCGGGCACGACCCGCGCTTCGATGCCACGGCTGGTGCCCGCGAAGGCCACCGCGCGATCCTCGCCCGCAGCGAGCCAACGCTCGGCCACCGCCACCCCCGGAAAGAGGTGACCGCCGGTGCCGCCGCCGGCGACCAGTAGCCTCATGGCGAGTCCTCGCCGCCGGCGCCACCGAGCGCCGAGTCGCGATCGATGGCCAGCACGAACCCGAGGGCGATCGCCGACGACAGCAGCGCCGATCCGCCGTAGCTCAGGAACGGCAGCGCCAGGCCCTTGGTGGGCACGATGCCGAGCGTCACGGCCATGTTGGCCGCCGCTTCGAGCCCGATCAGGGCGGTGAGGCCGGCCGCCACCAGGAAGCCGAAACGATCGCGCGCCGCGAGCGCCACGCGGCTGCCTTGCACCACCAGCAGTAAGAAGAGCGTGGCGACGCACACCACGCCCAGGAAGCCCATCTCCTCGCCCAGCACGGCGAACACGAAGTCGGTGTGGCTCTCCGGCAGATAGAAGAGCTTCTGCGCGCCGCCGCCGAGACCGCGCCCGAACACGCCGCCCGAGCCGAACGCCACGAACGACTGCACGATCTGGTAGCCGAGCGTGCGCGCGTTCTCCCAGGGGTTCCAGAACGCGATCAGCCGGTGCCAGCGATAGGCGTGCCCGATGAGCGCGAGCGGCAAGAGCGGCAGCGCGGCGAGCACCACGCCGGCGACGTGCAGCGGCCGCGCCCCCGCCAGATAGAGCATCGCGAGCGCCGACGCCGTGAGCACCACCGCCGTCCCGAGATCCGGCTGACGGTAGACGAGGCCGGCGGGAACCGCGGCGATCGCGAGCGCCTCGAGCACCTGCTTGCCGCTCGGCGCCGGGCGACGGGCGAGCCAGCGCGCCAGGAACAACACCAACGCGACCTTGGTGGGCTCGCCGGGCTGGAGCGACACGCCGTGGAACACGATCCAACGGGTCGCGCCACCGCGCTCGCCGGCGACACCCGGGATGAGCAGGTACACGAGCGCGAGCGAGAGCAGCGGCAGCGCGAGGCCGGCGCCGCGCCGGATCCACGGCAGCGGGGTGCGGCTCGCGGCGAAGAAGCCGACGCAAGCGAGGAGCGCCCAGACCAGCTGCTTCACGAAGAAATGACTGCTCGACCCGTGACGCGCCAGCGCCATCGCGCTCGATGCGCTCCACACCAGCGCCAGCCCGAGGAGCGTGAGCACCGCGAAGGCGAGCTCGATCGTCCACACCCGTGCGCCGAGCGCCTTGCGCTCCGCCTGCGCGCCGAGCGCGATCGACGGGACCACGGCGTGCGCCGCGCCGCCGCGGATCGAGGCGACCGCGCTCATCGATCCTCCCCCGTGCCCTTCGGCGCGACCGGGGCAGCGCGGCGGATTCGCGCCAGCGCGAGGCGGCGGAAGAGGTCGCCGCGTTCCTCGAAGTTCTTGAACTGGTCGTAGCTCGCGCACGCCGGCGCCAGCAGCACCACGTCGCCGTCGCGCGCCGCCGCGGCGGCGCCGTCGACGGCGGCGGCGAGATCCGCGACCCGCGCGGTGGGCACCGCCCGCTCCAGCGCCTCGCCGAGCCGTTCGCGGCCTTGTCCGTACACGAACGCGTGCTTCACCCGTCCGCGGCAGGCCGACACCAGCGGCTCGTAGCTGCCGCCCTTGTCCACGCCGCCCGCCAGCAGGATGACGTTGCCGCTGTAGGTCTCGAGAGAGCGCACGCTCGCCGCCACGTTGGTCGCCTTGGAGTCGTTGATCCAGCGCACGCCGCCCGACTCGGCGACGCGCTCCATGCGGTGCGGCAGACCGGGGAAGGCCGCGATGGCTCGCATCGCCACGCCGCCGTCGATGCCCAGCACGCGCGCGGTGGCGAGCGCCGCGAGCGCGTTCTCACGGTTGTGAACGCCCTCGAGCAGCAAGTTGCTGGCGTCGTAGCTCAGGCATTCGCCGTCACCGAGATCGACGAAGAACCGGTCTCCCTCCACCCACGCGGCGGGACCGGGGGGCCGACCGCGCAGGCTCAGGAACACCACCCGCGCCCTGCACTCCGCGGCGAGCGCGCGAACCACGGGATCGTCGTGATTCAGGATGGCGGTGTCGCTCGCTTCCTGGTTCGCGAACACGCGGGCCTTGGCGCGGACGTAGTCGCCGAAGGTCGGATACCGATCGAGGTGATCCTCGGTGACGTTGAGCAGCACCGACACCCGCGGCCGGAACTCGTGGATGCCTTCGAGCTGGAAGCTCGACACCTCGACCACCAGCAGATCCTTGCGGGCGGCGAGCGGCGCGCACGCGATGAGCGGTGTCCCGAGATTGCCGCCCACGAAGGCCGCGAGACCGGCGGCTTCCGCGACCAGTCCGATCAGCGTGGTGGTGGTGCTCTTCCCATTGGTGCCCGTGATCGCGACGATCGGCGCCGTGACGTACCGGGCCGCGAGCTCGAGCTCGCTCACCACCCACACGTCGTGCTCGCGTGCTCGAACCAGCGGCTCGATGCTCATGGGAACCCCCGGGCTGATCACGATCAGGTCCTGGGCGACGAACGTCGAGTCGCGATGACCGCCGGCCTCGATGAGCGCACCCGCGCGCTCCAGCTCGTCGATCTCGGCGGGAAGCTCGGCGCGCGAACGCCGCTCGGTGATCGTCACCCGGGCCCCGCGCTCGAGGAGGAAGCGCGCCGCGGCGAGCCCGGTGCGGGCCACGCCCACCACCAGCACTCGCTTGCCGGCGAGCTCGCGATCCCAGCTCGGACGCGCGGGCGTCTGGACGCCCGCGTCATCGCCGTGGCCGTCGCGCGAGCGCTCGCCCGAGCTCGACTCCGCCACGGCGAAGAGCACGGTGCGCGCCGCCGGCTGCGCGCTGGCACCGCGGGCGAGCGGAGTGCGCGGCCGCGAGCTGCGGTCCTGCCACGTTCGGGGTCGAGAGGTTCTCGGCATGCGTCCTCAGCGCAACTTGAGCGTGCTCAGCGCCATCAGCGCCAAGATCAGCGACACGATCCAGAACCGCACCACCACCTTCTGCTCGTGCCAGCCCTTGACCTCGAAGTGGTGATGGATGGGCGCCATCTTGAACACCCGCTTGCGGGTGAGCTTGAAGCTCGTCACCTGGATGACGACCGACAGCGCCTCGATGACGAAGATCCCGCCAGCGAGCAAGAAGACGAGCTCGTTCTTCGTGGAAACGGCGAGAAATCCGAGCACGCCGCCCAGCGATAGCGAGCCCGTGTCTCCCATGAAAACTTGGGCGGGATAGGTGTTGTACCAGAGGAATCCGAGCCCCGCGCCGAGCAGCGCGCCGCAATAGACCGCGAGTTCGCCGGTGCCCGGCAGATAAGGGATCTGCAGGTAGCCCGCGAACTTCGAGTTGCCGGCCACGTACGCGAACGTGCCGTAGAGCGCGCCGACGATGATCGTCGGGCCGATCGCCAGCCCGTCGAGGCCGTCGGTCAGGTTCACCGCGTTCGACGCCGCCACGATCACGAAGACCGCGAACGGCACGTACCACCAGCCGAGATCGAGCTTCACGTTCTTGAGGAAGGGCACGGCGAGCGTCGTGTCGCGGTCGTTCACGAGCAGCAGCAGCAGCACGGCCACCAGCGCGATGAGCGCCTGGAACTGGAGCTTGCGGCGGCCCGCCAGCCCCTTCTTCATGCCGCGCACCTTGCGCGAGTCGTCGACGAAGCCCACCGCGGCGAGCGCCAGCGTCACGCCGATCACGATCCACACGTAGGAGCTCGCCAGGTCGCCCCAGAGGAGCGTCGACGCCACCAGCGCGAACACGATGAGCGTGCCGCCCATGGTGGGCGTCCCCGCCTTCGCCTGATGGCTGGCCGGACCGTCGTCGCGGATCGTCTCGCCGACCCGCTTCCGCGTGAGGCGCCGGATCAGCCACGGCCCCATCACCAAGCACACGACCAGCGCGGTGATGGAGGCGTAGATGGTCCGGAACGTGATGTAGCGGAAGACGTTGAGGACCGAGTACTCGTCCTTCCACGGGTAGAGGAGCAGATAGATCATCGTCGCCTCCTCATCCGTGCGCCGCGGCCGACGGCGTGGGCGAGGTCTCGCCGAGCCGCTCGGCCAGCGCCGCGACCACGCGCTCCATGCGCGCGCCGCGCGAGCCCTTGACGACGACGATCGCGCCGTCCTCGAGCGCGCTCGCGAGCGCATCCACGCTCGCCGCGACGTCGTCCGTGGCGATCGCGCACAGCCGCGCGTCCGCCATCCCCGCCGCGCGCGCGCCGGCGACGTAACCCTGGGCCGCCTCGCCCAGCGCCACCAGGAGCTCGTAGCCTTCGCGCGCCACCACCGCGCCCACCTCGCGGTGCGCCGCCCCGCTCGCCGCGCCCAGCTCGCGCATGACGCCGAGCACGGCGATCTTCTTGCGAGCACCCGCGGCGCGCGCTCCGGTGGCGAGCGCCGCCGTCATCGACGCCGGGTTGGCGTTGTAGGTGTCGTCGAGCACCACCACGCCGCGCCCCAGACGGCGCGGGCACATCCGGCCGGGAACCGGCGCCAGCGCGCCGAGCGCCTGCGCGGCGATTCCGGCCGGCACGCCGAGCACCGCGCCGGCGGCGATCGCGCCCAACGCGTTGCTCACGTTGTGCAGCCCGAGCAGCTTTAGGTGCACCACCGCGCGCTGGACCTCGCGGCGCGCTCCGTCGAGACCGGCGGCCACGACGACGGTGAAGCGCACGCCGTCGAGGCCGAGATCGGCGACGTCCTCGGCGTGCACGTCACCCCCGCGCATGCCGAAGGTGACCGCCAGGCAGCGCAAGCGCGGGCGACGCTCGATCAAGCGCGGATCGTCGAGGTTCACGAGGGCGATGGCGTGGCTCTGGAGCTCGTCGAAGAGCTCCCACTTCGCGTCCGCCACGCCGTCGATGGTCCCGAGCCCTTCCAGGTGCGCGGGCGCCACCTGGGTGATGAGCCCCACGTCCGGCCGCGCGATCTGCGCCATGCGGCGGATCTCGCCGGGCGCGTTCATGCCCATCTCGACGACGGCGACCGCTTCCTCGCGAAGCCGCAACGTCGTGAGCGGCATCCCGATCAGGTTGTTGAGGTTGCCGCTCGTCACCAGCACCGGGAAACGAGCACCGACCACGCGCGCCACCATCTCCTTGGTGGTGGTCTTGCCGTTCGAACCGGTGATCGCGATCACCTTGGGGTTGCGCGCGCGGCGCCAGTACGCGGCCAGGTCGCCGAGCGCCCGCAACGTGTCGTCGACGGCGATCAGGATGCGATCCGGCGCGACGTCCGGCCCGAGCGCGATCTCGCGCCCCGCCTCGACCACCGCGCCCGCGGCGCCGCGCCCGAACGCGGTCGCGACGAAATCGTGGCCGTCGAAGCTCGGACCGCGCAGCGCCCAGAAGAGCTCGCCCTCGCGCACGCTGCGCGAGTCGGTCGAGATCGCGCTGAACGCGTCGCGGCTTCCCCGCAGCCGCACGCCTCCCGTTCCCGCGAGCACGTCGGCGAGGCGTAGCGTCACGGCGCTCACGAGAGCAGCCCTCGCGCGCGGTCGGCGAGCGCACGCGCCGCCTCCTCGCGATCGTCGAAGGGGTGCTTGATGGTGCCGACGATCTGGTAGTCCTCGTGGCCCTTGCCGGCGATCAGCACCAGATCCCCGCGGCCGGCGGCGGCGATGGCCTGGCGGATCGCTTCGCGCCGGTCCGCCATCACCGTGTACGAACGGTGCGGCGCGTGCGCGAGCGCAGCCGGCTCCACGCGCTGGCCGTCGGCGAGCCCGGGCAGGATCTCGCCGATGATCGCGTCGGGATCCTCGGTGCGCGGATTGTCGCTGGTGACGATCACCAGATCGCTGGCGCGCAGGGCGGCGGCGGCCATCAGCGGTCGCTTCTTGCGATCGCGGTCCCCACCGCATCCGAACACCGTGATGACGCGCCGATGGGCGATGGGACGAACCGCCTCGAGCGCTCGCGCCAGGGCGTCGGGCGTGTGCGCGTAGTCGACCAGCACGTCGACGTCGAGATCGTGCGAGGCGGGGACGCGCTCGAGGCGTCCGGGCACGCGCGTCGCCTCGCGCAAACCCAGGACGATCGCGTCGGTGTCGAGATCGAGCGCCAGCCCGATGGCCGTCGCGGCGACCAGGTTCGCCAGGTTGTGGTGCCCCACCAGCGGGCTCGAGATCTCGATCGAGCCACGCGGCGTGTGGAGCCGCGCTCGCGTGCCTGCGCGGCTCAGCGCGCGCTCGGCCACCCACACGTCGGCCTCGCGGCTCGGCCCGACCCAGTCGTCGGCGGCCAGCGGCTGAGCCGCGAACGTGAGCACGTGCGACGCGGCGCGAGCGATGAGGTCCACGCCCCACGGATCGTCCAGGTTGATGACCGCCCGCCCCGGAGCGCCCGCCGGCCCACGCTCCTCGAACAGCAGGGCCTTGGCGTCGAAGTACGCCTCCATGGTCCCGTGGTAGTCGAGGTGGTCCTGGGTGAGGTTCAGGAACGCCGCCGCGGCGAACGTGCATCCGGCCACGCGCGACTGCGCCAACGCGTGCGACGAGACCTCGAGCACGGCATGCGAGGCGCCGGCCGCCGCCATCTCGGCGAGCAGGTCCTGGAGCTGGTCCGCATCCGGGGTCGTGAGCGGCGCCGCGCGGCGGAGCGCGTGGTGGCGGTACTCGACCGTGCCGATCACGCCCACGTCGTGCCCCGCGGCGCGCAGGATCGACTCGACCAGGTAGCTGGTGGTGGTCTTGCCGTTGGTGCCCGTGATGCCCACCAGGCACATGCGACGTCCCGGGAAGCCGCGCACGGCGGCAGCGGCGAGCGCGTGGGCGCGCTGGCTCTCGGGCACGCGGATCACGGCGCGCGCACCGTCGACCGGATGGTCGCCCTCGACCATCACCACCTCGACACCCGCGCGGAGCAGCGCGTCCACGAACTCGTGGCCGTCGCGGTGCGTGCCGCGCACCGCCGCGAAGAGATCGCCCGGCGCGACCTGACGCGAGTCGGCGCGCACGCGTGCGATCGCCACCGTGCCGTCTCCTTCGAGGCAGGCACCCGGAATCGCGCGGGCGAGGTCGGCGGCGGTGATCACGATGCGCGGCTCCTCATCCCACCAGCCCGGGAGCAGCGGGTGCATCGAGAGCACCCGCGGGCGCGAACCACGCGCGCAGCGAGCCGCCCACCGCGAGCGGCTCGCCCGCCGCGGGCTCCTGCGCCACGCACAGTCCGCGTCCTTCGATGCTGACCGGCACGCCGAGGCGCGCCGACTCGCGCAATGCCGCGCGCACCGAGAGCCCAGCGAGATCGGGAACCACGCCGTGCTCGCCGGTGGCTCGATCGGGTGGCAGACCTCGACCGCGATCGGCGGCGCCACGCGACGCCCCCGGGGCGCGGACGCCGGCACCGCCCTCGGCGCGCGGGCGCGCCCGGCCGTCGGCGGTCTCCTCGGCGCGAGCGATGCGCAGCGCCTCGGGCGCGAACGCCGGGATCGGCGCGCTGGGCGCAACCCCCACCGGCACGCCGACGATCGGCAGCGCGCGGCGCGCGATCTCGCGGAACACCGGCGCAGCCACCTGGCCGCCGAAGGTCGCGGGGCCGGTCGGCTCGTCGATCGCGACCACGATCACGAGGCGCGGATCGTCGGCGGGGACGTAGCCCGCGAACGACGCCACCACGCGATCGGCGTCGTAGCCGCGACCGTCGGCGCGCACCTTCTCGGCGGTGCCGGTCTTGCCCGCGACGCGCACACCCGGCAGCCGCGCAGCCGCGCCGGTACCGTCCGCGCTCGTCACCTCCTCGAGGAGCGCGGTGACGCGCGCCGCGGTCTCGGGCGCGATCGCGCGCTCGACCGCCACCGGCTCGCGGATCTGGAGCGCGCTCTCGCCATCGACGGGATCGCGCACGCCCAGCACCAGTCGCGGCGCCATGCGCACGCCGCCGTTGGCGAGCGCTCCGTACGCCGCGGCGAGCTGCATCGGGGTGACGCTCAATCCGTGGCCGAACGCCACGTTGGCGACCTGGATGGGACGCATGCGCGCCGCGGCGAAGAGCACCCCGCGCACCTCGCCGGGGAGCCCCACGCCGGTGCGCTCGCCGAAGCCGAAGCGCGTGAGCGTCGACACCAGCCGCTCGGCGCCCAGCGTCAGGCCGATCTGGGCCACGCCGATGTTGCTCGACACGCGGATCACGTCGGCGAACGAGATCGTGTCGTGCGGCGAATGGTCGTGAATCACGTGGTCGGCGAACTTCCACGCTCCGTGATGGCAATCGATGGGCGTGGCCTCGGAGACCAGACCCGCCTCGAGCGCCGCGGCCGCGGTGAACGGCTTGATCGTGGAGCCGGGCTCGTAGAGGTCGGTCACGGCGCGGTCGCGCCAGCGCTCGGCGTCGAGTCGCTCGTCGTCGTTGGGGTTGAAGGCGGGGAACACCGCCAGCGCCAACACGTCGCCCGTGGCGGGCGCGAGCACGATGGCCGTGCCGGCGCGGGCGCCGCTCGCGCTCACGGCGCGGGCGAGCTCTTCCTCGGCGGCTTGCTGGATGCCGAGATCGAGCGTCACGAGCACGTCCTTGCCGGACGGCGACAGCGGATGGTCACCCAGGCCCTCGGTGTGGAGCGGGCGCTTGTTGCCGTCGCGCTGGCCTTCGAGCCAGTAGCCCTCGCCGGCGAGCTCCTCGTCGGCGGCCAGCTCGAGGCCTTCGAGGCCGCGGCCGTCGCGGCCCACGAAACCGATCACGTGGCCCGCGCGCTCGCGCGCCGGATAGACGCGCCAGGTCTCGTCCTCGAATCCGATCCCGGCGAAGCCGAGCGAGCGAACCTTTCGCGCGACGTCGGGACCGAGGCGGCTGGCGAGCCGCACGTAGCGACCGCCGCGGGCCAGCGCTCGCTCGAGCTTGTCGCGCTCGATCCCGAGCAACGCGGCCACCTGGGCGCGCGCGACGACGTCGTGGGCGCGGGGATCGCGCAGGAAGAGCTCGGGGTCGACGAAGGCGCGGGGCAGCACCACGTTTCCGGCGAGCGTGGTGGCGCCGCTGCGATCGAGGATGCGGCCGCGCGACGACTCCACCTCGACGGCGTGGTCGACTTGGTCGTGACCGCGCTCGGCCAGCTCGGGTCGCTCGAGGACCTGCAGGCTGAACGCACGCAGCAGCACGCACCCGAACGCCAGCCCGAACCCGAGCAGCAGCGTTCGCACTCGCCCCGGCTCGGTGGGAGGCGGGGCGATTCTGCGATCGCGGGGCCGATACGAGAGATCCATGGTGCGCTCACTCGTAGGTCCGAAGCTGGTCCGGCTTGGGGAGATGCATGCCCAGCTCGCGCGACGCGCGCTCGGCGATGCGACCGGGCTCGGTGAGCGCGGAGAGCTGAAGACGAAGGGCGTCCTGCTCGTGCTCGAGCGCCTGCGTCTCCACGCGCAACCGCGCGATCTCGTAGCCCAGCTCGTCGACGTGCAGCCGCAAGCCGAGCACCACCAGCACCGAGCCCGCCACCATGCCGAGCGCGAGCCACCAGCGCACCGCCAGGCCGAGACGCGGGGTGCCGGCGGCGGCGCGCGCGCCGGGGGCCGCGATCGTGTGCCGCGCCGGCAGTGGATGGAGGTCGACCCGCCGCCGCGGATCGACGATCCGGGCGGTCGTGGGCCGATGCCGCACGGTGGCGCGGGTGCGCGCGCTGGCGGCTCTCACGCCTCGCCTCGCGTCGCGTCGCCGAGCCAGCGCAGCACGCGCATGCGCACGCTGCGTGCCCGGGGATTCTGCGCCACCTCCGCCTCGGAGGGGCGGATCGGGCGCGGCGTGAGGACGCGCGCCGAGGCCGAGCGTCCGCACGCGCACACCGGCAGATCGGGCGGGCACACGCAGCCGCGCGCAAGGTCGCGGAACGCGTGCTTCACCGCGCGATCCTCGAGCGAATGGAAGCTCAGCACGCAGGCGATGCCGCCGGGAGCGAGCAGGCGAGCGAGGGACGCCAGCAGGCGATCGAGCGACTCGAGCTCGCCGTTCACGGCGATGCGCAGCGCCTGGAAGGTGCGGGTCGCGGGATCGATCTCGCTGCGGACGCCGGCGCGCCGATACGCGGCGCGCACCAGCTCGGCCAGCTCGCGGGTGTTCGTGAAGGGACTTTGCTCGCGGCGCGCCACGATGCGGCGTGCGATCGGACCCGCCAGACGCTCCTCGCCGAAGCCGCGCAGGATCGCGGCGAGGCTCGCGGCGTCGAGCCGGTTCACCAGCTCGCCGGCGGTCTCGGGAAGTGCCGGATCCATCCGCATGTCGAGCGGTCCTTCTTGGGAAAACGAGAATCCGCGCGTCGAGTCGTCGAGCTGCAGGCTCGACACACCGAGATCCGCGAGCACGCCGTCGAACGGGCCGAGCCCCACCGCGTCCGCCAAGCTGGCGGCCTCGCCGAAGTCGCCGGCCACGATGCGGGCTCGGTCGCCGAACCGGCGCAGCCGTTCGCCGGCGAGCGTCCGCGCCCGCGGGTCGCGATCGATCCCGAGCAACCGGCCGCCGGGCGACGATGCCGCGAGAATCCGTTCGGCATGGCCGCCGAGGCCGAGCGTCGCGTCGAGGTAGAGCCCGGCGTCGCGCGGCGCGAGCCACGCGAGCACCTCGTCGGCGAGCACCGGGACGTGCAGCGTCGCTGCATCGGTGGCGGGTTCGTGCACCATGGCTCGATCGTCCCCGCGCCCGTCACAACCCATGCTCCTTGAGCACGTCACCGATGCCGGCGTAGGCCTCGTCTTCCTCCTCGGCGCGAACCTTCTCCCAGGTCGCGAGATCCCAGATCTCGAAGTAGCGAAGGCCGGTACCGAGGAACATCACGTCGCGCTCGAGATGCGCGTGGCGCCGCTGCTCGGGCGTCAGCGCGACGCGCCCTTGCTTGTCCGGGAAGCACTGGGTGGCCCCCGCCACGAACAGCCGCCGGAAGTTGTTGAGCCGCGAGTCGTACGCCGAGCGCTCGGCGAGGCTCTCCAGGGTGCGATCCCACTCGGCGCGCGGGTACGCTTGCAGCAACGGAACACGCACGTTCCGTTTCTCGTCGACCCATTTGTACGTGGTGATCCAGAGCTCCTCCGTGCCATAATGTTGCGAAATCACGGCGCGGAAATCCGCCGGGATGCTGACGCGTCCCTTGGCATCGACCGCATAGGAGCCTTGACCGACGAACTTCACGAGCCCACCCTGACCCGGCATCTGGGAACATTTACCCGATTATGGGCGAGATCCCCACTTTTTGGGCTCGGCCGTGATACCACTCCACGACGGACCCAGTCAATCGCGAAACGCCCGTCCGTCCTCAAGTTTTCCCGCGCTTTCGCGGCCACTACCGATGGTGGACGCGGCCTGCTTCGTGCCCCACATCGAGGGCACGTGAACACGCATTCAGGCAGGGGGCGGCTCGGGGCGCGTCGCGATCGTCGATCCCCGCCTCGTGGGGCAGCGAGCGCGGGTGGCGAGGGCGTGCGCCGGGTCGCGCCGGAATGCACGGCCGCGGCCCCCCGCGGGGGCACGACCGCACGGATTAATACTAATGACTAATGCTTAAAATCGATCATCATTCCGAATCCGATTGCCCACATCGACGCTGGCGCACGGCGTTCCTCGCGTCCGCGCTGATCCACCTGCTTGCGGCCGTCGCGCTGGGCGTCCTCGCGCTGGCCGCCCCCACCCTCATTCACCGATTCGTGTTCGGTCCTGGCCACCGCCGCCAGGTGACCCAGTTCGAGTCACTCGCGATCCACGCCACGGACGTCGTGTTCCTGGGCGACAGCATCACCGAGGCGGTCCAATGGCATGAGCTTTTCCCCTCGATCACCACGCGCAATCGCGGCATCGGCGGCGATACGAGCGGCGAAGTGTTGGCGCGCCTCGATCCGATCCTGCGCGGCCAGCCGCGCAAGCTCTTCCTGATGGTGGGCACCAACGACGTGCGCCTCGGCCGCAGCCCAGACGCCAGCATGAAGGACCTCGAGACCATCCTCGAACGCCTCCAGCAAGAGGCGCCGGGCACGGCGGTCTACGTCGAGAGCGTCCTGCCGCGCTCGGCGCGCTATGCCGCGCGCATCCGGGCCCACAATCGCCGGCTCGAGCAGGTGGCGCAGCGTCACGCCGCCACGTATCTCGATCTCTTCGACTCCTTCGCCGACGAGCGTGGCGCCATTCGCCCCGAGTACTCGAACGACGACCTGCACCTCCTCGGACCAGGCATCCAGCTCTGGGCTCGTCTGCTGGCGCCGTACGTGCTCGACGACACGGCGCAAGCGCACCCACGATCGCCGTGACGCGGCTCGCCGCAGCGGTCGGCGCCGACGTCAGACGTCCGGGACCAGGCGCGCCCGCTCGTCGTAGAGCGCACCGCCCTCGCCCAGATCGGTGGTACGGGCGCGAATGAGCGCGTTCGCGGCGCGCCCCGCGTCGTAGTGGCCGCCCTTCGGCACGATCACGACGTCGCGACGCTGCGTGGAGTCGTGGACGATTCGCACGCGGATCGCGCCCAGCTCGGTCTCGAGGCGCGCCGTCGAGCCCTCGGCCAGCCCCGGCACGGCGTCGGGGTGGATGGTCGCCACGGCGAGGCCGTGCTGCGGTTCCGCCCACTGCGACGACTGCGAGCGCTCGGTCGAGAGCGACAGGAGCCAGAGCGGGAAGCCGGCGGGCGCAGCGTCGGCGCGCGGCGCCTCGGTGACCAGGTTCACCTTGCCGCTGGCGGTCGCGAACTTGCGGTCGGCGAAGAGCACGCTCCCGGGCAACGGATTTCGCCGCGGGCCTGCTTCGAGCGCCTCGAGCGTGAGCCCCTGCTTCACGACGCCGTCGCGCAGCATCCGGCGCTTCCAATCGCGGGCGCTTCCGTCGAGGACACCGTCGAGCCCCACGCGCGGCGCCAGCGCTTGCAGGATCTCGAGATCGCTGCGCACGCCAGCGGGCGGCGCGGCCACCGGCCGCGCGACACCCACCCAGTGGTGGCCGTACGCCCCCACGATGTCGTCCGCCTCGAGCAGCGACGTCGTCGGCAACACCACGTGCGCGCGCCGCGCGGTGTCGGTGAGGAAGAGATCCACCACCACCACGAGCTCGCGGGTTTCGAGAGCGCGAGCGACCGCGGCACTGTCGGGGAGCATCGCCACGGGATTGCCGGCCGTGATCCAGATCGCGCGAATCGGCGGATCGGCGGCGGCTTGGACCTCTGCTCCGAAGAGCGGCTCGCAGATGGTGCGCGGCGCGGCGCCGGCCCCGCGCACGAACGAGAGATCGAACGCTCCGCGCCGGAAGTAGTAGTACGAGACTCCACCGCCCGGGACCCCGAGGTTGCCGCTGATCGCGGCGAGCGCGTCGAGGGAGCGCACGATCGCTGCACCCGTCGTGCGCCGCGCCATTCCCCAGCCGACCAGTGTCGCGGTGGGCTTGCCGGGGCCGAACCGGCGCGCGAGCCCTTCGGCCACCCGAGGCGCGACCCCCGCCTCGGCGCACCACTCGTCGAGGCTGCGCGAACGCGCCAGCGCCACGTAGTCGTCGTAGTGATCGCAATAGTCGCGGGCGGCGGGATCGACCCACTCGCGCTCGACCAACACGCGCGCGACCGCCATGGCGAGCGCGAAATCACCGGCGGGGCACGGCTGGACGTACTCGTCGCAGAGGTCGGCCGTTCGGGTGCGCACCGGATCGATGTAGACGAGCTGGGCGCCGCGCGCCCGAGCCTCCTTGAGCACCGGGATGGTGTGGGGGCTCGACACCACGACGTTCTTGCCCCACAGCACGATGTGGCGCGCGTTCAGCAGGTCGAAGAGGTCGTGGCTCTCCTCGCGGCCGAAATCGAGCAGCTGCGCGGCATCGCCGCCACCCGAGCAGATGTCGCCGCGCTTCACGGTGACGGGACCGAAGCGCTCGAAGAAGTGGTCGCAGAGCGTCTTCAGGATCCCCAGCGAGCCGCCGCTGCGGTAGTGAAAGAGGGCGGCCGGCCCCGATTCGCGGCGGATCGCGAGCAAGCGCTCGGCGACGAAATCGAGCGCCTCGTCCCACGACACCGCCACCAGCTCGCCGTTCTTGCGCAAGAGCGGCGAGGTGAGGCGCTCGGGCGAGTACTGGGTGTCGAGATAGTGGTTGGTGCGCCAGCACAGGAATCCGCGCGTCACCGGATGCTCGGCGTCGCCGCGAATGCGCGTGATGCGGCCATCCTCGACCGTGGCCACGATGCCGCACGCATCGGGGCAATCTCGATTGCAGGTGGTCCGACGCGTTTCGAGCATGGTGCCCTCGCCGCCCGCAAGGTATCGCCCCGATGACCGCCCCAGAAGCGCGCGGGACGAGCCCATCCGCGGGTCGCGGGCGGTCACGAATCGTCGGCGGGCACGCGCAGAGCGCGGAACGATATGTTGTCGCGCCATCGATCGCCGCCTGGAGCGGCGCCAGCCGCCAACCGAATCGCTCCTCGGCGCGGAGCGTCGCGCGGCAGCGGAGGAGCCCGACCATGGACGCGTATCGTGACCCCGACGTTCTCGCGCTGCTCCACGACGCCGCGCTGCGGGCGACGGCCTATCTCGCGAAGCTCGACGCGCGCGCGGTCGCACCCAGCGCCGACGCAGTCGCCGCGCTGGATCGACTGCGCGAGGCGTTGCCCGAGGGTCCGAGCGAGGCCGCCGCCACGCTCGCGCTCCTCGACCAGCTCGGATCGCCAGCGACCATGGGGATGGCGGGCGGACGCTTCTTCGGCTTCGTCATCGGCGGGAGCTATCCGGTATCGGTCGCGTCGAGCTGGCTCGCGACGGCATGGGACCAGAACACCGGGCTCGCCGAGGTCACTCCGGCGACCGCTCGTCTCGAAGAGGTGGCGCTGGGTTGGCTGGTCGAGCTGCTTGGATTGCCGCCGGGAACCGGCGGCGGCTTCGTGACCGGCGCCACCCTCGCGAACTTCACCGCGCTCGCGGCAGCGCGCCACACCGTGCTCGAGCGCGCGGGCTGGGACGTCGAGGGCGACGGGCTCTTCGGAGCGCCACCGATCTCCGTGCTGGTGAGCGCGGAGGTCCATCCCTCGGTGCTCAAGGGCCTCGGGATGCTCGGGCTGGGGCGGCGGCGGGTGGTACCGGTGCCCGTCGACGGCCAGGGACGCATGCGGATCGAGGCCCTCCCGGCGATCGCGGGGCCGACGATCGTCTGCACGCAGGCGGGCAACGTGAACACCGGCGCTTGCGATCCGATCGCCGAGATCTGCGCCGCCGTGCGACCCGCGGGGGCATGGGTCCACGTCGACGGCGCCTTCGGCCTGTGGGCGGCGGCCGCCCCCTCGCTGGCGAGCCAGGTGCGCGACGTCGGCAACGCGGACTCGTGGGCGACGGACGCTCACAAATGGCTCAACGTGCCCTACGACAGCGGCGTCGCGTTCGTGCGCGATCCCCACGCGCTGCGCGCCGCGCTGGCGGTCAGCGCCGCGTATCTGCCCACCGAGACGCCCAACCGAAATCCCTCCGACTACACGCCGGAGTTCTCGCGCCGGGCGCGCGGGGTGGACGTGTGGGCGGTGCTGCGGACGCTGGGGCGCTCGGGCGTCGCGGAGCTGATCGAACGCTGCTCACGGCACGCGCGACGCTTCGCCGAGGGCTTGCGCGCGGCCGGATTCGAGATCCTGAACGAGGTGGCGCTCAATCAGGTGCTGGTCGCGTTCGGCGACGACGACCTCACCCGGCGCGTGATCGCGGCGATCCAGCGCGAGGGGACGTGTTGGGCGGGGGTCACCGTCTGGCAGGGACGCACCGCGATGCGGATCAGCGTGAGCTCGTGGGCGACGACCGACGACGACGTCGAGAAGAGCCTCGCGGCGATGATTCGGGTGGCGAGCGGCGCCCGCGCCTGAGCGCGCGGCCGCGGCGACGTCAGCCATAGGCGGACACGCGGCGCATCGTCGCGGCAACGGCGCCTGGCACCGGAACGAGCGACGCGGCGAAGAGCACCGGCAACGCGTGGGCCGACGGCGCCTGGGCGCGGATCGCCGAGAGGCCTCGCCGCACGTGCAGCTTCGCGACGTAGCGCTCGCGCTCCGTCTGCTTGCGCTCCGCCTGCTTCCGCTCGCTGCGTCCGAACCATCCGAGTGTCATCGTCGCTTCCTCCGGGGGTTGCTCGCCGTGTGGACGAGCGATCCCTAGAGGAAGACGCGTGCCAGCCTCGCAAGGCGACAGCTAGCGAACATCGCTCACGTTTTTCGCAATCGTTCGAGGCCGGGCGTCTCGCGCGAGACACCCGTTCGGTGCGACGTCTCAGCGTTGAGACAGACCGCTCACCACGCGCCGCGCGCGGAACCGCACCCCAACCGCGCTTCGGCACGCATCCGGCCGAGCGCGCGCACGGCGCACCCTCTCACGGCGCCGCGCGCAGACGACGAGTGCAAGCCCGCTGCCCGCCGCTCGCCATCGCGCAATCGGTTGCTGGCGCGGCTCGTCACCTCCGCCTGGTGGCCACGGCCACCAAGCGCTTCGCATCCAGATCGTAGGGAGCGCCGCCGAGATCGCCGTGGAGCTTCACCTCAGCGAAGCCCGCCGCTTGGAGCGCCGCCGCGAGCTCCGCGCCCGAGTAGATCCGCAGGCGGAAGCGGAACTCGCGGCGCTCGGCGCCGCCGATCCAGATCCAGCGGTTCTCCACCGCCTCCAGGCCGGCCGCGAACGAGTGCTCCTCCAGCAGGAACTGGTCCGTGCCGGGCAGCTGATCCCAGGTGCGCGGGCGGAAGGTCCGCGCGAAGATCTCCTTGCCGGCCGTCTCGACGACGAGCCTGCCGCCTGGCACCAAGCTGTCGTGGATGTTGCGGAGCACCCGGATGTCGTCGGCGGGATCGGCGAAGTAGCCGAGCGAGGTGAACAGGTTGAGCGCGAGCTCGAACGTCGCGGGGCGCCGAAACGCGCGCATGTCCGCGTGCTCGAGGGTGACGCTCACGCCGCGCGCGGCGGCGCGCTCACCCGCCAGCGCGAGGTAGCGCGGGGAGCGATCCACTCCCGTCACGGCGAATCCGCGCGCGGCCCAGGCCGCGCTGTGACGCCCGGTCCCGCACGGCATGTCGAGCACCGCCGCGCCCGGCGTCGGCGCGAGGAGCTCGCGCAGAGCGTCGGCCTCGGTCTCGGTTCGCGCGTCGTCGCGGCCCACCGAGAAGAGAAACGGTGCGAGCGTGTCCCAGAACGAATCGTCGTCGAACCATTCCGACATCGCGAACCTCCACGTTCGAAGAGCGCTGAGACCAACGATGCGATCGGTGCGCTGGGAGCGGAAAGAGCCGGCTCGGAGGAGCCGGCTCTTTCCCGATCGCTCGGGAGCCGCGCCGCGCGCGGCGCCGCGTCAGCCGATCGTCACGTCCTTGCACAAATAGACGTCCTGGATCGCGTTCAGCAGACCGACGCCCTCGCCCATCGGACGCTGGAACGCCTTGCGGCCCGAGATGAGCCCCATGCCGCCGGCGCGCTTGTTGATGACCGCGGTGCGCACCGCTTCGGCGAGGTCGCTCTCGCCCTTCGACTCGCCGCCCGAGTTGATGAGGCCGACGCGGCCCATGTAGCAGTTCGCGACCTGATAGCGGGTGAGATCGATGGCGTTGTCGCTGAGGAGATCCGAGTACACCTTCTTGTGGGTCTTCCCGAACTTGAAGGTGTCGAAGCCGGACTTGGCCGTGCCCGGCAGCTTCTGCTTCACGATGTCGGCCTGGATCGTCACGCCCAAGTGGTTCGCCTGGCCGGTGAGGTCGGCGGCGAGGTGGAAGTCGGTGTCGTCCTTCTTGAAGGCGCTGTTGCGCAGGTAGCACCACAGCACGGTGGCCATGCCCAGCTCGTGCGCCTGCTCGAAGATCTGGGAGATCTCGACGATCTGCCGGCTCGACTCGGCGGAGCCGTAATAGATCGTGGCGCCGATCGCGACCGCGCCCATGTTCCAAGCCTCGCGGACGGTGCCGAAGGTGATCTGGTCGTAGGTGTTGGGGTAGCTCAGGAACTGGTTGTGGTTGAGCTTCACCAGGAAGGGGATGCGGTGGGCGTATTTCCGAGCGACGGCGCCGAGGACGCCGAACGTCGAGGCGACGGCGTTGCAGCCGCCCTCGATCGCGAGCTCGACGATCTTGCCCGGATCGAAGTAGTCGGGATTGGGCGCGAAGCTGGCGCCAGCGCTGTGCTCGATGCCCTGATCCACCGGTAGGATCGACACGTAACCCGTGCCGGCGAGCCGCCCGTGATCCGAGATCGACTGAAGCGCGCGCAAGACCTGCGGCGTGCGGTCGCTCTGGGTCCACACGCGATCGATGAAGTCGGGCCCGGGAAGGTGCAAGCGCTCCTTCGCGATCTTGGGCTTGTACTCGAGAATCGCGGTGCCATCGGCACCAAGCAGCTCCTGAATGCGATCGATCGTGCTTCCGGCCTTTGCTGCGGCTGCTGCGCTACCCATCATCGCCCCCGTGTCGGCGGCACTCGGCTGCCGACGTTGCGTGAATGCTGGATGTGACGAAACCTCGAGTGGGCCACGAATTCGTGCAAGCAACGAACCGAAAAGCGATTCTCGACGCAACCCCCGAGACGAGGCAACCGAAGCGCTTCGACTCGTGCGCGAGAATGCCACAACGCCCACCCACGCTCAAGCGCAAGATGCCGGAACTCCTGGGAAAATGAGGCCACCAGTGGTGCGACGGGGGGACCGGATCGGGCGCCATGCAGCACCGTTGGCCGGTGCGGACGGGTGCATCCGGGCCTGGCTGGTGCCGTTCGTGGCGGTAACGCTCGCGGCTTGCGCGCCGCTCGCGGCGAACGAAACGGCAACGAGAGCGAGCGACACGCCGAGATTCCCGCACCCCAGGGTGACGGCGCCGATCGCCGGGGGCGACGCGGCGGGGCTCGCGATCACGCGGCCATTCGGCGTCGACGGCCACCGCGGCGAGGACTGGACTGCGCGAGGTGCGCTGGGCGCCGAGGTGGTCGCGATCGCCGCCGGCGAGGTCGTGTTCGCCGGGAACGGCGACCGCGACGGCTTCACGGGGTGGGGAAACGTGGTGATCGTGCGCCATCGCGTGGCGCGCACGCTTCCGCTGCTGGACGAGGAGATCGAATCGCTCTACGGCCACCTCGAGGAGGTGCGCGTTCGAGCCCGCGATCGCGTCGAGACCGGTCGCGTCCTCGGCACGGTGGGGACCGGCGGCGGTCGCTACGCCCCGCACTTGCACTTCGAGATCCGCGAGCGCTTGAAGCTCGGCATCCAAGCCGGCTCGGGACCGCTCGACGGCTGGCTCGACCCTTCCGACTGGCTCCGCGATCACGGCGCCACGCTCGTTGGGCTCACACACCGAACGCCGTAGACGCGTCGCTTGCGACTGGCTGCCGCTTCCTCACGACCGGGACTCAGCCGATCGAAGCAAGGCGACGGCGAACGCCGGTGATCGCCGTCGCGCACGACGGTCTCACCCAAACGACCGCTCAGCGCGCCGTCAGATTGGCCGGCACCACTCGCCGCAGTACTCGCCGTCGAAATGGTTCTCGATCCGAAACACGCCGAGCTCGTCGTACTGGATCACGGCGCGCGTATCGTGCTCGACTCCTGCGAGACCGCCGGCGCGAACGCGGGACCACCCGACGATTTCCTCGAGTCGCCCGTTTCGATGCAGGTACTCCTCCCAACGCAGGGAATCGAATGCGACCTCGGCGGTCCAGCGCGGGACGCCATGAGAGCTGTCGTGACGTTTGACCCAACACGCCGCACGGTCCGGCAGGGGCGCGTACGGCACATCCACCCGAACCGCGCGGGTCGAGTTGTAGCTGTAGAGCCACTGTTCGACGACATCGATCCCGGGGAATACGAACGATTCGAAATGCCAGCCGAGCGCTTGATACAAGCGCTCGCACCAGATCTGACCCGCGCCGTCCACACCGACGTGAACCTTTCCGTCGGGTTTTCGGGGATTCCTGACGCGCCGCCCCAGTTTCGATCCACGCCTGAGCTTCCCGAACGGCTCGATCTCCACCTGCGATTCCGTGAACCATTCCCATCGAACCGCCATCGACTCGGCTCGTTGCTTGCGCTCGCGATAGTGCAGGTGCGCGACGCTCAGCCGCTCGGCGAGCTCGGCCAATACTTCCTCGTGTTCTCGTGAACGCGTCATGGCTCCGGCTTCTCGGATCGGTCACGCTACGGCGAACCCGCGCGAGACGATCGATCGCGATCATAGGACTCGACTTCGCTCACCACCTACCCGCAATCGCGATCGGACGCATATGCTCGCGCACCCCATGAACGAGACGCGTCGACTTCGTCTGGGTGTCGTGATCGGCACCCGTCCCGAGGCCATCAAGCTCGCGCCGGTGATCCTGGAAGCGCGCGAGCATTTCGCCGCGACGATCGAGCCGATCGTCATCTCGACGGCGCAGCATCGTCAGATGCTGGACCCGATTCTGTCTGGCTTCGGCGTGGCACCGGATCACGACCTCGACGTGATGCTGCCCAACCAGACGCTCACCCAGGTCACGACGCGCGTGCTGGAGCGGATGACGGCGTTGCTCGCCGCGCTGCCGCTCGACGCGGTGATGATCCAGGGAGACACCACCACCTGTCTCGGCACGGCGCTCGCCGCGTTCTACGCCCGCGTTCCCGTCGCCCACGTGGAAGCGGGCTTGCGCACGTGGGACATGGACCGCCCGTTCCCGGAAGAGATGAATCGCGTGGTGGTGGGTCAGCTCACGGCCATTCACTTCCCGCCCACCGAGGGTTCGAAGCGCAACCTGCTGCGCGAGGGCGTCGCCGAGGACCGGATCGTGGTCACGGGCAACACCGCCGTGGACGCGATCCTCCACACCGCTCACGCCCCCGGCATCGATGCACTCTTCCCGCTTCCCGACCTCGATCCCGCGCAGCGACTGATCCTCGTCACGGCGCACCGCCGCGAGAGCTTCGGCGAGCCATTCCAGCGGATCTGCTTGGCGCTCGCCGAGATCGTGAAGCGCCGCGACGACGTCACGATCCTCTACCCCGTCCACCTCAACAACAACGTGCGCTCGGTGGTCATGCCGATGCTCGGCCAGCTCGATCGGGTGCGCCTCGTCGAGCCGCTCGAATACCGGCCGTTCGTCGCCGCCATGAAGCGCGCGACGCTCATCATCAGCGACTCGGGCGGCATTCAGGAGGAGGCGCCGTCGCTCGACAAGCCGGTGCTGATCTTGCGCGACGAGACCGAGCGCCCCGAATGCGTGGAGGTCGGTGCCGCGCGACTGGTGGGAACCGATCCCGCGCGCATCGTCCCGGCGGCGCTCGAGCTTCTCAGCGATCCCGCGGCCTACGACGCGATGGCCCGGGTGCCCAACCCCTTCGGCGACGGGCGCTCGTCACGCCACATCCTCGAGGGGATGCTCGCCTGGTGGCGCCGTCGTCAGAAGGCCAGCTTGTAGCTCAGCTCGCCGTGGGCGACGTCCTTGCCGCTCGCCGTGCGCACCTCGGCCTGAAGGAACACGATGCTGCGACCGCGTCGCCGCATCAGCCCTTCCGCGATCACGTCCTCCTCGACCGCCGCATCCAGGTAGTGGACGTGCATGTCGATGGTGAGGAGCTTTCGCGGGATCTGGGTGACGTTCGAGAAGATCGTCCCCACCACCACGGTGTCGATGAGCGAGGCGATGGCGCCGCCGTGGACCATCCCCGCGGGCTGGTTGAGATCCGGACGGTAGGGCAAGCGCATGCGCGCGTAGTCCCTACGCACCTCTTCCATCCGCAGCCCCAACAGCCGCGGGTACGGCGCGTACTGGTGGATCCGGTCCTTGATCTCGGCTTCGAGGGCGGGATCGATGGCGGCGAAGTCCTCGGGCTTCATGTGGGCGTCTCCTGGAAGTCGAGCGCGATCCCCACGGATCGCATGACCGCGAGCGCGTTGGTGGACGTCAGCACGCCGGCGCGCAGTCGATAGTCGAAGAGCATCCGGCCGTCCTCGACCTGATCGGCGAAGTGGACGTTGGCGGCGCGCTCGCCGAGCTCGTCGGCGAGGGTCACGAGCGCCAGGTCGTGGGTGGTCACCAGCCCGACGGCGCCGCACCCGACCAGCCGGTCCACCAGCGCGCGGGCACCGACGGTGCGCTCGCGCGAGTTGGTGCCGTGCAAGATCTCGTCGAAGAGGAAGAGCGTCGCCGCGTCCTGCTCGGCGAGATCGAGGGCGCGCTTGAGCCGCTTCACCTCGGCCAGGAAATGCGACGCGCCCTCGCTCAGCGAGTCGACCACCCGGAGCGAGGTGACGACCTTCACCCGCTCGAGACGCATCGAGCGCGCGCACACCGGCGCCCCCGCGAGCGCCATCACGGTGGCGCTGCCGATCGAGCGCAGCCAGGTGCTCTTCCCCGACATGTTGGAGCCGCTCACCATCCAGAGCTGCCGGCTCGGCGGCGGACCGAGCTCGAGATCGTTGGCGACGCGCCGCGCGGGCGCGAGCAACGGGTGGCCGAGATCGCGCGCCTCGATCCGCGGCGGCACGCGCGAGTCGGCGTCCCGCGCGTGCACCTCGGGCCACGCCCAGCTCGGGTGCGACTCCGCCACGGCCGCGAACCCGGCCAACGTCTCGACCTCGCCGAGCGTGGCCAGCCAGTCGCCCAGGCATCCGCCGTTCGCCGCGCGCCATTCCTCGAGCGCGAGCGCTGAGTGCAGTCGCCAGAAGACCACCGGCGCCACGAACGCCGCGAGATAGAAATCGTGGAGGTTGTCGATCCAGTCGGCGATCCGGTGCAGGCGCCGAACGCTTTCCGACGCGCCGTGCGCCGCTGTGGCCCGCGGCTCGAGCCTCCGCCTCGCAGCGCGCAGCCCGTCCGACGTGAAGTCGTCGCGCTCGATGACGGAAAGCGATTCGTGCGCCGCCGCCAACGCGGGCTCCACGCGATCGATCGCCTCGGTGATCTGCTGCGCCGCGCGCTGGGTTCGTAGCAAGAAGGCCACGTGGATGAGCGCCGCCGGGGCCAACAGGAAGGGTCCCCATGGATGTCCGGAGAAGCGCAGCGCCAGCGCCAGGATCGTGCACGCGGAGATGGCGAGCGCCGCCGCGCGCAACCGCCTCGGGTTCGCGATTCGCGGCGGCGCCGCCGCCCAGCGCACGAGCGCCGCGGGATCGAGATCGCGAACCTCGGGCGAGGCGGCGACCCACAGGGCTTCGCGGACCTCGAGGCGGGTCACCAGCTCACGGGCGGCCGCCTGGCGCTCGTGAATCGTCGCAGGCTGGGCGGGCGCAAGCAGCCAGCGCGCACACGTCTCCTCGCCAAGCCAGGTGCGCGCCGCGCACACCAGCTCGAAGAGCGAGCCGCTGCCGAAGAGATCGAGATCCGCGGCGTAGTCGTGGCGCTCCGCGCGGAACCGGTCGCCCGATGCACCCGTACCCGCCCATTCACCGACGACGAGCGCGCGCCGCCGCTCGTGGAACGTCACGGCGCGACGCGCGCGCTCCAGCGCGCGCAACAGATCGGCATGACGAAACGCCGTCACGACGAACGCAACCACCGCCACGGGAAGCAGCGCCATCCACGCCGGGCGCAGCGCGAGCCCCGCGATCCCCGCCGCGAGCGCGGCCGTCACGATCGCCAGCCGCACGTTCGCGAAGCGCGCATCCTGGCGCTCGAGCGCCGCGAGCCGCTCTCGGCGCTCGGCCAGCGTCCGCTCGACCTCCGCCATCAGCGCACGTTCGGCGGGCGCGCGCGCGTTTCCCTGCCTCTCGCTCATCGACGAGGCGGAGCTTCGGCGCGCGACCGGCCTCGGGGCAAGCGCGAACCGCTCACACGCCGAAGAGGTCGTTCAGGTCCTTCTCGATCTCTTCGGCGGTGAAGCGATTCACCAGCACCCGCGAACGCGTGTAGCTGGTGCGCGCCACGAACGCGACCTTGTCGGGCCCGGCCGTGACCTTCTCGAGCTCGAGTGTCGCGGGCGGATAGCCCGCCACGTCGTACTCGATGCGAAGCACGGGCTTGGTCTCGGTGGGGCCGACGGGGGCGGCCTGTGCCGCGCCCACTGCAGGCGTGTCGAGCGGGTTCTCGTCGCTGGCGAGGTAGCGCTCGGCCTTGAGACGCGCGAGCTTGCCGAACCAGGTGGTGGCGCGCTCGTCCTTCTCCTCGGCGCTCTCGGAGGAAGCACCCGACGACGCACTTTCGCCGCCGACGACGACCCAGTAGCTCTTGCCCGCCTTGTCGCGATCCCGCTGCGCGTACGTGCGCGAAGCGCCGCCCACCGAGACCACCGCCTTCTCGATGGCGTCGGCGTTGAAGGGCTGCAGATCGCTGTTGAGCAAGCGGGTGTCCGCTTGCTCCAGGTCGCTCACCAGGTTGGTGTCGACGGCGTAGACTCGGCCGCTCGCGGGATCGCGCACGTAGCGCAGACGATCGCCCACGGCGGTGTCGCCGAGCTCGAGCTTGCGCTCGCCCTTCGCGGTCTGGATGGTGAGCGAGCCGCGCGGCTTGGCGAGCCCCAGCTTCTCGAGGGTGGCGCTCTCCGGCTTGCCGAGATCACGCTCCGCGACCAGCGTCGCGATCTTCTCCAGCCGCTCCTTGGTGCGCTCCGCGCCGAGGAACTCCTTGACCGTGACCTTGGTCTGCGGTGCAGGCGGCGTTGCCTTGGCCGCGTCGGCGGCAGCGTCCTTCTCGCCCTTCTCGCCGGCGGCGTGATCGGCATCCGGATTCGTGGGCGGCGCGGCCTTCTCGTCCTTCTTCTCTGGCGCCGGCGCCGGCAACGTGATCGTCCGCTCGAGGCGGAACCAGGGATACGGCTTCGCGGTGCCGGCGTCCTTCTTGATCGTCAGATCGACCTTGGCGAGCGTCGATTCGAGGTGCACGGCCGTGATGTCGCCGGCCTGGCCCTCCCAGACGGTCACGTCGGTCGGCTTGCGGCTCGCGGCCTTGGGACGCGTCCAGTCGACGTACGCGACGATCAGCGCCACGCCCAAGAGCGCGCCATGAACGAGGGCGCCCCTCATGCCGGGTCGCTTCATGACCGATTCCCTCGACGGATTCGGAGCACGACCCAGCCGAGTGCGAGCATCGCCAGCGGCGCGCCCACCACGACGCCCCAGAACCACCACGTGTCCTGGTCGCGGGTGTGCTCGACCGGAACGTCTTCCTCGCTCTCGACCTTGGTGGAGGCGGGCTTGTCGGTGGTGAGCCACTCGAGCCCGTCGCCCACGAACACCAAGTTGGCGCCGTTCGGCAGCAGATCGTCACCCACGGCATCCGAGTCGGCGAGGACGATCGCGCGCATGCGCTTGGCGGGCTCGCCCGGCGCCGCCGCAGACCCGGGGGCCGGCTTGATCTCGCGCTCCGCGGTGGCCGCGAGATTGAAGATGTCCTTGGTCTCGACACCCTCGTTGAACTGGAAGTCGCCGTTGGCGTCGGCCCAGGTGCCGGTGAGCGTGCGCACCGTGAAATCGAGGGTGTTGCCGTGGGCGTCCGCGGCCTTGGTCAGGTAGCCGCTCGCCATGGCTGCGAAGGTGGCGCGACGCGCCTCGCGGCTCAGGTTCGTGACCGAGGGATGCGACGAATAGCTGCCGGTGCCGATGAACACCCGGTCCGAGTCGTTGTAGCGGGCGCGGTAGTGGTAGCGATCGTTGGCCAGCGGGCCAGCGTGGAACTCGAGACCGAGCGACGCCAAGAGCGGCTCGAGCCCGCCGGTGCGGTTGCCGTCGAGCGTGAGGAAGAGCTTCCCGCCCTTGTCGAGGTAGCGCGTGAGGCTGTCGACCTCGGCAGGCAGGAAGGGCGTTTCCGGGCCCACCACCATCACCAGCGAGGCGTCCGCCGGCACGTCGGAGGCGAGTCCGTCCTGGAAGCCCAGATCCTTGGCGTCGAAGCCGAGCTGGCGCAGGAACGGCCGCAGTCGTGCGGCCTTGGCGACGGCGCCGGTCTCGCCGCTGGCGGGGCTGGTCATCTCGCCGTGGCCCACGGTGACGTACGCGATGCGCTGCTTCTGCGTCACCTTCACGAGGCGCTGCCGGAACTCTTCGTCGAGCTTGCGCAGCTTGTAGCGCGCGGAATCGATCTCGGTCCCCACCGACCACTGCTCACCGGCGGGGGTGGCGGGCGATGGCGGCGGCGTTGCCTCGCCGGCGGCCGGGGTGGCGGCGCTGGCCTTCTGGATGAGCACGACGCCGTCGTTGCGAACCTTGTTCTTCCGCGCCAGGTCCGGATCGAGCAACCGATCGGCGCGTCGCACGCTCAGCAACGGATTCACGCCCTCGAGCTCGTGGAAGTAACTCATGAGCTCGTCGGCGACCTCGTTCGCCTCGGGGAAGAAGAGCAGCACTTCGACGGGGTCCGCGAGCCGCGTCACCAGGTCCCGGGTGCCCTCGCCCGGCCGCGCGGTTCGGAAGTAGCTGAGGTCGGCGCTCGCGTCGTGCTGGATGACGAGGTAGTTGACCGTGAACAGGAACGCGGCGGCGAACGCGATACTGAGCCCGCTCGCCGCGGACTCGTAGACGCGCCGCTCCTCGACGGTGCCGGCGATGCCGAGCGGCCGCGCCGCCCGCTTGCCGAGCGCTAGCGAACAAGCCGCCGCGAGCCACAGGATCGGCCACGCGCAGCGCAGCACGGTCTGCAGCCGCTTCATGCCTTCGGAAAGCGGCCACTGGATCCCGAAGAACCGAAGCCCCTCGTCGGTGGACGCGAGGTAGACCGCGAACGCGAGCACGCCGGCGAGGTGCGCCTTCGCCAGGATCCGGTTGGCGGCGCGCGATCCTTGCGGACCGCGGAGCGCGAGCCAGGTCCGCGCCAGGAAGCTCGCCAGCACGAGCACGCACGCCGCCGTGGTGAAGGCGAAGCGCGCAGCGGACGAACCGGCGAGCAACCGCTCGCCGATCAAGAGCGCCGCCGACCCCAGGAAGAAGGCCGACGTGAGCCCCGTGCCTTCGCGGCTCCACCGCGCCGAACGCGCCTCGCCGCTCATGGCTCAGTCCCAGCGCTGCGCGTCGAGCGAGCGCGCCGACAGCAACAGGAAGAAATACGTCAGCGACAGGTAGTAGACGACGTCCTTGAGGTGAACGACGCCCTTCATGAACGGCTCGAAATGCGTGCTGTAGAGCGCCAGGGCCACCAGGATCGAGGAGACGGGCGGCTCGGCCTTGCGCGCCACGAACCACAGCACCAGGATGCCCACGAGAATCGCGCCGCCGACGATCGCCGACACGACCTGCACGCGCGCCAGCGTCGAGGCGAACAGGCCGATCGCGATGCTCGCCGCGCCGAGCAGCAAGAGCCCGCCGTAGCCCGCCGCGAGGTGCCCCGGCGAGATCTTGCCGTGCACCATCACCAGCAGCGGCATGTAGAGGGTGGAGAGCGTGATGAACGCGAGGAAGGCCAGCGCCGAGAGGAACTTCCCGAGGACGATCTCGGTGCTCGAGAGCGGCGAGGTGCGCAGCAGCACGATGGTGCCGGAGCCGCGCTCCTCGGCGACCAGCCGCATCGACAGCAAGATGCCGGTGATCATGGTGGTGCCGGACGAGAAGTAGAAGAACTGCCGGACGACCTCGGCCGAGAGCTGCTTGCCGCTGCCCAACGCCAGGCCATTGAAGAGCAACCCGTCGACCACCAGCACCGCGGCGGCGATGGCGTAGCCCGTCCAGCTCGCGAAGAACGCCACCAGCTCGCGGCGCAGCACCAGGAACACGTTTCGGATCATGCGGACGCCCGCGACTGACCTCGGGTCAGCTCGACGAAGAGGTCCTCGAGCTCGTGCTCGGAGTCGCCGAGCGCGAGCAGCCCGAATCCACCCTCGATGATCTTGCGTGCGATCGCCTCGCGCACGTCGCTCTCCGCTTGCACCCGCAGCCGCACGGTGCCCGCCTCGGAGCCCTTGCCCTCGCCGAGGATCTCGACGCCGCGCACGCCACTCAGCCCCGCCAGGCGACCGCGCACCGTGACCGCGTCACCACGCACCGTGACGTCCACGACGCCGCCCGGGATCAACTTGCGGCGCAGCTCGTCCTCGGTGCCGTCGGCGATGATCCGGCCCTTGCCCATCACCAGGATCCGATCGCAGGTCTGGCTGATCTCGGTGAGGATGTGGCTCGAGAGCAACACGGTGTGGCTGCCCGCCAGCGCGCGGATGAGCTCGCGCATCTCGGTGATCTGCACCGGATCGAGGCCCGAGATGGGCTCGTCCAGGATCACCAGCTCGGGGCGGTGGACGATGGCTTGACCGATGCCGAGGCGCTGGCGATAGCCGTGGCTGAGCGTCGACACGAGATCACGCGCGACGTCCTCCACCTTCACCAGCCGCTCGACCTCGCCGACGCGCGAGTCGAGGTCGCGCGCGCTCATGCCGCGAATGGCGCCCGCGTAACGGAGGTACGCGCGCACCGTCATCTCCGGATAGAGCGGCGGCTGGTCGGGCAGGAAGCCGATGCGTTGCTTGACCTGCCGCGGGTTGGCGCTCAAGTCCACCCCACCGATCCGGATCGTGCCGACCGACGACTCGAGGTCGCCCGCGAGCAAGCGCAGCGTGGTGGTCTTGCCCGCGCCGTTGAGCCCCAAAAACCCGACCACGGTGCCGGATTCGATCCGGAACGAGAGGTCGGAGACGGCGGCGCGCGAGCCGTAGAATTTGCTGAGTCGATCCGCTTCGATCATTTGCGAGAACGCGTTGGCGGCTGGCGAAAAAGCCGAGGCCGCGGGAAACAATCACCGGCCACGGCAGGCGTCAAGCCAACCGGCGCGAGCCCCGTTGGGACGAAATCGAACCAGCGAAGATTCGATTCGTTCCCGAAAAATGCCCGGGAAGCAGTCCGGGCGCAGCCACCTCGGCGTCGCCGTGCTCAGGCGGAGAGCGCCGCGAGCAGCTTTCGGGCGCCGCGGCGAGCGCGCGCGTCGCGGCGCTGGATGTAGCGCGGCGAATGCTTGTAGGTCTCGAGCGCCTGCTCCAAGAGCTGCCTCGCGTCGCTCTTGCGATCGAGCTCGGCGAGACGCGTGGCGAGCTTCAACCGGTGCTCGAGGCGCGCCGTCTGGGCGACCAGCCCCTCGAGATCGGCGACCGCTCCCGTGCGATCACCCGTCTGCCAGCGAAGCTCCGCCAGCTCCAGCCACGCCTGATAGTCCTGGAACTTGGGCTCGCGCGCCACCAGCTTGGCGAGAACGTCGAGCGCGCCGGCCTGATCGCCCTGCTGCGCGAGCGCCAGGCTCAGCCCGTACTGCGCGCGGCGCTCGTCGGCATCCCAGCGCAGCACCTCGCGGAAGAGCTCGATGGCTTCCGGCAGGTCTTGCTTGGCGCTCACCAACGCTTGGCCGAGCGCCAGCTTGTTGGCGGGAGTGTGGGTCTCGCCGAGCCGGAATCGCAACGTGGCGACGCTCGGCGGGCGATCGATTCGAAGCGCCCGCTTCAAGCCACGCAAGTCGTAGTCGTGGATCTTGACCACGAGGAAATACGCGAGCGGTCCGAAGGGAACCCACAGGATCAGATACCAGTAATAGCCCCCGCCGCGCTGCGCGCAGTCGACCAGCATCCACAGCCGGAACACCGTTTCCAGCCCGTACAACAAGCCCGCCATCGGGTTTCTCCTCGCCGTCGGTGTCGCACGCTCGCTCGCGAGCCGCGGGGGCGCCGCGAGGGCGCGACTATACTCGCGGCGATACCCGCGATTCACCGGAGGATTGGCCCATGGCGCTCGATCAGAAGCTGCAGGAAGACCTCGCCACGGCGATGAAGGCGAAGGACACCGAGCGCGTGTGGGTGCTGCGCATGGTGATCGCCGATCTCAAGAACCTGCGCGTTCAGAAGGGCGCGGGCTCGACGCTCACCGACGACGAGGTGCTCGCGGCGATCGCCAGCGGGGTCAAGAAGCGCAAGGACTCGATCGAGCAATTCGAGAAGGGCCATCGCACGGATCTGGCCGACAAGGAAAAGTCGGCGATCACGATCCTCGAGAGCTACCTGCCCACGCAGATCGACGCCGCCGAGCTCGCCGGGGTCGTGGAGGCCGTGGTGGCGGAGCTCGGCGCCACCTCCAAGAAGGACATGGGCCGTGTGATGAAGGCGGTGATGGAGCGGGTCAAGGGCCGCGCCGACGGCAAGGCGGTGAACCAGCTCGTCGCGGCGAAGCTGCCGGGGTGAGCTCCGCGCGGGGTGACGCGCGGCCCATCGCGAAGGACGCATCGCGACCGGGAGCACCGCGATCGCCAGCTCGCGCTCGGTCGGGGTCGCCAAGAGAAGCGAGAGACGCGGCGCACGAGCGCGGGCTGGGCATTCCCCCATTCGACCCGTTCGAAAGCCCCCACGGCCTCGTCCGCCGCCCGCGACCTCCGCCGCAGCGAATGCCGAGTCATCCAGCGAGACACAGCCCCACGCGGTGGCCGTGCCCGAAGCCTTCGGCGCGGAACCCGCTCGCGGAGGGCGCGATGCGCGTGGCCGGGCTGGGCAGCGCGTCCCAGCCGAGGGCGGCGGCGAGCTCGCGATGCGCCTCGTCGTAGCGAAGCGCGCGGCTCGCGCCGCCGGCCACCCGCACGCGTAGCGTCCACACCCCGTCGGGCTCCTCCAGCGCCATCTCGACGACGCGACCGCCGAAGGCGCGCGCAAGCGCCTCGTTCGACCACGTTCGGCTCCACGGATCCGTGGGTGTGGTCCCATGCCTCGGGCACACCCAGACCCGCCGATCGCCGTTTCCCCACACGGCGTGCGGCGAGAGCGGCATGCCGCCGCAATGCGCGGTCCACACGGCGGGGCCGTCTTCGCGCGCCAGCGCCTTCGCGCGTTCCCACTCGGCGGGCGTGACCAGCGCGAGCCGTGTCGGGTCGTCGCGACGCCGGCCCTCGATCGCCACGGGATGGCGAGGATCGGCCCAAGACACCCGCGGGCCACGGCCGATGAACCACGCGCAATGGGTGGTGTCGCAGACGTCCGCATCCGGGTGACGCGGCCCGCGCATCAGCAGTCGCAGCACGGCTGCACCCAGATCCGACCGCAGCGCGGCCATCTCGGGGCTCGGCAGCTCGGCGGCGAGGACGCCGCTCACGTAGTCGCGCGCCGGCGTCTCGAGGATGGGCCGGAGCACGCGCGAGGACGTGCTCGCCACCCGGATCGATCCCGACACGACGCGATTCAAGCGAAACGCCGGGACGGCGAGGTCCCACAGCGCAGGCCCGAGGGTGTCCCCGGGCGTGAGCGCAAGCGAGGCACCGGGGCCGGCGAAACCGTGCCGTTGGGGCGCCGGTGCCGCGCCGATATTGCGCGCGACGAGCGCCGCGGGCGCGAGCTCGCCGAAGAGCGCCACGCGAACGGGTGGCGGCTCGAGCCCGGCTGCTGGCGACCAGCTCCACGCGGTGCGCGCGGGCGACGCGGGTACCGGCGCCGCCGAGCGGAGCGGGCCGACTGGCGCTGGGGAAGCGCGCGCGGCGACGACCGTCCCTGGACGCAACGAGGGCAACGCGCGTGCGAGCCGTGTGGCGGCCTCGCGACCGGTGCCGCGATCGAGCAGCAGGAGCACGGCCCAGCCGCTCTCGTCGAAGGCGAGCGCCAGGCCGGAGGTCGCCAGCGGCGCGCCGTCGAGCGCGGGCACGGTGCCGGTCTTCGCCAGCAGGCCGCGGGCACGCAAGCCCGCGGCGGTGCCGACGTGCGCCGATTCGCGCAAGCCAGCGAGCACCTCGCGACGCACCGCATCGCCGCGTGGCCACGGCGTGCGCGCCAGCGCGCCGAACGCCAGGAGCAGCGCGGCGGGTGTGGCGCGAACCGCGACCTCCGGCGGTCCCGGCTGCGTGAGCCCGATCGCGAGATCGGGCGTGAGCGGTCGCGGCACGTCGAAGCGCTGGTCCGCGATCACCGCCTCGAGGAGCTCGCGCGGCGTGTCCGCGGCGAGCGCGCGGAAGTACGCGTTGCACGAGAGCTCGAGCGCGCGCGCCAGCCCCAGCTCGCCGTGCCCCGACGGACGCCAGCAGGTGGCGCCACCGGCGCAGCGCAGGCGCGGAGTCGGCTCGCCGGGGTGCGCAGCCGCCCACGCCTGGGCGACGAACGGCTTGAGCAGCGAGCCCGTCGGGAAGCCGCGCACCGCGTCGGACGCGGCGGCGCCAACCGACGCCGAACCCGAAGACTCGGGCACGGCGCGCACCTCACCATGGTCGAGGACCCAGGCCCGCGCCGTCGGTTCCGCCGCCCGGACCACGCCGCTCTGCGACGCCGCCGCCAGCGCGACCGCCAGCAGCACGCCGCGGACCGACCCGCGCGCGCTCGGAGCGAAGCCGTTCACGCCAACCCGCGCTCAGAAGGGCGGCTCGACCTGCTGCACGAACACGTCCGGATAGCCGTTGGTGTCACCGGGAACCAGGTTGGTGGCGTTCGACTCGTAGGCGCGGATCAAGCCGTCGCTCGAGATCGCCGGAAACCAGCTGTCACCGTCGGCGGCGGTGCCGTCGGCGGCCTCGCTCACGCGTTCCATCTCGCCGCTCTTGCGATCGCGCAGGAAGACGTCGACCTTGCCGTTCGAGTCCGACGACACCAGGTCGGTCGCCGACGACGAGAAGACCACGTACCGGCCGTGCGCCGAGAGCGACGGCGCCATCGACGCCCCGTTCGCGGGACGATCGTCGTCGCCGACGCTCACCAGCTCGAGCGGCGCGACACCGGGTATCGCGAGCACCACATCGCCCGTGCCGTTGGCGTCGTCGCGCACCAGGTTGGTGGCGTAGGTCTCGAAGGCGGTGGTGCCGTCGGCGGCGACGCGCGGCTGCCAGCTCATCCAGTCGCCGGGATGGTGGTCGAGCGATTGGCTGAGCAGCCAGGTGCGACGCGCCTTGCGATCGCGCAGGTAGACCTGCTTGGCGGTGCCGCGCATGGCCACTCCCATGTTCCAGGCGTTGCACACGAACGCGACCCAGCGGCCGTCCGACGAGATCGCGGGGCTGTCGCAGTCGTTGTTCGCGAGCTGGCCCTCGTCGTTGACGCTCACGCATTCGGTCTCGTTCTTGGTGCGATCACGCACGTAGATGCGCGAAAGACGTGGGCTCCCGGGAGCGAGATTCGTGGCCACCGACTGGAACGCCACGTAGCGCGCGTCGGCCGAGAGCGCGGGCGAGCCGCTCGCGTCGTTCGCCTCCGCGCCGCCCTTCGCGACACTCACGCGCTCGGTGGTGCGGGTCTTGCGGTCGCGCAGGAACACGTCGCTCGCGCCGTTGGAATCGCGGGGCACGAGATTGGTGGCCGCGGACTCGAAGGCCACGAATCGACCGTCGGCGGAGATCGCCGCGTGGGTGCTCTCGTCGTCTCCCTCGCGCCCTTTCGAATCGACGCTCACACGCTCGGTGCGCCGCGAGGCGCGCGCGTGCACGAAGACGTCGGACACGCGGTTGCGATCGTCCGGCACCAAGTTGTCCGCGTCCGACTGGAAGGCCACCGTGCCGCCGTCCGCCGAGAGTGCCGCGAACCCCGAGCTGCCGTTTCCCTGCGTGCCGTCGACGCCGATGCTCACCCGGTCCACGCGATAGGTGGCGCAACCCGCGCTCACGCACGCCAGCAGCAAGGCCACCGGCGCGTAGTGCGTGATGAGCCGCGCGCCACGCTGGGCCGTCAGGTACGCCCACGCCCACTGGATGAGCACGATGACGCGATTGCGAAAGCCGATCAGGAAATAGAGGTGCACCAGCAACCACGCGAGCCATGCGGTGAAGCCGGTGAATCGAAGCGGGCCAGCCATGCCAACGGCCGCCGCGCGGCCGATGGTCGCGAGGCTGCCTTTGTCGCGATAACGAAACGGCGCGACGGAGCGACCGGCGACGGCGGCGCGCACACGAGCCGCGGCGTAGCGCCCCATCTGGATCGCCGCAGGCGCCACTCCCGGCACGGGCGAGCCGTCCCGCTTCGCGACGCTCGCCAGATCGCCGATCACCGCGACCTCCGGGTGCCCGGGAACCGACAGGTCGCTTTCGACGATCACGCGACCCGCCTTGTCGAGCGGCACGCCGAGCGAAGCCCCGAGCGGTGAGGCCGCGACACCAGCGGCCCAGAACACACACTCCGTCTCGATTCGCTCACCGCCGCTCTCCACCCAGCCGCGCCCCATGTCCGAGACGGTCGCACCCACGCGTACGTCCACGCCGAGGCGCTCGAGCTGCCGCTTCGCGCTCGCCGAGAGCGGCTCGGTGTAGGTGGGCAGCACCCGCGGCCCGCCCTCGAACAGGATGACGCGCGCGAGCGTCGGGTCGATGAAGCGGAAATCGCTGGCGAGGCAGACCCGCGCCATCTCCGCCATCGTGCCCGCGAGCTCGACACCCGTCGGACCGGCGCCCACGATCACGAACGTGAGCAACGCCTGCTGGCGCCGCGCGTCGCGCTCGCGCTCCGCCTCCTCGAAGGCGGAGAGAAAGCGGCTGCGGATGGCGATGGCATCCTCGAGCGACTTGAGCCCAGGCGCGAGCTCCGCCCACTCGGGGTGGCCGAAGTACGCATGCGTGGCGCCGGTGGCGAGGATGAGGTGGTCGTAGCGAAGCTCGCCGTCGACGAGCACCACGCGGCGCCGCGCGAGATCCACCGCGCGCGCGTCGGCGAGAAGCACGGTGAGGTTGCACTGGTCGCGCAGGATCGCGCGGATCGGCTGGGCGATGTCACCCGGGGAGAGCCCTGCGGTGGCCACCTGGTAGAGCAACGGCTGGAAGAGGTGGTGATTGCGTCGATCGACGAGTGTCACGTCGACGGGCGCGCGGGCGAGCCCGCGGGCGGCGTAAAGGCCCCCGAAGCCGCCGCCGACGATGACCACCCGCGGCCGCGCGGCCGCCTGAGGCTCGCGGGAAGACCTCAGCGTGTCGCTCGCCGCCATCGAGCGATCAGGCTAACAGGCGCGGGAGACCGCGGGTGGTCGCGCGTCGCCGCTGCTGCCGCGCGGCGCTTCCGACCGCTCGAGCCCCCGCACGACGCGACTCTGCTGGGCCCTGCGGGCCCTGCTAGGCTCGGTTACATGGGCGAGCGCGAGCGATCCGCGGCGATGACGTGCGCCGAGGTGACGGAAGCGGCGACCAGCTACGCGGAAGCGCGCCTCTCGCCTGTCGAGACGAGGCGGTTCCGGCAGCACGTGGAACGCTGCCCATCCTGCCGCACGTACCTCGAGCAACTGGACCGCGCCCGCGACGCGCTGGCGCAACTGCCGACCCATCCCGTCGGCGAGCACGTCCGCAGCGAGCTGCTGGCGCGCTTTCGGGCGTCGCGCCGCACCGATTCGGCCACGGCGGCGGGTACGGCCCCAACCCCTCCAGACGATGAGTCGAGCGGCTCGGCCGAGGCCTAGTGTGCGGCAAGCGCAGCCCCAGGGCGTTACGATTCCGTGCCATCGAATCGACACTTCGGACGTGTATGCTGTATACACGTTGCTCACGACCCCCTCAGCGAGAGGATGTTGACCATGAGCTCGGGACGTTCCGCGCTCGCTTCGACGATCTGGAAGAAGGCCTCGATGGCCATCACGGGGCTGGTTCTCTTCGGCTTCGTGCTGGCCCACATGGCCGGCAATCTCAAGGCCTACCAGGGCGCGTCGAAGCTCAATCAATACGCCGAGCACCTTCGGGAGATGGGCGCGCCGATCTTCGACCACGGGCAGCTCCTGTGGGTCGCACGGCTGGTGCTGCTCGCGGCGTTGGCCGTTCACGTCGCCGCCACCGTCGCCCTGACGCTGCGCAACCGCTTCGCGCGCCCGGTCGGCTACGCCTACCGCAAGAGCCCCGAGACGAGCGCCGTCTCCCGGACGATGATCATCACCGGGCCGCTGCTGCTCGCGTTCGTCGTGTTCCACATCCTGCACTTCACGACCGGCCAGGCGCACCCGAATTTCCGTCCGGGTGACGCGTTCGGCAACGTCGTCAGCGGCTTCCGCGGCCACCTCGCCGTGGTGGGCATCTACGTCGTCGCGATGCTCGCCCTCGGCTCGCACCTCTTCCACGGCCTGTGGAGCCTGTTTCAAACGCTCGGTCTCAACCATCCCAAGTGGAATGCGTGCCGGAACCTGTTCGCGGCGGCCTTCGCGGTGTTGCTGGTGCTGGGGTTCCTCGCGGTTCCGATCGGCGTCGTCCTCGGCCTGATTCACTGAGTCGACGTCGCGCGGAGGGTTTTTCACATGCAGCTCGACGCCAAGATTCCGTCGGGGTCGATCCAAGAGAAATGGGATCGGCACCGCTTCGAGCTCAAGCTCGTCAATCCCGCCAACAAGCGGAAATACCGCATCATCGTCGTGGGATCGGGCCTGGCGGGGGCTTCGGCCGCCGCCTCGCTGGCCGAGCTGGGCTACGCCGTCGATTGCTTCTGCTACCAGGACAGCCCGCGGCGCGCGCACTCGATCGCGGCCCAGGGTGGCATCAACGCCGCCAAGAACTATCGAAACGACGGCGATTCGATCTATCGGCTCTTCTACGACACGGTGAAGGGCGGCGATTTCCGCGCCCGCGAGGCGAACGTCTATCGCCTCGCGCAGATCAGCGTGAACATCATCGACCAGTGCGTGGCGCAGGGCGTGCCGTTCGCGCGTGAGTACGGCGGTCAGCTCGCCAACCGCTCGTTCGGCGGCGCGCAGGTCTCGCGAACGTTCTATGCCCGCGGCCAGACCGGCCAGCAATTGCTGCTCGGCGCGTATCAAGCGCTGTCGCGGCAGATCGGTCTCGGTCAGGTGCGCATGTTTCCGCGCACCGAGATGCTCGATCTGGTGGTGATCGATGGCCGCGCGCGCGGCATCGTGACCCGCAACCTGGTGACGGGAAAGATCGAGACCTACGTGGCGGATGCGGTCGTCCTCGGCACCGGCGGCTACGGAAACGTCTACTACCTCTCGACCAACGCCAAGGGCTCGAACGCAACCGCCATCTGGCGTGCGTACAAGCGCGGCGCCGGACTCGCGAATCCCTGCTTCACGCAGATCCACCCCACGTGCATCCCGGTGACCGGCGACCACCAGTCGAAGCTCACGCTGATGAGCGAGTCGCTGCGCAACGATGGACGGATCTGGGTGCCGGTGGCGAAGGGCGACAAGCGTTCCCCCGAGCAGATCCCGGAAGCCGAGCGCGACTACTACCTGGAGCGGCGCTACCCGAGCTTCGGCAACCTGGTGCCGCGCGACGTCGCGTCGCGCAACGCCAAGGTCATGTGCGACGAGGGCCGCGGCGTCGGCGAGACCGGTCGCGGCGTCTATCTCGATTTCCGCGACGCGGTGCAGCGCCTGGGCGAGCAGGGCGTCGCCGAGCGCTACGGCAACCTCTTCCAGATGTACCAGAAGATCACCGGCGAGAACCCGTACAAGGTTCCGATGCGGATCTACCCGGCGATCCACTACACGATGGGCGGGTTGTGGGTGGACTACAACCTGATGAGCACCGTCCCCGGCCTCTTCGTCATCGGCGAAGCGAACTTCTCCGATCACGGCGCCAATCGGCTGGGCGCCTCGGCGCTCATGCAGGGCTTGGCCGACGGTTACTTCGTGTTGCCTTACACGATCGGCAACTACTTCGCGAGCTACAAGCTCGACAAGCTCGACGCCGCTCACAGCGAGTGCGTCGCCGCCGAGCAGGGCGTCGCGCAGCAGACGGCCAAGCTGCTCTCGATCCAAGGAAAGCGCAGCGTCGACTCCTTCCACCGCGAGCTCGGCCACATCATGTGGGAGTACTGCGGCATGGCCCGGAACCAGCAGGGCCTCGAGCTGGCGCTCACGAAGATCCCGGCGCTGCGCGAGGAGTTCTGGTCGAACGTGAAGGTGCTGGGTGCAGGCGAGAGCCTGAACCAGAGCCTCGAAAAGGCCGGACGCGTCGCCGACTTCCTCGAGCTCGGCGAGCTGCTCGTGCGCGACGCGCTGACGCGCCAGGAATCGTGCGGCGGCCATTTCCGCGAGGAGTTCCAAACCGAGGAAGGTGAAGCGAAACGCGACGACGAGCGTTTCAGCCACTCGGCGGTCTGGGAGTACGCGGGTCCGGGACGGGATCCCATCCGCAACACCGAGCCGCTCGCCTTCGAGCACGTGCATCCGAGCCAGCGGAGCTACAAATGAAGCTGACCCTCCACGTGTGGCGCCAGCCGGGCAAGGACAAGCCCGGGCAGCTCGTGAAGTACGTCGTCCCGAACGCCAATCCCAACATGTCCTTCCTGGAGATGTTGGACGTGCTCAACGAGCAGCTCATCGGGAACGGCGAGGAGCCGATCGCCTTCGATCACGACTGTCGCGAGGGCATCTGCGGCTCGTGCGGATTCGTCATCAACGGCGACGCCCACGGCCCGGACAGCGGCACCACCGTCTGTCAGCTCCACATGCGCTCGTTCCAGGACGGCGACGAGCTGACGCTCGAGCCGTGGCGCGCGCGCGCGTTCCCCGTCCTCAAGGACCTGGTCGTCGACCGCAGCGCCTTCGATCGCATCATCCAGCAGGGGGGCTTCATCACCGCCCCCACCGGGTGCGCCGTCGACGCCAACTCCATGCTGATCCCCAAGAAGTCCTCGGATCTGGCGATGGACGCGGCGCAGTGCATCGGCTGCGGCGCGTGCGTCGCGGCTTGTCCGAACGCCGCGGCGCAACTCTTCGTCGCCGCCAAGGTCTCGCACTTGGGCCTGCTGCCGCAGGGCCAGCCCGAGCGCCACGACCGCGTCGAGAAGATGGTCGCTCAGATGGAAGAAGAGGGGTTCGGCTCCTGCTCGAACCACCGCGAGTGCGAGGCCGCCTGCCCCAAGAGCATCTCGGTGGACTTCATCGCGCGCCTCAATCGCGATTACCTGACGGCCAGCGTCGCCAACTGGCAACCCAAGAAGGCCGCCGCCGGCGACGGTTGAGCGCTGCACCGTCCGTCGAGTGCCGTCGTCGCGCGGCGCTCACTGGACGAGATCTCGTCTGCTTCACTGGCGCCGCCGATCCGCGGCCGCCGGTTCGAAGAACACGGGCAGCCCGATCGTGAGGCGTCCCCGTCGAGTGACGGCGCCGTAGACTCCGGCCTGGTTGTCCCTGACCCGAACGATCGCCTTCAGCACTTCGGCGTCGGGGCGCGCCGAATCGGGGTCGAAGCTCACCATCGAGCAGCGCTCGTCGCGATTCGTGATGCAGACGGCGGCGGCCTCGTTGGCTTCCCCGAACGAGAGCACGCCACCGACCCACTCGTCCTCCTCGAACGGGATCGATCGCGTCGAGGCAATCAGGATGTTCGGGCGGAATCGCCGGACGTCGGGGCGCTGAGCGGCGAGCCGGCCGATCTCGCCGACCGTGCTCGAGGTGATCACCGAGATGCTCGCTTCGTCGAAGATCCCACGATTGAGGTGCACCATCTCGACCGGCGAACCGTGCCGGCGACCGACCTCCGTCGCCAATTCCTCGCCGAACACGGTCAGTTCCTCGCCTTCCGGCGTGCGAACGTGCGTGGGAAGGCTTCCAGGGTCCGCTGTGCCCCGCCGCCGTGGTGCGAAGCGAACCAGCTCCGGCAGCTTGGAGGCCGTCAGCCAGGGGAAACCGCTCCGATCGTCGAGACGACGGAACGCCAGGCGCCGGTCGCCGTCGACGCCGTGCCAGCCCAAATCGGCAACCTCGAGAAGCTCGCCGCTCATGGACTTCACGGGGTACCGGAAGAGCGCCTCGATCTCGCCAACCTGGATCGGCATGTTCGCTACCGTCCGTCCGTCGCCGCGCTCAACTGCCGCAACGGGCTTTCACGCGATGGGTCACGTGCACAGCCCACGCGGCACTGCACGGAATGCGACGGTGAGGGTCCCGGCCACGATCATCCATCAAGCGACCAACGAGTGCGGGAAGACGGCGTCGCAGGATGGCATGCTTCACGATGGGCGAGCGATCGCCCCCACCATCGAACGATCGAGAAGAAGCCGCGACCACGCTTGGCGATCCGCCGTGCTCGTCGCCGACGATCTCGACGCGCCCCTCGGTGACACCAGCGCCAACGGTGACCGACAGCAGCTCTCGAGTCACGCCAATCGCTCGCCTCGAGAGGCGATCCAGCGTGCACTGGTGCGCGGAAACGATCGGCGGATCGGGCGGCGTGACACGGCGGGGGTCTCGGTGCCAGATAGGGACCCGGAAGCGTGGTCATGACGTCGCTCGAGCACAAGATCCCACCCGGCGCCCTGCTCATCGCTGCCGCCGTGGCCATGTGGGTGGTGGCGCGGGCGTTGCCGGCGCTCACGCTCGCCATCCCGTGGAATCAAGGCCTCGCGCTCGCATGCACGATCGGCGGCGCGAGCTTCATCCTCGCGGGTGGTTACGAGTTTCGACGCGCGCACACCACGGTCGATCCGACGCGGCCGGAGGCGGCGTCGGCGATCGTGACCCGCGGTGTCTACCGAATCAGCCGCAACCCGATGTACGTCGGGTTCGCGCTGCTGCTTCTCGCGTGGGGCCTCCACTTGGCGCACACGCTCGCGTTCTTCCTGGTGCCTGGCTACGTCGCCTACCTGAACCGGTTTCAGATCGAGCCGGAGGAACGCGCGCTGCTCCAGAAGTTCGGTGACGCGTACGCGAGCTACGCGCGCGCCGTGCGCCGCTGGGTGTGACGAGCCGTCTCCGCAGGACCGCTCGCGATTGGGCGGACGCGGCGTCACCGCGCGTGGGCGCGGGAGTCGAGCTGAGCGAGCATCGCGTGCAGCCGCGCGGCGCCGCTCGCCTGACCTGCGAGCGCGCCGGCGAGCGACGGCTCGCGCTGGCTCGCGCCCAGCAGCACGTCATCGTCGCGATCTTCCTGCTCCGCTTCCGCCAGCAGCCGCTCGGTGTCCGCGACGCCAAGCGACAGGGCGCGAAGCTCGCGCGGCTCGCCCCCGATCCCGCGCGTTCCGGTGGCGCGGAGCGGCGAGTCGCGCTCGATCAGCATCACCTGGCCGAGCTTCGCGAGACCCATCGCCGCGCAGCGCCGGTACACCTCGACGAACACCGCTCCCAGCGCGGCGTGATGGGCTCGCCGAAACGCGCGCAGCTCACCCGGGTCACGCGGCCGAGCCGCGAGCAGCGCAACCACCGGGTCCGTGCTGCTGGCGGCCTCGATGGCCCGCGACGACAGGACACCATGGCTGTAGCAGTAGACGAGGAGCGCGGTCACGCGGCGTGTGTCGACCGTGTCGAGCGGGCCAGCAGCGGCCGCGGGAGCAGCGAGCCACTCGCTGGTCTCGGGTGGGGGAATCTGCTCGACGGCGGCGAGCACGATCGCAGCGACCTGCGTGCGGGGCAGCGATCGAGCGCTCGTCCCTTCGACCCGAAGCCAGAGACCCTGAGTTGTGGCGCGATCGAGCTCGGCCATCGCGGCATCCTCCGCACGTCACGAATGGGGCGCCGAATCGTCATCGCAAACGCTGCGCCGCAGCCACCGGCTCACTGCACGCCCCGGCGACCTCGCACGGTCGGCTCGAATTCATTCGATGTTTCCGCGCGCGCACGAATCGGCCCGGGTCGCGCCCAGGGCACGACTGTCGCGTTCGAGAACAGCCGGCTTGGCGCTCGTCTGATTTCCGCACGTCCGCGAGTGCGGTTTCTGCAGCCGCCGGGCGAGCGACCCGCGCGCGGCCGCGCTCCGTGAGCGGCACCTCACCGAGGCGCCGCAGCAGCCGTGCGGCCGGCGAGCCGATTCAACGCGGCGAGGACCCGGCGCGTTCGTTCGCGGGCGCGGGCGCCGCGAACCCCCGCTCGGGCTTGCTCGCGGCGAGGCGCAGCACGCCGAGATATCCCTCGGCGACGCAAGCGTGATCGAGCGCGCCACGCTCGCGAAGCAAGCGGTGCATGCGCGGCAGCTGGTAGTGCGGCACGGTCATGACGAGGTGGTGCTCCAGGTGATAGTTCACGTAGTTGGGCGCGAGCAGCAATCGCTCCCAGCCGCTCGCGAGGGTGGTCCGCGTGTTGCGCAGCGGATCGCCGGGATCGAGGATCATCGCGTGCTCGGCAATCGAGCGCAGCCGGATCACGAGATGGTGCGTCGTGAGCCAAGCCGCCACCCAGACCAGGTAGAGCGCGGGGTGGCCGGCAGCAGCGAGCAACGCAACGAGCGCGAGATTGGTCACGGCCACGCCCACCAGGCTCGCGCGCGAGGGCTGAACGGCGCCGCCCGTGAGATCGGGGATGCGTCCGGTGTGGCGGGCGAGCGTGTAGACCACGCGCTTCAGCGCGGTCCGGCCCGTCAGATCGCGCACGATCTTGCGCCGCATGCTCGACGGCGTGACGGGGAACGGTGCCGCGAGACCGAGGTCGGGGTCCTCGGCGGTCCAGTTCTTCGCGTGATGCTGGAGGTGATAGCGGCGATAGGGCGCGAGGTCGCTCCAGATCGGATACGCGCACAGCCACGTGCCTACCCAGTCGTTGAGCCCGCGACCGCGAAACAGCGTCCGGTGCGACGCTTCGTGCATCAGGATCGCCAGCCCGAGCTGACGGGTGCCGATCACGGCGACGGCCAGCACCACGCTCAGCGGGTTGGGAAAGCGCGCGACCAGCGCCAGCGCCGCGCCGATCAGCCCCCAATCCGTGACAAGCGACGCCCACGAGCGCCAGTCGTGCATCTGGCGCAGCTCACGGATCTCGTCGGCCGAGAGGTAGTCGAGCCAGCGCTTGGAGTCGCCGCCGGCGAGCTCCGCCGGATCGAGCGTGCGAGCCGAGTCCCGTTCCGCCATGGCCAACCGACGTTGGCTTAACCCGGAACGGCCCGCAAGTCAGGGCCGCGCGACTTCCACCACGCGTAGAGCACCGGATAGACGAGAAGCTCGAGGGCGAACGAGGTCGCGAGCCCACCCACCATCGGCGCGGCGACGCGCTTCATCATGTCGGCGCCGGTTCCCGTCGACCACATGAGCGGCAAGAGCCCCAGGAACGCCGCCAGGACCGTCATCAGCTTGGGACGGACGCGCTTCACGGCGCCCTCGACGATCGCGTCGTCCAGGTCGCCGCGACAGCGCAGCCGGCCGTGGCGCTTCCGCTCGTCGAGGGCAAGATCCAGGTAGAGCAGCATGAACACGCCGGTCTCGGCATCGAGGCCCATGAGCGCGATCATGCCGATCCACACCGCGATCGAGAGCTGGTAGTCGAGCGCCCACAGCAACCACACCGCTCCGATCAGCGAGAACGGCACCGCCAGCATCACGATCCCGGCTTTCACCACGGAACGGGTGTTCGCGTAGAGCAAGAGCGCGATGAGGACGAGCGTGAGCGGCACGACGACGGCGAGCCGCCGCCGCACGCGCTCCATGTTCTCGAACTGGCCGCTCCAGGTCAGCGTGTAGCCGGCGGGTAGCGTGAGCTCGGCGCCCACACGTCGGCGGGCCTCGCGGAGGTAGCCGCTCACGTCGCGTTCCGCCAGGTCCACGAACACGTAGCCCGCGAGCCGACCGTTCTCGTCGCGGATCATGCTCGGGCCTTCCGAGCGCCGGATCTCGGCCAGCTCGCCGAGCGCCACCTGCCCGCCGGATTCGATCGGCACCAGCACCGCGGCGAGGTGCTGCACGGTGTCGCGAAAGTCCCGCGCGTAGCGGACGCTCACGGTGTAACGCTCGCGCCCCTCGACGGTGGTGGTGACCGGCTCGCCGCCGATCGCCGCCGCGATGATGGCGTTGGCGTCCTCGATCGCGACTCCGTAGCGCGCCAGCGCGTCGCGGTTCAGCACGAAATCGAGGTAGTACCCACCGGCGGTGCGCTCGGCGACCGCGCTGCGCGTGCCGGGGATCTCGCGCAGCAGCGCCTCGAGGCGCTCGCCGATGCGCTGGATCTCGGCGGACTCCGGCCCCAGCACCTTGATGCCCACGGGCGTGCGGATCCCCGTCGAGAGCATGTCGATGCGGTTGCGGATCGGCATCGTCCAGATGTTCGGGATCCCCGGCAGGCGCAGCTCGGAATCCATCGCGTCACGCAGCTCGTCGAGCGAGATGCGATCGGGCCAGAGCAAGCGCAGCGGCCGTTGCACGATCTCGGGAGCGCCGGAGTACCAGCGTTGCTTCTTCCGCCAGCGGCTCTCGGGCTCGAGCTGGATGGTGGTCTCGACCATCGAGAGCGGCGCCGGATCGGTGGGCGAATCCACCCGCCCCGCCTTGCCGAAGACGGTCTTCACCTCCGGGAATCCGCGCAGGATCCGGCCCTGGACGCCGAGGATGCGTTGCGCCTCCGTGACCGACATGCCGGGCAGCGCCGTGGGCATGTAGAGCAACGCACCCTCGTCGAGCGGCGGCATGAACTCCGAGCCGAGTCGCGTGAACACCGGCACCGTGGAGACGACGAGCGCCAGCGCGCCGCCGAGCGTGACGCGCGGATGCCGCAGCACCCAGCGGCACACCGGCTCGTAGACCCGGAACAGCACGCGGCTGACCGGGTGCGTCTCCTCGGCGCGATAGCGACCGACCACGAGCGCATTCGCGATCCGCCCGAGCCAGCGCGGCCGCAGCACCACCGGATCCATGCGCGTGAACAGCACGCGCAGCGCGGGGTCGAGCGTGACCGCCAGCAGCGCGGCCAGCGCCATCACCAGCGTCTTCGAGTACGCGAGTGGCTTGAAGAGCCGGCCCTCCTGATCGACGAGCGTGAAGACCGGCAGGAACGCCACCGCGATCACCAGCAGCGAGAAGAAGACCGAGGGCCCGACCTCCTCGAGCGCGGCGAGGCGCACCGCGCGGAAGTCCCCGATCCGTCCGCCCGCCACCCACTCCTGCAAGCGCTTGTAGGCGTTCTCCACCTCGACGATCGCGCCGTCCACGAGCACGCCGATGGAGATCGCGATTCCGGCCAGCGACGTCAGGTTGATCGTCACACCGAGGAGATGAAGCGGCACGAACGAGAGCGCCACCGCCACCGGAATCGTGACGATGGGGACGATCGCCGACGGCAGGTGGCGAAGGAACACGACGATCACCAGGCTCACGATCAGCATCTCCTCGACGAGTGCGCGCAGCAGCGTGGCGATCGAGCGCCGGATGAGCGGCCCCCGGTCGTAGACCGGCACCACCTCGACCCCCGCGGGCAGCGACGGCGCGAGCGCTTCGAGTGTCGCCTTCACGCGATCGATGACCGCCAGCGCGTTCTCGCCCTGGCGCATCACCACGACCCCGCCGACCGTGTCGCCGAGGCCGTCGAGGTCGGCGACGCCGCGGCGCAGGTCGGGACCCAGGTGAACCCGGGCCAGCTGCTTCACGAGGATCGGCTTCTGGTCGGCGGCGTTCACCCCCACGACGATCTTGCCGAGATCCTCGGTCGAGCTGGCGTACCCGCGGCCCCGAATCATGTATTCGGTGCCCGCCAGCTCGATCAGCCGCCCGCCGGTCTCGCCGTTGCCCTTGCGAACCGCGTCCAGCAGCCGGGTGAGCGGGATGCCGTACGCGAGCAGCAGATCCGGATCGACGTCGACCTGGTATTGCTTCACGAACCCGCCGATCGAAGCGACCTCGGCCACGCCCGGCACCGACTGCAACGCATAGCGCAGCAGCCAATCTTGAAGTGTGCGCAGCTGCGCCAGGTCGTGCTCGCCGGACACGTCCTTCAGCGCGTACTGGTAGACCCAGCCGACGCTCGTCGCGTCCGGGCCGATCTCGGTCTTCACGCCGCTGGGCAGGCGCGCCTGGATCTTGCTCAGCGACTCGAGCACGCGCGCTCGTGCCCAGTAGAGGTCGGTGCCGTCCTCGAAGATCACGTACACGTACGAGTAGCCGAAGTCCGAGAGCCCGCGCACCGCCTTCACCCGCGGCGCGCCGAGCAGAGCGCTCACGATGGGATAGGTGACCTGGTCCTCCAGGACATCCGGGCTCCGATCCCAGCGCGAGTAGACGATCACCTGCGTGTCGGAGAGATCCGGGATGGCATCGAGCGGCAACCGGCCGATCGTCCACGCCGCGCCGGCGAGCGCAGCGGCCGTGAGGATCACCACCCAGAGGCGGTGCTCCGCGCTCAGCGCGATGAGGCGCCGGATCATCGCGCGGCGTCGGCTCGAGCGGCGTCGACCGCGGCGGGGCGCTCGTCGGCGCGCGGATCGAAGGCGGCGAGCGCAGCGCGGAAGCGTGACTCCGAATCGATCAGGAAGTTGGCGGAAGTCACCACGCGCTCGCCCGGCGCGAGCCCCGCCAGGACCTCGTCGTAGTCCTCGCCTTCCTGGCCGACCACGACGTCGCGCGGCTCGAAGCGACCGTCGGCGTGACGGACGAAGACCAGACGCCGCCGCCCGGTGTCGAGGAGCGCGCCTTCGGGTAGCGCGAGCCTGCGCCCCAGCGGCACCTCGATCGCGAGCTGGACGATCGTCTCGTCGATCAGCCCGCCACCCGGCGTCGCCACCTGCGCGCGCACTCGCAGGCCGCGCGCGAGACCCGTGGCGAGGGTGTCGACGGTGACGAGCTGCCCGCGAAACGCCCGGCCAGGAGCGCTCGGCGAGGTCACCACCACGGGCAGGCCCGGGCGCGGTAGGTCCACGAGCGGCGCATGGAGATCCGCGTTCACCCACGCGCCCTGCCCGGGAAGCAGCATCGCGGTCGGATCCGAGCCCGCCCGGGCGAGCGCCTCGAGCTGGCCGATCGACAGGCCGAGCAGCCGCAGCCGGACCGAGGCGCTCCGCAGCAAGGCGTCGGCGCGTTGTCGGTCCTCGGCCGTCTGGGTGGCGGTGAGCGCGTCGCGAGCGTCACGCGCATCGCGGTAGTCGGCGAGCGCCGCGTAGAGGTCGGGATCGAAGGCGACCTTCCCGCCGGTGTGGAGCGTGCGATGAAGCTCGCGAAACTCGACGGTCGCCGTGCGGACGCCGATGACCTGCTCGCGCGCGGGCGCGAGCGAGAACGACGCGTGATCGTCGGCGGCGGCGCCGCCGGGCGCGGGCGGTGCCGGAACGTGCTCGTTCTCGTCTTGCGCGACCCGCGTGAGCGTCATGCCGCAGATCGGGCACGACCCGGGTTCCGCGGCGACGACCTGCGGGTGCATCGAGCATTGGTACGTGGCCAGCCGCTCCGTCGCCGCCGCGCGCGGCGGGTCGCGACGCGCGACCGGCGCGATCCACCACGTGGCGACGGCGACGAGCGAGAGCGCGGCGAGGGTGAGGCCGAGAGCGCGAGCGGGGCGCATCGACGGGCTTCTCGTGGAGGTGGGATCGGCGTGCGATCGAGACGGAGCACGCCCTGCCCCGCCGCGCACGCGCGGTGCGCGGAGGCGCGGCACGGGCGGGGCGCTACCCGACGGGTCAGCGGAGCAAGACTTGATCGCCGTGGCCCAGGGCCGGATCGGCGTCCTTGTTGGTCATGAGCACGGTGATGGCACCGCGCAGCGCGCGCCGCATCGCGTGATCGACGATCGCGTTGTTGGTGGCCTTCTCCGCGGGAGGCACGAGATCGAAGATCGCGCCGGAAGCTGGCGGAATCAGGAACGTCTGCGAGCCGTGGGTCACGTTGCGCGGGTTGCCCTGGTCGTAAACCTTGTCCCAGATGCCGGCGATCGGGTGCAGCGCGACCGGATCGTTGACGTTCGCGTTCACGAAATAGAAACGCACGCGCTCGCCGGGCTTGGCCGCCAGCGTCTGGCTGGCGTTCGGATCGTGGACCGGGTCGTAGTGAAAGACTCGGCCGTTGATGAGCGAGCCCACCCAGTTCTTGCCGTCGAGCAGGTCGTCGACCGACGTGCCTTCACGGAAGAGATCGCCCTGGACCAGCACGTACTCGCGATCCGGCTTGGGAAACGCCGCCGAATAGCCTTCCTTCGGATCGACGATGATGACCCCGTACATGCCGCGAGAGATGTGCTCGACCATCGCCGACGCGCCGCAGTGATAGATGAAGACGCCCGGGTACTTCGCCTCGAACGTGAAATGCTTCGAGTTGCCGGGCTTCACCTCCGCGAACTCGTCGAGGACGTCGACGATGGCCGCGTGAAAGTCCATCGAGTGGCTGTTCTTGTTGGCCTCGTCGTTGGTGAGCGTGAAGTCCACCACGTCCCCTTGCGCCACCCGCACCAGCGGGCCGGGGATGGTGCCGCCGTACGTCCACATCCTTTGCTTGGTGCCCTTGTTGTCGACCTGGAGCTCGAGCTCCTTCACGGTCATCTCCACCTTGACCGTCTTCGCGAGCGCCGGGGAAGCGAGGCTCGCGAGCACGGCCAACGTGATCGCTCGTCGAATCGCGTGCTGCATGGTGTGTGTTCTCCTCGGGTGAAACGATGGGTTCCGCCGCGGCGCGACGCGCGCCATGGCGACGATCTCGATTCGATACGTCAGGGAGCGCCAGGGATTTCCGCGCCGCGGAAGCCCGGGTGATCGAAGAGCCCGTAGCCTGCTTTCAGGCTCTCGCTGAAGTAGAAGTTCGGGTCGTAGGGTTTGTCCTTCCACACGTACCAGGCGGGTTTCTCGATCTCCTCGTACTCGACGACGAGCATCGAGCCGCCCATGTCCTTGCCGGCGTTGGTGACGTGTCCGTCCACGTGATCGTGGGTCATCCAGATGCCCGGGTTGTCCATGCGCACGATCACGTCGTAGCGAGAGCCCTCTTCCACCGGAATCACGTCCGCCCAGTAGGGAGCGGGAAGCGGCAGCCCGTCCTTGTGGGTGACGAGCATGTCGTGCCCATGAAGGTGAAAGGCGACGTTCGTGCCGGCGCCGAAGAGCCGGAGCCGCAGCACGTCGCCCCTCTTCACGCGCAGCGGTTGGGTCAGCGGAAACGACTTGCCGTTGATCGCGTAGTAGTCGCGGACCTCGCTGGGGCCACCGCCCACGCCGTACCGATCGGCGACGGACGAGCTGAAGCCCGAGAACATGAGGATCGCGTCCTTCGTCACCTGCTTCTCGAGCTCGGTGGGCTCGAGCGGATCGACGATCAGCGGTCCCCACATGCCGCGCAGCGCCACGTGCTCGGAGACGTTGACGTGGCAGTGGTACCAGAGCGTCCCGGGGCGGGTGGCGACGAACCGGTAGACGAAGCTGCCGCCGGGCTGCACGGGCTGTTGGGTGACGTTGGGAACCCCGTCGCTCTGCCACGTGCCGCGCTGGTGCATCCCGTGCCAGTGAATCGTGTGCTCCATGGACGAGAGGTTGACGAAGCGCACCTCCACGTCGTCGCCCTCACGGACGTGGATGAGCGGGCCGGGAACTTGACCGTCGAAGGCCCACACCTTGGTCTTGAAGCCCGGCGCGACCTCGAGCTCGCGCTCCTCGAGCCGGATCTCGAATTTGCGCGCCTCGCCTTTCGGGTAGCGCTTCGTGAGCTCCTCGGGCGGTGCAGGCGCGACCACGTCCTGAGCGCCGCCCACCACGGGCGCTGGCACCGGCGCGGGGACGGGTCGGATCGCCGAGTCCGCGCCGCTCACCGACGCCGCCCCGGGGCTCGCCGCCGGTCCAGCGGCACCGGCGCCGCCCTCGGTGTGCGAGAGCTTCCGCAGGTGCCGCACCAGCGCCCACACCTGCTCGTCGCTGAACGACGATCGCCACTTCGGCATGAGCGCCGACTTGCCCACCGCCGGTCCGCCGCCGGTGATCGCGTTGAAGAGGTCCTGGTCGCTGCGCGTGCCCATCTCGCGGGTGTCGGTGTGGTCGCGCGGCTGTACCGACATCACGGGCACGTTGATGCCCTTGCCGTTGCCGGCCAGCCCATGACACGGGGTGCAGTAGGTCCGGTACGCGAGCTCGGCCCACGCGGCGTCGTCACCCGCCCAGCACGTGGACACGAGCAGCGCGACGCCCGCGGTGACGGCCGCGGCGAGCGCCACGATGCGGCGCGAGCGCATCGGCTCAGCGAGTCTGGGAGGCATGGTCTTCCTCACTCACGAGCCGCAGGTACTCGACGAGCTTCGCCACCTCGACCGGCTCGAGGCCGTAGCCCGGCATCGGCGCCACCGGATCCCACGCCTGCGGGGTCGCGATCACGCTGGCCAGGAACTCGGGGCGAAGGCGCTGGAACGCGTCGACGAGATCGGGCCCCGAGAGCGGCGGGCTCGCGCTCGACGTTCGATGGCACGAGCCGCAGCCCTTGAACTTCACGAAGTTGAGCTCCGCGAGCGCACGCGGAACGGCCGCGTGCGTCGGCGTCGCCGCCGCCGTCAGCTGGCGGCCCCAGCTCAGGCTCACGAGCGCCGAGACCACCGCGTCCACGCGGTTCGGCGCCACCGCGGGATGCGCAGGCAGCGCCTCGGCGGAGAGGTGATCGCCGTCCGCGGCGGTGCGGGTTCGATCCGCGGGGTGTAGGCCGGCGGGACGAATCGGAATCGGATGAGCCAGCCAGCGGTGCAGCCACTCGGGTCGGTACTTGCTGCCCGCGTAGAAGAGATCCGGTCCCTTGCGCGTGGCGTAGGCCGCCAGCGTTCGCTCCTCGGGCTTGGGCGCGGCGACCGCATGGCAGTCGGCACAGCCGAGCTCGTGCAGAACGGCGGCGCCGTCGCTCGCGGCGTATGCACCGCTGCTCAGCGCCATCGCGGCGGCTCCGGTCGCGATCCAGCGCGCCGTCCGCTCGAGGAAGCCGCGCGCCCTCGATAACTGGTATTCTAAATTCCTCAATTGCGGCACGCCTCCGTGTTAGAGAGAGTCCCGTGATCCCGATCGCCGCGAGCGCCGAGCAATTCGAGGCGGAAGATCTATTGTCGCATCTTAGATGCGACAATACGCCGCAGCGGCCTTGCTGTCAACGACGATGAGGAGAAAGTCGTTCTCGTGCGATTGACTCAGTTCACCGACTACGGGTTGCGCGTGCTCATGTACCTCGCCACGCGTGAGGACGGGCACGTCACGACCGAAGAGCTCGCACAGCTCTTCAACGTCTCGTGGAATCACCTGCTCAAGGTCGTGCACCGCCTGTGCGAGCTCGGCTACGTCGAGGCGAAGCGCGGCGCACAGGGCGGCGTGCGGATCCTGCCCGGCACCTGGGACGTCACCGTCGGCGAGATCGTGCGCAATCTCGAGTCGCAGCTCGATCTGGTGGAGTGCTTCGACGAGCGGACCAACTCGTGCCCGATCACCTCGGTGTGCCGGCTGGCGCCCCTCCTCGAGCGCGCCACCACCGCATTCCTGCGTGAGCTCGACGGTACGCGCCTGCGCGATCTGGTGGTGCGTCCAGCCGAGATGCGCGATGCGTTGCCGGTGAGACCGCGCGCTGCGCCGCGTCGCGGCGCCGCTCGCAGCCGCTGAGCGTGGGAATCCAGCGCGGCCGACGCGAGCGTCGGCACGAGCAGCGCGGCGTCCGGTTATTATTGCATCTCATTTACCACTATCAGGGGTGCGCCAAGACAGGCCAGGCACCTCGCGGGAGAAACCATGTCCACCAAGATCACCGACGAATGCATCAACTGCGGCGCCTGCGAGCCGGAATGCCCGAACAACGCGATCAGCGAAGGCGACGACGTCTACGTGATCGACCCACGGCTCTGCACCGAATGCGTCGGATTCTTCGATGTCGAGCAATGCGCCGAGGTCTGCCCGGTCGATTGCTGCGTCCCCGATCCCGACCTGCCCGAATCCGAGGAGGCGCTGCTGGAACGCGCGCGCCGGATCCATCCCGACCACACCTTCGCCGAGCCGATTCCGTCCCGCTTCCGCCGCTGAGCTCGCACCCAAGGCACGGGTGGGTAGTCTCGACTACACTCGGAGCGAGCCGGCGACTCGCTCGGCTCGGAAAGGGACCAGGCCTCCACTTGCGTAATCCCGGAGCCATCAAGCGGCAGAAAGAGCTGGCTCGCCAGCAGAAGCGGCAGGACAAGCTCGCGGAACGCGCGCGGCGCAACGCAGAGAAGAAGCTGCGACCCGCCGGCCAGGGCGCTCCCATCGAGGACACCGACACCGACGAGGCGAGCGACGACGGCGACACCTCGGCCGACGACTCACCACCCGACGACTGAGGCCGGACGCGGCACCCCGGAGATCGCCCCCCCTCGTCCGCGATCCTGCCTCACCCGACCCACCGAGCCGACGCCCTCCGCCACGCGCCAGAGACGGTGCCGCACCGAATCCCGCTCGTACTCGCGCTCGCGTTGTCCGCATCCCTCGTCACGACCGCGGCGCGTGCCCGGCCTCGCCTGCCGGAGCCCGGCATCTCCCTCGAGCTGGCGCGCGAACGCCGCGCCAACCTGAGTGACGTCCGCTACGCGCTCTCGTTCGACCTGCGGCCTGGCGCCGCGCACGTCGAGGGCGAGGTCGTGCTCGACTTCGTGGCCCGCGACCCGAAGCGCGGCGCGGTCGTCGACTTCGGCGGCGAGGATCTCTGGGACGTCACGCTCAATGGCGCGCCCGTCGACCCGCACGGCGCGCGGGTCGCGGATCACGTCGTGCTCCCGCGCCGCGCGCTGCGATCCGGCTCGAACCGCTTCGTGGCGCGCTTCCGTTCGTCCGTGGCCGCAGCAGGCGCGCCGCTCACCGCCTTCCGCGACCCGGCGAGCGACTCGATCTACTTCTACACGTTGCTGGTTCCCGCGGACGCGCACCGCCTCTTCCCGTGCTTCGACCAGCCCGATCTCAAGGGCCGCTTCTCGCTCGACCTCACGGCGCCGCCGGATTGGAGGCTGGTCGCCAACGGAGCGGCGCTCACGGCGCCCCACGTCCTCGACGATGGCCGCGTCCGCCAGCGCTTCGAGGAGACGCCACCGCTCTCGACGTATCTCTTCGCGTTCGCAGGCGGCCCGTTCGCCGTGGTCGAGGCGCCCGCCGTGCCCGGCACTCCGCCGCTGCGCGTCTTCGTGCGCCCCGCGAAGCTCGGCGCGTCGGATACGGCGCACCTGATCGAGCTGCACCGCGCGGCGCTCGCCTGGCTCGAGCGCTACTTCGACGTTCCCTATCCGTTCGCCAAGCTCGACTGCGTGCTCGTCCCGAGCTTCCCGTACGGCGGCATGGAGCACGCGGGCGCGATCTTCTACCGCGAGGACTCGCTGGTCTTCGACCACCGGCCCACGGACCTGGAGACGGCCAACCGGAGCACGCTCGTCTACCACGAGCTCACCCACCAATGGTTCGGGAACCTCGTGACGATGGCGTGGTTCGACGATCTCTGGCTCAAGGAGGGCTTCGCGAACCTGATGGCGTACGAGCTCCTCGACCAGCTCGAGCCCGAGCGCCACGCCTGGGTGCGCTTCCACCAGCGGGTGAAGCAGCGCGCCTACCGCGTCGATGCCACCGATGGCACGACGCCGATCTGGCAATCGCTCGCCAACCTCGCGGACGCCAAGAGCGCCTATGGCGAGATCGTCTACGACAAGGCACCCGCGGTGCTGCGCGAGCTCTCGGTGCGGCTCGGCGAGCAGGTCTTTCGCGACGGCCTGCAGCGCTTCCTGAAACGGCACGCGTGGAGCAACGCGCGCTGGCGCGACCTGATCGACGCATGGACCGCGGCCGGAGCGCGCGACCTCGACGGCTGGTCGAAACGATGGGTCCTGGAGGCCGGGATGCCGAGCGTACGCGCGACCTGGACCACCGACGACCAGGGACGGATTCGTCGTATCGAGCTGAACCAACGACGCGCCAGCACGCCGCTCGGCGCCCCGCAGCGCGCGCGCCCCTGGCCACTCGATCTCTCCGCGTTGCTGGCGACGACGAGCGGCGAGTCGCGGACGATCCGGCTTCGAACCGATCGCGCCCAGCTCGAGCTGGACGCGTTGGTGGGCAGCGAGGCGCCGGCCTGGGTGCTTCTCAACCCCGGCGACACGGCGTACGGCCGCTTCCTCCTCGACTCACGATCCGCGGACGCGCTCCTCGCGGCGCTTCCCACCATCCGCGATCCGCTGGCGCGCACGCTCGCGTTCTCGGCGCTCTGGGAAACCACCGGCGAGGCCGAGATCGATCCGCGCCGCTTCGGTCGCGCGGCGCTCGCGCTGCTCGCGGCCGAGCGCTTCCCGGGTAGCCGCGCCCAGGCCGTCGCGGCGCTCGCCAGCACCATCGAACGCTACCTCGACGGGCCGGAAGCAGCAGCGCTGCGTCGCGACACCGTGGCGATGCTCGTCCGCCAGCTCGAAGCGGGCGAGCTCGCCGGGCTCGAGCTCGACACCTTTCGCGCGATCGTGCGACTGGCGCGCGACCCCGAGCATCTCGCGTGGGTGGCACAGGTGCTCGACGGCGAGCGCGTCGTCGACGGCCTCGGGCTGGGCACGCGCGATCGCTTCGAGGCGCTGGCGCCCCTGCTCGCCGCTGGCGATCCCGGCGCGGCGGCGCGGCTCGTCCGCCTGCGCGACGAGCGGGCCGCGGAGGACGGCGCCTGGTACGCCTATGCGGTGGGGGCGGCCGCCGCCGATGCCGACACCAAGCGGCGCTACTTCGAGAGTTACTCGAATCCCAGCGAGCCGCCGGAAGCGTGGGCCGAGGACAGTTTCGACTTCTTCCACTGGCCCGGCGAGGAAGCGCTCACCGCGCCCTACCTCGAAAAGGCCTTGAATCAGCTTGCGTGGGTGAAGCAACATCGCAAGATCTTCTTCTTGCCCGCCTGGATCGACGCATTCGTGAACGGACAGAGCAGCCCGCAGGCGCTCGCGGAAGTGGAAGCGTTCCTCGCATCGCAGCCGCGACTCGATCTCGACGTGCGGCGCAAGGTTCTCCAATCGCTGGACGCCCTGCGACGCGCCGTGAAGGTGCGATCTCGAACGTGGCCCGCGGAGCCGGCGCCCCGCTCGACGACCAGCCCAGCGCGTGAGCCCGCCGCCGGCGTGTGATGAATCGTCGCTCCTCGCATTCGCGCGCGCGCCAACCACCGCGACGACACCGATGAGCTACGACCAAACCGTCACCTCGTACGCCGACGACGGCAGCGAGGCTTCGCTCCCGCTCCAAGGCGTGGGCTCCCGCATCGCGATCGCGCTGGGCGTCCTCGCGTTCGATGCCATCGGCTACAACCTGGTCGGCTTCAACACCGACCATGCTCGCACCCACTCGTTGCGGCTCCCCGTCGACGATCGCATCCCGTTCTGGCCGTGGACCGTCTATCTCTACAGCTGGGTCTACACCTCGATGCTCTATCCGCTCTTCGTGGTGCGCTGCCCGACGCTCTTTCGGCGCACCGCCGAGGCATACGTCCTCACGATCGGGATCAGCCTCGCGATCTTCGCGATCTTCCCGGTCAGCTCGGTGGGCTTGCGACCCGATCTCTCGAATCTCGACCTGAGCGTGTTCCACAACTGGGGCGTGGCGCTCACGTATTTCGTGGATCCGCCCACCAATCTCTTCCCGTCGCTGCACATGTCGGTCGCGACACTGGCGGCGCTGGTGGCGTGGAAAGCCCGACCGCTCTACGGCTGGCTCGCGGCGCCGGTGGTGCTGGCCGTGGCGCTTTCGATCACCACGATGAAGCAGCACTTCGTCCTCGACGGCCTCGGCGCGGTGCTGGTCGCGACCTTCGCGTACCGGGCCCGGCTCAAGAACCACGATGCCGATCGCGACAGCAACGGTCCCGTCGCCTACTCGTGGCGCGGCCCCATGCTCTATCTGCTCTTCCATTGCAGCGCGTATCTGGCGTTCTACGCAGCGTTCCGCATGGGCTTCCGGCCATGGGAGCGCTGACGGCTTCCAGGTCGAGCGTTCACGGGAGCAGGCCCCCGCGGGTCGCCGTCCCGCCGTCCTCCACCGCCGCGCGCGGCGCCGTTCAGTCACCGCGGGCTTTCAACCCCTGCGCGCGCTCCAGGTTGCGCCGGTAGGCAGGCTCCCGGGGATCGAGCCGGATCGCCTCGCGGAACTGCTCGATGGCCTCGTCGAGCAGCCCCTGCTTGCCACACTCGATGCCGAGCACCGCTCGGTAATACGCATTGTCGGGCTGCGCGCGCACCGCCGCGCGGTATTCCGCCAGCGCCTCCGCGGTCTGGCCGAGGTCGGCGAGCGCCGACCCCAGACTGAAATGCGCCTCGGCATAGCCGGGTGCGAGGCGCAGCGCCTTGCGGTACTGCTCGATCGCCGCCGCGTCGTCTCCCTTCCGGCGCAGCGCGACGCCGAGGTCGTTGTACGACGCGAGCGAGCCGGGATCGATCGCGAGCGCGCTCTCGAGATGCGCGATGGCCTCCTCCACGCGACCGTCGAGGAGGAGCGCGCTGCCCAGCGCGGACTGGCAATCGGCGCGCTTCGGGTCGAGCTTCACCTGGGCCCCGAGCTGGACGATCGCCTCCTTCGCGCGGCCCTCGGCGAAGAGCGCGTGCGCCAGGTCGTCGCAGGGCACCGGAGCATCGGGCGACTCGTCCATCGATCGCAGGTAGAGCGAGTAGAAGTCGTGCCAGACCCGGTTCTGGCGCACCGTCGTGACCGCATAGAGGCCGAGCGTCGCGACCGCGACCGCGATCGCGGCGGCGCGCGCGCGGCGCAGGGTCAGCAGCCGACTCAGCCACGAGGCGGCAAGGACGACGAAGCCGACGGATGGAAAGTAGAGGTAGCGCTCCGCGAACGGCTTTCCTGGCAGCGCTCCGATGAGAAACGTGGGCGCGAGCGGCATCGCCAGCGCCGCCAGCGCGAAGAAGCTCGCGCGGTGCCGCTTCCACGCGAGCGCCAGCGCTGCGAGGAACGCCGCCGCCACGGCGATGGAGGTGATTCCCGCCAGCGAGAACGGCGAGTCGAGCGGTCGGAACGAGTGCCAGAAGTGCAGCCGATCGGGCAGCACCAACGTGCGCAGATACGTGCAGAAGAGCCGCAGCGGATCGAGGATCGACGGCCCGAACGCGGCGAGCGCTTGGGATCTCGGCAGCAGGCCGTGAGACAGCACCCGCTGACGAATCGCCAGGTAGATCGCCGTGGCCACCAGCAGCGGCAGGTACGCCGCGAGCCAGTCGCGATACGAGCGCGGACGCCGCGGGAACGCGAGATCGTAGGCGAAGCACACGCCGAGCAGCGTGATCGCCGTTTCCTTGGAGAGCAGCGCGCAGAAGAGAAAGAGCGCGGCGAGCACCGGACGACGGGGCGACGCCGCATGGACGAGCAGCGCCATCAGGCCGAATGCGGTGAAGGCGAGCTCGGGCACCGAGGCGATCCAGTCGACCGCTTCCGTGTGAACCGGATGGCTCGCGAAGAGCAGCCCCGCCACGAACGGCATGGACGCGAATGCTCCTCCGAGCCGCTCGTCGTCGCTCGCGTGCGGCTCACCGCTCACCGCGGCGATTCGGCGCGCGAACAGGAACACGAGCACCGTGTTCACCGCGTGCAGCAGGAGGTTGACGAGGTGGAACCCCCAAGCCCGCAGACCGAAGAGCTGGAACGTGGCCGCGTAGATCACGTGCATCAGCGGCCGGTAGTAGTTCGAAGGCGGCGCGCTCGGCAGAAAGTTCCAGACGTGGGACGAGAACATCTCCGGGAGATGTCGCCAGTCCCGAATCCACGGGTTGCGCTGCACCTGATACTCGTCGTCGAGCACGAAGCCGGCGCCCAGAACGTTTGCGTGGAGCGCGAACGCGAAGACGCCCAGGATCGCCGCGAGCAGCGCCCACGACGGCGGGCTCGCACGCGCTGCACCACGTCTCGTCTTCGGTGCCCGAGTCACGTTCGACCTCTCGCGGTGAAGATCGCCTCGATCCGAAAGGCTAGATCACGTGCGGGCGATTGGAATGCTCGGCCGAAGCGCGAGGAGTGAAAGCTCGCGAGCGTCCGCGCTGCGCGACGTCGTGCGCGTTGCGCGGATTCGCGTGTCTCTGGCAGCATGCGCCCTCGATTGGCACGAACGGTGTCGGGGCACCGGGTGAAGCAGCCGTCCACCGACCACGGCGCTCCCCGCAGCGGCACGGCGAGCTCCCGACGCCGCGGACGGATCCCAGCCCCACTCGGGCACATACGACGCGCTCGCGATGAAACCGGCCTGCGTCCTGACCAGCGCCAGCGGCTCGCCGCGCGATCGGCAGCGATGCGGTGAAGGGTGACTCGCGATGACGCGATGGACCGTGGTGCTCGGGCGCGAGATCGCTGGCGTCGCGCTGCTCGCGGCGCTGGCCGTCGGTTGCGGCGGAAGCGACGGCTCGTCGTCCGCCGCCAACCCGTACGCCGGCTACGAGAGCGAAACCTACTCCGGGACGGCGCACTGGCTCTGCCATCCCGACCTCGCGGGATCGGCGAACGCGTGCAACGGCGATCAGACCACGATCCGCGTCGAGGCCGATGGCAGCTCCACCACCGAGCGCTTCGAGCCCGCCGTCGACCCGCCCGTCGATTGCTTCTACGTGTACCCGACCGTGAGCTTCGATCTCGCGGCGAACGCCGACCTGAACCCGGGCCCGCAGGAGACCGACACCACGCTGATCCAGGCGGGGCGATACGGCTCGGTCTGCCGATTGTTCGCGCCCGTCTATCGGCAACGCACGCTGGTGCTCTTGGGGCTCGGGCTCTTCGCGGACGCCCTGATTCCCGACGAGTTGCAGGAGCGAGCCTCGGCCATCGCGTACGGCGACGTGCTCGACGCCTTCAAGCACTACATCGCTCACGAGAACCACGGCCGCGGCTTCCTGTTGCTCGGCCATTCGCAAGGCGCACGGATCCTCACGCGATTGGTGGCCGAGGAAGTCGAGACGAACGCGTATCTCTCCCGGCGCCTCGTCGCTGCGCACGTTCCCGGCACGCTGGTGGAGGTTCCCGAGGGCGCGGACGTGGGCGGCACGTTCGCGACCACACCGGCTTGCCGCGACGCCTCACAGACCGGCTGCGTCGTCGCCTATTCGAGCTTCCGCGCAGGCGATCCCGATCTCGCCGATCCGCGCTTCGGCGTCACCGCCGACCCGGGCATGCAGGCGCTGTGCGTCGATCCGGCATCGCCCGACGGAGGCGCCGCGGCGCTCGATGCGTACCTGCCCTTCGTTCAGGCGCCGGTGTTCGAAGCGCTCCTCATCGCGCGAGGGCAAGGAGGGCCGTACGCGGATCCAGCGCGGAACCGCAGCGCGGCGAAGAGCCACTCGTTCTACTCGGTCCCCGGTGAGATCCGCGGCGAGTGCGTCACCAACGCGGCGGGTGCCAGCTATCTGCAAGTGAGCATCGCCGCCGATCCGAGCGATCCCCGCGCCGACGACTACCCGGGCGAGTTCCTGGGCGGGAAAGGATGGGGGCTTCACTTGGTCGACGTGTCGCTGGCGCAGGGCGATTTGGTGCACCTGGCGGCGACGCAAAGCGCGGCCTGGCTCCGCTGAGCGCGGCGCCCGCGGAGCGGGTCTCGAGCGAGCCGACGCGGCGGGTCGAATCGGCGGTCGGCGTCGAGGCACTCAGAGCCGTGGCTCGATGAGAAATCGAAAGCCGGCGAAGGCGCACACCCCGACCTCGATGGCCAGCGCAATCCACCCGGCTCGTCGCGAGCCCCGCGTTGGCGCGACCAGCGCCACGAGCGCGAGCGCGCCAGCCATCAGCGGCGATCCCAGCAATCGCAGCACAGCGAGTGTCGAGACGATCACGGCACCGAGCGGCGCATCACGCGGCGCGAACACGAGGTATCCCCAGGCCGCGGCCACCCCCGTGATCGCGATCGCGCCAGCGCTCGCCCCGAGCGCTGGGCCGAACCACGGGCGATCGCGCAAGAACCGCAAGGCCGCGCCGGTCGGCACGAGGGCCACGGCCCCGAACACCCCCAAGAACGAGAACATGTCGCCGCCGGCGTACATGCCGGACGACGCCACCGCATCGGGCCCGCTCGTGACCGCGATCCGGATCGCGGTCGCGCCCAGCGCCGCGAGAACGGCGCCGAGATAGCCGCCCAGCACGATCGCGATCTGGGTGGACCGTCTCATCGGCACGCCTCCCGTCCGGATGCAGCGTCGTGGATCGCCGCGCAGATTCCGTGCAGCCGACGCGCAGCGATGGACGTGCTCGCGGGCCTGATAGGCTTGCTCGAATGCCCTTCACGACCTTTGGCCTTCACGCGGACCTGGTGCGCGCCACGCACGAGCTGGGCTTCGCCAAACCGACCCCGATCCAGGAGCAGGCGATCCCGCCGGCGCTCGCCGGCAAGGACGTGCTCGCCTGCGCGATGACCGGCAGCGGCAAGACCGCCGCGTTTCTGCTGCCGATCCTCGAGCGGCTGCGCGCCAAGCCCCGCGGCAAGACGCGGGCGCTGGTGCTCGCCCCCACCCGCGAGCTCGCGGCGCAGATCCACGCGCACCTCGAGGAGCTCGCCGTGCACACCGGCGTGACCGGCGCCGCGGTCTTCGGCGGTGTGGGCATGGCCCCGCAAGAGCACGCGTTCCGCAGCGGCGTGGACGTGATCGCCGCGACCCCGGGCCGGCTGCTCGACCATTTCCAGCAGCCCTACGCGCGTCTCGAGCACCTCGAGGTGCTGGTGCTGGACGAAGCCGACCGGATGCTCGACATGGGCTTTCTCCCCGACATCCGGCGCGTGCTCAAGCACCTGCCGCAGAAGCGCCAGACCATGCTCTTCAGCGCCACCATGCCGGCGCCGATCGTCGAGCTCTCGCGCGAGATGCTTCATCATCCGGTGGCGGTGAACCTGGAGCGCAAGGCGGCACCGGCGGTCGGCATCACCCAGGCGGTGTACCCGGTTCCAGGCGAGCTCAAGGCGGCACTGTTCGCCGAGCTGCTGCGCCGCGACGAGATCGGCCAGGTGATCGCGTTCACCCGCACCAAGCACCGCGCCAACCGCCTCGCCGACTACCTGGATCGCCAGGGAATCTCGAACGCGCGCATCCACGGCAACCGCAGCCAGGCGCAGCGCACCGAGGCGCTCGCGGGATTCAAGGAAGGCCGCCACCGGGTGCTGGTCGCGACCGACATCGTGGCCCGCGGCATCGACGTCGAGTCGCTCGGCCACGTGCTCAACTTCGACGTGCCCCACCTCCCCGAGGACTACATCCACCGCGTCGGCCGCACGGCGCGAGCGGAAGCCACGGGCGAAGCCTTCACCTTCGTTTCTTCCGAGGAACGCGAGGATCTGGCGCGGATCGAGCGCGCCATCGGCAAGCGCCTGCCGGAAGTGCGCCTGCCCGGATTCGACTACACGCAGCGCGCCGAGGAGAAGCTCGAGATCCCGCTCGCCGAGCGGATCGCGGCGATCCGCGCACGCAAGGCGGTCGAGCGCGAGCGCGCCAAGGAAAAGGCGGCTCGGCGCGCTGGCGCGCCCACCGGTACCGCCCGGCCGCCCGAGCGCGGCGCTCGATCGACGTCGCCGGCGTCGCGTCCGGCGCCGGTCCGGCCGCAACCGTCCCAGCCGTCGAGAGGGCCGGCATCGTCCGGGCGGGGCCCACGCCCGGCACCCTACGGCGGCGCTCGCCCAGCGGCACCGCAGCCTAGCGCCGGACCAGCCGGCGCCGGCCCCAATGAGCCCGGGCATCCGAAACGACGACGGCGGCGGCGCCGCGGTCGGGGCGGCAGCGGCCCCCAATCCGGCGGCGCCCCTCCCGCGCCAAGCTCGGGCGGCTGAGCCCGAAGCAGGCGGCTCGAGCCGCGCGCGGCGAGAAGTCGCTCAGTGCGTGATGAGCCACGTGCCGTCGCTCTGACGGCACGCGGTCCCGTGCGCTTCTTGCGGCTCCCCGCCGATCATCACCGTCTGGGTGTACTCGCGGCAGGGCTGGCCCTGCTCCCCCTCGAACGTGCGGGTGGGCGTGATCGTGCCCGAGTGACCGCTGTCCGGATTCACCCATTGCGAGGTCTCGTTGGTGCGAGCCTTCTCGAGCGTGGTCTGTGCGGTCTGCTGCATGTACTGCTTGTCGGCGTGATCGAGCGTCTCGCCGATCTGCTGACCGATGAGCGCGCCCGCCAGCGTGCCGATCGCGACCGCGGCCAGGTTCGCCTTGCCCTTGCCGATCTGCGAGCCGATGAGGGCGCCGGTACCGGCTCCGATCACGGTTCCCGCGGCTTCCTTCTGCCCCTCGCCGTAGAGCGGCAGGTGGCTACAGCTCGCGGCACCGAACGACAACACCAGCAGCGACACAACGAGGCGCTTCATCGTCTCGATCTCCGGGTCGGGGTTTCGCGCCAAGCCTATCCGACTCGCGTCGGGAAGCACGCGCCAGCGCCGCGCGGCCAACGCGCGCTGCGAGAGACCCTCGCAAGCGCCTGGTCAGCCCAGGATCTCGACCACGCCGCCGTGCCAGCGCGCAACCTCGCGATGGCTGGGCGTGCGCACCACCGCCTCGGTGTAGCGCGCGGCTCCCAGCGACCAGCACGCCGCCATGAACGCGTCGCGGCGACTCTCGATCGGCGCATCGGTCCAGCTCGACGGAACCTCGAGCACCACGCGACCGCCCTCGACGTGAACGGCCTGAACCGGCACGTGCCGCTTGAGCAACTCGGTGTCGATGGGAAGCGTCTCGCGCTCGTTGACGACAGCCACCTGCGAAGGCGCGTAGGCGACGTAGCCTGCCGACCCGCCGATGATCACCGCCAGCGTCAGCGCCGCCACGCGCTGCTGAATCGACCACGCCTGCACGTTGGCTTGCACGGCGTGCAGCCACGCGCTCGCGGTCCCCAGCAACGACGGCCCACGCGGCTCCGGGCGCACGGCACTCGCGGGGCGCCACTCGACGGCCGGCGCCGTGAGCGCCTCGAGGGTGGCGAGCAATCCACCGATCAGCGCGTCGAGCGCCACCAGCAGCCGATCCAGGTTGGCGAGCGACGACCCCGGCGCGCCGTCACCGGGCGCCTCGATCGAACCCGCGGCCTCCCGCTTCGCCACCAGCCCCCGCCGCGCGTCGGCCACCATCTGCCGCGCGAAGTTGAGCGTCTCGCGATGCTGGGCACCGAGGTGCTCGAGCCGCCACTCGATCGATTCCAGCAGATCGATCAGGCGCAGCTGCGCCTCGACGGCTCGCGCCCAGAGCGTCGGGCGCGCAATGCCCGGCTGGAGCTCGTCCAGCAGCTCGTCGCGCGGGATTCCGCTCAGTGGCCCGAGCAGCCGCCCGCGATAACCGAGCACCAGGCTCGGTTGGCGCGTCTCGCGCTCGATCGCCGGGAACGCGAGCCGGAGCAGCACCGACGCGTGCTGACCCTCGCCACCGGAGCGCGCCGGCGACGCCGCCAGCTCCTTCCATCCCTTGGCGGTTCGCAGCTCGAGGCTGCCGACGCTCTGGGCCGGCACGGGGACGTCCTCGTTCGGGTGGACCGGCCAGTCCAGGTAGCCGAGCGAGTCGAGCCGCGCGACCTCCGGCCGACGATGGGCCAGCTCGTCGAGGCGCAGCGCGAGATCGACAGGGGGATCGTCGAACTCGATGCCGAAGCCGTAGACGATCTCGGCCCCGTCCCGGCGATTGATGCGAACCACGCGCCCACGTCCGTGAAAGCGTCCCAGACCCGCCGCCAGCCCGAACTCCAGCCAGAGCTGCGCCCCAGCGCTGGGAAGCGTCTCCGATTGAACGAAAGCGCCGCCGCCCGAGAGCGACGTCACCACGCCCAGGTGGCCACCCTCGCGCGCCTCGCCGACGCGCGCGATCAGCGCGACCGCGTGACGGCGGTGACGGCGGCGCTCGGCGCTCGCCGCGGCTTGCGGCGCGAGCGCGTCGGAGCGCGACTCGGGACGGGCGTTGGTCACGGGCTTCTCCGGCGTGCGGGCGTTCGGGTTCGGAGGTCGGGCACGCCGCGCGCGGTCAGTTGAGCGTGATCCGGAACGTGTGGATCGTTCCTTCGTATTGCGCCACGACGATCGCCGGAGTCACGGGAGTCCCGCTCACCGAGTCGTCGTACAGGAACACCTGGCAGGAACCGTCGACCGTCGGCACCGAGTACGAGCCCGCCACGTAGCCCACCTGATTGAGATTGCGGGGGTTTTGCGCGCCGTTGGTGGTGGTGAAGGCCACGACCTCGTCGATGGCGCGCTGCGCGGCGTTGACGTCGCCGCGCCGCTCGAATTCCTCCATGCGATGGATCAGCTCGCTGTCCATCGCGTGACGCGCGGTCTCGCACGCGCCGTGGCGCGCTTTCTCGCGGGTGCCCAGCAGCTGCGGCGCGGCGATGGCGGTGAGGATCCCGATGATGGCGATCACGACCAGGAGCTCGATGATCGTGAAGCCTGCCGAACGCGACTGAATCGGGCGACGTCGAACCGCCATGCGCAACCTCCCTGCGGCGCCGCGATGACGCACGCGGGAGTCGACACTGCAATTCGGACGCCCACGACGAATCCGCTGAAATGAGGCGACTTTTCGAGATGCGGCGGCTTCAAATGCGAGCCAACGTCAAATGCTTGAGTGGCTCGACTGCCGTTTTCCGCCGGCGCCGGGCCCGCTCGCGGGCGTCGACCGCGGGCTCTCCCCGTCATCGAGAGCGCTCGCGGGGTCAATCCGCGAGCAGCTCGCCGAGCCAGTGCGCGAATGCGGGCGCGGCGAAGAAGCGCTTGGCGATCGGCTCGCCCTGCGCCAGCAAGTCGGCGCGCACCCGATCGCGCAAGCCCGCCTCCTCGAGCAGCTCGCCCACGCTTCGCGCGCCGACCACCGCCAACGCCGCGGCGATCTCCTCGCGCAGCACGGCCGCGAATCGCGCCGTGCCGCGGGCGTGCTCGGCGAACGCCGCCGCCAGCTTCTTCACGTCCGCCCAGGGGATCGGCTCCACGGTGGCGGAGATCTCGGCCACCGACGTCTCGAGCACGTGCGAGATCGCCTTGCTCTGGATCTTGGCCAGAATCGCCCGACCTTCCTTGCTCTTGAGGCGCGCGGTGAACGCCTCGCGCAGCTCGTCGGTGGCGGCCTGGCCCAGCTCCGCCGCCGCGACGCGGATCTGGTGCTCGATGTCGACCCCCAGCCCGCCCAGCACCGCGCGCCCGGCTTCCATGAACTGGCCGGCGCGCTTCTCGACGGTCGCACGCAGCATCCCGCCCAGCCCCATCGCGCCTTTGCCGCGTCCACCGGCGACGAAATCCGCGGTGGCACCGCCGAAGACCGGCAGCCGGCGCGCGAGCTTGAGCAACAGCTCCTCGAGCACCGGCGCCAGCAGCAGCGCCAGCAGCCGCGGGTCCACGGCGTCGTCCGCCCAGCGCGTGCGCGGTCCCGGGTGCTGCGTGAGGATTCGCTCCAGCGCCTGGCGCGCCTCCACGGTGACGAGGTCGCCGGCCTTGGCCCGGGACTTCTTGGCGCGCGCGACGTGACGCTTCCACGCGGGCTGGACGTGCTCGTCGACGACGCGTGCCGCATTCTCGGCCGTGAGCGCCTGGGTGACCCAGCCGGAAAGCCGCGGCGCGTCGATGAACGACCTCGCCGGCTGATCGAGCACGAAATCCACCAGCATGGCGAGCCCCGCCGTGCGCGTGGCGCTGGTCTTCGCCGTCAGCTTCGCGACGAGCGCGCTCGGCGAAGCCGCGCCCGAGCGCTTGCCCCCGCCGGGGACGGCGGAGGTGCCGGTGCCGCTGGCCGCGGCTCCGCGCGGGTCGCGGCTGGCTCGCTTCGGGGTAGCAGGATGGACCGTCTTGGCTTTCGCCATCACCGCGCTCCTCGACGCTCGACGAATCGCGAGCGTGGATGATCCTCGTTCCGGGACCGAGATCGTAAGCCATCCTCGCGCACGGCGCGCGGGCGCGGCGCCGACACGCTCACGGCGAGCCCGCGGCGCCGCGGCGCAGCATCCAGCCGTAGAGCCCGACGATCGCCGCGACGAACCCCAAGGCCCCCAGCCACGGCCCGAGCACGAAATCCTCGGGCACCAGTGCCAGCGGCGCCTCGTTCGCGAACCCGACGATCAGTGCCGCGTTGAGCACGCCCCAGAGGCTCTCGCCGACGATCAGCCCCGACGCGACCAGCGTGCCGAGCCGCTCGGCGCGCCCCGGATTCGCGAAGCGGCGCACGCTGCGGGCATGGAAGCGCGAGAGCACCGCGCCGACCACCACCGCGAAGGTCGCCGACATCGGCAGATAGATGCCGATCCCGACGGCGAGCGGCGGGATGCGAAGCCGTCGGGAGGCGCCGAGCGCGGCATCGAGCGCGATCAGCCCCACGCCCACCACCCCCCCGAGCCCGATCATCCTCCATTCGAGACTGCCGCCGATCACCCCTTGGGCCAGTGCCGCGATCAGCGTGGCCTGCGGCGCCGGCAGTGGATTCGGCGCCACCACGTCCAGGTTCGCGGCCCCCGCGAAGCCGTACGCCCTGGCGAGCAGGTTGAGCACCGGCGGGATCACCACCGCGCCGGCGCCCACGCCCACGATGAGCGCCACTTGCTGCCGCAGCGGCGAGGCGCCGACGAGCTGACCCGTCTTCAGGTCCTGCAGGTTGTCGTTCGAGATCGTGGCGCACGCGAACACGATGGCCGTCACGAAGAGCGCGAAGGCCACCAGCGCGGCGCGCGTCTCGGGGGCGGGCGGCACCGCGAGCAGCAGCGCGGACGCGCAGAGCACGATCGACAGGATGCCCACACCCGAGATCGGGCTGTTCGACGCACCGATCAGCCCGGCCATGTAGCCGCACACTCCCGCGATCGCGAACCCGCCCGCGAGCACGAACAGCACCGCGATGCCCGTGAGCGTCGCCGCGTACGGCGCGAGGACCGTCGCGCGAGCGAACGAGAAGGCAAGCATGCCAGCGATGCCCACGCACGCCGCCACGAGCAGCGCGATCCAGCGCGGCGCGAGATCCCGGTCGCGATCGTCGCGTGGGTGCGTCGACGCGGATGCCGCCAACGTGCTCGCGAGGCCGCCGAGCACCGGCCTCGCCAGCATCGCGAGCGCGTGGACCGCCGCCACGGCGATGGCGCCCGCGCCCAGGAACCGCACCTGCGTGCGCCAGATCGTCAACGTGTGCGTGGCGAGCTCCACTCCCGGCGCGGCGGGCATCAACGACGTCAGGACCGGCACCGCCACACCCCATGCGATCACCAGACCGAGCAGCATCGCCATGCCCACCGACAGCCCCACCAGGTGGCCCGCGCCGAGCAGCGCGAGCGACCACGCGACGTCGAAGCCGCTCGAGCCGGTGCCGCCGACGCGGAAGAAGCCGGCGACCTCCTGAGCGGCGATGCGCGTGGCCGTCACGATCGCGAGCCCCCCGGATGCCGCGGCCCCGAGCCCGACCGCGATCAAGCCCTCCTTCGCCTCGCCCGCGGCGCCCTCGATCTCGCCGCGGCTGCCCGCGCCCACCTTCAGCACCTCCGCCGCTGCGACCCCCTCCGGATAGGGCAGCTCGGAATGGGTGACGAGGGCGCGGCGAAGCGGGATCGTGAACAGCACGCCGAGGACACCGCCGCTCAGACAGATCAGGAACGAGGCCCAGAAGGGAAAGGCGGTCCACCAGCCGACGATCACCAGACCGGGCAGGACGAAGATGATCGCCGAGAGCGTCCCCGCCGCCGACGCCACCGTCTGCACGATGTTGTTCTCGAGGATCGACGAGTCGCGAACCGCGCTCAGCACCGCCATCGAGATCACCGCCGCCGGGATCGACGACGCGAACGTGAGCCCCACCTTGAGCCCCAGATAGACGTTCGCCGCCGTGAACACGGTGGTGATCAGCGCACCCAGCACCAGCCCACGCGGCGTCAGCTCTCTCGGCCTCATGCCGGTCGTCCGCCCTCTCGAGACGCGCCTGAGGAATGGCGCATCAACACGGAGCCCCGGCAGCGCAAAGCAAGAGGGTGCGCGCGAACGGGGTGTCGTTCGGCCGCTCGAAGCGGACGGTGTAGAGCAGCGTCGTCGATCCGTCGCCGTCGTAGAACCAGAGCGCCACGCGTGGCCGCCCCCAGGGATCCGATCCCGCGAAGAACAGCGCTCGGCGGTCGTTCACGGTCAGCGCGCACGCCTCGTATCCCGCGAACGACTCGGCAGTGAATTCGCCGCGATCGATCGAGAGGATGGGACCCGCGGGTCGATCGTCCCCCGCCCAGGTCTCGCATTCGTCCGCTTGGCATTCCGCGGGCTGGAAATCCGGAGGCAGCGTCATCCCACCAACCCGCACCCAACCCGAGGTGTCCACCAGCGGCGGCAGCGAGCAGGGCTGCGTCGACGGCGAGAGCCCTCGCTGCGAGGCACAACACGGCAGGAACCCGACGACCACGAATGCCCCCGCCAGGATCGCCACACGCGCGATTCGACGAGCACGGCCGTCATGGCGGGGCGTCCGAGAACCCCACACCCGTAGCGCGCTTGGGCTGCGTCGATTCCACCCTCGCCGCGCGTTCAACGTCGCTTCGCGCGCGGCTTCTGGCCGCGTGGCTTGGGGGACTTGGGAGGCATGCCGCTGGCGTGAGCGAGGGCGCTCGCGATCCAGGCGGTGAGCTCTTCCGGTGAGCGCTCGAGCGGGTTCTCGATGGCGGCGTACTCGCGCATGGTGCGGCCGAGGACCACGAAGGGGCCAGCGCCGGGTTCGCGCACGAGGCGCTCGCGCTCCGCCGCCGGCAGTCGGACGACGAGGCGCGTCTCGTGGGTGCAGGCGAACATGTTGCCGTTCACGAACGCCGCTGGGCAGCCGAACATCTGGCGCCGCTCCACACCGAGCCCGTGCGGCAGGCAAGAATCGAAGAGCGCCGTCAGCTCGGGAGCCACCTTCTTCCACGTCGTCACGAACCGACCTCCTTTGCGGCGTTTCGGAACGCGATGGTACGCTCGAACGACGCTCTTCCGTGCGCGAAATCACAGCGGCTCTCCAACGCAAACAGCAATCCCATGCCGAAGCAACGCCGCACCGCGGGCCCGACCTGCCATCGTCGCCGTACGTTCACTGCGCTCTCGGGCCTGGTGCTCGTCGCATGTCTCGTCGGCGGCCTCACGCGAACGGCGCCGGCGGCGACCTGGACGCCGGTGCTCACGGGCGGGTTCGGCGACGTGAACGATCTCTACCCGTTCACCATCGCGCCCTTCAACGGCTACCTCTACGCGGGCGCCTTCAATGCCGTCACCGGGGCCGAGCTCTGGCGCTCGGCGGATGGCACCTCGTGGAGTCAGATCGGCACCGATGGCTTCGGCGATGCCAACAACTCGGGGATCTACTCGATGGCGTACTTCAACGACGCCATCTATCTCGGCACGCGCAACGTCGCCACCGGCGGCGAGGTGTGGCGTTCCGTCGACGGTGTGAGTTGGAATCAGGTGAATGCCGACGGCTTCGGCGATTCACGGAACGAGCACGCGCTGGCGATGATCGTGTACGACCATGCGCTCTTCGTCGCCACCAGCAACTTCAGCACCGGCGTCGAGATCTGGAGCACGCTCGACGGCACCACGTGGGTTCAGGTGAGCCCGGACGGGCTCGGCAGCGCCGACAACGTCGCCGGCCTCACGCTCGTCCAGTTCGGCGAGTACCTCTACCTCGGCACCGTGAACTACGTCGCGGGCGGCGCGGTTTATCGCAGCCTCGATGGCAGCCACTGGACGAAGGTCACCGCCGACGGTTTCGGCAGCGCCGACAACCAGATGATCCACTCGATGGTTCAGTTCGGCGCCGAGCTGTACGTCGGCACCGGCAACGAGACCAATCCGACCCCGGTGGGCGGGGAGATCTGGCGCAGCTCCGACGGCACGAGCTGGACCCGCGTGATCGCGGACGGCTTCGGCGACGAGAACAACGTCAAGATGCACGACATGAACGTGTTCTCGGGGAAGCTCTACGTCGGCACGCGCAACAACGTGACCGGCGGCGAGGTGTGGACCAGCACCGACGGCACGAGCTTCCAGCAAGACGGCAGCGACGGATTCGGCTCCGCCGCGAGCCGCGGCGCCTACCGCTTCGCACGCTTCTCCAACCAGGTCTACGTGGGCTTCGCGAACTACTCCACGGGGCTCGAGATCTGGCGCGCGCCGCTCGACGACGCCGACGACGACGCCATCGGCGACTCGACCGACAACTGTCCGACCGTGCCGAATCACGCGCAGCGCGACGGCGACGGCGACGGCATCGGCGACGCCTGCGACGATTGCCCCACCAACGCGAACGCCAGCCAGTCGGACTACGACCACGACGGCGCCGGCGACGCCTGCGACGCCTGCCCGCGCGTGAGCGACGGCACGTTCGCGCAGGTGGGCGGCGACGGGCTCGGCGACGCGTCGAACTGGCTGGTCACGCCCATACCCGCGTTCGGCGGCCAGCTCTACACCGGCATCTTCGACATCCTCCACGGTGGCGAGATCTGGCGCTCCGCCGACGGCAGCACGTGGAACCCGGTCGCCTCGGGCGGGTTCGGCGATCCGACCACCTGGTACGGCATCCCTGCCGTCGAGTTCGCGGGCTACCTCTACTCCGGCAGCTACAACCAGACCAGCGGCCCGGTGATCCTGCGCAGCCTCGACGGATCGAGCTGGTCGGAGGTGAAGAAGTTCCCCGGCGGGCGTGAAGCCATCCCGATGCTGGTCTTCGGGGGAGCGCTCTACGTCGACGTCTGGAACTCGGTCACGGGCGCGGAGGTGTGGCGCACCACCAACGGCACCACCTTCGAGCAGGTCAACGTGAGCGGCTTCGGCAACGCGCAGAACGAGATGCCGTATCCCATCGTCGAGTTCGCGGGGGCGCTCTACACCGGCACCATCAACCACGCGACCGGCACGGAGATGTGGCGCTCGTCGGACGGGACCAGCTGGACGCCAGCGAGCGTCTCGGGCTTCGGCGACGTGAACAACTCGGAGGTGCGCTGGCTCGCCGTGCTGGGGAACGCGCTCTACGCTGGCACCCGCAATCTCGTGACCGGCGGCGAGGTCTGGCGGACCACCGATGGCACGACGTGGAATCAAGTAGCGGAAGACGGCTTCGGCAGCCGCTTCAACAGCGAGGCGCATTTCCTGAAGGTCCAGGGCGACACGCTGTGGGTGAGCACGGCCAACGTCCCGAACGGCTCCGAGCTCTGGACCACCAAGGACGGCACGTCGTGGAAGCGCGCCAGCGCGGGTGGCTTCGGCGATCGGTACAACGAGTCCACCATCGCGATCGCGAGCTTCGGGCAGAAGCTCTACTTCGGCACGCTCAATCGCCGCACCGGCGGTGAGATCTGGCGGCTGCCGCAATGGGGCGCGGACAGCGACGGCGACGGGGCGCCGGACTCGTGCGACGCCGCTCCCGCGAATCCACTGTGCGCTCGCGTCGTGGGCGCGAATGGGGCGGGACTCGGAGCGAGCGTTGGCCTGGGATGCCTCCCGCTGGCCTTCATCGCCATGCTCCGCGCACGGCGGGGGCGCCGCCGCGCGCGCGGCGAGCACTGAGCCCGTCCTGAGCTAGGCGCGAAACGCGCCCATCTCCGGACGAACGGAACGCCGAGCCACCCGGCGTCGTCAGCTGCCCGGAACCTCGTCGGCGCCGATGTCGATCACGGCGTTGAGATCGCCGTTGCCGTCCTGGATCCGCTGCTGGCCGTCGAGGTCGGTGGCCGGCAGGCCGCTCACGGCGTTGGTGCCGGCGTCGACGAGGGGCGAGCCCGCTTGCAGATGGTAGTCGCCCGCCGCCGCGTTCACGAACAGCGGATCGACGCCGAGCGTTCCACCGCCTGGCGCGCACCCGTACGACGTCTCGCTCGTGTTCGAGAAGAAATCGTTGAACGTGATCGTGGCACCGCTGCTGTCGCGACAACCGATCCCCGCGCCGTGTCGCGTCGAGGTGTTGAGCGTCACGACGTTGTTCACGACCGTCGCCGGCGACTGGTACAGGAAGATCCCGCCACCGTTGGGGCTGCGATTGGCGACGAGGGTGTTGTTGGCCACGACGATGCCGGTGCTGCCGCTGACGAGAATGCCGCCGCCTTCGAGCTCACCTGCGTTGCTGGCGATCACGTTGTTGGCGATCACGCCCGCGGACGCGGCCTGGACGCCGATGCCGCCGCCCTGGAAGTTCCGGTTCCGCCGGATGGTGTTCCCCGTGATGGTGATGGTCGGGCACGCGATGCAGCTCACGCCGCCACCCAGGATCGCGCCGACGTTGTCCTCGATCACGTTGTCGCGCACGACCGGCGAGCCCTGCGTCCCGCCGATGCCACCGCCCACCGAGATGTTCTTCGAGATGGTGTTGTTCGTGATCACCGCGTTGCTGCTCTCGAAGCCGATGCCGCCGCCGAAGGAATGTCCGCCGAAGTTGTCGGTGATGACGTTGTTGGTGATCGTGGGCGAAGCGTTCTTGATCGAGATCCCGCCGCCGGCGTCGTCGGTGGACGAGTTGTTCACGTTGCGCGCCAAGCCGCGCGTCAGCGTGAAGCCGGAGATCACGCTCGCGGTGGTCTCACCGGTCACGAACTGAACCACGGGCGAGACCATCCCGCCTTGCACCTTGGTGACGGCGGCGCCGCCCGAGCTGGTGACGGTGATGGCCTTGCCCTTGAAGTCGAGATTCTCGTAGTAGGTTCCAGGAGCGACCAGCACCGTGTCGCCGTTGGTCGCGGCGTCGATGCCCGCCTGGATCGTCGGCTGGCCCGAGGGCACGGGAATGGTCGCGGCGCGAGCCGAGAGCGGGCTCGCCAGGCCGAGCGCGGCGCATGCCAACGGCACCAGCGGCGCGCGCGAACCAACGACCACGCGGCGACGCCGACGCTTTTCGACGGAGCTCGACGCCGACGATGAATCGATGCGTTCGACGAAGCGCGGGAGCTGAACCGACCACATGGGGATACCGCCACTTGGGTTCGAGAGGGACGACCACGAAGGCTCCATCATGATGTCACCCGTGTCCCGCGAGCATCAACCGAGACCGGCGGTGCCGCGTGCCGGCACCGGCGCGGCGTTGCTGGTCGCGTGGCTGGCCCTCGGCGCCGCGATCGGTTGCGTCGCGCCGAGCGGGCGCGCGAGCGACACGGCCACGCCAGCCACCGGATCGGCGCGCGCCACGCTCGCCCGCGGTCGCTACCTCATGGGCACGGAGATCGAGATCGTGGTGGGCGGGCTCGATCGCGAACGCCTGATCGACGCCAGCGAGCGCGCCTTCGACGAGATCGCGCGAATCGAGTCCGTCTTCACCGACTGGCGCCCCGGCGGGGCGGTCTGGGAGATCAACGAGCGCGCCGGCGGCGCGCCCATCCCGGTCGCGCGGGAGGTGATCGACGTGCTCGATCGCGCCAACGCCGTGAGCCGCGAGACCGACGGTGCCTTCGACGTCAGCTACCGCACGGTGGGCAAGCTCTGGTCGTTTTCCGCGGAGAGCGAGGGCATCGCGAGCGACGAGGAGCTTCGCGCGGCGTTGCCGCACGTGGGCTTCACCAAGATCGCCATCGACCGCGCGGCGAGCACGGTGCGGCTCGTCGATCGCGCCACCCAGATCGGTCTGGGCGGCGTGGCCAAGGGCTACGCGGTGGACCGCGCGGTCGAGGTGCTCGAAGCGGCGGGCGCGAGCGAGGGCCTCGTGAACGCCGGTGGCGATCTCGCGGTCTTTCGCGCCCCCGGCTCGTCCGCGCCTCCGGCGCGGATCGCCGTGCGCGACCCCGATCACGCGGATTCCGCGCTCGCCGCCGTGGCCGTGTGCAACGCATCCGTGCACACCAGCGGCGACTACGAGCGGTACTTCGAGCGCGACGGCGTCCGCTACCACCACCTGCTCGATCCTCGCACCGGCCATCCCGCGCGCGGCGCGCGGGCCGTGACGCTGGTGAGTGAGCGCGACGGTACCCGCGCCGACGCGCTCGCCACCGGGCTCTTCGTGATGGGCGCCGAGCGCGCGATCGCCTGGGTGGACGCGCACCCGGGCTTCGAGGCGCTGGCGGTGGCGCCGGACGGCTCGATTCGGACCAGTCGCGGTTGGGGCGCGCTGGATGCGCCCAGCGCACCGCTCGCGACGCTTGCGCGCGGGGGCCGCCCCCGGGTAGATGGCTGCGGCGCCCCGCGCTGAGCGCAAGAGAGGTACGGCATGTCGAAGCTGGTTCGCGTGAGCATGTCGCTCGAGGACACCTTGCTCGATCGCCTCGAGAAGCTCATCCAGAAGAGTCGCTACACGAATCGCTCCGAGTTCATCCGCGACATGATCCGCGAGCGCCTGGTGCAGGAGTCGTGGCAAGGCAACCGCGATGCGGTGGGCACCGTGACGATGGTCTACAACCACCACAAGCGAAAGCTCACGCAGAAGCTCATGGAGCTCCAGCACCATCACCACACCAAGGTGCTGGCCGTGACGCACGTCCACCTGGACGAGGATCTGTGCGCGGAGACGATCTTGATGCGCGGGCGCGCAGACGAGATTCGCCGCCTCGCCGATCTGCTGCGCCAGCAGAAGGGCGTGCTGCACGCAGCGCTGTCGATGAGCTCGACCGGGCACGACCTCGCCTGAGCTCCCGAGCGCCACCGGGAAGCGCAGGTCGAGGAGACGGGCACGACGTGCGGAACCAGGGGCGCGCCACCTTCACCACCGCGGGAGGACCGCGTTCCCTCGCGGTCGAATCCGCGGCGGGCGCGGACGCGGTCGAATCATCCGGTGCCTTGGTTCGTCCGTAATACGATTGCTACACTCGTATGCTGCGCGCGATCGAGGCACGCCATGCACATTCCCGACGGGCTCGTGAGCGGCCCCATCAACGCGGCCACCTACGTCCTCTCGGGCGCGGCGGTGGCGTGGTCCGTGGCCCGCTCGCGCCGGACGCTGGAAGAGCGCCAGGTGCCGCTCTTGGGCGTCACCTCGGCGTTCGTGTTCGCGGCACAGATGCTCAACTTCCCCATCGCGGGCGGCACCAGCGGGCATTTCCTCGGAGCCACGCTCGCCGCGGTGCTGCTCGGGCCGGCGAACGCCTGCCTCATCCTCTTCCTGGTGTTGCTCGTTCAGTGCCTGGGATTCGGCGACGGAGGGATCACGGCCCTCGGCACCAACGTCTTCAACATGGGAATCGTGGGCGGCGTGGGCGGGTATGCGGTGTTTCGCAGCCTGCTCGCGGTGTTGCCCAAGACCCGCTCGGCCTTCCTCGCGGCGGTGGCGGTGGCGTCGTGGTGCGCGGTGGTCGCCGGCGCCGCAGCCTGCGCCGTCGAGCTCGGGCTTTCCGGCAAGCTGCCGCTGCGGATCGCGCTACCCGCGATGGCGGGCGTCCACGTGCTCATCGGCATCGGCGAAGCGCTCATCACGAGCGCGGTGGTATCGCTGGTGCTGGCGGTGCGGCCCGACCTGGTGCAAGCGTGGCGGCCGCGCGTCGCGGCCACCGGGCTCGCAGCAGCTGCGGCATGACGAGGAGACGAGGGTGGACCGGCAGACCAAGATCTTCGTCATCGTCGCGCTCAGCCTGACCGTCCTCGCCGTCGTCGTCGTGGCGCCGCTGGCGTCGCGCGCGCCCGATGGTCTGGAGCGGGTGCTCGAGGATCATCAGGTGGCCGTGGACGCGCCACGCGAGCCGTTCAGCGACTCGGCGCCGCTCGCCGACTACAAGGTTCCGGGCGTGGAAGACGAGCGCAAGGCGATCGCGCTCGCCGGGGTGATCGGTCTCGTCATCATGTTCGGGGGCAGCTACGCGATCGCCAAGGTGATGATGCGCACCAAGCGCCGCGACGACGGGCGGGCCGACGAGCCGTGAGCGGCATCCACTTTCACGACCACGCCCATCCCCAGCCCCACGCCCACGCGGCGGCGGACCTACCGAGCTGGGCCGGCCGGGTGGATCCGCGCGTGAAGCTCGTGACGGTGATCGCGTTGGTGGTGATCGCCGTGAGCACGCCGCCCGCGGCGTTCGTGGCCACGGCCTGCTACTTCTCGATGCTCGGCCTGCTGTTGATCTGGTCGCGGGTCTCGCCGCACGTGGTGATGACGCGCGTCGTCGCGGTGGTGCCGTTCGTGGCGCTGATCGCGATCTTCCTGCCGTTCCTACCCGCCCATGGCGTCACCGCGGACGACGGCTTCCGCCTCGGGTTCCTGCGGATCTCGGCGAGCGGCCTGCTGGTGTTCTGGAACGTGGTGTGGAAGGCGCTCTTCGGTGTGCTGGCGCTCACGCTGCTCACCTGGACCACGCCGTTCGAGCGCATCGTCGTGGGGCTCGAGCAGCTCCGCACGCCGGCGGTGCTGGTGATGCTCGCGAGCTTCACGTATCGCTACGCGTTCGTGCTCGGCGACGAGATCGTGCGCATGCGCCGCGCGCGCGACTCGCGTGGCTGGGAGGGTCGCTCGCTCGCCCAGGCGCGCACCATCGGCCAGATGATCGGCGTCTTCTTCCTGCGCAGCTACGAGCGCGCCGAGCGCATCCACCTGGCGATGCTGGCGCGAGGCTACGAAGGTCGGCCCACCACCGTCCACGTCTCGGCGCCGCGCTTCGTCGAGGTCGCGCTGGGGGCGCTGGTGATCGGGCTCTTCTTGGTGTTCCGGCTCGGGATTCGCGCGTGAGCGCGGCGGAAACGGTGCCGCCCGCCGTGGCGGTCGAGGCGCTGACGTATGCCTACCCCGACGGCACGCGGGCCCTGGACGCGCTCGAGCTCGCGGTCGCGGCCGACGAGCGCGTGGCGCTGCTCGGCGCCAACGGCGCCGGCAAGTCCACGCTGCTCTTGCACCTGAACGGGATCCTCGCGTGCTCACCCAAGGTGAAGATCCTCGGGCTCACGGTCGAGAAGGGAAATCTGCGCGAGATCCGGCGCCGCGTCGGGCTGGTGTTCCAGAACCCCGACGATCAGCTCTTCTGTCCCACGGTCTACGACGACGTCGCCTTCGGCCCACGCAACCTGGGGCTTTCCGAGCCCGAGGTTCGCGACCGGGTTCGCGACTCGCTCGACGCCGTGGGGTTCGGCGACGCGGCCGAGCGCACGTCGTTTCATCTGAGCGTCGGGCAGAAGAAGCGCGTGGCGCTCGCCTCGGTGCTCGCGATGGGATGCGAGGTGCTGGTCCTCGACGAGCCCACCAGCGCCCTCGATCCGCGCGGCCGTCGCGAGCTGATCGCGCTCCTGAGGCGCATCGGACGCACCCAACTCATCGCCACCCACGACCTCGACTTCGTGGCGCAGCTCTGCGGGCGCGCGGTGGTGCTGTCGCGGGGCAAGGTCGTGCGTGACGAATCGCCCGAGGCCGTCCTCGGCGACCGCGCCTTGCTGGAAGCCCACGGCCTCGCCTGAGCCCGGCCGAGCCGCCCGCGGACCGACGGCCCGAGCGACGGTTGCGAGCACTTCGAGGCGCGAGCTAAATGACCCGCCACGACTCGGCGCGCGGCGCGGCCGCGCGCGAACCGGGGGACTCGATGACGACGCGATCGCGAACTTCGTGCCGGACCTGGGCCGCTCTCCTGGCGCTGAGCCTGCTCGCGCTCGGCGAGACGGCGCCCGCCAAGGACCTGTCGCAACGCCTGGGGCTGGGCTTCGACATGATGGCCAACAGCCAGTCGCCGGTGAGCGGCAATCAGGGCCTCGGCGCCGGGCTCTCGAGCCGTTACTGGATCGACTCCACGTGGGCCATCCAGGGGATCGTGGGCTTCAACGTGAGCTCGATCAGCTCGTTCGAGCTCGGTGACGTGGAAGTGACCCGCGACGTCGACACGTTCGCGGTGTCCTTCGAGGGACGCCTGCTCGGCAACGTGGTCGACGAACCCAACATGCACCTCTACGCCGGCGGCCTCTTCGGCGTCTCGTACGCGGACGTCGAAGCGGGGAGCGTGGGCGCCGACCAGGTCGTGGGCAGCTTCGGCGCCCTCGGCGGCGCCGAGTTCTTCCTGCAAGGGCTGCCGAACCTGAGCTTGTCGACGGAGATCGGCTTCGCCGTGAACGTGGGCTCCGATCCGGACTTCGTATCCGCGGGCACCACCGGCAACCTCTTCGGCGGAGTCGCGGTCCACTACTACTTCGGCGCGACGGGCACCGCGCGGCGCGAGCCCGCCGCCTTCGAGGCCGCGCCGGCGCCAACCGACGTCCCGGCGGCCCCCGCGCCGCGGGCGCGGCCCGCACCGGCTCCCGCGCCGCTGCCGAAGCCGCGTCGCCCGAGGGCTGGGACATTCACTGATCGGGCGCGGCCGCGGCGCTGTTGCAGGGCGTCGCGGGGTGAGCGCGCTCACCACCTCGGCCTCGATCGTCGCGAGCTCGGCGAGGCGCGCGCGTATCTCGTCCTCGCCGAAGTATTTGGCGGCGAGCGAGGGATAGAGCTCGGCGTGCCCCGCCTCGCCGCTCGCGAAGATCCGATAGATCGCGGCGAGATCCGCATCCGCGAGCGCCTCGCCCAAGAGCGCGAATCGTTCGGCCGCCCGCGCCTCCACCACCGACGCCAGGAGCATGCGATCGAGAAAGCGTTCGTTGCGCCCGTGCCGCAGCAGCGTGAGCATCGGATTCACGTAGCGATCCTTGCTGTCCGGCCGGAGCGCCAGCCCGCGCTGCTCCATGAGCGCGTACACTCGAGCGAAATGCTCGAGCTCTTCCTGGGCGAGGCGGATCAGCGGCTGCAAGATCCGCGGCCGATCCGGGAACTTGACCACGAAGCTCATCGCCTGCACCGACGCCTTGCGCTCGCAGTTGGCGTGATCGGCGAGGAAGCCGTCGAGGTCGGCGAGGACGGCGCCGATCCAGCGCGGATCGCTCGGCACCAGTAGCGGCACGGTTCGAGAGGCCATGGCGGGCGAGACTCCGATCGCGCAGTATCTGCGAAAGCAGCCGTGCTTTCGACCCTCGATCGAGGAGCCGCCCGCTCCCGATCTGGGCCTGGTGGTCGCGATCCCGTGCAAGGACGAGCCCGCGCTCGGCGAGACGCTGGCGTCGCTCGCGCGCGCCGCGGCTCCCGCCATCGGCGTGGAGGTCATCGTGATCGCGAACGCCTCCGAGCGCGATGACGCGGAGGTGCGCGCGCGCTCGGCGCTCGACGCCCGCGAGGCGCGTGCCTTCGGCGCGGCCGCGGCGGCGGCCGCCGCGCCGATCCGCGTCCACGTGATCGAGGCGCTCGATCTGCCGGCGCGTCACGCGGGCGTCGGCCTGGCGCGGAAGCTCGCCATGGACGAGGCCGCCCTGCGCCTCGATCGCGTGGGCCGTCCGCGCGGCGTGATCGCGTGCCTCGATGCCGACTGCACCGTCGCCCCGAGCTACCTCGTGGCGCTCGCCGAGTGGTTCGACGCGCACCCAGAGGCGGACGCGGCGGCCGTGCACTTCGAGCATCCCCACGAGGATCTCGCCGATCCGCGCCATCGCGCGGCGATCGTCGGCTACGAGCTGTTCCTGCGCTGCCACGTCCACGGGCTCGGGCTCGCCGGCCATCCGAGCGCCATCCAGACCGTCGGCTCGAGCATGGCGGTGCGCGCCGTGGCGTACGCGACGCACGGCGGCATGAACCGCCGTCAGGCTGGCGAGGACTTCTACTTCCTGCAGAAGCTCGCGCTGCACGCGCGGGTGGGCGAGATTCGCTCCACCACCGTCCATCCGTCTCCGCGTGTTTCCAGCCGCGTCCCGTTCGGCACCGGCCGTGCCGTCGGCGAGGCGCTGGCACGCGAGGATCCCTCGATTCGCGGCTACGATCCCCGCGTCTATCGGGTTCTCGCCGAGCTGATCGCGCGCATCGATCGCTGGTGGGCGAGCACCGGTGACGACCCGCTCGCCGGGCTCGGCGAGGTCGCCGCCCCCGCCGCGTCGTTCCTGCGCGATCACGGCCTGCCCGAAGCGCTCCACGAGATGCGCGCCAACGCCACCTCGCTGGCCTCCTTCCGCGCGCGCTTCTTCGCGTGGCTCAGTCCCTTTCGCGCGCTCAAGCTCGTGCATCACCTCACCGCCGTCGCGTATCCGCGGCAACCCATCGCCGAGGTGGCGCTGGCGATCCTGGCGTGGCACGGAGTCGCGCTAGACCTCGAGCCACTGGCGCGGAGCGACGAAGAGGGCCTACTCTCCCGCTTCCGCGCCCTCGATCGCGGCGATCCGACCCTTCCTCCATCCGGGAGAGAACGCCCATGACCAGCCGGCCACCGTTCATCAAGCATTGGCGAGAGCTTCAGGAAGACGAAGCCTGGAGCTATCCGGGTAGCGACGAGCTCCACAGCCTGGGATCGCCCTTCGGCCACGCCTTCGGGCTCGCGCGCATCGGCATCCATCACGAGCTGTTGCTGCCCGGCCGACGGCTCTCCTATCCGCACGCGGAGAAGACCGAGGACGAGTTCGTGTACGTGCTCGAAGGCTCGGTCGACGCCTGGATCGATGGCGAGGTGTTCCGCCTCGAGCCCGGCGACGCCGTCGGTTTTCCCGCAGGCACCGGGATCTGTCACACGTTCATCAACGACTCCGATCGTCCGGCGCGGCTGCTGGTGGTCGGAGATCGAACCCGGCCCGATAACCAGCTCGTCTATCCGCTCAACCCCGAGCGCAAGGCGCAGATCGGCGAGCGCTGGTGGAAGGACGCCCCCGAGCGCACGCTCGGCCCTCACGACGGCCTTCCCGCCGAGCGGCGGCGAGCCAAGGCCGAGCCGTAGCGCCGGTTCGCGCGTTCCAGCGCTCGATTCTCGCCCACGCCCCGCCCCCCCGATTCACGACCGGATCCGGGGGTAAGTCCAGACTGCGCCCGGGGGGAGGTCCACCGCCGGCTCGCTCGGTCGCGGCAAGGATCTTGCGTTCCGACCGCGCGGCACCAGCGAGCCGCAGGGGCCACGCCGTCGGCCCCGGGCGCTTCGGCGCAACTCCGCGGTAACCCCTGCGTTTTTCACTTGGCTCGCCTGCCGAGGGGGCGCTGGTCGTGTGGCGGAGAGTGCAGTCCCTACCCATCTCCGTGCGCTTGGTGGGCACGTTCGTCCTAGTGCTCGCCGTCACGAGCGCGGGCTCGATCGTGCTGGCGACCCGCGCGCAGAACCTGCTGGCGCTGAGTCAGGCGCGGCGGTTCGCCGAGGGGGCGAGCCACATGGCGTTCGCGGCGGTGATCGAGGCCATGCGGTTCGCGGATCTCAGGCAGGTGAACGCGGCCGTCGACGAGCTCGAGCGAAGCGGGTCCGTGCGCTCGCTCCACGTCGTTCGCGGTCCGGCGGTGATCGCGCGCTTCGGCCCGAAGAAGAACCCGAAATATCCGGTCGACGGCGTCGAGGAGCGCGTGATCCGAGAGGGGCAGCCGTTCTTCGGCCCCGCCACCCGCGACGGCATCCCGGTCTACCGCGCGGTGCTACCGATGATCGCCCGTGCGGACTTCCTGGGTGCCAACTGCACCGCGTGCCATCAGGTCGAGGCGGGCCGGGTCCTGGGCGCGCTGAGCCTGGACGTCGGCCTCGATCAGGTGGTCGCGGAGAACCAGACGTTCCAGCGCACGATGCTGCTCGCCACGGCGGGCGTCGGGCTGCTCCTGGCGCTGGGCGTCTGGCGGTATTGCCGGAGCATCACGCGGCCGCTCGCTTCGACGGTGGCGGTTCTCGAGGGGCTCGCCGGGGGCGATCTGCGCAACCGCGTGCACGTGACGTCCGACGACGAGCTCGGTCGCATGGGGCACGCGCTCAACACGGCGACCGAGAAGCTGCGCGACATGGTGATCCAGATCCGCGCGGCGTCGCAGGCGATCACCCGAGGCGCAAGCGAGATCTCGGCGGGCAACGCCGATCTCAACGACCGCACCCAGGCGCAGGCTTCCGCGCTCGGCGAGACGGCGGCGAGCGTCGAGGAGATGACCAGCGCCGTGCGGCAGAGCGCGGACAGCGCACGACACGCGAATCAGCTCGTGACGAACGCCCGCGCCACGGCCGAGAACGGCGGCGCCGTGGTCGGCCAGACGATCGCGGCGATGGGCGAGATCGACGCGTCCAGCAAGCGCATCGCCGAGATCATCGGCGTGATCGACGGCATTGCGTTCCAGACCAACTTGCTCGCGCTGAACGCGGCGGTGGAAGCCGCGCGCGCCGGCGAGCAGGGCCGCGGCTTCGCGGTGGTCGCCGCGGAGGTACGTGGCCTCGCCCATCGCTCCGCCACTGCCGCGAAGGAGATCGAGGCACTCATCCGGGAGAGCGTCGGCAAGGTCGCCGAAGGCAGCAAGCTCGTGAATCGATCCGGCGAGACGCTCACCGAGATCCTCGCCGGCGTGACGACTGTGAGCGACATCATCGGCGAGATCGCGACCGCCAGCGCGGAACAGGCCGCGGGGATCGAGCACGTCAATCAGGCCGTGACCAGCATGGACTCGGCGACGCGAGCGAACGCCGCGCTGGTCGAACAGTCCGCCGCCGCCAGCGAGTCCATGGCGGACCGAGCGCGCGAGCTCGACCGATTGATGCAGTTCTTCCGCACGCATCGTGACGACGGCATGGACTCCGTCGGCGACCGCGGCGCTCCGGCCGTGGCCGCGCGGAGCCGGGCGACCGCAACGGCCCGCGAGGCCGCGTCCCCGACGGGCGCAACCGAGGGGACGCCGACCCGCGGGCCAGCGCGGTCGGGGTCGTCACGATCCCGCGCGCGCCCGAGCAGGCAGCCGCCGCCCGCGCGGGGCACCACCGCGGAAGCCCACGGGGAAGTGGCCGTGAGCATCGCCGAGGGCGCCGCCGCGCGCACTCCCGGAGACGGTTCGAGCAAGAGCACGTTTCGTGGACTCGGGTGAAGGAGGGTCTTGGGACATGTGGCGCAAAGTGCAGTCCTTACCGATATCGGCGCGGTTGGTGGGCGCCTTCGTGCTGGTGCTCGCCTTCACGAGCGGCGGAACCATCGTCCTCGCCACCCGCAAGCAGAGCCAGATGGCCCTCGACCAGGGCCGCGTCTTCGCCGACGGGGCGAGCCAGCTCGCGTTCACGAGCCTCGTGCAAGCCATGGACTCGGCGGACCTCGCGCGGATCGAGGCCGTGACCAACGAGCTCAAGCGCAGCGGAGGCATTCGCTCGCTGCGCGTGCTCGCCGGCCCCGCCGTCTCCGAGCAGTACGGATCCAGCGGCAAGCAGCCGGAGTCCATCGACGCCGTGGAGGCGAACGTCTTGAGCACGGCGAAGCCCTTCCTCGGCGCCGAGACCCGCGACGGAACGCTCGTCTACCGCGCCGTGCTGCCGATGATCGCCACCACCGACTTGCTGGGCACGAACTGCACGACCTGTCATCAGGTCGAGGAGGGTCGCGTGCTGGGCGCGGTCAGCTTGGACGTCGGCCTGGAGCACGTGGTGGCCGAGAGCCAACGCTTTCGCCGCACCATGTTGCTGGCGACCGCCGGCTTCGGCGCGTTGCTGGCGCTCGGCATCTGGCGGTACTGCCGCAGCATCACCCGACCCCTCACATCGACCGTGAGCGTCCTCGAAGCGCTCGCCGCCGGCGATCTGCGCAATCAGCTCGCGGTGAACGCGGACGACGAGCTCGGCCGCATGGCGCGGGCGCTCAACAGCGCCCTCGAGCAGCTACGCACGATGGTCGGGAGAATCCGCGATACGTCGCGCGCCATCCGCCAAGGCTCGAGCGAGATCTCGGCGGGCAACGCCGACCTCAACAACCGCACCCAAGCGCAGGCCTCCGCGCTCGGCGAGACGGCGGCGAGCGTCGAGCAGATGACCAGCACCGTGCGTCAGAGCGCGGAAAACGCCCAGCAAGCCCATCAGCTCGTCACGAGCGCCCGCGAGGCGGCCGAGAAAGGCGGCGTGGTGGTCGGCGAAGCGATCCAGGCGATGGGCGCGATCGACGCATCGAGCAAGAAGATCGCCGAGATCATCGGCGTGATCGACGCGATCGCGTTCCAGACCAACTTGCTCGCGCTCAACGCTGCGGTGGAGGCCGCGCGCGCCGGCGAGCACGGTCGCGGCTTCGCGGTGGTCGCCACCGAGGTGCGACATCTGGCGCAACGCGCCGCTGCCGCGGCGAAGGAGATCAAGGCACTGATCCGCGAGAGCGTCGTCAAGGTGGGGGAAGGCAGCAAGCTCGTGAACCGCTCGGGCGAGACGCTCGCGGAGATCGTGGCTGGCGTGAAGAAGGTGAGCGACATCATCGGCGAGATCGCCACGGCCAGTGCCGAGCAAGCAACCGGCGTCGACCAGATCAACCAGGCCGTGACGCGGATGGACACATCCACGCAGGAAAACGCCGCGCTCGTGGAGCAATCCGCCGCCGCCAGCGAGGCGATGGCCGATCAAGCGCGCGACCTCGATCGATTGATGGGCTTCTTCCGCACCGCGCACGACGAGGGCGCGCAGCCGGCGGGCGTACGCGATGCCATCGCCGACGCAGAGAAGCCCAGGAGCGTCGCGGAGCCGGCAGGCGACGAGGACGGCGCCGACTCCGAGGAAAAGAGCGCCGCCGCGACCACGAGCCGAGCCCCAGCGCCCCCGGCTGCGGTACCCAAGCCGTCGGTGAGAGCGGCGCCGCCCGCGCCGCGCGCCACCGCAACCCAGCGAGCGCACGCGAGCGGCAACGGCGCGGACGACGACTACTGGCAAGAGTTCTGAGGCTGACTCGGGACGTTCCGAACGCGCCGCCCTGCCCGCGTCCGCGGCGGCAGCGGCGTCAAATCGGCGCGGGGCAGCCGGGAAGCGGCGCGTTGGGATCGGGGGGATCCGGAACGAGCGGCGAGCCCGGCTCGGTGGGACACGCATCGCACGCGTCGCCGAGCGTATCGCCGTCCGAATCGAGCTGATCGCGGTCCGCCACCTGCGGACAGTCGTCGCAGGCGTCGCCCACACCGTCGCCGTCGGTGTCGGATTGGTCCGTGTTGGGCACGCTCACGCACGAATCGTCGCAGCCGATGCGCTCGCCAGGGGCGCACGAACGGTCGCCGGCGATGCCGCTCGCGTCGCCGTCGTCGCAGACGTCGTCCAGATCGGAGTCCGTGCAGCTCGGGTTCTGGTCACACGCGTCCCCGAAACCGTCGCCATCGCCGTCGAGCTGGTCGGCGTTCGCCACCTGCGGGCAGTCGTCGCAAGCGTCGCCCACGCCGTCGAGATCGGTGTCGAGCTGGGTGGGATCGGCGAGATCCAGGCAGACGTCACAGGCATCGCCGACGCCGTCGCCGTCGCTGTCGACCTGGAACGGGTTGGGGCGGCTCGGGCAGTTGTCGTCGCAGCCCTCGAGAATGCCGCCCGTGCACGGCCGATCGCCGGCTAGTCCGCTCGCGTCGCCGTCGTCGCAGATGTCGTCGCCGTCGGAATCGGTACACGCGGGCGTCGCGTCGCAGGCATCACCGATGCCGTCGCCGTCGGTGTCGAGCTGGTCGGGATCGGCGACGCTCGGGCACACGTCGCAGGCGTCGCCGATGCCGTCGCCATCGGCGTCGAGCTGATCGGCATCCGGATCGACGGGGCAGTCGTCGCACGCGTCTCCGACTCCGTCGCCGTCGCCATCGCGCTGCTGCGCGTCGGCGACCGCGGGGCAATCGTCGACCGCGGTGTCGATGCCATCTCCATCCGGATCGTCGAGCGCCTGCGCGGGCGGCACCTCGCCAACGGCGTCGAGCGCGTTGCGCACCGGCGAGTCCTCGGCGCCGAGGCTGGTGTCCGTCACGTCTTGAACCTGCTCGGGAATCGCGCTCTCGATGCTGTCGACGAGCGCCACCAGCTCGCACACCGAGCGCACCCGATCGACCTCACTGCGACTCAACGAGTCGAGCGCGCGGCCCGAGGCCTCCAGGCTCGAGACCGTCAGCAACGTGCAGGACTCGCTGCTCACGGACCAATCGGCGGGGAAGACCTGCACGTCCTCGCCGAGGGTGCGCTCGAGCAGCATCGCGCGCAGTGGCAGCGCGCCCGCCTGCCCTTCCACCTGGAAGCGGGCGCCGGAGCGAACGGCGACCGTGTCGGGCAGGTCGATCGCGTAGCAGCCGCGTGCGTCGGTCGTGCCGAGCGCCAGCGCCGCGCTCTCGGCGCCCTCGCCAAGCGCCGCATCGACGATCCGAACCGGAATCCCGGCGCCCGCCGGGGAACCGGAGCGCGCCGTGCCGAGCAGCCCGCAGCCGATGACGCGCGCCGGCAGGATGGGCTGCGGGGGCGCCGGATTCGGCCCGGTCCCGGAGCAGCCCGACAACGAGCCGATCCACAGCAGCGCCGCAGCGGTCCAGACCAGCAGCCACGGAAAGCGTCCGGGACGGGTGGCGTCAGTGCGTGTCACGGCCGGTCCTCGCTCCTGTCCTCGATCCACCGCGGAGCAGCGGATGCGCGCGCTCGAGGGCGCGAAACGACGCGAGCGCGTCGCGCCGGGTCGCCTCGGTGGCGTCGACCTCGTCGTCGAGCTGCGCCAGCGCGGCGTCCTTCGCCGCGCGGTAGCCACGGGCGAGCGCGTCGATGCGTCCGCGCTCCCCGCGCCGCAGCGCGAGAAACCCCGCAAGCCGCCCCGCGGCGAGCGCGCGATGGATCTCGAGAAGCGGGCGTTCGTAGGGCGTGACGTCGCCGCTGGCGAGCTGCGCCTCGACGCTCGCCTGGGTCTCGTCGAGAAGGGCCACGGCGCGATCTCCCGCCGCGCCCGCGAGGCGGCGGCCGGTCACCGCGGCATCGTCGTGGACGCCGAGCACGGCGAACGCGAGCGCCGCTCGGTAATGCGCGGCGCGGATCTCGGCCGAGCATTCCCAGCGACGTTGACCGAGATCGCGATAGCGGTGGGCGGCGCTCGCCACCCAGTCGAGCGCGCGCTCGTATTCGCCGGCGAGCTCGTGGTGCCGCGCCAGCCAGTCTTCGACGTACGCCGTCCCCATCGCCACGCCGAGCGCTTGGTACTCGGCGCGTGCGCGCGCCAGCACCGCGGCGACCGCGTGCCACTCGGCGATCCAGGTCGCATCCGGCGCTAAGACGGCGGGTGTCGCGCGCGACGCCGGCGTGCGGGCAACGCGCAAACGCTCGTGATCCGCGACCGCACGGCGCACCTCCAGGTGAACCCGGCCCTGCGCGAAGCCCGCCGCATCCAGGAGCCGGATGGCCCGATCGATGCGGCGCTCCGACGCGGGCGTGGTGGTGTCGTGAGCGTGCTCCGCCGCATCGGCGGCGACCTCGAGCTGCGCGAGCAACCCCGCCACGACGAGGTCGGCGCGCAAGTCGGTGGGCGGCCGCTCGTCCAAGCGATCGAGCGCGCGTTGCACGCAGCCCTTGACCACCAGCGGCGTGGCACCGAGCTGATGGTGCAGCACACCGCGCAGGTACTCGATCTCGGGCATCGGGTACTCGGCGGCCAGGGCATCCGCGAGCGCCAGCGCCTCGGCGGGACGTGCCGCGAGATCGTGGGCCAGCGCGAAACGCTGCGCCTCGCGACCGATCGCGGCGCGCGCTTCGGCGGTCAGCGCGCTCGCCTCGGGCGCGCGTTCGAGCTCCTCGCAACCGAGCCGGATCAGGCTCGGCGCGAACGGCAGGATCCACCCGCTCGCATGCGCGCCGCTCGGCACGGCGCCGAACGCGCGGGCGCGCACCAGCGCCATCACCCATCGCGCGGGCGGCGCGTCGGCGCCGAGCGCCTGGAAGGGCGACACCCGATCGAGCACCAGCGCCTTTCCGCCCTCCGTGAGGACGGTCAGCAACCGCGACGCCGACAGCAACCATGCCCGGTCCGCACCGGGCCGTGCGTCGGGTCCGGCTTCTCCGAGCGCCGTCGCCAGCACCTCGGCGGGCGCGACACCCAGCTCGTCCGCGAGCCCCACCACCAGCTCGAGGGCGCCGAAATCGAGGCGGCCTTGCTCCAGCAGCGAGAGCTTGGGCTGGGGCCAGCCGACGCGCTCGGCCGCGGCGCGCTGGGAGAGGCCGCGATCCTTCCGCAGCTCGCGCAACAGCACGCCGATGCGAACGCTCAGCTCACGCGACTTCATGGCGTCTCAGCGCCGCGTTGGACGCGGCAGCCGAGGAAAGGATGGCCCACCGCCCGCGGACCCGTCACGGGGGCACGAATCCGCGCAAGGGGTGCATCCAGCCACCATGGCTGGGTCTCCCGGGCATCCACGAGCGCGGCTTCGAACCGTGGCGGGTGTCGCGGGCGGTCGGCGCATGACCCAACGATAACACGTTGATTCGTATTTGCAATAGCCGTGATATTGATTTAGCATCATCCGCGACGACGAGGACGGCGACGACGGGGGCGCACGCCGTCATCCGGAGGCAACCATGCAATTCCGAGAAGCGCGCCGACATCGGCATGCGCCCGGCACGCGTCGCAAGCTCTTCTCCGAGCGCGGGCTGTGGGAGCTGGTGGTGGAGCACGGCCCCACGGGCTTGCTCCTCGATCTGTGGTGGAGCGCCTGGCCGTACGCACGCGTCGTCGGTTACTGCGTGAGCTCCGAGCCCGGCGGCGAGGATCGCGTCCTCGACGCCCTGCTGCAGGCCCTCGACTCCGTGCCCGAGAACGCCCACGGCTGGGCGGTCGAGCTCTATCTGCCGCCCACCGACGATCCCCGCCCCGCGCTCGATCCGCGCTCGCTCAGCACCCTTCCCCGCTTTCCCGGCGGCAACTCGGTCGCGGCGATCGACGGCTGAACGCGTCCGCTCGCGTTCGACCGAGGCCCCCGTGTCACGCGCCCCCTCGTGGCGCCACGTTTGGCGTGTCACAGGATGTGGCTGCGCGCTGTGGGCGACGGCGGCGGCCGCCGCTGGCGACCAGCCGCCACCCTGGGAGATCGTGCTGGACGATCGCACCCAGGCCGTGCGCTACGCCTTGCTTCCCGATCTCTCGCTCACCGCTGGCCATTACCGCGGCGACGAGATCTTCTTCGCGCCCTTCGGCTCGCTCGCCCTCGAACGCGACGACGGCCGTACCCGCTGGGGCGTCGCCGCATCGCTCTTCTGGATCGACGGGGAGCCGTACATCGACGACGAGAGCCGCGACTCGGCGCTGCGTTCGTTCCTGTCGGCCTACGTCACGGCGCCGCTCGGCGAGCCGGTCGACTCCGTCACCCCGCTGGGCCCGCTGCGCCTCGCCGCGCGCTATGGCGCGCGCATCGACGTCGAGCACGTCTTCCCGCAGCTCTCGCTCGGCGCGGCGCTCGGCGCGACGCTCGCGCCGACGACGGATGTCGCGCTCTTCACGCACCTGGCACCGACGGTGCGCCTTCCCGACGCCGACTACAGCCTCGCGACCACGGATGTGACCTTGCTGGCCGTTCCCGAGCCGTGGCTCGCCGGGGATGGCGGCCTTCGCCTCGGCGCGGAAGACGCCTCGCTCGCGACCACGCTCCGGCTGCACGGCGCGATCGGCAGCACCACCAGCGAGCTCGGCCTCGAGATCGCGCTGACCACCCGCAGCGGGCTCGCGCTGGGGGGCGACCTCACCCTCACCCGCGCCTACGGCGGCACGGTGGAGCGACGCATCGCCGACGCGCATCTCGCGTGGGCGAACCTCACCGCCGTGCGCTTCCTCGACGACCACGTGACGATCACGCCCGGTGCGCGGGTGCGAGTCGGCACCGACCGCTTCGGCACCGTGGAGGAGAACGTCCTCGAGACCTGGTTGACCCTCGAGCTCGGCTTCGGCGACCGTGCGCGCGCGGCGCTCGGCTACCGCATCGAGCAGGGGGAGATCGAGAATCGCCCGGCGCGCTACGCCTTCGACGCCGACGAGCAGCGCTTCCTCGACTCCGCCACGCGCGTGCGGGATTCCGCGCGCCGGATGGTCGAGCGCCTCGACCACGCGCTCGATGCCCTCGCGAGCGGCTCGCCCGCGTCCGCCGCCCAGGCGACGGAGCTCGTGACCCGCAGCGCGGGCGCGCTGCACGACCTCGCCGCCGTCCTCGATCGCGCGGCGGCCCGGCTCGAGGGCGCGCTCCCCGACGCCGCACGGGCGCTGCGCCGTGCTCGACGATCGCTCGCCGACGCGGAAGCGAGCCTCGATCGACTGCTCGCCGATCCGAGCGGCGCCCGCAGCGCCGCCGCCGTCGCCCGTGCCCTGGCACCGGTGCGCGACGCGGTGGCGGATGCCTTCGGGTCGCCGATCTTCGGCGACGCGAGCCTCGACGACGTGATCACGGGGCTCACGACCGTGCCGCGGGCCTTCACTCGCGAGATGGGCGCCGCCGAGATCAACGACCTGATTCGCGACCTCGCCCACGACGACGACTTCGGGTTCCTGCTCTCCGAGGTCGACGTGCTGCTGGTGACCGACTGGAAGGACCACACCGCGCGCGGGCTCGAGCCCGTCACGGCCAACGACGTGTTCCGCTTCTTCGCGAATCAGCTCGCCGACGAAGCGCTCGACCTCTTGCGCGACGGCCTCGCCGAGATCGCCGACGAATACCAAGACCATCCGAACGCGGTGCTGGCCCGCATCCCCAAGCACGAGCGCGTCGCCGCCAAGCGCTTTCTCGACTCGCTCGCGAGCCTTCGCGTTCGCGACCTGATCGACGTGGATGCGCTGCGCCGCATGCTGCCGAGCAACACCCTCACCGAGGACACCGCGATCACCGTGGCCAATCTCGTCAACGGCAAGGTGTTGCGGGTGCGCAAGGCGATGACGGATTTTCGGTCCCGGCTCGCCGTGCGCGGCGGCGCGAGCCTCGACCAGCTTCTCGCCGACGACCTGGATCGAGACGTCGCGCCACGCGCGCCGCGCTGACGGTGGCAGCCTCGGGTCAGGCTCGCGCTGGCCCGATCAGCCCGCCGCGAGCCACCGCACCGCCTCGTCGTAGTCCGTGAAGATCTCGATCCGCTCGGGACCGCGCTCCCTCAGCGTCTGGAACATGCGGGCCAGCCCGAACTGGGCGGTGCCCACCACGACGATCGCGCGGCGCGAAAGCGCCGAGAACACGTTGGTCTCCGCGAGCGCCCGGATCCCGTCGCCCGTCACGAGCAGCCGCGTGGTGCCGCGAGCATCGGAGAGCTGGTGATAATCCGGGCAAAAATCCGGATCTCTCAGAATGGCGCGTTGATGATCGAGCAGGTCGGCATCCGTCACGGTCCCCTCGTACGACGTGACGACGAGCCTGCGTTCGGGATCGATCGTATAGCGAAGCGGCACGGGTCGGGTGCGTAAACGGGCGCAAACGGCGCTTGTCGCACACGGCGGCGCACCAGACCGTCACCTACGTCACGGTTCCCCAGAGCTGCACCTCCCCAGGCGCACCTCGGCTCGTGAATCGGGTGGTCGGCGGCGCGGTCACCAAGCCCGGGCACCGGGCAGGTGATCCCTGCAGTTCTTGCCCAGCCCGGGCAGCTTGGTCTGGCCGGGAGGTCGTTCTGCCCGGGTGGCCGCGTTCTCGGCGAGCCCCCCTCGATCACCCCCAAAAAACCGCAGAATCGAGGACTAGCGACGATGAGCTCGCCCCCGACTGCCGGCGGCACGGCCCTTGCTCGGAGGGCTACCGCCGAACGGGCGTGGGTCGTATCGCCCGTCAGCTCGGCACCGGATCGCCCACCCCAAACCCATTTGCCCGGCGCTCAGATTCCGGCCCGAGGACGCTCACCATGGACGTCACGCTGCCCGCGCTCGTCGACCTGGATTGCGCGTCCTCGCTTCGCGAGCAGCTGCTCGCGGCGCTCGCGGGAGGGGATTCGGTGACCCTCGACTGCGCGGCGGTCGAACGCATCGACACCGCCGGCGCGCAGGTGCTGCTGGCCTTCCTGGCGGACATGGGTGCAAAGGGCTCGAGCGTGCGGTGGAGCGAGGTCGGACCGGCCGCGCGCGCCAGCGTGGCGCGGCTCGGGCTGACGGCTCGCTTGGCTCTCACCTGATCTTCGTTCACCGGACGTAGGCAAGGAGATTCTGATGGCAAGCATCCTCGCCGTGGATGATTCGCCTTCGATGCGAAAGCTGGTGGCCTCGACCCTCACGTCCGCCGGGCATCAGGTGCTCGAAGCGGAGGACGGTGTCGCGGCGCTGAGGGTGGCGCAGGGCCGTTCGGTCCAGCTCGTCATCACCGACGTGAACATGCCGAACATGAACGGGCTCGAGCTGATCGGAAAGCTGCGCGGGCTCGCGACCTACAAATTCACGCCCATCTTGGTCCTCACGACCGAAATGGACCCCAACAAGAAGCAGCAAGCCAAGGCCTCCGGCGCGACGGGCTGGATCGTGAAGCCGTTCGACCCGGACACGCTTCTCGCAACCATCCGCAAGGTCATCGGGTGACACCGTGGCGACCAAGTCGAACCGCATCTCGGCAGAGCTGATCGACGCATTCTTCGAGGAAGCGCGCGAAGGGCTGGAGACCCTCGAGTCCGGCTTGCTCGGCCTCGCGGACGACCCCGACGGCGAGCGCATCCACCCGATCTTTCGCGCCGCGCATTCGATCAAGGGCGCGGCGGGTGCGTTCGGCTTCGGCGAGGTCACCAACTTCACGCACCACGTCGAGACCTTGCTCGATCTCTATCGAGCCGGTCAGCGGGCCGCCACTCAGAGCGAGGTCGATCTGCTGCTGCGGTGCGTGGACGGCCTGCGCGGCATGCTCGACGCCGCCCGCCACGGCACCGCCACGGACACGGCGCTGATCGCCGATCTGGAAACCGAGCTCAAGGCGGCGCTGGCATCGTGTCCCGAACGAGATGCGCCGGCGGCGGCCCCCGTCGCACCGTCCGCGGACGACGCGAGCACGCCCGGCGCCACGCGTCGCTTCGACATCGTCTTTCGACCGCACCGCCACCTGCTGCGCACCGGCAACGAGCCCGCGCGCATCCTGCGCGAGCTCGAGTCGCTGGGCGAGCTCAGCGCGGAATGCGACACCAGCGCGTTGCCGAGCCTCGTCGAGCTCGCTCCCGAGGACTGCTACCTCGCGTGGAACCTGCGGCTCGTGGGCGCCGTCGAGGAGTCCGCGATCCGCGAGGCCTTCGCGTGGGTGGACGACGACTGCGACCTCGCGATCACCGAGATCGGCGCGGCGGAGGTCGTGCGCGACGACGCGGAGCAAGCGACCGCCGTCGCGAACGCGGCGAGCGCGACGGCGGTGCCCGCCACCAGCGGCGCCAGCCCGGCGCCGTCCGCGGCGCTCACGCCCGACAAGGTCGGCCGCGCGAGCGGCGCGGTCGCCGTGAGCTCGGAGGCGTCGTCGATCCGCGTCAGCATCGAGAAGGTCGACGCGCTCATCAACATGGTGGGCGAGCTCGTCATCACCCAGTCGATGCTCGGCGAGATCGACCACGACTTCGACCTGAGCCGCCTCGAGGCGTTGCGCCAGGGCCTCGCCCAGCTCGCGCGCAACACCCGCGAGCTTCAAGACAGCGTGATGCGCATCCGCATGCTGCCGATCGGCAGCACGTTCAATCGCTTCACCCGCCTGGTGCGCGATCTCGGCCGCCAGCTCGGCAAGCAGATCGAGATGCGGACCAGCGGCGAGAACACCGAGCTCGACAAGACCGTGCTCGAGAAGATCGCCGATCCGCTGGTGCACCTGATCCGCAACTCGATCGACCACGGCGTGGAGCCGCCCGAGCAACGTCGCGCTGCCGGCAAGCCCGAGGTCGGCGTGGTGCACCTCAACGCGTTCCACCAGGGCAGCAGCGTGGTGATCGAGGTGCGCGACGACGGCGCCGGGCTCGACCGTGCCCGGATCCTCGAGTCCGCCCGCAAGAAGGGCTTCATCGGCGGTGACGGCGACGTCCCGGACGAGCAGATCTTCGACTTGATCTTCCTGCCCGGGCTCTCCACCGCGAAGGAAGTGAGCGACGTCTCGGGCCGCGGCGTCGGCATGGACGTGGTGCGACGCAACATCCAGGACCTGGGCGGCACGGTGTCGGTGCGCTCCGAAGCCGGCGTCGGCACCACGTTCGCCATCCGCCTGCCCCTGACGCTCGCGATCCTCGACGGCCAGCTCGTGCGCGTCGGTCAAGAGACCTACATCATCCCGCTGGTCTCGATCGTCGAGTCGCTGCAGATCCAGGGCGCGCTGCTCAACTCGATCGCCGGGCGCGCCGAGGTCTATCGCCTGCGCAACGAGATCATCCCGGTGCTGCGCCTGCACGAGCTCTTCGGCTTGGCGGGCGGCCACCGCTCGCTCTCGGGCCAGCTCACGGTGGTGGTCGAGAACGACGGCCAGAAGCTCGGGCTGGTGGTCGACGAGCTCTTGGGTCAGCAGCAAGTCGTCATCAAGAGCCTGGAAACCAATTTCCGGCGGCTCGAGGGGGTCTCGGGCGCCACGATCCTGGGGAACGGCGTCGTGGCGTTGATCCTCGACATCGCCGGTCTCGTTCAAATCTCACGACATCGTGCCACCACTTCTGGCTACGAGCCCGAGGCTCGTGGAGAGATGGCCGCCGCGGCCTGAGGAACCCATCATGAACACCGCACAAACGACCGAGATCGATCGAACCATCAGCGGATCGCCGGAGAACGGCGGCCAATACCTCACCTTCATCCTCGCCGGCGAGGAATACGGCGTGGACATCCTGCGGGTGCAGGAGATCCGCGGCTGGGAGCGCGCGACCCGGCTCCCGAACACGCCCACGTTCGTGAAGGGCGTCATCAACCTGCGCGGCACCATCGTGCCGATCATCGACCTGCGCGAGCGCTTCGGGCTCGATTCCGCCGACTACGGCCGCACCACGGTGGTGGTGGTGGTGAAGGTCGAGCGCGGGGAGCAGAGCCGCGTGATGGGCGTGGTCGTGGACGCGGTCTCCGACGTCTACAACCTGCCCGAGAACGAGATCAAGGAAACACCGGATTTCGGGACCGCGTTGGACGCGCAGTTCGCCAAGGGCCTCGCGACCGTGGACAAGAAGATGATCATCCTCCTCGACATCGATCGGCTGCTGAACGAGCGCGAGCTCATCTCATTGGACGCCCAAACCCACTGACATCAGACCCGCGCCAAGCGAGCGCGGGCCGGAAGGAGAAGCACGAAATGCCGACCGCGAAACGACGCGTGACTGCCGCCAGGGCCAAGGCCAAGACCAAGACGCCGAGCGCGGCTTACGACGCGAGTCGCCGCGCGCCGCGCGCCGCGAAGGCGGACGAACGGAGTCACGAGGTGGCTCGCCTGCGTTCCGCGCTCGACGGGGTCAAGACCGCGATCATGGCAGTCGACCGCGATCTGGTCGTGACCTTCGTCAACAAGTCGTCGCTCGAGCTCCTGCGCGGGCTCGAACCCGTCCTCCAGAAGGTCTACCCGGGCTTCGCCGCCGATCGGGTGCTGGGAAGCTGCATCGACGCGTTCCACGCGAACCCGGAGCGCCAGCGCCGGCTGCTCGGCGACCCCAAGAACCTCCCCCACGTCGGCGAGATCAACATCGGCCCGCTGCGCATCCGCCAGCACGTGAGCGCGGTGTTCGACGCGGCCGGCAACTACGCCGGCAGCACGCTCGAGTGGCAGGACATCACCTCGGCGCGCGAGGTCGAGCAGCAAAACGCCGCGTTCAAGGCCGCCGCGGAGGCGATCGGGAAATCGCAGGCCGTCATCGAGTTCAACATGGACGGCACGGTCATCACCGCGAACGACAACTTCCTGAACGCGCTCGGCTACCGGCTCGACGAGATCAAGGGTCAGCACCACAGCCTGTTCGTGGACCCGGTCTATCGCTCGAGCCCCGACTACCGCGCCTTCTGGGAGAAGCTCAACCGCGGCGAGTACGACGCCGCCGAGTACAAGCGCATCGGCAAGGGCGGCAAGGAAGTCTGGATCCAAGCCTCCTACAACCCGATCCTCGACTTGAACGGGAAGCCGTTCAAGGTCGTGAAGTACGCCACCGAGATCACCGACAAGAAGCTCGCCATCGCCGACAGCGTCCGCGTCATGCAGAGCATGGCCGAGGGCAACCTCCTGGACCGCATGGACGGCAACTACGTCGGTGAGTTCCAGCTCTTGAGCGCGGCGATCAACGCCTGCATCGACAATCTGAAGAACATGGTGGGCCAGATCAACGAGGCGTCGAGCGCCATCACCAAGGGCTCGAACGAGATCTCCGCCGGCAACTCGAACCTGAACGACCGCACTCAGCAGCAGGCTTCGGCTCTCGAGGAGACCGCCGCGAGCGTCGAGGAGATGACCAGCACGGTCAAGCAGAACGCGGACAACGCCCAGCAAGCCAACCAGCTCGCCGCCAGCGCGCGCGAGGTGGCCGAGAAGGGCGGCGCGGTGGTCGGTCAGGCGATCTCGGCGATGGCCGAGATCAACGCGTCCAGCAAGAAGATCGCCGAGATCATCGGCGTCATCGACGAGATCGCGTTCCAGACCAACCTGCTCGCCTTGAACGCGGCCGTGGAAGCGGCGCGCGCCGGCGATCAGGGCCGCGGGTTCGCGGTCGTCGCCGCGGAGGTCCGCAACCTCGCCCAGCGCTCGGCGGCGGCGGCGAAGGAGATCAAGACGCTCATCAACGAGAGCGTCGGCAAGGTCGACGAAGGCAGCAAGCTGGTGAATCGATCGGGCGAGACGCTCGGTGAGATCGTCGCCGGCGTGAAGAAGGTGAGCGACATCATCGCGGAGATCGCCGCCGCCAGCGAGGAGCAGGCGAGCGGGATCGAGCAGGTGAACAAGGCCGTCATGCAGATGGACAAGGCGACGCAGGAGAACGCGGCGCTGGTCGAGGAATCGGCTGCGGCCAGCGAGTCGATGGCGGACCAAGCACGTGGCCTCGACCGCCTGATGGAGTTCTTCCGCACCGAGCTCGCCGCCGCGGCCGCCGCGGATCGGGGCGGAGCCGCGGTGAAGCCCGCCGCCGCGAAGCCCACGCCGCAACCGCAGCGCACCGTGGTACGCGCCGCGGAGCCGCGCCGACCGGCGCCCAAGGCGGCGGCGGTGACCCACGAGGAGCATTGGGAGGAATTCTGACGCGCGCTGGCGAACCGCAGTCGATGCCCAGTCGAGGAAGCCTGCACGATGCGACGAGGTAGTGGACCATGTGGAAACGGGCGACCTTTCGGAGCGTGCAATCCAAGCTCGTGCTCAGCTTCCTCGCCATGGGCATCGGCGCGATGTCCGTCATCGCCGTCCTCGCTTTTCGCCACAGCCAGCGCGCGTTGCTCGAGAGGGCCGGCGTCGCGCTGCGCGCCGATGCCGAGAACGTCCTCGAGCTGATCGACCGCAACCTCGCCGACCGTGGCGCGGACCTCCTCGCCATGGTGTCGTCCCCGACGGCGTCGGGCAGTCCCGCCGAGCTCACCGTCGCGGCGAACGCTCACGTGCAGGCGTACGGCTGCTACGACCTCGTCGTGGTCGCCGATCGCACCGGCACCGTGATCGCGGTGAACACCGTCGATCCGCAAGGCAAGCCCATCGATACCGCCGCGATCCTCGGCCGAAACGTCCAGGGCGAGAGCTGGTTTCAGGGCGCGCTCGACGCGGCGACGTCCGGCGACGCGATCCGAAGCAGCGACTTCTACGTCGATCCTTGGATCGTCGACGTCTATCACTCGAATGGTTTCGCACTGAATTTCGCGGCGCCGGTTCGTGACGCGAGCGGCCAGGTCGCTCGCGTCTGGTCGAACCGGGTCGCGTACGACCGCGTCGCCATGGCGGCGATGACGCACCTGCGCGCCAACCTCGAGCAACGCGGAATCGAGGGCGTGGAGACGCAGCTCCTGAATCGCGCCGGCCTGGTTCTCGACGACGTGGACGCCGCGGCGGAAGGGAAGCTCAACCTGCTCGAGAGCGGGCTCGCGGCGGCCGAGCAGGCCGCCCGCGGGAACGCGGGCTACGTGGTCGAGCGGCACTTGCGAACCGGTCGATTGCAGGTCAACGGCTACGCCCAGGAACGCGGCGTGGACGGGTACGCCGGGCACGGCTGGATCGCGCTGGTTCGTCAGGACCTCGGCGCGGCCACCGCCGCCGCGACGGCGCTGCGCAACTATCTCGTCGAGACGGCGCTCGCCGTGTGCCTCGTGATCGCGCTGGCGGCGATCGTGCTCGCGCGCCGCATCTCGCACCCCCTGATCGCGACCGAGCGGGTGCTGGAAGGCGTCGCCGACGGAGATCTCCGCAATCAAGTGGAGGTGCGATCGTCCGACGAGATCGGCTTGATGGGACGGGCGCTCAACACCGCCATCGAGAGGCTCCGCGACATGGTCCACGAGATCAACGGCGCTGCCGTGGCGATCACGCGCGGCGCGAACGCGATCTCGACCGACAACGCCGAGCTGAACCAGCGCACCCGCGAGCAGGCCACCGCCTTGGCGGAGACCGCGGCGACGTTCGAGGAGATGACGAGCTCGGTGAAGCACAACGCCGGGAACGCCCAGCAAGCGAATCAGCTCGCCACCGGCGCTCGGGTGGTCGCCGAGAAGGGCGGCATGATCGTGCGCGAGGCGATGTGCGCCATGGCGGGCATCGACACCGCGAGCAAGAAGATCGCCGAGATCATCGGCGTCATCGACGGGATCGCCTTTCAGACCAACTTGCTGGCGCTCAACGCCGCGGTCGAGGCGGCCCGTGCCGGCGAGCAAGGGCGCGGATTCGCCGTGGTGGCCGCCGAGGTTCGCAACCTGGCCCAGCGCTCGGCCGACGCGGCCAAGGAGATCAAGACGCTCATCCGCGACAGCGTCGCGAGGGTGGCCGAGGGCCGCAAGCTCGTCGATCAATCGGGCGAGAGCCTGCAGGCGATCCTCACGAGCATCGGGCGAGTGAGCGACATCGTCGCGGAGATCGCTGCCGCCAGCGCCGAGCAAGCCACGGGGATCGATCAGGTCGGCAAGACGGTGGTTCACATGGACACGACCACCCAGGAGAACGCGACCCTCGTGGAAGAGGCGGCGGCGGCGAGCGCCGCGATGGCCGACCAGGCGCAGAGGCTGGATCGACTGATGGCCTTCTTTCGCGTGAGCGAGAGCGCGACGAGCAACGTCGCCGCTCGTCCAGCGCCCGCGACGCCAGCGCGTGCCACGCACGTGGCCCCGCCGGATCCGCCCGGGGCGAGCGATCCCGCGGCGCGTCCCCCCGTGCGCACCGTCTCCCACGCGCCGCCGATCCGCGGCAACGGCAACGGCGCCGGCGACGATCGATGGGAGACGTTCTGAGCCGAGCTCGTTCGAGCGTGTCGCGCCACCGGCTCGTCTCGGCGCGACGTGAACCGACCCACGCCGCGCCGCCGCAGCCCCTCCCCATCGAGGACCTCGTTCGATGAACGCCACCCAGACCGCGTCCGGCAGCGACTACGTCCTCTCGTCGCGCGACTTCGATCGCCTGCGAAAGGTCGTCTACAGCGAGACCGGCATCCGCCTCAGCGATCAGAAGCGCGACCTCGTCTACAACCGCGTGGTGCGTCGCCTGCGCGCGCTCGGGCTGCCGGCGTTCGGGCCCTACTGCGACATGGTCGAGGGGAAGGCGAGCGGCGAGATCGAGCAGCTCGTCAACGCCATCACCACCAACGTGACCTCGTTCTTCCGCGAGCGGCACCACTTCGACTTCCTGCTCGAGGAGCTGCTCCCGCTCATCTCCGCCACCAAGCGGGAGCGCCGGCTGCGGGTGTGGTCCGCGGGCTGCTCGAGCGGCGAGGAGCCCTACTCGCTCGCGATCACCCTCGCGGAGAGCGGCATCCTCGATCGCGGCTGGGACGTGAAGGTGCTCGCGACCGACATCGACACGGACATCCTGGCCCGCGCCGCCGAAGGCATCTACGTGCACAGCAAGATGGAGGGGATCACGGCCGACCACGAGCGGCGCTGGTTCCTGCGCGGCTCCGGCCCCAACGAGGGCTCACGTCGCGTGCGCCGAGAGATCCGCGAGCTCATCACCTTCCGCCAGCTGAATCTCATGGGCAGCTGGCCGATGAAGGGGCCGTTCGACTTCATCTTCTGCCGCAACGTCGCGATCTACTTCGACCGGATGACCCAGGACCGCTTGTTCCGTCGTTTCTGGGAGCTGCTCGATCCGCAGCACGGACATCTGCTGATCGGCCACTCCGAATCCCTGGCGACGCTGCAGGACGTGTTCAAGCCCTGCGGCAACACGATCTACCGACGAGCATGTTGAGCGCGGCGCCACGCATCCCCGAGCCGCGCGGCAGCTCGTTGCCCGAGCCGCTGGCCGGCTTCGGCCACATCACGCGCTACTGGGACCCGCTGCACGGCACGTACGCGGCCAAGATCCTGCCCGGCGAGTACTACGTCACGCGCAACGACGAGCTCATCGTCACGGTGCTCGGCAGTTGCGTCTCGGTGTGCGTGCGCGATCCGGTGCGGCGGATCGGCGGCATGAACCACTTCATGCTGCCGACCCACGCCACCAACGGCGGCGGCTGGGAGGTGGACGATCCCTCGCAAGCGACGCGCTACGGGAGCTTCGCGATCGAAACGCTCCTGAACGAGCTCATCAAGCGCGGCTCGCGCCGCAAGGACCTCGAGATCAAGATCACCGGCGGCGGCGCGGTGCTCGCGGGGATGACCAACGTCGGGAAGATGAACGTGGCGTTCGCTCGCGAGTTCCTGAAGGCCGAGGGGCTCGCGGTGCTGGGCGAGGACGTCGAGGACGTCTATCCGCGCAAGGTCTACTACCAGCCGCTGACCGGGCGGGTCCGCGTCCTCAAGCTCAAGAAGCTCGCCAACGACACGATCTTCCAACGCGAACGAGCCTACGCCACGACGCTCCGAGCCAAGCCGCAGCGCGGAGCGGTCGAGCTCTTCTGAGAGGTCGATCTCACCATGCCAATCACCGCCACCGTGACGCGCGCCCGCGCCACCGACGACGTGAAGCGCCGAACCCGCGTCCTGATCGTCGACGACTCGGCGCTGATGCGCAGGCTCCTGACCGAGATCCTCGGCTCGGCGCGGGATCTCGAGGTCGTGGGCACGGCGTCCGATCCGTTCATCGCGCGCGACAAGATCAAGGAGCTCGATCCCGACGTCCTCACCCTCGACGTCGAGATGCCGCGGATGGACGGCCTCAAGTTCCTGTCCAATCTCATGCGCTTGCGACCCATGCCCGTGGTGATGGTGTCGTCGCTGACCGAGAAGGGCGCGGACGTGACGCTCGAGGCGCTCTCGCTGGGCGCCGTCGACTTCGTCTCCAAGCCCAAGATCGACCAAGCACGCGGCCTGGAAGCGTGCGCCGAGGAGATCATCGCCAAGGTACGCAGCGCCGCCGGCGCCCGGGTGACCACGCGCGACCGCGCGGCGCGCGCCGCCCCCGCGCCGATCGAGGGAAAGCTCTCCGCGGACGCGGTGATCCAGCGCGCGGCCGCGCGCGGCCATTTCCGCACCACCGATCGAGTGATCGCCATCGGCGCCTCCACCGGCGGCACCGAGGCGATTCGCGAGGTGCTCGACCAGCTGCCCGCGGACGCCCCCGGCATCCTGATCTCGCAGCACATCCCCGAGGCCTTCAGCGGCCCGTTCGCGAGGCGGCTCGACACCACCTCGCCGATGTCGGTGCGCGAAGCGGAGCACGGGCAGCAAGTTCTGCCGGGCCACGTGTACATCGCGCCGGGCCACAGCCATCTGCTGCTGCGTCGAAACGGCGCCCAGTACGTGTGCGAGCTCAGCGATGGCCCACCCGTGAACCGCCACCGCCCCTCGGTGGACGTGATGTTCCGCTCGGTGGCGCAAAGCGCCGGCCCCAACGCGATCGGCGTGATCCTCACGGGCATGGGCGCCGACGGCGCCCAGGGGTTGCTCGAGATGCGGGAGAACGGCGCCAAGACCCTGGCCCAGGACCAGGCTTCGAGCGTCGTCTGGGGAATGCCCGGCGAAGCGGTCAAACGCGGCGCCGTGGACGCCGTGGTACCGCTCTCTCAGGTGGCACGATCCGTGCTGGCACTGGTCCGCTGATGCGCTGCCGCACGCCACTCGCTGGGCACCTGGGTCCACCGGGGTCAGCTCGAACGGGCCGACCTGGCCCCTCGGCGACGGAGAGTCACGCATGGACATGATCGAGCCCATCGCCCCACCGACCGGCGCAGCGGCAATCTCGCGGCTCGTGCGTTCCGCGCGCGAGCGGCTCGTGGCCGGACCGCTGCCGGAGTGGGCGCGCGTGAACGCCCCGGCGCTGACCGTCTCCGTGGTCGCCGTCGCGCTCGCCGCCGCGGCGCCCGCCTTCGCGCCGGTGGCGCTCGGCGCGGCGCTCGCGACCTGGATCGGCACGTCGTTGCGGGCCGCGTGGCGGCGGCCGGGGGCGACTCCCGCCGCACCCGTCGTGACCGACACCCGCGTGCGCGTGATCGACGATCTGGCCCGCACCAGCGTGGTCGTGCTCACGCGCACCGACGGCGACCTCGTGCAGGTGCGCGGCATCCTGCGCGACGCGATCGCCACGCTCTATTCCGGGTTCGAGCAGATCCGCAACCAGGTCGTCGCGCAGGAGTCGCTGGTACGCGATCTGGTGAGCAGGCTGGGGCACGGCGAGAACGACCGGCCCGGCGACGAGAACGCGGGCTTGCAGGCGTTCATCCGCAAGACCGACGACATCCTCGGCTCGTTCGTCGATCACATCGTGGTGGTCAGCAAGAACAGCATGGAGATCGTGCACCGCATCCAGGAGATCGGCGCGAGCATGGACCGCGTCGAGCGGCTGCTGAAGGACCAGGCCGACATCGCCAAGAAGACCAACCTGCTCGCGCTCAACGCCACCATCGAGGCGGCACGCGCGGGGGAGGCTGGCGCCGGGTTCAAGATCGTCGCCAACGAGGTGCGCGAGCTCTCGCGTCGCTCGAATCAGTTCGGCACCCAGATCGGCGACGCGGTTCGGGAAGCGCGCGCCATCACCCACGACGTGACGCGACTGGTACGCGAGTTCGCGTCGCGCGACCTCAACACCGCGGTGGAGTCGCGCGAGACCGTCAACCGCATGATGGGCGATCTCGCCGAGACCAACACGCGCGTCGCCTCCGGGCTCGACGACGTCTCCAGCATCACGCAGGACATCGAGCGCGGGGTCGCGGACGCGGTCCGCTCGCTGCAGTTCGAGGACATCCTCACCCAGCTCCTCGATCACCGGCTGCGCGACGTCCAGCGCTTGTCCGAGTACCTGAACGGCGCGAGCCAACGCGTGAGCGCGGAAGATCACGCCTGCGACGAGCTGATTCGCTGGAGCGAGGAGACCGCCGCCGAATGCGTGCGGGAAGAGCATCGGGCGGTGCGCCAGGAAAACATGGCCGCAGGCGAGATCGATCTGTTCTGAGGCCAGGAGGATTCGTCCATGTCCGTCGCATCCCAACGCTCGCCCGACGGCCACACCGTCCGCATCCAGGTCGTGGGGCGCTTCGACTTCGCCTCCCACAACGACTTCCGCGGCGCCTACCGCGAGCTGCCGGGCCCCGCAACGAGCTTCGTCGTCGACTTGTCGCGGACCGAGTACCTCGACAGCTCGGCGCTGGGCATGCTGCTGCTCCTTCGCGATCACGCGGGCGCCGACCACAGCCACGTGGTGATCGAGGGCGCCAACCCGCGTGTTTCGTCGATCCTGCGGATGGCGCACTTCGAGCGCCTGTTCGAGCTGCGTTGACATGTCGGGAACGACCCACGCACCCGGAGGTCGACCCCTGGCGCTGGTGGTCGACGACAATCCGATCTGGCGCACGCTCGTCTCGCAGATGGTCCAGGCGTACGGGCTCGAGGTGGTGGCCGCGTCCACGAGCGCGCAGGCGATCGCGCTCTTCGAGCGCCAGCCCGTCGACTTCGTGCTGATGGATGCGGTGCTGCCCGATGCCGACGGCTTCGAGACCACGCGCCGGATCAAGGCGCTCGCCGGCAATCGTTTCGTCCCGGTGCTGTTCCTGACCTCCCTCAGCGACGACCGTGACCTGGTGCGAGCCATCGAGGCGGGCGCCGACGACTTCGTGTCGAAGCCCTGCACCCCCGCGGTGCTGAAGGCCAAGGTCTCCGCGATGCTGCGCATCCGCGACATCCACGCGACCCTGGACGCGCAACGCGCGGAAGTGACCAGCCTGCACCGGCAGCTCCAAGAGCAAGTGACGCTCGCGGAGTCGATCTTCGCGCGCATCCTCGACCACGGCCGATTGGACAGCCCCGCGGTCCGCCACTGGCGCAGCGCGATCAGCTCGGTGAGCGGCGACCTGATCCTCGCCGCGGCACGGCCGAGCGGCGGCCTCATGGTCATGCTCGGCGACTTCACCGGCCACGGCCTCTCCGCCGCCGTGGCCGCCGTCCCCACGGCGCACGTGTTCTTCAGCGCGGTCACCGGCGATGCGTCGCCGCAGGAGCTGGTACGCGAGATCAACCGCGAGATGCACGTCCTGCTGCCGAGCAATCTCTTTTGCGCCGCAGCCATCGCCGCGCTGGACGCCGAGCACCGTTGTCTGCAGGTGTGGAACGGCGGGCTGCCGGACGTGCTCGTGACCCGCGCGGCGGGCGGGGTGAGGCATCGCTTCCCATCGCGTCACCTGGCGCTCGGCATCCTGGATCCGAGCGACTTCGACGACTCGCTGGATGCCATCGAGGTCGACGCGCGCGATCGGGTGTTCCTGGTGTCCGACGGGCTCGTCGAAGCGAGCAATGCGACAGGCGAGGAGTTCGGTGTCGATCGCCTGGAGGCCGCGATCGTGGACGGCGCACCGTTCGACCTCGCGCTGGTGCGCGCCCAGGAGGCGGTGAAAGCCTTCCTCGGCGAGCACCGTCAGCACGACGACATCGCGCTGCTCGAGGTCTCGTGCGACCGCGCCCTCCTGGACTGGACGACAGGCTCTCGCGCTGGCCACATGCGAGGTGCGGCATGATCGACCTGGTACAGCCACCGAACGGGCTGCCCACCCCCGTCGCGCCTCAGCTCCGCGGCAAGATCCTCGCGGTCGACGACGAGCCGGCGTGCCTCAAGCTCATCCAGCGCGCGCTGACTCGCTCGGGGCTCGAGGTGGTCGAGGCCACGCGCGGTGACATGGTGCTCGCGATGCTCGAGGAGCACCCCGACGTCGACGTCGCCGTGCTGGACCGCAACATGCCGGGGATGGATGGCCTGGTCGTCGCGCAAGCGATGAGCAAGGACCCACGGTGGCGACGCATCCCGGTGGTGATCCAGACCGGTCGGTCGTCGGTGGCGGACGTGACCGAGGGGATCGGCGCCGGCGTCTACTACTACCTGACCAAGCCCTACAAATCCTCGATGCTGCTGGCGGTCGTCCGGTCCGCGTTGCTCGGTCCGCTCGGGAACCGCTGGATTCGCGACCGCGAGGCGGTGGCGCTGCCGCCGATCGGGCGGATGGTGCACGGCCGGTTCTCGTTCCAGAGCCTCGCCGAGGCGCGGAACCTGGCGCGCTTGATCGCGAGCCAATGCCCCACGCCGGAAGTGATCGTGTGCGGTCTGGTGGAGCTCGCGATCAACGCCGTCGAGCACGGCAACCTCGGCATTGCGTACGAGGAGAAGACCGCGCTCGTTCTCGCCGGGCGCTGGGAGAGCGAGGTCGAGAAGCGTCTCGCGCTTCCCGAATACCGCTCCCGCTTCGCCGAGCTCGAGTTCCGCGGCGACGCCCGCTCGGTGGAGATCACGATTCGCGATCAGGGCCCGGGCTTCGACTGGGGCGCCTATCTCGACTTCGATCCCGCGCGCGCCATGGACCCCAACGGTCGCGGCATCGCGCTGGCGCGTCAGGTGGCGTTCCCGTTGCTCGAGTACGTGGGAGCGGGCAACGAGGTGCACTGCACCATCCCGCGCGCGAGCGCCTGACCCCACGTTCCGCCGCCGCGCGCGCAGGCGTGCGGCGCGAGCGCCCTCCGCTCGGCGCAAGCGCGACGCTCAGCCAGACTCTCGGCCGCCATGGCGCGGCCGCTCCGCATCGTCACCACCGGGCTCGCCGCCACCTATCCGCTGGGCGGCGTGTTCTGGGATTACCTCCAGTACCCGCTCGGCTTTCAGCGGCTCGGTCACGAGGTGCTCTACCTCGAGGACACTGGCCGCTGGTGTTACGACGCGGCGGCGCAGACCTTCGTGGAGGCGGGCGCGGCCAACGCCCGCCACCTCGCATGCGAGATCGCGCGCCTCGAACCGGCGCTCGCCGACCGCTGGTTCTTCCGCGATGCGACCGGCGCGACCTTCGGCCGTGATTGGAACGACGTCACACGCTTCGTGCGCGAGGCCGATCTCTTCCTGCACATCTCGGCATCGTGCTGGATGCGGGACGAATACTGGGCGTCCGCCGTCGTGGCGTTCGTGGACTCCGATCCGATGTACACGCAGGCCTCGGTGCCGGCCTACGTGGCGGGCACCGCCGACCAAGGGGAGCGGCAGCGCGTGGACATGCTGAAGCGCCATCACGTCCACTTCACGTTCGGTGAGAACGTCGGCCGGCCGGGCTCGACGGTGCCGACGGCGCTCTTCGACTGGATTCCGACGCGCCAGCCGATGGTCCTCGACTGCTTCACTCCCGCGAGCCGGCCGCTCGCCGCGCGACGGCGCGTGCTCACGACCGTCGCGAGCTGGGAGCCGCACGCGAAGCCGCTGGTGGTGGACGGCGTGCGCTATTTCGGCAAGAGCAGCGAGTTCGAGCGCTTCCTCGCGTTGCCGTCGCGAAGCGCCGTGCCCATCGAGGTGGCGCTTTCCGGTCCCGCGCCGCGCGAACGACTGCGCGAGGCAGGCTTCGTGCTGATCGATCCCGCCAGCGTGTCCGGTGACGGCTGGCGCTATCGCGACTACCTGGCCGATTCGTTGGGCGAGTGGAGCGTCGCCAAACACGCGTACGCCGCGAGTCGAAGTGGCTGGTTCTCGTGCCGCAGTAGCTGCTACTTGGCGCTCGGCGTGCCGGTGATCGTGCAAGACACCGGCTTCGGCCACGCCATACCCACCGGCGAGGGCGTGCTGCCCTTCTCCACCCTCGACGAGGCCGCGGACGCGATCGCACGGGTGGCCCGCGAGCCCGAGCGCCATTCGGCGGCGGCGCTCGCGATCGCCCGCTCCCACTTCGACTCGAACCTCGTCCTCGGGCAGCTCCTCGCGCACGCCCTCGGCGCGCGAGCCATACGAGGCACCGCGTCGTGAAGCGCCAGCGCGTCGTCGTCGCCGGCTACTTCGTGCGCTGCCCGATGGGCGGCTACGCGTGGCAGGTCCTCCACTACTTGCAGGGCTTCCGCGACGCGGGTCACGAGGTCTTCTTCTACGAGGGAACCGAGTACGACCCCACCGCTTACGATCCGATCCACGACGTGACCACACAGGAATACGCGTCGAACCTCGTGACGGTCGATCGATTCTTCCGCGCCCACGGATTTCGCGAGGACTGGGCGTTTCGCGACGTCCACGGCGAGCGCACCTGGGGCGGAGGCGCGGGTCGCTTGGAGCGCGTGCTCGAGCATGCGGACGTGCTGGTGAATCTCGGCGGCGTGGCGCGCTTCGACGAACGGCTGCGGCGAGGGCGCCGCGCGGTCTACGTGGACCTCGACCCGGTGTGGACCCAGCTCGCCGTGGATCGCAACGCCAAGTACCTCGCGTTCGTGCGGGAGCACGATCGCTTCTTCACGCTCGGCGAAGCGCTCGCCGGTCCGAGCTCCCCGGTTCCGAGCGCGGGAATCGAGTGGAAGCCCACGCGCCCGCCGGTGGCGACTTCGTGGTGGCGAGACGCGCCGCCCGCCAAGCCCGACGCACCCTTCACCACCATCGGGAAGTTCCACGAAACGCATCGCGATCTCGTCTTCGACGGCAGGCTCATGACCTGGAGCAAGCGCCCCGAATGGCTCGCGATCGCCGAGCTGCCGCAGCGGGTGCGCGCGCGCTTCTTGCTCGCCGCGGGACCCGACGACGAGGCCCGCGGCGCCATGGAGGCGCGGGGTTGGGAATTCGTGGCGCCGCGCTACGTCTCGTCCGATCTCGAGCGCTATCGCACGTTCATCCGCGACTCGGCGGGCGAGTTCACCGTCGCCAAGGACATGAACATCCACCTCGCCTCCGGCTGGTTCAGTGATCGCGCGGTCTGCTACCTGGCCGCCGGCCGGCCGGTGATCGCGCAGGACACCGGCTTCGGCCGCTTCGTTCCCACCGGCGAGGGGCTCTTCTCGTTCCGCACCCTCGACGAAGCGGTGGCCGCCGTGGAGGCCTGCCTGGCCGATCCCGCTCGTCAACGCCGCCGCGCCGCTTCGCTCGCCGTCGAGCATTTCGAGGCCGCGCGCGTGTGCGCCGCGCTGCTCGACTGAGCGCACCGATGCTCGACTGGCTGCACGCGCATCCGCACTGGCTGGCGCTCGCGATCTTCCTGCTCCGCATCGGCGACGTGTCGCTGGGCACGGTGCGGACGATCTCGATCTTCCGCGGCCATCGCGTGCTGGCGGCCTTCATCGGCTTCTTCGAGGTGCTGATCTGGCTCACCGCCGTGGGGCAGGTGCTCGGGCACCTCGATCACTGGTACCTGGTGATCGCCTACGCGGGCGGCTTCGCGGCGGGGAACATCGTGGGCATCGCGGTGGAGGCGGCGCTCGCCATGGGCGATGCCGTGGTGCGCGTCATCTCGCCCAATCGCGAGGTGCACCTGGCGCAGGTGCTGCGCACCGCCGACTACTTCGTGACGGATCTCGAGGGCCACGGCGAGAAGGCGCTGCCCGTGGAGGTGCTGTTCGTGGTCACCAAGCGCCGCAATCTGGCGCGCCTGGTCGCGCTGATCGAGAAGGCCGATCCGTTCGCCTTCTGTACCGTCGAGGACGTGCGCCGCGTCCGCGAGGTGGCCGCCGGCGCAACGGCGAGCCACCTCGATCTCTACCAGACGTGGGTTCGACGCTCGCGCAGGAAATGAGCGTCCAGCGCGGACGGCGTCTCCTCGAGTCGCGGCGGCGCGGAACCACCGCCACGCGAGTCGGCCGGGGCGGTGCGGACGAAGAGCACCAGCGCCACCACGACCACCACCCACGCCGCGACGTACGCGAACCACCCCGCCGCGCTCGCGCCACGCGTCGGCGGCGGCGTCAAGAGCCTGCGGTACACCGGACGCACCAGCTGGGACTTGCGGTTGAAGGGCAGCAGGCGCCCACCGTGCGCGTTGAGCACGCGGAAGACGAGCGCCGCGGGGCTCGTGGGTAGCACGCCCAGTCGCGCGATCTCGGCGCGGACCTCGTTGCCGAGCCGCGCCTCCCGCAACGCACCGGGAATCGCCGTCCCCTGGAGCACCGCGAGCGCCTGCAGCACCACCGAGTCCGCGGCCAGGCCGAGCATCAGCAGCGCACCCGCCGCGAACAAGCGGAACACCAGATCCACGGCCGGCGCGCGCGACGCGAGCAAGGCCTGCACGACGCGCCCGCCGTCGAGCGGCGGGACCGGGAGCAAGTTGAAGCCATTGAGCCCGATCAAGAGCACGATCGCCTCGTCGAGCCCCGCGGCGCGTGGCGCGCCCAGCGGCGCCGCGGCGAGCGCGAGCGCCGCGAGCAGGCCGGGCACCGGTCCAGCCAGGAGGACGATCAGCTCGTCGGCCAGCGTCGCGTCCTGCTTGCGTCCGGTCGCGGCGGCGCCGAAGAACGGAATGAAGAAGATGCTGGTGTCGCGGTAGCCGCGCAGCCGCATCGCCACCAGATGACCGAGCTCGTGAAAGGTGACGGCGGCCACCAGCAGCGCGAGCCTGAGCGGCTCGACCAGATGCGCGAACGAGAGCACGAACGCGATCGCCGTGAGCGCCAGCGCCCATCCAGCCAGGCCGCGTCTGCTCGGGCGGCGCGTCAGATCCTCGCCGCGCAGGAACGCGCTCGCCTCGACGCCCGCCGGCACCTCGGTGTCCGTGTAGGCGTTGCCGCCGCGCAGTGGCGAGAGCTCGCCGCGCGCGATGGCACGAGCGCGCATCCGCATCCGCGCCATGCGCCGCGCCAACAAGCGCTGCATGCGGCTGGCGCTGGCAACCGCCCGCGCCGACATCGCCCACGCCGCGCGCGCCGTGAGCGCCCAGCGCTCCGGCGCTTCGCCAGGCTTCACCGCGCCCTTGGCGATCAACGCCTCCAGATAGCGCGCGAAGCCTTCGTTGACCCGGCGCACCATCTCGTCGCGCTCGAGCGCGAGCGCCGCCGCGCCCGCGCCCAGCTTGGTCTGGTGCGATGTCCACAGCTCGGCGAGCGTCTCGGCGTAGGGATCGTCGACGTCGGTATCCGGCAGGTCCCCGACGATGCTGTGCGACCAGCCGTTGGTGCTGAAGAGGCAGCGGCCGTCGCTCCGGAACGAGAAGAGCTCGACGCTGATCGCCGCGGCGGGCTCGGGCACCGAGGCCATGCTCAGCACCGCCCACGAGGCGCCGTTCCCATCGCGCAGCAACAGCGCGGGGTAGCGCGACGGCTCGAGATCGACGATCGGCGTGACCTCGAGCCACGCCGCCGGCGCGAGCCCGAGGTTCGAGAGCTCGCGCAGCGCGGGCTCGAGCGTCTCCGGCAGCCACACCGGGATCTCGTCGGCGGCCACGACGCGGTAGCCGAACGGCCGCACCCGGAGCTTGAGAAGGTTCTGAAAGGCGAGGAAGCGCCGGAGCAGCACGCCCAGCGCGATCACCGCGAGGAACGCGAGCGGGTAGCGCCACTCGCTCAGGATCGAGCCGACTTCGTCCATGGTTTCCGCGGCGGGCTCCCGCCGCGCGAGAGACTATCTCCGATCGCCGCGACGGCAGGCGCGCCACGCAGCGTCGCGAGGGGCGATTGGTGTAGTCTCGGCCGCGGCGCCGGCCCGGATGCGGCTGGCGAGCGGCGAGCGCGCCTCGAGCGAGCGCTCGGGAGGCCAGGGAGCTCATGCAGATCGCATCGATTCTCGCCAAGGCCGTGAGCGGCGGTGCCTCCGACATCCACGTCACCATCGGCAAGCCGCCGATGGTGCGCGTGAAGGGCGAGCTGACGCCGATCGAAGGCTTTCCAGCTCTCGACGCGGACACCACGCGGCGCCTGATCCTGGAGGTCATGGACGCCGAGCAACGGCGGGAGCTCGACGAGCGCCGCGAGCTCGACTTCGCGCTGGTCGTGCCCGACGTGGGGCGCTTCCGCGCCAACGCCTTCGTGCAGAAAGCGGGCGTGTGCTCGGTGCTGCGCGTCATCCCGAGCAAGATCCCCGAGCCCCGGGACATCGCGCTCGACGACACCATCCTGAGCTTCGCGGGCCTTCATCGCGGCTTGGTGCTGGTGACCGGCCCCACGGGCTCGGGCAAATCCACGACCCTCGCCTGCTTGTTGCAGGTCGTGAACCAGACTCGCCGCGCCCACATACTCACCGTCGAGGATCCGATCGAGTTCGAGTACACGAGCGCCCAGAGCGTGATCTCGCAGCGCCAGGTCGGCCCCCACACCAAGAGCTTCGCCAACGCCCTCAAGTCCGCGCTGCGCCAGGACCCGGACGTGATCTTGATCGGCGAGATGCGCGACCTGGAGACGATCCAGATCGCGGTGACCGTGGCGGAGACCGGGCACCTGGTGTTCGGAACGCTGCACACCACCGACGCGCCGCACACCGTCGACCGCATCATCGACGTCTTTCCGGCGTACCAACAGCAACAGATCCGCATGCAGCTCTCGTCGTCGCTGAAAGGCGTCGTGTGCCAGCAGCTCATCCCGCGCGCCGACGGCAAGGGCCGCGTCGCCGCGCGCGAGGTCATGGTGGTCACCAATGCCATCGCGAACCTGATTCGCGAGGGGAAGACCCATCAGCTCTACAGCGCCATCGAATCGGGTGCGCGCTACGGCATGGTGTCGCTCGACAAGGCCCTCGCCGATCTCGCTGCGCGCGGCCTCATCTCGCAGGAGGAGGCGCAGAAGTACGGCTCGAACCAGGCGCAGGCGGCCACCACCGCGGCGGCCATCGGCGCGGCGCCTTCCGCCGCTCCCGGCGCGCGCCCCGTCGCGCCCGGGGCGCCTGCCGGTCCCGGCACGCGACCGCCGCCGCCTGGCGGCAAAGGCTTCTTCAATCGCTGACGCTCTCGCGATGTCGAGCCATCCGTCGAACGCCAGGAGCGAGGCATGAGCAACGACGCGATCGTCCACGTGCTCGGGCGGCTGCCGATGTTCCAGGCGTTGCCGAGCGAGATCCTCGGCCAGCTCGCGGCGCTCGCCGTGGAGCGCTCGTTCGACGACGGCGCCACGGTGTTTCGCGAGGGCGATCCCGGGGACGCGTGGTACCTGGTTGCCGAGGGCTCGGTGCGGATCGTCCGCCAGCTCGACGACGGCGGCACGTTGGTGCTCACGGCGCTCGGACCCGGCAGCTCGTTCGGCGAGATGTCGGTGTTCGACGATCGGCCGCGCTCGGCGGGCGCGGTCGCGGACGGCGCCACTCGCTTGGTGGCCATCGGCAGAGACGAGCTGCGGCGGCTCCTCGGTGAGCGCCCTGCCGATCTGGCGCGGCTCCTGGTGGCGATCGTCGCCAACCTGAGCGGCTCGCTGCGACGCGCGACGCAGAACCTCGTCACCGTCTACGAGACCGGCAAGATCGCGGGCACGGTGCGCGACCCGCAGGTCCTCGCTCGCGAGGTCCTCACCCGGCTCCACTCGGGGCTCGGCGCCACGCGCTCCGCGATCGGGCTCTGGAACCGGTTCTCCGAGAGCTACGAATGGCTCGCCGTCGAAGGACCCGCGGCCGAGCGGCACGAGGGCATCGAGCCGCTCGCCGCCGACGACTCGCGAATCGCCGCCGCGTTCGAGAGCGGCGAAGCCGTCCTCACGGGGCACGACGACGAGCATGCCGCGAACCAGCCGTGGTCGGGTCGCGCCAGCATCGTGGTGCCGCTCTACCAGGAGAACGAGGGCCTCGGCGTGCTGGTCTTCGCCACCGATCGCGCGGACTCGTTCGGCGACGACCAGCAGAAGCTCGCCAATGCGACGGCGCTGCAAGTGTCGGGCGCGCTGGCGCTCGCGCGTCACGAGCAGGACGAACGCGACCGCGAGCGGCTCGAGCGGTCGCGCGCGCGACTCGCCTGAGCGATCAGAAGATCCCGACCGCGAACGCCTCGGTGCGATCGCGCAAGCGCTCGGCGAGGCCTTGCGCCACCGAGTGGTAGAAGCGCGCCGCGAGGGCGGCGTCGGCGGCCAAGAGCGCATCGAGGCTCGCGCCGTCGATGCGGTCGAGCGCGGCGGCCTGGTCGACGACGACGCTCGCGGTGACGGCCCCACCCGCCACGAACGACACGTCGCCGAAGAGCTCGCCGGGCGCGAGCTGCGCGACCTCCACGCGCCTGCCGTCGGCGTCCTTCTCCACCCGCAGCCGGCCTTCGCGTACCAGGAAGAGCGTGCGGTTGAGCTCGCCTTCGGCCAGGACGACCTCGCCGGCGCGGAGGAACGCGCGCTCGGCCAGCGCCGCGAGGCGCTCGAGATCCGCGTCCGTGAGGCGCGGAAACGCGGCTTTCAGCACCGGATCCATGGTGACGGCAAGCGTAAGCCACCCGATTCGGTTCGGCACGGGGGTGCCGACGGCGCGATGCCGACGGCGCGATGCCGACGCCGTGATGCGGAAGAGCGTGCGCGGACGCTGCGCGGCTCAGCCGGCCTTCGCGAGCGAGAACCGGTCGAGGACCGAGCCGTCGATCCGGATCGCGGTGACGGCGAGCGCGCGGCCGTCCACGTCCACCTGGACGAAGTGGAAGCTCGACTCCGACGAGGCGGTGAAGGCACTCGCGCCGGCGGCGTAGAGCGCCTGGCCGCCGCCGCCCGTGACCACGAACACCGTGCCGGCGGCATCCACGTAGTCGGGGCCGAGGCTGGGATCGGCGACGGCGCCGCTCGCCATCGGCAGCGTGCGCTCGTAGTCGTGATCGTGACCGTTGAAGACGAGGTCGACGTGATGGCGATCGAGGACCGGCGTGAGCGCCGCCCGCAGCGCCTCGTTGCTGCCGTGCTTCGACGAGCTGTAGGGCGGGTGATGGAAGAAGAGCACGCGCCAGTCCGCGCTGCTGGCAGCGAGATCGGCGTCGAGCCAAGCGAGCTGGGCGCTGCCAGGCGCGAGGGACTGGTTCGAGTCGAGCGCCACGAAGTGAACGCCGCCCCAATCGTAGGAGTAGAAGTGCGAGCTGCCGTCGACGTCGTTGGTGGGGAGAACGGTGGCCGCGAGCAGCGGCGCGCCACCGTCGGTGGCGGCGTCGTGATTGCCGAGCGAGGCGTAGACCGGCACGTGGTCGAGAAGCGGCTCGTAGGGCGCCAAGAAGCGCGCCTCCACCTGCGCGTTCGTGCCGGCGCCGTACGCGATGTCGCCCGTGTGGAGAACGAGCTCCGGCTGCGCTGCGTCGATGAGCTCGACGATCGCGGACTCCTCGGGAGACCCCGAGCCCGAATCGCCGACGACCGCGAACCGGAAGTGCTCGCCGCTGTCGCGCGGCGCGGTGTGGACGGTGTGATCGGCGAGCGCCTCGGGATCGCCTCCGCCAGCCACTGCGATTCGGTAGTGATGGGTCGTGTCGGCGCCGAGCCCTTCCAGCACCACGCGATGCTCGGTGGTCGCCGACACCTCGCTCGCCGTGTCACCGTAGGTCGCATCGAGGCCGAGCTCGACGCGGCCGACCTCGGGGGCTCCCGTGCGCCACGCGATCGTCGCGGAGCTGGCGCTCACGCGTCCGACGATCGGCCCGTCCACGAGCCCTGTCGGGATCGGCGCGGCGCCGCCACCACCACCGCCACAGCCGACGAGCCAGAGCGCGCCGAGCGTCGCCGTGCGTGCGAGCCAGGGCGCGCGGCGGCGATCGCGCAAGCGCGTCGCGGTGCCGAGCGATGAGGTTCGAACGTCCATGAGCGGGTGCGCGCTGCGAGCCGAGGCGCGCGAGCGCTCGTTGCAGTCGACCGGGGAAGTATCGTAGGCAAACGCTCGCACCCACCATCGAGCGAATGTTGGATTCGAGCCGAGGCGAACCCATGCCCCACACCAAACCCCCGATTCGACTGCTGGACGGCGCGTTCTACGCGGCGGACCCGTTCGCCGCGTTCCGCTGGCTGCGCCGCCACGACCCGGTCCACTGGGACGAGCTGGGGCAGGTCTGGGGAATCACCCGCCACGGCGACGTTATGCACGTGTCGGCGCATCCCGAGCTCTTCTCGTCCGCGAGCGGCTCGCGTCCCGATGCCGAGCCGTTTCCGACGATGATCAACATGGACAATCCGCAGCACAATCTGCGGCGCTCGCTGGTGAACAAGGGCTTCACGCCGCGACGCGTGGCACAGCACGAGCCCTTCCTGCGCGCCACGGTGAATCGCTTGATCGACGCGGTGCTGCCGCTCGGACGGTGCGACTTCGTGGAGGCGCTCGCTGCACCGCTACCGATGATCATGATCGGTACGCTGCTCGGCTTTCGCGCCGAGGATCGCGACCAGCTTCAGCGATGGTCCGACGACATGGTCGCGGGTAGCGCCGCGAGCGCACCGGACGACGTCGCCGCCGCCGCCGCGATCGCACTCGTCGAGTACCGCGAGGCGTTCGACGCGATCGTCGCCGATCGTCGCGCCAGCCCGCGCGACGATCTCATGAGCATCCTCGCCAACGCGACCGACGAGAGCGGCGCACCGCTCGACGACTACGCGCTGCTCCACGAATCCCTGCTGCTCTTGATCGGCGGCAACGAGACGACACGCAACGTGCTGTCCGCGGCGATGGCCGAGCTCGCCCGACAGCCCGAGCAACGCCGGAAGCTCGTCGAGCAGCCACACAAGATCCCGGTGGCCGTCGAGGAGTTCCTGCGCTGGGGATCGCCGATCGTGAACATGAACCGCACCGCCACTCGGGACCTGGCGCTCGGCGGCAAGACCATCCGTGCCGGCGACAAGCTGCTCCTGCTCTACCCCTCCGCCAACCGCGACGAGGACGTCTTCGCCGATCCCGACCGCTTCGACGTCGAGCGCGACCCCAACCCGCACGTCGCCTTCGGCGGTCACGGCGCCCACCATTGCCTGGGCGCCAACCTCGCGCGCCTCGAGATCCGCGTGACGTTCGAGGAGCTGCTCAGGCGCATCCCCGACTTCGCGCTCGCGCCCGATGCCGAGATCTCCTACCGACCGTCCAACTTCGTGCGCGGAATCGAGCGACTCGCGATCGAGTTCGATCCCGGGAATCCGTGAGCCACGTGCCGTGATTGCGTCGTCGCGATCGGCTTCGTAGTCTCGGCTCGTGAGCTCGGACGACGCGCCGCCGCTCGGCTCGCCGGAACCTCGCACCCGGCTTCCGCTGCCCTTCGCGATCGTCTGCGCGTACGCGCTCAGTGACACCGCGATCGGCGTGATCGCGTGGCGCATGGCGGCCGCGCGACGTGAGGCGTACGCGGACTGGACTCCGGCCTTTCGAGCGAATGACGCGCTTGGCACGCTCTGGCCTGTGCTGCTCGCGTGGCTCGCGTTGATCGACGTGTGCAACGTCGCGCTGTGGTGGCCGCCCTTCGCCCGGGTGAGCCCGTGGTGAGCCGGAGCGATCCGCTGCTGCTCGGCGTCGCCGTGCTGGTCACGCTCGTCTCGATCGGAGTTGCGAGTCACCCTCGCGACGAGATCCCGCTCGAGGTGTGGAATCTGCGGATGAGCGATGACGGCGCGGAGGCTTGTCTCGACGTCATCGTGTCCAATCCGACGCCGACGCGAATCATTCTCGCCGATTGGTCGTTCGCGCCCTCGCCGGGATTGCGATCGCGCAATACGCCGGTCCGGGGTTGCTCTGCGAGGCGCGCATGGCACCGAACGACGAAACATTGCTACGGCGCTTGGCCGGGGAGCTGGCGAAGAACGTCTCCACCTGGTCCGAAGCCTTCGATGCGAACGCCATCGTGCGCGACGAGACGAGAAGCCGCGCCGCCGATCACGCCGTGGAGGTCGTGCTGCCCGGATACGCGTGGCTGCGCGCCCGCGCGGACGAGCGAGGCGAGCAAGCGCGCGCCGAACTGCAGCCCGGTATCGCGACGGCGGCTGGGCGAGTGCTGAGCGCGGCCTCCCGCGCGAGCGTCGCGCTCGCCATACGCAGCCACCGCCTCGCGACCGGCTCGCTGCCCGATTCGCTCGACGCGCTCGTGCCCAGTTGGCTGGGATCGGTGCCGCGCGATCCGTTTCGGACCGACCGCGCCGCGCTCGGTTACCGCCCGAGCGCCGACGGCTCGTTCCTGGTGTGGAGCGCGGGCGAGGATGGCGAGGACGACGGCGGCGACCCCGCGAACGACGACGTGCTCGCGATCACGGCGGAGCCGCGTCCGTGCGCGGCGCTCGCGAGCACGTCCCCGTCGTCGCTGAAGTGATCCGAGCCATGCCGAGCCGTTGCCCGGTGCGCTTGCAGCGAGCGCGAGCGCGGCGGATGCTGCGCCCATGACGAGTGGACACGGAGTGCCACGGCGCGGCGTCTCGCAAGAAGCTCTCTACGACACGAGCGTACCGACGCCGAGCCATGGGGAGCGGGCGCGCACGCTGGCGGCGACGATCCGAACCGCGACACTCGCCACGATCGCCGCGGACCCGGCGGGCTACCCCTACGGCTCGTTCGTCACGTTCGCCCTCGATGAGGGCCATCCGGTCTTCTTGATCTCCGACCTCGCCGAGCACACCCGCAACCTGCGCGGTGATCCGCGAGCTTCGCTGCTGATCGCGGAATCCCGCCAAGCGGACCCGCTGGCGAACGGCCGCGTGACGCTGATCGGCGACTGCCGCCGGGTCACGGACGCCTCGGAATGCGAGCGAGCTCGCACGGCCTTTCTGGCCGCGCACCCCAACTCGGCCTACTACGCCGACTTCGGCGATTTCGGATTCTGGCGACTCGACGTGTCCGCCGTCCGCTACATCGGCGGCTACGGTCGCATGTCGTGGGTGGACGCCGCGGCCTTTCTCGCCGCCGAGTGCGATCCGCTCGCCGCCCACGCGGCGCGCATCCTCGATCACATGAACGCCGATCACGCCGACGCGCTGGCGCTCTATTGCCGCGCCTTCTCGAGAGCGACCGACACCTCCGCCGCGACGATGACGGCCGTGGATCGCTACGGATTCGAGATGTCCGCCACCACCGCCGCGGGACCGCGTCCGATCCGTCTCGCGTTCTCGTCCGAGGTGCGCACCGCCGAGGACGCTCGCCGCGAGCTGGTGGACCTCGTGGCCCGGGCGCGCGCCGCCCTCGGTTGAACGGTTCGCCTGGCGGCGAGCCCTACGACGCCGGGGCCAGGTCGAGCACGAGCGACGGTGCGCTCGCGTCGGCGCCAGGCGGATCGCTCCAATCGATGGGACCGCTCGCGAAGCGCGCCACCAACCGCGGCAGCACGATCTTCCCCCACGCGCGGTCGAAGTACGCGTAGGCCCGATCCCACGCTTCACCCGTTCCCCAGCCGAGGTGCGTGATCCGCACCCGTGTGCGGCTCGGCGCCACCGACTCGAGGTCCACGATGACCAGGGTGCGCTGGCCGCGGATCTCGGGAATCTCCGGCGGTGCGTTCCAGCTGTAGGACAGCCGCTTCTCAGGCTCGAAGCTCAGGATTCGCATCCCCTCCGAGCCACGCAGTCCCGCTGGCGCATCGGGCTTGAAATAGAGCTCGTACGCGCCGTCGACACGTGGCTCGATGCGGGCCTCGGGCGCGAAGAACGTGGTGGCACCCTCGGTGGTGGTCCACGCGTGCCAGACCGCCGCCAAGGGCGCGTCGACGACGATCTCACCGCGCAGCACCCGATCGCCCGCGCGCGCCGAGCCCGGCTGCGTGATCGTCCATGCAAGCAGCCCAGCGGCGATCACCACCCCTCGCAGCCATCGTTTCATGGTGCCTCCGAGGTGAGCGTCGATGGCTCCGAGCCCGCCTCGGCCCTGCAAGCCTCGACGAACGAGCGCCCGAGCACGGTGTTCCAGCCTTCGTCGTAGGACGTGCGTGCCGCCTCCGCGCGCTCCAGCAGCCGCTCCCAGTGGCGGTGCTCGATGTCCACGCGCGTCCCCTCGGGCACCGCGGTGAACGAGATCTCCACCTCCTGCGCGGACGAAACGTCGCGCCCCGGGTGCCACGACATCACGAAGCGTGCAGGCGGCGCCCACGCCCGGATCTCGCCCCACCGGAAGCGCTCGCCGTCGTCGCGAACCTCGTAGACGAGACCGCCCACGCGGGGCTCGATGCAGCAGGAAACCGCGCGCTCGGCGGAGATCGAGTGGCCGAGGAGCGGCCACCATCGGCCCATGCCCTCGGTGAAGAGTCGAAACGCCCGCGCCGGCGCGAGCGGCACCACCACGGATTTCCGCACCGGTTCGATGGGCCTTGGAAACGGGATCACGCTGCTCATCGCTTCCTCCCCGAGGGTCGGCGCGCTCCACGCGCCGCGGCGCGGTTCGTTCGGGACGTGGCGGCGGCGATGGTGGCGGTGCGCTCGGCCGCCGCTTGCGCCTCGGCCTCGGCGCGAAACGCGTCCAGCACGTCGCCCCAGAACGAGTCGAGGTAGCCGCGCAGCAGCGCCAGTCCCGCTCGGTCGACGCGATAGATCCGCCGCGTGCCCGACTGGCGCGCCGCGACGAGCCTCGCGCCTTCCAGGACCTTGAGGTGCTGCGAGACCGCGGGACGCGACACCGGTATGCCGTCGGCGATCTCGCCGACGGTGAGTGGGCCGTCGCGAAGCCGCTCGAAGACGGCGCGACGGGTGGGATCGGCCAAGGCGGCGAGCGCCTCCGCGTAAGCCATGACTTATGTAAGTATTGGCTTACGCACTCGCGAAGTCAAGCAGCACGCCCACGTCGGACGGAGGAGGAGCGGCGGGCCGAGCTCGGTGCCCGGCTCGCCGTCCATCCCGAGCGTGCGATCTCGCGCGGACGCTCACTTCGCGGGTTCGGCCACCGGGGCCTTTTCCAGCCGGCCGTTGGTGATGCGAAGACACACTTCCTTTTCCTGGCGGATGAAGCCCTGACCGCTGCACTCGTTGGTGCCGTGGCAACCGTGGGCCCGGCAGCCGTCGGCGCTGCAATCGCCCGTCCCCTTGCACTTGTTGATTCCCCAGCACGGCACCTTGCCGGCGTCGTCCTTGGGCGCGGACGCCGCCTTGGCGAGCATGGGCACGGCCATGGCGCCCGCGAGCGCCGCGGCGAGCATCGTCTTCGATCTCAGGTTCATCGCACGTCCTCCTCGAAGCGGCGCTCCGCTTCCGAGGAACGCGCCGCGGTTGGTGTGAAGACTTCCAGCTCGACCAGCGAGCGAAATGCCGCGATCCAGTCGGTCACGTCCGAGGCTTCGTCCACCCCTTCCGCCGTGTGCTCGTACGCATCGGCAAGCGAGGTCTCGGCTGCCAGCGCGCGGTCGACGAGCACGGCCTCGAGCGCCCCGACCGTCGTGAGTCGCACCGCGAAGCCCACGCGGTGGATGAGCACGATCTGCCCTCGGCCCACGAGCTCGACGCCGACCGCATCGTCCGGCTCGTCGCGCAGGCGCCACAGGTCGGCGATCGGCCACGCGGAACGCAACAACGCCGTGCCCGGACGCGCGCGCACCCCGAGCTCGAGCACCCGAGCGGGCTCCAGACGACACAGCGCGCTCCACGTGACCGGCTCGGCGTCGGCCGCCACGAACGCCTCCGCGAGATGGCGCTCGGCGCGCGCCAGATCGGGGAGAAAGGGCAGCGCGCCCGTCAGCTCGTCGTCGCGCAGGAACTCGGCGAGACGATCGCCCGCGTGACCGAGGTCGAAGGAACGCGGCACACAGCGCGCGAGGTAGCGGCGAATCAGCGCACGAAACGGCCCTTCCCCGACGATCCTCACCAGCGCCGGGTACTCGAGCTGCAACGCATCCACGATGCGCGCCAGGTAGCCGTGCTCGTAGACGTGCCAGCGCGCGGCCTTGCTCCCCCGCGGGGGCTGGCGAATCAGGCCGTCGCGCTCGGCAACGCCGAGCACGCGCTGGAACGCGAGATGACCGATCACCGCTCGCTGGGTGGCGTGCATCGATCACACCCCCGCGAACGCGCGAGCGCGCGGCTCCGGCATCGCGCGCGCCCTCGGCCGACCTTGGCCATCGCGCCCCGCGAGTGCGTGCCGAGCGATCGCCTCCGCTTTCCGCGACTCCACCCACACCGCTTCCAGGCTCGGGATCCGCGCGTCCCATTCGACGAGACTCGGCAGCGCGCCGAAGCGGCGCACGGCGGCGGCGTAGAGCGACCAGACCTCGTCCCGCACGGCGCGATCGTGGGTGTCGATGACGAAGTCGTCGTGGTCCTCGTGGCCAGCGAGGTGAAACTGCCGCACGCGCTCGCGCGGAATCCGCTCCAAGTAGCGGTACGGATCGAGGCCGTGATTGCGCGCGTTGACGTAGAGGTTGTTGACGTCGAGCAGCAGCCCACAGTCCGCTTCCTCGGCCACCGCCGCCACGAACTCCGCCTCGTCGAGCGTGGATTCGGCCCACTCGACGTAGCTCGACACGTTCTCGAGCAGGATCCGGCGCCCGAGCACGTCCTGGACCACGCGCACCTTCGCCGCCACCCGACGCACCATCTCCTCGGTGCGCGCCAGCGGCAGCAGGTCGTGGCTCGAATGACCACCCGCGGACGACCAGCACAAGTGATCGGAGACGACCGTCGGCTGGAGCCACTCGATCAGCTCGGCGAGTCGCCGCAGATGGTCGCGGTCGAGGGGCTCCGCGGATCCGATCGAGAGCGACACACCGTGGCATGCGATCGGATAGTCGCGCCGCACGCGCTCGAGCACGAAGCGCGGGCGTCCGCCCGCGACCATGAAGTTCTCGGAGATGATCTCGAACCACGGCACCGGCGGGTGCTCGTCGAGGATCTCGTCGAAGAACTCCTTGCGCAGCCCGATCCCACAGCTTTCCAGTCGCGGCCCGTCGAGAGCGATCCGCACCGGGACGCGCCGTTGGTCCGCCGCCGGCCGCGTCGTCATCGGACGGCCGTCGCGCCCGCGTACGCGAGCCAGGCGGAAAGCCCGAGGACCGGGCGGGAACTCCAGCTCTTTCCGGTGTTCATGATTGCCTCCGCGGTGCAGTCGAGCGAAGGCAGGAAACGTTTCAACCAGCCGCGGTTCGACGGCGGTGCGAGCGAGGACACCGGACGGGTCGACGCGTCAGGCGGAGCACGACCGCCCGCCACGGTGAGCCCGTGGCGGGCGGCGAGCGACTCACCGCGCTCTCGACACTCGGGGACGAGACTCAGCGCGGTGCGGCGAGCGGCGGGCGAATGCCCGGGATGCCGAGACGCACCCGATAGAGGTTCGATCGGGCGGTCAGGTAGAGCGTGCGGCCGTCGTCATCCCCCCACGCGAAGTTCGCGGGTAGATCGGGGAGCGAGATCGTGCCGAGATGCTTTCCTTGCGGCGAGATCACCCACAGCCCGCCGGGACCGGAGACGTAGAGATTTCCCTGCTGGTCGACCTTGAGCCCGTCGAGCGCTTCCGCCCCGGGGGCACCGCCCATGTCGAAGAACACGCTCCCGTTCGTGAGCGTGCCGTCGGGCTTCACCTCGAAACGTTTGACGATCTTCGCCCGTTCGTCCCAGTTGTCGACGTAGAGGTATCGCTCGTCCGGCGAGAACGCCAGCCCGTTGGGTCCGCGCAACGAATCGTCGACGAGCGTGAGCTTTCCATCGGCGTAGCGATAGACGCCGTAGACGTCGAGCTCGCGGCGCGGATCGTCGTAGAACTTGGGCAACCCGAACGGCGGATCGGTGAAGTAGAGCGCGCCACTGGCTTGGTAGACGAGGTCGTTGGGGCTGTTGAGGCGCTTTCCGTCGTAGCGGTCGGCGAGCACGGTGAGCTGCCCGTTCTTCTCGAGTCGCGAGATGCGGTGATTGCCGTGCTCGCAGATCGTGAGCCGCCCATTCGCGTCGAGCGTGAGGCCGTTGGACCCGGGCTGCCCGTACTCGCCGATGTCGACACCTGCGTAGCCGCTGTGCGTGCGGAAGACGCTCACGGCGCCGTCGAGCGGCGACCAGCGGTAGATGGCGTTGTTGTTGGGCTCGCTGAAGAGCAAGTATCCGTCCGGGTGCCAGACAGGACCCTCGATGAAGTCGAAGCCGCTCGCGAGCCGCTCCACACGCGTGCCCGGCGGAACGATCTCGTCGAATGCGGGATCGCGCTTCTCGAAGCGCGCGTCCACGGGCACCCCGACCGCCGCGCGCGCCGGCGCGTAGAAGTCGAGCGTCGCGCTCCGCACCCAGATGAAGTTCCCGGGCGGCTCGGAGAGCGGCCCGTTGATCCCCAGCACCGCGAGCTGGAAGCGCTGCCCTGGTTTGGCGTCGCGCGTGAGCAGCACGCGGTTGGGGGCGTTGAAGCCCGCGACGACCGGTCCGCCGACCTGGCCGAGAACGAGGGGCTGGCGGCCATCCACGCTCACCTCGGCGTAGTCGTCGATCACGATCTCGAAGAAGACCGTCGAGCCCGCCACCGGCAGCGATCCCACCTTCTCGGGCAGCACCAGGTCGAGCCGATACCACGCGAACGAGAGCCGCCCCGTGGAACGGCGCGCGTCGAGCGTCTCGGCGGCGATCTTCTCCCAACCGGAGTCGTCGAAGTCGGGCACCGCGGCGTGCGGGTTCAGCTCGTGCGTGCGGTTCGGGGCACCCGAGGGCTTGAGATCCGGGCCGGGCCAATGGTGCTCCACCTCGACGATCTTGGTGTCGTGGAAGCGCCACTCTCCCCCGACCAGCGACGCGCCCGCTTCGGTGCGCAGATCCACCACGGCGTCAGCCCTGGCCGTGCGGTCCGGTCGATCGGCGCTGGCTCCGAAGGCGAGGCGCTCGAACGCCAGCAAACCCGTGACCAGCGCCACGACGGAGGACACACGTCCGACGATTCGAATCCACCGGCTCATCGCTCGCTCCCCGCTTCGGTGGCGGCACCCGTCGATGCCTCGGGTGCCGGCGCCGTCACCTTGACCACGAAATAGTTGAAGGGCCCGCTCACGTGCTCGAACCAATGCGGAACTCCGCTCGGCACGATCACGACGTCACCCTTCGCGAGGGCATGTGCTTCGCCCCCTTCGATGCGGGTGCCGCGCAGCTCGTCGGGCGCGGTGGCCTTGGCGTCGACCGCCGTGCCGCCGGTCACGAGCGTGGCCTTGCCCTCGACGACGTAGATCACGTCCGTGTCGCGGGCATGGATCTCCGCCAGCCCGGGCGCCTCCCGGTGGCTCGCGTGAACCTTGTAGAGCGGGGTCTCGCGAATCGTCGCCGCCTTCGCGAAATTCGCGGCCATGTCCCGCGCCGACACGATCTTCACGGCGCTCGCGTCCTCGTCGGCCCACGCCATCCGCGGCATCAGCGCCAGCGACAGCGTCAGGCATGCGAGCGAGCTCGAACGATTCATGACCGCCTCCGATGTCCGCGCGATCTCGGCGCGCGGCGTTCGCGGGGGCGAGCGCCCGCCCGCCCCTCCCTGCAACTCGATCGGCGAGCGGGTCGAGGCCCGCCGAACGAACCCGCCGCTCGAGCCCGCCCCCACACCGTGCGGAGCGAGTCGGTCCCGCCCCGCGATGTCCTTCCGTCGAACGCCCGGCCGTGGCGTTACGTCACGCTCCCGTCACGACCCTCGGCGATGCTCGCGCGCGAGCCGCGCACGCTCGTGCGACGAGTTGCCTTCGCTGGTCGGTCGCCTATCTTGCGCGCGCACCGACCGCTGATCCGAGGTCCTCCGTGACGACTCCCGAGAACCCCTCCGAAGGCCGCATCCCTCCGAGCCCCACCGCGAGCCGCCTGCCGGTGACCGCGCTCGAGGACCTGGTGCACCGACCGGTCCTGGCCGCGCCCGATTGCATGACGTTCCCGTGCGTTCAGGACTGTTGCAGTCACGGCGCCGACGTGTGGCCCGCCGAGCGCGAGGCGCTCATCGCCCACGGCCACGCCGCCGACCATCAGTTCACCGGCCCCGAGCAGGACGAGGACGGCGATTGGCTCTACCGCACGGCGGTCGGCGAGCGCGGATGCGTCTTTCTGGCCGCGCAGGGCCGCGGCTGCGGTCTACACTTCACCGGACTCAAGCCGGAAGTCTGCCGCGTCGTGCCGCGCGACCCCGACGAGGCCGAGGAGCTGCGCGACGACGGCCAGCTCCCCTGCTTCACCTCGTGGCGCTTCGGCTGACTCCCCGCACCCGCATCGTGACGCCTCCGCCGCCGTGTTTGCGGCGCGCGCGAGCAGCGTGAGAGAATTTTTCTCGTCACTCCACACTGCTCGACGACGATCCGCGCGGACCCGTTCGCGCCGCTCGAGGTGTCTCCGATGAAACCGCTGCGTCTTCGCTCCGCGCTACCCCTCGCCGCCCTCGCCGCCGCGTTCACCATGGGCGCCGAGGAATGCCAGCCCGACGATTACGTCGCCCCCTGGCCGCAATCCAACGTCGAAGCGCCCAGCTACGACGAGTCCGGCGCCGCGGGCGCGCTACGCGCCAAGGCCGAGGCTTACGACGCGTGGCACCTCGCGTGGCACCAGCCCGATCACGGCGGCACGATCACCGCGTACTTCGCCGACACCGACCGCACCACCTTCGACCACATCGCCGAGTTCGGCGACAGCACGATCTGGACCGGCACGTACCTGGCGAGCCAGTCGTTCCGCTACCACGTGACCGGCGACGCGCAAGCGAAGGCCAACGCGATCCGCATGGTCGACACCCTCGACGGCCACCTGCACGTGACCGGCGCGACCGGCTACATCTCGCGATACTGGGGCACGCAGGCCACCTCGACCATCTATCAGGGCGACGCCTGGTGCGAGACGCAGGAGCGCTGCCACCACGTCGAGAGCGGACCGTACGCCGGCGACTTCTGGTGGGGCGAGACCAGCCGCGATCAGTACACCGGCTGGATCCTCGGCATGGCCACGGCCTACGACCTCGTCGACGACGACGCGACCCGGGCCACCATCGCCGCCGACGTCCTCGAAGTCTTCAACATGCTGGCGGACAACAACTGGCTCATCATCGCCGAGGACGGGCAACCGAGCAGCGTCGCACCCAACATGCTGCCGTCGCAGCAAATGGTGTTCTCGCTCGTCGCCTACCACGTGAGCGGCGACGCCCGCGCCCTCGGCGAGGTGAAGAAGCTGGTTGCCGACGGCGCCCGCGCCGGCTTCGAGCTCGCCGGCATCGACATCTTCAATCGCTACAGCCAGTACTACTCGAACAACCTCGGGCACCAGCTCTGGTACACCATCCTGCGGCTCGGAAAGGTTTATTTCGGATCCGCCGACTACCAGTGGTTCCTGAGCTTCTTCAACTCGTCCGTCCACGACTACACGCGGCTCTCCCACAACGCCTGGTTCACGGGCATCTACATGAGCCAAGGCGGATGGCAGCCCGCGCCCCAGGACGATCCTTACGAAAGCCAGCTCCTGGACGACCTCACGCGTTTCCGTGGCGCCCCCAACGACCGTTATTTCCTGCCCGCGCGCGATCCCTCGACGTACACCATCGATCCCGTCTCCCAGCAGTGGTACGACCTGCAACAGCAGATCCCGATCCTCATCGAGCTCATGGGGGAGATCCACCCACAGGCGCTCGAGGCGTTCCCCGTCGACCAGCAGTGCACCACCGACTTCCTGTGGCAGCGCAGCCCCTTCCTCGTCGACGCCTGCGGCTCCACCGACCCGAGATTCGTGAACCCCGGCGTCGACTACCTCGCCGCCTACTGGCTCGCCGCGTACCACAAGTTCGTCACCAAGACCGAGTGACGCGAGACGGTCACAGGCGAACGGTCGCGCATGCCGCCAGGCTCTCGAGCGCAAGATCGTAGAACTCCTGCCGACGCTGCGAACGCGCGATCCACGTCGCCGACCCGTCGAGCTCCTTCCAGGCCCACAGCGAGCGCCGGCCGCCGGCCCCCATGCGGCGCGTGCGATCGCGACCGCCGTGCGTGCGAGATGATCCTCCGCGGACGAAGACACCATCGACGAGGGAGCTCGAGGTGAGGCTACCGGTGGTTCGAGGCGTGATCGAGCGACGGATCCTCGTGAACTACCGCGTGGATCCGACCGTGCTCAGGCGCACGCTTCCGCCGCCGTTTCGGCCGAAGCTGCATCGAGGACACGGCATGGCCGGGATCTGTCTCATCGGGCTGAGCCGAGTGCGGCCGCGCATGCTGCCCCCATGGCTCGGGATCTCGTCGGAGAACGCTGCGCACCGCACGGCGGTCGAGTGGGATGACGGCCCTACCGTACGGGAAGGGGTTTTCATCCGGCGCCGCGACACGACTTCCTGGCTGAACACACTCGTTGGCGGTCGACTCTTCCCGGGAATTCACGCGCACGCAGCGTTTTCGGTGGTCGATCGCACCCGACACGTCGAGGTCGCCGTCGCGTCGGACGACGGCGTCACGCAACTGGCGATCGCCGCAGACATCGCCGACGAATTGCCGACGAGCTCGACGTTCGCATCCGTCGCGGAGGCTTCGGCGTTCTTCGAAGCTGGCGCCATCGGCTACTCCGCGACGACCGATCCCCGCTGCTTTCACGGCCTCGAGCTCCGGTGCGCGACCTGGCGAGTCGAGCCACTGGCGGTTTCGGCAGCTCGCTCGAGCTTCTTCGATGACCGCGCCGTGTTCCCCGCAGGCTCGGTCGAGCTCGACTGCGCGCTGCTCATGCGCGATATCGAGCACGAGTGGCACGAGCGCCCCGACCTGCGCCGAGCCGCTTAGGCCCCCGCCTTCGCGCAGCGGGCATCGGCGCCAGAACGAAGAGAAACCGAGCGTTTCCGCAGTACGACGAGGGAGAATCATCGCCATGCCGAAGGGGGCACTGTTCGTTGGATGGGGTTCGATCATCGCAGGCCGCGAGAAGGTGGCCGCCCGCGTTCTCGACGAGGCGATGCAATATCTGACGCGGCTCGAGCGCGAGGGCCGGATCGAGAGCGTGGAAGTGGTCTTGCTGGAACCGCACGGCGGGGATCTCGAGGGGTTCGTCCTCGTGAAAGGCGAGCGCGATGCGATCGCGCGATTGCGCGTCGATCCGGAGTTCGTCGAAGTGATCGTCGGCGTTCAGCTCGTGCACGCGCGCGTGGGCGTGGTCGGTGCGTACACCGGCGCCGAGATGCTCTCGCTGCTCGAGCTGTGGGACCGTCAAGAGGTGAAGGTGCTGTGAGTGTCCAGCTCGGCAGCAGACGCCGCTCCGGTCTCTCCCGGTGCGATCCGATGCACCGGCATGCCGTGGCCACGGAACGCGGGCGTGTGGATTCGATCCGGTGCGTGCTCGCGGGGATCGCGCTCGCGCCGCGTTACGCCCTCCTCGGACGGGTCGAGCCGATCGAGTCGGCGGCGGTCGTCGACGCACGGCCTTCGAAGCTCTGATTCGAGTCGGTGGGGTTCGCGGAGGCGAATGACCTCTGGGTTGGGCAGGTGCTCTCGCCGGGGGGGACTCCCACCGAGTCCCCCGCCGCCGGCGGGACGCACCCCCCGTGCCCCCGGCCTACGGGGGCGTACACAAGCTCGCACCAAGCTCCCACGCGGCGCCGTACGAGCTCTTCACGACCACGCCGCCATCGACCTTCGACCTCACACCGCGAATCGGTCATCCGTCGAGCGCGGCGCTGCCGCCCAAGCTCGATCGGATGGCCGCGAGCGTCGTTCGCTCGGCGGCGGAGACCGCGGCAATGCCGAGCAGTCCGCCGGATGCGCCCGCGACGGCTTCCGCGTCCTGAAGCAGGCGCCAGCGCTCGTCGGACGACACGCCACGCTGCTGGTCCTCGGCGGCGAGCTCGTGCCAGGCGTCGATGAGCGCGCGATTGGGGCGAGCCTCGAGCCAGCTTTCCAGCAGATTCTGCGCCGCGGCGCCGGGCACGAGCCCGAGGCGACGTGCGCCCTGCAAGAGACGCGTGCGCTCGGCGGAGTCGACCGCGCCATCGGCCCACGCCACCTCCACCAGCGGCATGACGCGAAAGGCCGCCGCATTCTCGGCGGTGATGCCCAGTCCGACGAGCCGAGTCATCCACTCCGAGTTCGGTCGGTCCAGCGCCAGTGCGAGCTGGCTCGCCGCCAGCGCGCGATCGGCCTCGATCCTGCGCTCCTCGAGCCGCTCGGCCTCCAACTTCAGGAAGTACTCCTCTTCGTGACTCCCAACGCGATTCGTTCGTACCGTCGTGTCCATTGGCTTCCCCCTTGGCTTGGAGCCGCAACCTATGTGACGATCGCCATTCCAGAAAATAGATAGTTTCGTCATTCGACATCTGCTTACTCGATGAATGAGATCCGAGGACGGGCAACCACCCGTCCAGCGAGGAGGGGAGGAATGCGTTCATCCGGCGCTCGCCGTGAGGCGCATCGTGATCACTGAGCGAATCGCGCTCTCGCTGGACCAGCGAGCGCTCACCTCGACCCTCGAGCACCAGGCGCTGGATACGCGAGGGGCGCCCGTGGAGGGCGGCGGCAACGCCACCGGGCGCGCGGTGCGCATCGGCTTCCGAGCTCCGGCGATGGGCGTCGCTTCGAAGCGGCAGGGTCACGACATGCAGCCGTCGACCCATCTCCGTTCGCGCATCCGGGCCACGGCGTTGGGTCTCGTCGCCGCCCTGGCTCTCCTCGGATGCGATCGCGACGCGGACGGCGGTCACGGGGCGCGCCGCGCCAGGCTCCCGAGCTCCGAGCACCCGCTCGTCGTTCGCACCGTGTTCTCGGACGATTCGAGCTGGAAACGCGTCCGCGCGCTGGTGGAAAGGCCGGATCCCGTCGAGGGCTTCACGGCCTACGTGCGCTTTCTCGACGATCGCGCGTTCGAAGGATTGTCGCGGGACGACGTGCTGACGCTCGACGTCCGCCGCTATCGGCACGGCTTTCTCTTCTTGGTGGACGCCGAGACGCTTCAGCGAGAGGACCGAGCGCTGCTCTTCGTGGAGCTTCGGAACGAGCACCGCACCTTCCGGGTGATCCCATCGCAGATGTGGGTGATCGAGAACAATCTCTCCGTGGGCAACATGGGAATCGAGGACTTCGCCGACTCCGTCGACTCGACGGGGACGTTTCGCGGGTTTCCCGCACCGGCGCGCCCCGAGTGACCGCGACGAATCGAGCCACCAGGCGGGAGTCGAACGTGAGCAAGCCTTCCACGAAGCAGGACGCAGCCCGGGTTCGAGCCGAGGTGCGCGCCTATCTCGCGGCGCTCTCGCCCGAGGCGCGCAAGAGCCTGCGCGCGCTTCGCGACGCGATCCGCGCAGCCGCACCCGATGCCATCGAGGCGTTCAGCTACGGAATCCCCGGCTTCCGGCTCGACGGCCGAGCCTTCGTTTGGTACGCGGCGTGGAAGCACCACACCAGCCTCTACCCGATGAGCGAGTCGATCCGCCGCGCCCACGCCGCCGCGCTCGAACCGTACGAGACGTCGAAGGGCACGATTCGGTTTCCGCTGACTGCGCAGCCATCGGCCGCGCTCGTGAAACGCTTGATCCGTTCGCGAATCGCCGAGCTACGCGCCGCGGAGAAGAACCGGTGACCCCTTCGCCCCCGCGACCGGCTTCGGGGCGAGGAACATCCCGGCCCGCCAAGTGGGCCCGGATCAATCCTCCGGCGGCAGCTCGAGCGGCGGATGGTGAGCGCGCGCGCGCAGCTTGTTGACGGCGCGCAGGACGTGCGGGTTACGCACGATGCGCAGCTCGACCACGCGCTTGCCGGGCAGATCGAGCAAGAGGAGGCCGGCGAGGATCGTGAGCACCCCCTGCCCCGGCGTCACGAGCATCACCACGCCCGCGGCGAACAGCAGCGTCCCCACCACGTTCTTGGCGACGTGAAAGGCGATCCGCACGGCGGGATGCCGGCCGGCGAAGCTCGAGGGCGGCGCCGGGTCGTTCCGAAAATAGTCCGCAGGCATCCACGCGAGCACGGCCGCGAGCACCAGCGGGCTCGCGATCAGCGTGACGAGGGAAGCGATGACCAGCCCGACCATCCACTCGCGTGAGAGCGTGAGGCCGTCGAGCATGGCGATGGCTCCGCGTGCGACATCCAGGCGAGCGTCCACCTCACCTCGCGGCGCATGACGGACGCGCGGTCCGCGCGCTCAATCCTTCTTCGGGCGCGCGCTCTTCACGTCGGCGAGACCGGGAACGAGCGAGCGTCCTTCGAGCACCTCGACCGACGAACCGGCGAAGGAATTGCCGATCGGCTCGTAGCGCCCGTCCAGGTGCTTCGAGAGAAACGCCTCCATCACGGCGAAGAACGAGAGCTGGTTTTCCGGTCGCTGGAAGCCATGGCCTTCGTCGGGATAGAGCAGATAGGTCACGGGGATCTTCTTGCCGAGCATCGCGTTCACGATCTGATCGGACTCGGCCTGCTTCACGCGCGGATCGTTGGCGCCCTGGCCGATCAAGAGCGGACGTTCGATCTCCGCGACGCGCGAGATCGGCGAGCGGCTCTTCAGGAACGCCTGCCCCTCCTCGGTGCGCTCGTCGCCGATGCGCTTGCGCATCTCGTCGACCTCGGGCTGCCAATAGGGCGGGAGCGTCTGCATGAACGTCACGAGGTTCGAGGGGCCGACGATGTCCACGCCGCACGCGAACGTCTTGGGCGTGAACGTGAGCCCGACGAGCGTCGCGAAGCCGCCGTAGCTGCCGCCCGTGATGCACACGCGCGCGGGATCGGCGATTCCCTCCTTCACGGCCCAGTCGACGGCGTCGAGCAGATCCTCGTGCATCTTGCCCGCCCACTCGCGATTGCCGGCGTTCACGAATGCCTTTCCGAAGCCGGTGGAGCCGCGGTAGTTCACGCTCAGCACCGCATAGCCGCGGTTGGCCATCCACTGGTGGATCGGCTCGTAGCCCCACGAATCGCGATACCACGGGCCGCCGTGGACCCAGAGCACCATGGGCAGCGGCTTCGTCACCTTCCCCGAGCCGGACGCATCCGCGTCGAGCGGCAGCGTGTAGTAGCTCACCAGGTCGAGCCCGTCCCGGCTCTTGATCGTGACCGGGTGGCGCTTGGCGAGCTTCACCGACTCGAGCCGGGTTCGGTTCGCGAACAGGAACGTCGGCTTCTTGGTGGCGCGCTCGTAGAGATAGAAGCGGCGCGGCCCGTCGTCGACCTCGAACGACACGATCCAGCGCCTGTCGTCGAGCGAACGGCTGAGCACGCGCCAGTCGCCGTCGCCGATCGCCGAGATCGCCTTCACGTCCGCCTCGACGCTCGGGTCCAGCGCTCGCCAGGCGAGCCGGGCGTGCTCGAAGCCCGCGGCTTGCACCTGCAACCGCGTGGGATGGACCAGGATCTCGCTCAGGTCCGCGCCCGCCTCCTCGGCCAGCACGCGGCTCTTGCCCGAGCCGAGCTCGAACGCCACGAGGGCGGCGGTGTCGCGCTTGCGACTGTCCTGCATGTAGAGCATGCGGCCAGTCGAGTCGAGCGTGATCGGGTGCGTGGTGATGACGTCCTCGAGGTCCACCTTGGTGAAGGTCTTGGGCGCGGACGGCGAGCTGATGTCGACCAGCTCGTAGCCGCCTTCCGGAAGCGGACGCATGCCGAATCGCACGCGCAGATCACGATCGGTGACCACGCTCGAGAACTCGTCGTTCTTGAGCACACGGCGCAACGCTCCCGACTTGATGTCGAGGCGATAGATGTCGTGGAAGCTGGGGTTGCGCTGATTGAGACCGATCAGGATCTCGTTCGGGAACTTGGGGCTCACCTCGGCGATGAGCGCCTTGGGACGCAGCGGCTTGCCGTCCGGGCCGGTGATCGCCTTGCCGTCGGGTCCGAGGATCTCGTCGAAGGGCGTCAGCACCTTCTCCTTGCCGGTGACGATGTCGACCACGAAGACCTTGTCGTTCTCGTCGCCGTCCTTGTCCTGCAAGTAGAGGATGTGCTTGTTGGTGTACGCCCAGAAATACTCGTGGATGCCACGGCCGCGATCGTGCGTGACGGGCTTGGCCTGCTCGAGCTTGCCCACCGGTGCGACCCACACGTTGAGAACGCCTTGCTCCGGCTGCAGGAACGCGAGGGATTTCCCGTCGGGACTGAGGATGGGCCACGCGCGATCGGGATTGCCGAACAGGACGTCGCGCGGGATGAGGTCGGTGGCGGCTTCGGGCGCCGGCGCTGCGACGGCCGGCGCCACGGCAGGTGCCTCCGGCGCTGGCGCCGTCTTCGCGCAGCCAGCGATCCACAGGCTCACCACAACGCATCCGATCGTGCTTCGCTTCACGGGATCTCCTCCTCGCCACGCGCCCGCCACGAGCCGGCGCGCGGCACTGCCGCGAAGCTAGCCGATCGCGCCCCATTGTTCACGCCCGCGACACCGGCGCTGCACGCGCGAGGACTTCACCGATGACCGATCCCGCGACGCCCATGAACGAGGCAGACGCGCAGGACTCGACCGGCGGGCTCGCGGCGTTCGTCCGCGACGCCACGCGCCGCTCGATCGCCGAGGGGCTCGCGGCACCGCGCGAGCGCGTGTCGCTCGAGGCGCTCCTCGGCGATTCCGCCGAGCTCGCCGTGCGCCTCACGGACGCGTTGCGGGGCGAGAGCACGCTCCACGAGCGCATCGCGTGCCAAGCGGGCTGCGGCTGGTGTTGCCACGTTCACGTGGTGGTGAGCGCCGCCGAGGCGTTGCGCGTGACGCGCTTCCTGCGCGAAACCCGCTCGCCCGAGTCCCTCGAGCGCGTGCGCGAGAAGCTCGCGTGCCTCGACGATCGAACGCGCGGACTCGGACGGGAGGCGCGCGCCGATACCCGCCTCCCCTGCGCGCTGCTCGAGGACTTCTCGTGCTCGGTCCATCCGGTGCGTCCGCTGCGCTGTCGAAGCTGGAGCTCGCTCGACGTCGAGCGCTGCAAGGTCGAGTACGAGCGGCCGCGCAGCGGCAACCTCGAGATCGAGAACGTGCAGTGGGAAGTCACCCGCGCGGTTGCGGCGGGCGTCGCCGAGGGCATCGGCGCGGCGGGGCTCGACGGTGAGCGCCTCGAGCTCACCGCCGCGATTCGCGTCGCGCTCGAGACACCCGACGCGGAAGCGCGCTGGCTCGCTGGCGAGCCGATCTTCGCGGGCGCCGAAGCGCGCTGAGCGCGACTCCGAGAGCGCCCCGACGCGTGCGCCCGGAAGCGCACGGCGGCACTGGGCGGCACTCGGCGTGAGCGCGTCCGCGCGGCGACGTCGGTCGCTCGATGCCCGGGCGGACCGTGACCGCCGCGGTGCCGTTCGCGCTTCGGCAACGTGGGCCTTGACATAGTTGCATTAATAAGCAATTATTGCGTCATGGCACAAGCACGCAATCCTCATCTTCCCGCGGCACTCGCCGAGGGCTGCTGCCCGAGCCTGGGCGAGCTCCTCTCGACGCGCTTCTTCAAGGCGCTCTGCGATCCGAATCGCGTCGGCATTCTGAGCCAGCTCGCCACCGCGGGTCAGCCCACCAAGGTGAGCGAGGTCGCCGCGTGCTGCACCACCGATCTCTCGGTGGTGTCGCGGCACCTGAAGACCCTCCTCGACGCCGGCATCCTCGCCGCCGAACGCAACGGACGCGAGGTCCGCTACACGGTGCGCTTCGGCGAGGTCGCCCGCACGCTGCGCGCCATCGCCGACGCCATCGAAGCCTGCTGTCCACCCGATCAGCCGAGCTGCTGCGCCGTCTCGTGCACGCCTCCCTCGGAGCCGGCCACTCCGAGCGAGGCGCCCGCGAGCAACGCGCGGCGCGCCCGCGCTCGATCCAACGCGAAGCCACGAACCCATCGAGCAAAGGAGAAGAGCCATGACTGAAGCACGACCCAACGAAGTCCGCGAATCCGTTTCCCGCGCCTATGCCGCCGCCGTCACCCGCGGCTCGTCTTGCTGCGGATCGCAGACGTCCTGCACGCCGACGACGGAGAAGGCCGAATCGATCGGCTACTCCGCGGCGGAGCTCGCCAGCGTGCCGAGCGAGGCCACCGGCACGACGTTCGGCTGCGGCAACCCGACGGCGCTCACCGAGATCGGCCCCGGCGACGTGGTCGTCGATCTCGGCTCGGGCGCCGGGCTCGATCTGATCCTCGCGGCGCGCAAGGTCGGCCCCAGCGGTCGCGTCATCGGCGTCGACATGACCGACGCGATGATCGAGCGCGCGCGCCAGAACGTCGCCGCCGCCGGCCTCGCCAACGTCGAGATCCGCAAGGGCATCATCGAGGCGCTGCCGATCGAGACCGGCAGCGTCGACTGGATCATCTCGAACTGCGTCCTCAACCTCTCGCCCGAGAAGCCGAAGGTCTTCGGCGAGGTGGCCCGCGTGCTCAAGCCCGGCGGACGGATGCTGGTGTCCGACATCGTCGCCGAGGAGATGCCCGATTGGGCGAAGCACAGCATCTCGCTCTACGTCTCGTGCGTGGCGGGTGCGATTCCGGAGGCCGAGTATCTGGGTGGGCTGCGCGCCGCCGGCCTCGTCGACGTCGCCGTGCGGGATCGCTTCGTCTACGACGCCGAGTCGATCCTGGGCTTCGCCTCGGACGCCGAGGGCGAGCTGATGGCGCTTCTCGAGCAGCTCGGTCTGCCGCGCACGCGCGACACCGCGCTCGGCCTCGCGAGGCAGCTCGAGGGCAAGATCGCGAGCGTGCGCGTGTTCGGCCGCAAGCCGCTGCCGCTCGAGTGATCGCAACGCTCTCCCGGTGCCACCGGCACCGGGAGAGCTCGAAGGCGTGCGTCATGCCCGACGCTCGACCACGGCGTCACGGGGTCGTCACTCGGCGCTGATTTGTTGCATCCTCGGCGGCGCGGCCACTTCGGTCCGGCCGCCGAGGATCACCTCATGTCACTTCCGGAAGAGTCGCGGCCGGCGCCGCTTTCCCCGCGCGCTGCACGCGCATGGCTTCTCGCGCTCGTGCTGAGCGCCGCTGCCGGCTGCGACAGCGGTACCGCGCGTTGCCAATCATCGCTCGAATGCGCGGGGGACGGTGTCTGCTCCTCCGGACATTGCCGCGAACCAGCCTTTCCGGTGGCCAACGAGCTCGCGTTCGCGCGTCCCACCGCCAGCGCTGGAGACTCGAACATCCTCGTCAACGGCCGCCTGATCCGGCCGGTCGCTCCCGCGCTGCGCCTCGGGACGTTCCCCACGCGGATCGCCATCCACCCGGGCGGCCGATTCGCCGCCGTCAACGAGAATGGCTTCGGCACCATCAAGGATCCCGCCGACCATCGCGACAAGGAAGAGCGACTGCGCGTCGTCGATCTCCGAACGATGCAGGTGGTGCAGGAAGTGCCCATGCAGCGCCGCTCCATGCACTTGGGATTGCGCTTCGACGCCGCGGGCGAGCGGCTCTACGCCGCTGGCGGCTACGACCGAACCATCCAGCGCTATCGCTTCGATGGCGACGGGCGCGTGACCTTCGATCGGCTCTGGGAGCTTCACGACTGCTACACGACGGACGTCGTGCTCTCGACCGACGAATCGCAGCTCTACACGAGCTGCTTCATCCAGAAGAAGGTCGCGCGGCTCGATCTCGCGACCGGCGCGCAACTCGACATCGCGACCGGACCCGAGCCGTACGCGCTCGCGCTCACTCCGAACGGCAAGCGACTCTTCGCGTCGAACATCTCCACGGTGGCGAACCCGGCGCAGGGCGACACCGTGACCGTGCTCGATCTCGACGCGGCGCGCTCGATCGGCGCCGTCCACGTGGGCCTCGGCCCCGAAGGGATCGTGGTCACGCCCAACGGCAAGCGCGTGCTGGTCGCGTGCAACAAGACCGACGAGATCGTGGAGATCGACGCCAGCACGCTCGCCGTCACGCGCCGGATCTCGCTCCACGACGACGGCGCCGCGCTCAAGGGCATCTATCCCACGCTCATGACGCTCACGCCCGACGGCAAGACGCTCTACGTCGCCGGCGCCGGCGAGAACCTGGTGGCGGTGGTGGACGTGACCGCCGGCTCGGTGCGCGGCACGATTCCCACCGAGTGGTATCCAACCGACGTGGCACTCTCGCCGGACTCGAAGACGCTCTACGTGCTCAACGGCAAGGGGCGCGGCGACGGCCCCACCACGTTCGTGAACGGCACCGACGATTTCGCGAGCACCGATCCGGTGGGACGCCAGCTCTTCGGCTCGCTGCTCGCGACGCCGATCCCTTCGAGCGAACGGCTCCAGGAGCTCACCACGATCGTCGCGGAGAACAACGACCGCCAATCGCGCTACTTCGACCTCTCGAAGGGCAACGACACGGCGCTGCCGAGCCCGGACGCCAGCGGCCGCTCGCCGATCAAGCACGTGTTCTTCATCATCAAGGAGAACTTTTCTTACGACTCGGCGTACGGCGATCTCGGCAAGGGCGACGGCGAGCCGAGCTACACGCTGTGGGGCGAGGACGTGATCCCGAACCAGCGCAAGCTGGCGCGTGAGTACACGCTCTTCGACAACTTCTACTGCGACAGCGAGAGCTCGATCGACGGCCACCAATGGGCCGCCGCCGGCATCGAGCCCGACTGGGTGGAGAAGGTGTGGGTGCTCGACTACGGCGACTACGGGCTCTCCGATCCCGCCGTGAGCCTGACGCCGGGCACCATCCCCGAATCACGCTTCTTCATGCCGCACCTCATCGAGCAAGGCATCTTCGCCTTCGGCTTCGGCGGCGCCGAGAACTTCGGGCTCAGCCTCCTCGACCGTTACCGCGGCAACATCCTGCTCGATTACCCGTTTCTGCTCGACTCGCAGTTCAAGGACCACGACCGCGCGCTGCAATTCCAGAAGGAGTTCGGCGCCAGCGTCGCCAACGGCACGGTCCCGGCCTTCTCGTGGATCTTCCTGCCCAACAACCACGGCTTCGGCCTTTCGGTCGGCCAGCTCGTGCCCGAGGCGTGGGTGGCGGACAACGACGAGGCCGTGGGCATGGTCGTGGACACGATCTCCCACAGCCCGGTGTGGAACGAGTCGCTGGTGGTGATCTTCGAGGACGACTCGCAGCACGGCTACGACCACGTCGAGAAGCACCGCTGCCCGATGGTGGCCGCGGGGCCATGGGTGAAGCGGAACTACACCTCGAGCGTGCAGTACTCCATGCCCAACATCCACAAGACCATCGAGCTGATCCTGGGCTCGGCACCGATGCACCGCTGGGACGCGAAGGCCACCGGCATGTACGACGTCTTCACGACCCGGCCCGACGACACCCCTTTCGTGCGCGAGGCGCGACGCTTCCCCGACGTGGTCTACACCGGACCGGAGAACGAGCTGACGGCGATGTCGCGCGGCTTCGACTGGTCGGAGATCGACAAGAATCCCGAGGCGGCCGAGCTCTACTGGCGCTACCGAAAGGGCACGCCGCCGCCCGCGGTGCCGGACCTCGTCCGGACGCTGGAAGAGCCCGGCCGCGAAGAGCGCGAAGAGCGGCGGGTCACGCACGACCTCGACGACGACTGATCTCCCGTGCGCTTCAGCGGGAGATCACGGCGGTCTCCGCGGTTACCGGGTCGATCCAGAAGACCGCGTGCAGATCGTAGTCGTTCCAGCCCACCAGGACTTTCGATCCGGACACGGCGCCGAGGCCGTCGAGGTTCTTGAACCGTCCGGGCAGCACCCGGCTCGTCCCCGACGTGAGATCCGCTTCGGCGATGCGCTCGGTGTCCGTGAACCACGCACGCTCGCCTGTCGCATCCACGGCGATCGGTCCCGGGCGAACTGCGTTCCCATCGTCCCCGACAGGCGGTGCCGCGAGCAGCACGCGGTCGCCGGTGGCGGGATCGATCGCAAAGATCCCGTCGCTGGCGCCCACGAGGGGTCGAGCGCGACTGGGCTCGTACGCGATCGACCGGACGTCGCCCATGGCAGGCCCGGTGCCGCGCGTGCCGTCCGTCACGAGATGCCGATCGCCGGTGTCGAAGTCGATGGCGAAGAGCGCGTGAAGTGAGGGATCGACGGCGAACAGCCGGCCGCCGCCGTCGAACGCGATCCCGGACACCGCTTTCAGGCCAGGACCTTCCCCTCGCGCATCCGCGGAGATCAGCGTGCGCACGCCGGTCTTTCGGTCCACCTCGACGAGCGGGATCGTGCCCTTGGGCCCCCCGCACGTTCCGTAGGCAGCCACCCACAGACGATCGCCCGCTGCGGTGATCGCGGAAGGCGTGCACACTTGTGGCTTGGCACCGTCGGCGTCGTCGGTGACGACGCGCCGGTCGCCGGTCGCGAGGTCGATCTCCAGCACGCGGCGTCCCGACACGAGGAAAGCGCGCCCCGCGTCCCGGTCCACGGTGAAGGGGCCGCCGGCGAGCGCCGGACCCTCGCCGATGCGATCCGCCAGCACGAACGACCGATCGCCACTCGCGAGATCGATCCCGACGATCGACTGCTCGGTGGGATGAGCGGCGAGCAGGCGGTTCTGCGACTCCTCGAGGGCGAGACCACTGGTTTCGCCGAGCGCAGGACCGGCGCCGCGCGCAGGGCCGCTCAGCTCGTACCGCTCGCCGGTCGCGAGGTCCACGGCGAGGATCGTACGCGCAGTCGTGTCGGCGTCGGGACGGCTCGCGGTGTAGACGCGGTCGCCGGCCGCCGTGACGCAGAGTTTCGACGCATTGTCGATGTCGGCTTCCGCATCGGTCCCCGACGGCGACAGCACCTGCTCGACGCCCGAGTTGAGATCGAGGCCCGCGAGAAACCGTCCGGGGCGATGCCCATCGGTGCCGATGACTCGGTCGTGGGCCGCATCGAACGCGATCGGTCCGTAGCTTCCGTACGCCGGATCGTCCGCCGACTTCCACTCCAGCGTCGTCGCACCGCTCGTGAGGTCAGTCGCGTAGAGACGCAGCAGCTCGCTCGAGTCGTGGTAGAGGACGCGACCTCGCGTTTCGTCGACGGCGACGCTGCTCGAGGCCCAGCCGACGAAGAGATCGAAGAGCTGCGAACCATCGAGAAGCGAGACCACGGCGATCGAGCACAAGTTCCCGCGCCCCCCGCAGCCGACCAAGAAGGCGCGCTGGCCGAGGTCGTCGAGTCCGGTGAGATCGCCTCCGACCGACACTCGGCGGCGCGCGCCGGTGGCACGATCGATCACGAGCAGGCCGGAGCCGGTCTGGACCACCCACGCGTCGTGGGCTCGATCCACCTCGATTGCCTGCGGGCTGTCGAGGAGCGGGTGGGCCGTCACCTCCTGGACGGCCTTTTCCTCCCGCGGGGCACCGTCGATCGAGCCGCGGGCGCGCACCTCGAACGTCGTGTCGCCCTGCTCGAGCGGCAGCGACGCTTGCCACGTCCGGAAGGCGTCGCTGGAAGTGGCCGCCACCCCGGCCACCTCGACGCTCTCCACCGTGGGCGAGCCCACGGTCGTTCCGCGAACCGTGATCCGGTCGCCCTCGTAAAGCGAGCGCGGCGGAGGGAAGACCACGTCGAGCGCGAGCGAGGTCGGCGGGGAGGCGGAGGCGGCGATGCCGAGTTGCCCCCGCTGCAAGCCGCGAGACCGATCAGGGTGACGAGAATCGCCGCCGTGGCGCGGCGACGCAGCCGACTCCGTTGCATGGATCTCCCCGTTTCATGGACGAATTCCCGTCGACCGACTCGGGGAGAACGAGCATCGGCGGGACATGTGCACCGACTATACCGAATCGACCGGCCGCGCACGCGCGCGACGCTTGCGACTCGCATCGGGACGCGGCCGAGCCTTCGACGAATGCGGGGCGCGCGCCGCGGCGGGCTTCCGCGCCACCACCACTTTCGCCACCAGCTTCGGGTCGGACGAGAGGACCTCGAAGCCCTCGGCCGCGAGCAACGCCGCGAGGTCGTCCTCGGTGTAGTCGCGATAGAAGGGCTCGTGGAACTCCTTCGCGAATCCCGCGAGCACCGGCGCCAGCTCGGGGCTGTCGGAGATCTGCGCCGAGTCCTCGATCACGAGCAGCCCACCGGGCTCGAGCACCCGCAGCATCTCGCGCACCACGTTCCGGCGTGCGTTCCGCGGCAGCTCGTGGAAGAGATAGACGCTGGTCACGATGTCGAAGTAGCCGTCCACGAACGGCAGGTGCTCGGCGTTCTCCGCGAGCAACGAGACGTCCTCCACCTCGCTCAGGTTCTTGCGGGCGACCTGCACGTAGTACGGGCTCAGGTCGACCCCGAAATAGCGCAGGTCCGGATGACTCGCCGCGAGCTGACTCAGCGTTCGCCCCGTGCCGCACGCGACATCCAGCAATCGCGTGACGCCAGCCGCCTGGCCGCGCTCGCGCAGGAAGCGCGTGACCGGCGGGATGACCTGCCGGCGCATGATGTCGGCGGTGCCGCGGAACAGGATCTCGACGCCCACGTCGTAGAGCTCCGCCGAACGCCGGCTGAAGTAGCCGTCGGTCTGCCAGTGGAAGGTGCGGCGGTAATAGGGCGGATAGCGATCCAGGTCCACGTCGTCCGGCAGATCTCGGTAATTCTCGCGCCGGATGCGCTTCAGGATGTTGGGGGCGTCGGCGAGGATCAGCGGCAAGCGCGCCGCGTACTGGCGGACGGGGATCTGGAACAGCAGGTCGCGCGGGTAGTGGCCGGCGGCGACGTTTTCCAGGTCCTCGCGAAGCAACCCGAGGAAGCGGCGATTGACGTGGCGAAAGGCGTGCTTGGGGATGTCCGGCGGAGGCTGACGCGACACGCGCCGCGCGGTCTCGGTGAGCGCCAGGCTCTGCGCCCACAGCGCCAGCTGCTGTCCGAGATAAGCGGCGCGATCGACCACGGGTACGGAGCTTCTGGATGCTGCGGCGCTGGCCTGCGTCATGTGGCGCGGTCTCCCCTTCCCTCGCGGGTTCGATGCTCGGAAATCCATTATGGAAAGCGCTACCTCCGCCAATCAACCAGACGGCCGGTAGGTGAGCGCGCCGAGCGCAGTGCGGGTGGCGGCGCCGGCCCGGGGGGCCTGCGGCGCCGCGCGGGTCGGCCGACTCAGCCGCCGCGTTCCACGCTGAGATCCGCGCGCAGCCGCGCGATCGCCACGATCGCCACGTACGTCGTGATCACGAAGCCCGCGAACGTGATCGAGAAGCTGGTGCCCACGGCGTGACGGAATGGATGGCGCAGCTGGGCCCACACGTCCGCGAACAGCGCGAACGGATCGAGCAGCGCGTCCCAGCTATTCCAGCGCCGGAAGCGCCCCAGGTACACGCCGAACCCGGAGAGCGCCAGCGCGCTGAGCGCCGCCAGCCAACCCCACACGGCGCCGCGGGCGCGAGCGATCCGATCTTGGACCACCACCACCGAACCGAACCCGAACATCGCGCTGGTCCACGCGCACGACACCACCGCCATGAGGTCCACCCAGTTGATCGCCTCCGGCGAGTGCGTGACGTGCCGCAGGTCCGTCACGACGTAGTACGAGTTCGGCAGGAACGCGAGCCAAGCGGCGAGCCAGACGCCGCGCCGCCAGCCCGAGTTGCGTGACGCCGCGAGCGCGCAGCGCCACGGCACCCACGCGAGCAGCAGGTTCCAGAGCAGGAACACGAAGGCGAGATCGCCCTCGACCCTGGCGCGGACCACGACGTAGGCGACGCAAAACGCCGACCCGAGCCCCAGCGCGCGGCTGGTCGCGCGCAACGCAGGCCGCGCCTCGAGATCGTGGGGGTCGTCGGCGTACACGAGGGATCGGCTCGATGCGGCTTCCGCCGCAAGCGCCGACATGTAGCTCCCGACACGCGGCGCCCCCGTGCAGCAGCCACGCAGATCTCGTGCAGACCCGCACGCGCGGCAGCCATCAAGCCGCCAGAACGTAGGCCGCGAAGAGCAGCAGCAACGCCAGGTTGCCGAGCAGGCGCGGCCAATCGAGCGGAGGGCGCTCGCGGCCGCCGACGCCGCCGCGCGCTCGAACGCCCGTGGCGGTCACGGCACGCCTCGATCCAGCGCCGTGCCGATCGCACGCGACGAGCCGGCGGCGGCGAGGCAGCAGCCCGGACAGGAATGGGCCGTCAGCAGCCCGGCAAGGACGAGCACCTGAACCAGCGATCGAATCGCGACGTACATGGCTTCCTCCGTGAGTGGCGCGTCATGCGCACGGAGGAAGATCGCGCCGCGAGGTGAAACCCGTTCGTGGCTCCAGGTGAAACGTCGGTGAATCGTCGCGCCTCACGGCGCGAGCGCGATGCTCAGCCGGGCACGGAGGTCGCGCCGCTGGGCTCGCTCACGACGCGGTTCCTGCCGAATCCCTTGGCCTGGTAGAGCGCCAGATCCGCGCGCCGCAGGATGGCGTCGACGTTGGGATCGTCGTGGTGAAACGCGGCGCAACCGATGCTGACCGTGTAGGCGGGCAACGCCTGGCCAGCCAGCGCGCGCGCCGGGCGTTCCTCCTCCACCTCGCGTCGCAAGCGCTCGGCCGCCTCCACCGCGGTGACGAGCGGCGTGTCGGTGAGGAGCACCGCGAACTCCTCGCCGCCCAGCCGTCCCATCACGTCGGTGCGACGCAAGACCTGCTGCGCGCGGGCGACGAAGTCCGCGAGCACGGCGTCGCCGGTGGCGTGGCCGAAACGGTCGTTGACGGACTTGAACCGGTCGAGGTCGACGAGCAGCACCGCGAGCGGCGTCTCGCTACGCCGAGCGCGCAAGACCTCGACGTCCGCACGTTCCAGGAAATAGCTGCGGTTCCACACGCCGGTGAGCGCGTCGGTGCGGCTCAAGCGCCGCAGGTCCACGCGCGACCGGAAATCGCGCCGGATGATCACGAAGAGCGCGTGCCCGAGGACCACGCTGGTCACGCACGAGGCGGTGAGCGAGCCGAAGATCGCCGCCACGTAGGGCGACGCGAGATACGCGGGGTGCGGCGCGTAGTACGCGAGCTGCGCCGCTCCCGCGAGCGCCAGCGTGAGCCCCGCGCGCGCCACCAGCCCGAGCAGCATCGGCACGCTCAGCAGCGGCACCAGGAGCGAGGTGTGGATCCACGGCGTGGTGGGATCGCCCAGCTCGCCCGCCACCAGGTACGAGAGCCCCACCGCGAGCACCGACGCCGTGATCCACGCCGGCACCGGATTCTTGCGGTTGCGCTCGCGACTCTCGGCGACGCGCAACGCGCCGAGCAGCACGCCCGCGGCCGCCACCCGCCAAGCCGCCGAGAGCCACGCGCGGCGATCGCCCATCGGATAGATCCACCAATCGAGCGGCCACAGACCGATCAAGAGGATGCTCGCCACCGCCGCCGTGAGCCGCCCGAACCCGCTGCTCATGCCTTGCGCGTATTCCTGGAAGTCCGTGACCTCGTCGCTGGCGAGCAGCGGACGGCGAAACGCCCAGCCCACGAAACGTCGCGGCCAGCCGCGCCACGACGCCGCGCGCAGCTCGGCGGCTTCGGCGCGCCAGCGGCTGGGCGCGGTGTCGGCGTCCTCGATCGTCATCGCGGCACCGTGAGCTCGAAGGTGGTGCCGCGCTCCGGCGAGGAATCCACGCGCACGCCGCCGCCGTGCGCCTCCGCGATGGCGCGCACCATCGCCAGGCCGAGGCCGGTGCCGCGCTTGGCGCCACGGGTGGTGAAGAAGCGCTCGAAGACGCGTGGCAGCGCCTCCGCCGGGATCCCCGGCCCGTCGTCCGAGACGCGCACCCGCACCGCGCTCGCATCCATCTCGATGGTCACGTCCACCTCACCGCCGGGGCCGGCGAAATCGAGCGCGTTGTCGAGCAGATTCCGTAGCGCGGTTTCGAGTCGCTCCGCAACACCCATCACCCGCGCGGGGTCGGGCGCCGAGCACGTGAGCCGCCGGTCGGCGTAGCGTTCGTCGCCGCGCGCGCGCTCGACGAGCGCGCCAACGAGCGCCGCGAGATCGATGGGCTCGCGAGGCTCGTCGCGCATGCCGCCCTCGGCGCGCGCCAGCTCCAGGAACTGCGTCACCACCCGATCGAGGCGAGCGCTGCTGTCGCTCAGCACCCGTGCGAGGCGTCCCGCGCGCTCGGCGTCGACCGGCCCCGCCGCCAGCGACTCGGCGGCGGTGCGAATCGCCGCCACGGGGTTCTTGAGCTCGTGGACGAGGTCCGCGCTGAACGCTTCGTTGGCGCGGTTGCGGCTCTCGAGCGTGGCGAGAAGCGCGTTGAACGCGGCGGCGAGATCCTGGAGCTCGTCGCGGCGAGCCACGTGCAGCTCCGCGCGCGGGCTCGCGGCGCTCGCCTGCGCGAGCACCTGCTCGCGCAGCTCCTCGATCGGCCGCACCATGCGCCGGCCCAGCCACCACGCGAGCGCCAGCGCCACGGGGAGCACGAGCAGCATGAGCTTCTTGAGCTGGTATTCGAGGTCGTAGAGCGCCCGCACGCTGCGGCGCGCGCTCTTGGCCGCGTGGATGGCGAGCGCCGCGGACGCGTCCCGCCCGCTCGTCGCCGGCACCAGCGCCGCGTGACAGACCAGGAGCTTTCCCTCGGGCGAGGTGCGGCAACCCGCGTCGCGCCCGCGGGCGCGGGCCGACGCGATCTCCGGGCGCGCGGCGAGGGCGCCCTGCGCGGCGTCGAAGTCCGCGAGCGTCGGCGCACCGTCCTCGCCGAAGACGAGGCGGCCGAGGCGCTGGATGGCGTTCGACGCGCGGTCGTGGCGTGCATCGACGATCACGCGGTCGTCGCCGTCGACGACACGCAGCCACACCTCGTGACGCGCGGCGATGGCGTCGAGGCTCCGCGCCAGCCGCGCGAGCACCTCGGCGCCCGGCGGCGCGGCACTCGCGAACGGGCCCAGCTCGGCGAGCGCCTCGTGCGCCGCGACCTCGACCCGCGTGCCGAGCCGCCGCTCGACGCTCTCCTCGAAGATCGCCGAGACCGTCACGAAGAGCGGCGGGCAGAGCAGCACCAGCACCACCACCAGCACCGCGCGGGTGCGGAGCGAGCGGACCCGGGGGATGCGACGGACGGCCGGCGCGGAACCCTGCGTACGCGCGCCGAATCGCTGCTGCTCGCCAGCGGCGCTCATGAGCGAGGCACGCTCACGCCTTCCAGCGATAGCCGGCGCCGATCACCGTCTCGATCCGGTCGAAGCCGGCCTCCACCGCCTCGAGCTTGCGGCGCAAGCGGCGCACGTAGGTGTCGATGATCCGATCGCCCACGATCGAGTCGTCGCCGCGCCCCAGCTCCATGAGCCGCTCGCGCGAGAGCACCACGCCGGGACGCCGCGCGAACGCCTCCAGCAGCCGGAACTCGGTCACCGTGGTCTCGATCGCGTGGCCGGCGTAGCGGGCGAGCATGTGGTCCACGCGCAGCTCGAGCGCCCCGCACGCGATCATCGGGCTCGGCTCCTCGCCGCTCGCCCGCAACCGCTCGCGCCGAAGCAACGCCGCCATCCGCGCCAAGAGCACCCGCGTGCTGAACGGCTTGGCCACGTAATCGTCGGCCCCCAGCTCGAGACCCAGACTCTCGTCGATCTCGTTGTCGCGCGAGGTGAGCAGGATCACCGGCAGCTCGAGCCGCTTGTCGCGCAGCCGCTTGAGCAGCGTGAAACCATCGAGCACCGGCATGTTGATGTCGGTGACGAGCAAGTCCGGCTTGCGGACGGCGAGCTTCTCGAGCGCCTCGGAGCCGTCCTCGGCCGTCGCCACGTCGTAGCCCGCATCGCCGAACGCCATCGACAGCACGTCGAGCAGGCTCGGATCGTCGTCGACCAGCAGAACCTGCGGCTTGCTCAACTCGTCCTCGTGCGTCGCGGCTCCGCGCGTCGGGCGCGGATGCTCGCTCGGTTTCCTTACCACAGGCACCTGGATCACGCCCGCGAGAAACCTCACGATCCGCGAGCTTTCGCGCGATCCTTGCGTACCAACCTCGCACATCGTGCGACCCGCACGCGATGCAACGTTGCGGCGCTGCAAGTGCTCGCGCTCCTCGCCGCCGGTGGCGGCGGTTCGTGCCACACCACCGGCACCGTCGACTGCGCGGAGGTCGTGTGGGACATCCGCCTCTGCCACAACACGCACTCGCGTCCCGAAGAGCCCCTCCACGGGTGCAAGGCCGCGCTCATCGTCGTCTCGCCGAGCGACCACGATCTGGGTATCGGCGACATCTTCCTGGTGGTCGAGGTGCGCTACACCGATCACGGCGACTGCGGCGACAACAGCGGCACCCCGTCCCTCACCGGCCGCACCGGCATCCGCCTCGACTTCGGCGGATGTGCGATCCCATCCGGCTACGGTCGCGCCAGGTGCCGGGCTGCGTCCGTCTCCACGCGGCGGACGATTTCCCGCGCCAATCGCTCGAAGTCCGCGTAGCAGTCCTGAACGGCCTTGGTGTGACCGCCCAGCGCCCCATCTGCGGGGGTGAGAGCAAACATCGGCTTCCGCGCGTCCTGCGCCAGCGGCATCAGGCTTCGATAGTGCTTGAGCATCGCGAGGCGATTTGGATCGGGATCGACAGCCACCTGCTCGTCTTCGCCGAGCTCCGTGACGTACGCCTCGGGGATCCGCTCTACCCAGCGCTGGTACGCCTTCACAGGGCGGTCGCCGCGCACCGCGTGCTGCATCACGACATAACCAATGGGGTGCATCCGGCCGCTGGGGACCGCACCCAAGGTCGCCGGGGCGTGAATCACGCGTCGCGCCCATCCCGCGCGCCACGTCTTCAGCGTCGGTCCGAGGTTCCGCAGCCCCTGAAGGGAGAAGAGGTCTACCCCCAACGGCACGACGACGTGATCCGCGGCGACGAGCGCCGCGCGGTTCAAGGCGCCGAGGCTCGGTGCGACGTCGATCAAGACCAGCTCCGCGCCGAGCTCCAACGCGGCAGCCGCCGCGATTCGGTAGAACGACGTGGTTACACGGAATGCATCCGCCGCGTCCGCGGCCTTCTCGGTGAGGCACTTCGGCCACGCCTCCGCGAGCCGGTCCTCGAAGAGGCTGAGACCGAGGTCGCCGGGAACGAGACCCAGCCCGTCGGCGATCACTTCGACGTGCGGCGGGACGATGTCCCCAAGATGCTCGAGCAACGGCTCGAGCGCGCCCAGAATCGTGCGGCGAGTGCCCGACTCCGGCCACAGCTCTTCCAGGCGGTCTTCGTCGAGAAACGCGCTCGACAGATTCGCCTGCGGATCCAGATCGAGAGCGAGCACGCGACGACCGAGGCGATTGAGCATCCACGCCAGGTGATACGCGAGCGACGTCTTGCCCACGCCACCCTTGTTGTTGAAGAAGACGACGGTCTTCATTCGTGCGCCCGGACCACCGCGAGAAAGTGGTTCCCTTCGACGTCGAAGCGCGCGGGCGGCGAGCCGTTCCGCGCGAGCTGCGCTTGCGCCAACGCAATACCTCGCCCAAACCGGTTCACGAACCCGAGCACCTTCGCGGCCTCGGCGAGGATGGGGTTGCGATAGGACGTGAGCATCGGAAAGTCGCGGAGCGTGAGATCACCGAAAAGCCCGCCAGGGCTCTGAATCTCGATTCGATCCTCGAACTCGCTCAGCAAGATCGGTGTCGTCGAACCATCGTAGTTGCGGTGGATGACGGCGTTCATCAAGAGCTCGTGGAGCGCAACCGCGGGATAGGCAGCCACGATTCTTTCGGAGAGCGAGGCAAGCCGCTCCGGACGTTCCCCGGCGAGCTCCTGCGCGAGTTGATCGAGCGCCCGCATCACGGTCAGCAGGTCGCCCGAGATTCGCCGCTCGCGAATCGGTTCGTCCGCAGCGGAGAGGCCCCGGTAGCGGACGTATTGAACGTATGCGCCGGGCACGAGCGCCACGGGGTCCTTGCCGAAGAGCAGGACCGCTGCGTTGGTCGGTCGGCTGGTGGCGGGGTCGAGCAAACGCAGCGCGGCGAGCTGCTCCTCGATCGATCGCTCGTTCTCCGCGATCACCTCGCGCGCCACCGCCATCGGCCGGTAGCTCAGGGCGAAGATGTCCAGCGCAAGATCTCCGAGCGACGCCAGGGGATGAGGTCGCGCGTCCCAGGTTCGTGCCAGCGCCACGCGGCGCTCGCTGAGCACGCGTTCATCGGCCTCGCTGGCGATCGCGCGACGCGGTCCCACCCGCAGGTAGATGCGCCCCTTGTATCGAACCGGCGGCAGGTCGGACGGAAACACCTCGACGACCGCGAGATCGCCCGTGCCCAGGTTCCACTTCTCGACGTTCATGACCGGAAGGGGCTGGATATGCCCCTCCGACCGGATCGCCGCAAGGTTCTGAAGGATCTGGTCCGTGATCTCGGCGCCCGTGGCCGTCCCGTCCGGGTGAGCGCCCACGAAGAGGTAGCCGGGCTGCTTGTGCCGCGGCCTGTCGTTGGCGAAAGCACAGATGGCTTCCGCGAACTTGTCGGTGTCGGTGAGCGACCGCGTCCGCTCACACCGATCCGACTCGGTGTCTCGGATGAGGCGTTGGAGCTCGGCGGCGTCCATGAGAGTCCTCGGCGGCGGTCGCGTCGAGTTGAGTCGCGCGACCAGTGTAGATCACGGCGCGCGCGGCGCATCCACCCATCCCGCGGCGCGTGAGTAGCACGCCCTGCCACCTGCCCTCGTGGCGGAGTCGCACGGGTGCAGAAGCGCCTCGGACTGAGGCTCCAGAGGCCAGGGGACAGAGGGGTCAGGGTCCAGAGTCGGATGGGGACGAAACAATCACCCGAAAACCGATGCTGACGTCGAGGTAGGCGGGTCCGTTCCTGCCGCGGGCCGCGACACGAACGAAGGGAGCAGCGTTGAAGAACGAGCCGCCACGAAGAACGCGGCTCACGTTTCGCGGCTGATCGAGCTTCTCGCGTCCGTCGGTGGGATCGTAGGGAAGACCCCGGTACGCGCTTCGCGTCCATTCCCAGACGTTGCCGCTCAGGTCTTCGATGCCATAGGGGCTGGCGCCACCCGGGAAGCATCCGGCGGCGCTGGTGGCGCCGATTCCGGTGTCGTCGTAGTTCGCGCGCTGGGGATCGATGGCTCCCAGCCACGGGAACTCGCGCTTCGGGTCTTCGTTCGGCTTCCCCGGCGCGAGCTCGAGGCCGCCGCGCGCCGCCTTCTCCCACTCTGCTTCCGATGGCAATGCACCTCGCCCTCGGGTGAGAGCTTCCGAGTGCGCGCCGGTGCTCGGTGAGCCACCGCGTGAAGGCCAGCGCCTCGTACCAGGTCACACCGACCACCGGGTGATTCGCGAGCCCGAATGGGACGCGGAACTGACGTGGTCGATCGCGTGACTCCTCATCCCAGCCGGTCACCCGTCCGTCCTTCCAGGCCTTGGCCGCAATCGCCTCTTTCCAGTAGCGCGGGTCGCCGTATCCACCTGCCTCCACGAACGCGGCGTACTGCGCGTTGGTGATGGGGAACTTGGAGATCCAGAAGCGCGGGAGATCGAGCCGCTGATACCGGTCTCCCATCAGGAACGGTCCAGCAGGAACCTCGACCAGCTCCAGGCGATCGACGCTCATCACCGCCCTTCGCGAGTCACCGATTCGCGCCAGAGCAACGCCAGCGTCGGCTCGCTCGATGGGGCCGAGCTTGCTTCCGAGCAGCCGAACGAGGTTTGTCCGGGTCTCGCCGAGGAACTTCGCGCCGTCCACAGGACCTGACGTGTCGCTCGAGACGCGTTCGGCGCCGAGAAGCGCCACCATCTCGCCCGCCCAGAGACGCGCGCGCTGTGACTCGACGCTCGAATCCTCCCGCGTGCCCGCGAGGGAGCGCGCCAGCTCGATCAGCTCGAGATCGCCGTTGCGCGGCGTGTTGTGCAGCAGCTCCTCGGCGGCAAAGCGCACCGGAATTCGCCACCGCTCGTCACCCTTGGCACTGTCGAAGATCTGGCGAACGCGCGTGCTGGTGAGCCCCCGCAGCAGCCGACAGCCGGCCAGATACTCCTGCAGCGTCTGGTGGGGGAAGCGATAGACGGCCGGTTGGCTCGCCTCGCCACCCAAGCCGCTCAGGAGCCCGGCGCGGAAATCGATGTAGCTCAAGAACGCCTCGGCCAGCGCGACATCGCCGAGGCACTCCTTTCGCTCCAGCAGCTCCCGAGCAGCGGAGCGCGTCAGCTCCGCGAGTGCGCCGCTGGCGCCGCCGCCGTGCGCGGCGAAGGCGAGCTCTTCGACGACCTCGCGCAGCTTGGCCGGCTCCGCCAAGAGCGCCGTGAGCCTGTCCGGCACGGCGGCGGCATCCACTGGCGTGAGGCCGGTACGCTCGGCTTCCCAGCGGCGCAACAGCAAATCGACGAGCAGCGCGTACACACGCACGCGCTCACGGGGCAGCGTGACGTTCTGGCGATGGATGATCGCGATGCTCGTGAGCATCATCGGATTCTCGGCCAGCTCTCGGAGCTTCGGATCGTGGACCGCCGCTGCGATCAGATCCGCTTCGCGCCGGTGGGCGTCGTCGGCGAGAAACTTCCCGCACTTCTCCAGGGCCCGATACCAAGCACGGACGAAGGCCTCGATCTTCTCGTCGTCGAAGGGCGCGAGCTCGTGGCGATCGAAGTCGGGGATCTGTGTTTCCCCTTGATACGACCGTGTGCGGCAAGTCACCACCACCCGCGCCGGCCGGTAGAGACGCAGCACCGCATCCACCGCCTTGCGAACCAGCGGTCGCGTCACCTCGGGCACTTCGTCGAGGCCGTCGAGGACCAGCAAGCACTTGCCCGTCGTCAGCGCGCGTCCGAGGGGCGTTGCGAACTCGGGCGCTTCCCACGCCGTCGCCTGCGCCTCCACCAGCTCACGCACCGCTCCCGCCAGCGCGGCGCGCTCGCGATCGCCCGACATGCCGTGGGTGTTCACTGCCAGCAGCCGGTCGGAGAGCTCGCGCAAGGTCACGAGTACTGGCGTGTCTTCCGCGGAATACTCGGCAAGTGGCTCGCCACGTCCGAGCTGGGCGCGGGCGACCTTGACCAAGAGGCTCTTCACGAACGTGCTCTTGCCGCTACCCGGCCCACCGACGATCGCGAGGCGGGTTGCTCGGCCCGCTGCTTCGAGAGCGCTGAGAGCCCGCACCTGCGACGCGTCCTCCGGGCTCATCGGCCGATCGCCCACGACCCGCCCGTCGGCGTCGATCCGCGTCGTCGTATCGAGCTGGACGTAGACATCGTCGAGGCTCAGATCCTCGTCCGCCCCCACCTTGCCACCGAGCGCCGGAAGCGGGAGTGCGGTGCAGTAACCGATCAACCGCTCCAGGTAGTGCGCACGCGCCCGCTCGACACGCGAGGTCTCGCCGTCGTTCTCGATGCGGATATCCGCCCGGCCGCCCGGGCCGATGTTGTCGACGTGAACGAGCGTCGCGCCCCGGGCCAACGCAATCGCGTTCGTTCCGACCGCCACCGTCGAATGATCGCCAACCGTGACGTCGAAGCGGTCGCCGCTCCCCGCTTCGCGAAGCTCTTGCACCAAGCGATCCACCAGGCGCTCCCATTCGGACGGAGGCGCTGCCGCACGCGCGGCTTCGATCGCACCGAGCTGATTCAGAATCGCGTCGAGCGCCTCACGCAACTCGGGCTCGATCGGCGCACGCTCCAGATCACCTGCCACATCGTTCTCGGCCTTCCCTCGCCAAGCCTCGATGCGATTGGCCAGCAGATTCGTCCCCACGCTCCCCGCAACGCCAGCGAGCGCGAGCATCGCCGAGTACTCACCCTTCCCCAGCGCCTCCACGACGGGCCACAACGCCGACGCGGACAGAAACGAATACACCGAGGTGACCCCCGCGAGCTTCATCCTCGCCGGCCAATCCCGGAGCCCCTCGCGCAGCTCCCCCTTCCACCGCTCCAGATCGAACGCCATGGCTCATCCTCGCGCGAGTCAGGGTCCAGAGTCGGATGGGGACGAAACAATCACCCGAAAACCGATGCTGCCGTAGAGGCCGCCGGGTCCGGACCTGCCGCGGACCGCGACACGAACGTAGGGAGCTTCGAGGAAGTACGAGCCGCCACGAAGAACGCGGCTCACGTTTCGCGGCTGATCGAGCTTCTCGCGTCCGTCGGCGGGATCGTACGGGACGTCCCGATACGCACTTCGCGTCCATTCCCAGACGTTGCCACTCATCTCCTCGACTCCGTAGGGGCTGGCGCCACCCGGAAAACATCCGACAGCGCTGGTGGCGCCGATTCCGGCGTCGCGGTAGTTCGCACGCTGCGGATCGATGTCACCCCGCCACGGGTACTCGCGTTTCGGGTCGTCGTTCCGTTCCCCGCGCCGAAGCTCGAGGCCGCCGCGCGCCGCCTTTTCCCATTCGGCCTCGGAGGGGAGACGCACTTCGGAACCCGGCTCCATCTTGCCGAGCTCGCAGCGACGCTCGGTGAGCCACCGCGTGAAGGCCAGCGCCTCGTACCACGTGATACCGACCACCGGGTGATTCGCGAGCCCGAATGGGACGCGGTACCGACTTGGTCGATCACGCGGTTCGCCGTCCCAGCCAGTCACCCGGCCGCTCTTCCAGATCTTGGCCGCGATCGCTTCTTTCCAGTAGCGCGCTTCGCCGTACCCACCCGCCTCCACGAATTCGGCGTATTGCGCGTTGCTGATCGGGAACTTGGAGATCTGGAAGCTCGGGAGATCGAGCGGGTGGTACTCGTCGCCCATGAGGAACGGCCCTGCGGGGATCTCGATCAGCTCGAGACCATCGACGCTCATCACCGACTGCCGTGGGTCGCCGATCCGAGTCAGCGTCACGCCGGCTTCCGCGCGCTCGCGGGGTGAGAGTTTTCCGCCGCGAAGTAGCGCGACGACTCGATCCTGAACCCGCGCCGCGAGATCCTGCCCGAGCTCGGTGCCACGCATCCGCGCAACGCCGATCTCGCCGAGCACGTCCCCAGCGAACCACACTTTTTTCCATCCAGCCTCGTCGTCTCGCACTCTCTCGGGGCAGAGATTGGCAATGAGACCCTGCGGCCGTTCTCGGTCACGTCCGACGTGCACGAGGCGCCCGACGGCGAGTAGCACGGGCTCTCGCCAGATCGGTGATGCTGCCACGAGCCGAGTGCTCCGCTCGGCGAAGTCGGGGAGCCCGCCGAGGTGCGAACCAGCGAGGAACTCCTGGAAGGTTCGGTGCGGGAACGCGAACACGCCGGCACGGCGCTCGACCAAAAGCCCGGCCCGCAGCTTGATGGCTTCGACGAGGCCTTCGGCCCAGTTGAGGTCGCCGTGATTGAGCCGCGCCAACGCCTTGATGAGATCCAGCTCGCCGATGTCGGCAACCGCTTCCCCGTCCGGGGCGTCGGCGACGTTGGCGTGCACATCGAAGGCGAGTCGCGACAGCACTCCCAGCAGGTCTGATTCAGTGCACTGCGCGTCCGCCAAGCGCTCGCGGATCGGCGGCGTACGGCGTCCCTGGCGCGTCTGGTCCCAGCGCCAGAGGAGGATGTTGATGGCCTCCTCGTAGAGCCGTGCGCGTGCGTCGGGAAGCTCGCCGTGATGGGTGTGTACCAATGCCATCACCGTCAAGAGCAGGGGGTTGGGCGCAAGGCGGGCGAGATCGCGACGCTGAACCGCCACCCTGAGCTTGGCGATGCCGCCCGCGACCCCCGAGGTGGCAATGGCGCCGATCCGCGCGACCTCTCGATACCAGTGCTCGATGAAGCCGTGGATCTTGGCGTCGTCGAGCGGCGCGATCTCGAAGCTCGGGAAGTCTTTCGGATCGAGCCTGAGATCGGGTTCGGGCTCGGGTTCGGCCTCCTCGTTCTCGGGCGTGGGCGGCGGCTGGTAGGAGAGCGTTCGACAGGTGACCAGGTAGCGACTCTTCGGAAAGCGAGCGACGAACGCGGCCACCGCGTCTCGAACGAAGAGGCGTTGATCCTTGGATGGCAGCTCGTCGAGGCCGTCGAAGACGACGAGCGCGTCGCCTTCGTCGAGCGCGCGCTCGAGCGGCGCGCCGGCGAACGCGAGCTTCTGCTCGGCCAGGCGGCGCCGAATGAAACTCGCGAGGTGCTCGGGCACCGCGCGCTCGGGAAGCGGCGAGGGAAGTGCCGCCGCGAAGTCCCTGAGCACGACCAACACCGGAACCAAACTCGCCAGCCCCTTCGGCCAGCGCGGTAGCCGATCGAGCCAGCGCTGCTTCGGCTCGAGCGCGTGCATGCAGAGCACGAGCGCCAGATGATTCGAGAACGTGGACTTGCCGGAGCCCGGATCGCCCAGCAGCACCAGCCGAGGGTGCTTGGCGACCGCTGCGAGCACCGAGAGCGGCCGCTGTCGCTCGCGCCCGGGACGCGCTGACTCGAGGATCTCCGATTCGTCGGGTGTGCCCGCTCGTCCCGGCTCGCCGCCTCGCGTGTCGAGCGCCACGTACACGTCCGCGAGCGGCAGCGGTCGTGCCGAGGACGGGTCGCTCGCGCCGGGCAGCAAGCCCCTGAGCGGAAGCTGACCGGTCGTGGCGGCGAGAACCGTTCGATAGATCCTGAGCGCCTCGCGGGCGCTCTTGGCGGGCTTGCCGACGTACACGTCGCCGTGGACCTGGTCGATGATCGTGGCGTCGCGGGCGGCTGCTCGGGCACCGTCCCCCGCTGCCACCGTGGCGCCCTTCCCGGCCCGGACGCGCGGCGACGGGCGGCGCTTCAGCCCCGCGGGCACGGGGGTGCCCGTGAGCGCCTGATACTGCTTCGCCGAGATCTTGCCGGACGCGTAGAGCTTCTTGGCGGTGGCGAGCTGCTTGTCGCGTTCGGCGCTCATCGCTCGCGCTCGTCCCCGCTGCGTGCGCGATCACCTGCGCCCACGATGACCGTTGCGCCCTGCGCCGCCGCGATCGCGCCGTCGCCCGAAGCAACGGTGGCGCCCGGCGAGTGCTGGACGGCGACCTGATGGGTTTGGCGCGGCGCCGCCTGGCCGAGCGCCGCACCAAGCTCCCGAACGAGATCGGGATCCGAGAGCAGGAGCTTCTTGAGCTGGACGCGGAGCTGGGCTTGCAGGTCGGCGTCGTCTTTGCTGGCGGCGAGATCGGCCACGGCGGTGCTCACCTCGGGCTTGCCCTTGAGTCGGACCACGAGCGCCTTCCACGCGCTCGCGACACTTCCTGGGATCGCCTCACCGGTCTTCTCGACGGCTTTGTTGACCAGCACCGGCAGCCACGGGCCGACCGTCTTCACGGCCTCCGCCGCGAGGGCCTGAATGGCTTGCGTGTCCATGTCTCGCTCCCGTGCGGCGCGCGTCGCCGCGGATAGGTGAAAACGAGTCTACACCCGGCGACGAACGGTCCCACCACGGACACTCGTGGGACCAAACGCCGTCGGCAGCGGACACGACGAAGACGAAGCGGGGCTCCTCATTTTCGGCTCGTTGGGCATTCGCTGGCGCGCGGCTGAGTCGCCAGGAGTGCATGTGACGCGAACGTCACACGAGCGCGTGAGCCGGGGTGGAGATTCGTTGCTCGCGGCGGCCGTGCACGCGTAACCTTCGGCAACGACGTTCGCGGCGGCGGGTGCGGCGCTCTCTCGCGCGCTTCCCGTGCCGCCGCTGGTGCGGGAGCGCACGCATGGCATCGACCGGATCGAAACGCTTCACGCCCGCATTCCTCGCGTGGCTCACCTTGGTGCTCGGTGCGGCCTGCGGCGATTCGGGCTCGTCGTCTTCCGGGCCGGTCGTGCCCACGCTCGGTCCGCTCGCCCAGGTGGTGCCGAGCGCGGGATTGCCGCCGCAGGTCCACGATCAGACGTCCAACAACAATCTCGACATCGTCGACCACGACGGCCGGCTCTTCCTGGCGTTTCGCACGGCGCCGTCGCACTTCGCGTCGCCGGACACCACGCTCTACGTCCTCAGCACCACGGACGAGGTCACGTGGAGCCACGAGGCCACGATCCAGATGGGGAGCGACCTGCGCGAGCCGCGCTTTCTATCCTGGAACGGCGAGCTCTTCCTCTACTTCGCGCAGCTCGGCGAGAACCCGCTCACGTTCGTGCCCGGCGGCATGTACGTGACCAAGCGCGTGGCCGCCGGCGAGTGGACGGAGCCGGTGCGCACCTTCGAGGACACGTTCATCCCGTGGCGCACCAAGATCCACGACGGCGTGCCGCTCTTGGTCGGCTACACGGGCGGCGACAACATCTACAACTTCTCGGGCGATCCGATTCAGGTGTGGTTGCTGACCACCGACGACGGGCTCACGTGGCGCCCGTTCGATCCCGCCAAGCCGGTGGTTCTCGAGGGCGGCACCTCGGAGACCACCATCGAGTTCGATCGCGCCGGCAACCTCTACGCCGTGGTGCGAAACGAAGAAGGCGATTCCGACGGCTTCGGCTCGAAGATCTGCCGCGCACCCAAGGAAGACATCACGAGCTGGACCTGTGCCACCGACCCCAAGAAATACGACTCGCCGCTGCTCTTTCGCGTCGGCGACGAGCTCTACCTGATCGGCCGCCGCAACGTCACCGACACCGGCAACTACGATCTCGGGCGCGACGATCTGCCCCTCGAGATCCTGAAATGGGGCGTCTACGAGCTCGATTATTGGTTCCACCCCAAGCGTTGCTCGGTGTGGAGCGTGGACGGCGAGGCGCTCACCGTGAGCTTTCTCGTGGACCTGCCTTCCAAGGGCGACACCTGCTTTCCGAGCGTGGTGCCGCGCGGTGCGCGAACGTTTCGGCTCTACGATTACTCGAGCCCCGTCGATGGCCCCGACGTCTTCTGGCTGCAAGGCCAGCTCGCGCCCACCTACATCTACGCGCAGACGCTCGAGTTCTGAGCGCGCGAACGCGGCGCGGCCGAGCACGGCGCGCGCGACGTTTCGCTGCCGACACGCGGTCTTCACACGGAGCGAGTAAGCCCGCTCCGTCGTGAGGGACGAGATCGCCGCGCGCTCGCTCCGGGGGCGCGGACCATGACCGATTCCGACCGGGCGGACGCACCGCGCCGTCCGCACTCGCGCGCGACGATCCGCGAGCTGCTCGCGCTGCGCTCCCTGCCGGAGCTCGATCGGCTGGAGGCGCTCGCCGCGTCCGCGCCCGAGCTGATCCGTCTCGAGCGCCTCGCGAGCATCCCGTGCGGCGAGCGATCGTTCCCGCTCTACGCGTGCCATCTCGGC
>JAXLQJ010000011.1:0-187708 GCA_046331705.1 bacterium | reverse complement strand
CTACGGCGTCACCCTTCGCTCGGTGACCGAGCTCGCGATCATCCGCTCGGCTTACGGCGGCCTCCTCGTCGCGTTCGCGGTGCTCTTCGAGCTCGGCGCCCGACGCGCCGAGCACGCTCGAACGGCGCTGGCGGCGCTCGCGGTCTTCATGGGCGGCTTCGCGCTCGGGCGCGTCGTGAGCCTCGCCGTCGACGGCGTGCCCCACCCGCTTCTGGTGGCGATCCTGTTCGTGGAGGTCGCGTATGCCGGCGCTGCGGCGCGGCTGCTCGCCCGCGAACCTGCGCCGGCAGCACGCGGCTGACGGACATCCGCGGTCGCGCTCTCGCAACCGTCGGCGAAGAGCGCCCCAAGCGCACCAGAGCCGCGCCCGCTCCCGTCTCCGACCCCGATTTCTGCCGACGCGCCAGCGCGACGGAAACGATTCGTCCGACGCCGGCTCGCGCGCGTCCGTTCCGTTCGGGCGACGCGAACGCCCCTGCGCTGGAGATCGGGCGACTCGCCACTCGGCTTGACCGATGACTTGACCAATGGTCAAGTTAAATATATTGTTGGTACATCATGACGCGATCGCTGCCAGCACGGCCGAGTGCCGCCCAGCGAGAGGCGCGGTTGGCGCGGCGCCGCACGGCTGCCCGCCAGGAGATCCAGCAGGCCGCGCGCGCCGTGCTGCTGCGGGACGGTGTCGCGGGCCTGACGCTCGAGGCCGTCGCCCGCGAGGCCGGCGTCACCAAGCAGGGGCTGCTCTACCACTTCGCGTCGAAGGAAGAGCTGGTCTTCGAGATCTGGCTCGAGGAATGCGAGCGCGAGGCAGCCGAGATCGCCGCCGCCGTGGAGGCTGCCGCCGATGGTGGCGCCGCGCTCGAAGCGATCATCCGAACCTACGTCGAGCGCTACGCCAAGCGGCTCGACGTGTTCCGGCTGGTGATGCAGCAGGTCCAGCTCTACGACGCCAAGAGCCTCATCGGCTCGGCGCAGATCGCTCGCATCCGCCCGCTCAACGAGCAGCTCTATGGCGGCGCCGAGCGCAAGGTCGCCGCCCAGCGCCGCGGCCGGCGCTCACGCGGCTCGCGAATGGATCCCCGCCGGCTCGCGTTCTGCGCCTACGCCGCGGCGATCGGAATCGTCGCGATCAAGGCGCTGGTCGAGAAGTTCGGCGATCCGCTCAAGCACTCCGACGAAGAGTTGATCACACAGATGGGCGCCGTGTTCCGCGCGGCAGCCGCAACCGGAGAACCCGCATGAGCACGCTCACCCTCGAGAATCCCGTGTTCCGGGCCTACGTCATCGCCGCGGGACTGATGGTCCTCAAGATGCTCGCGATGGCCTGGCTCACGGTGTACCGGATGATCAGAGCCAACGGCGGCTTCCGAAGTCCCGAGGACACCCGCAAGTCGTTGCTCAACCCCAATCCAAGCCCCGACCAGACCAGGCCCAACGACTACGTCGATCGGATTCGTCGCATCCACCAGAACGACCTCGAGAACGTTCCCGCGTTCCTGGCGGCGGGCCTGATCTACGTGACCACGCAGCCGTCCGTGGCGCTCGCGAGCGCGCTCTTCTACGGGTACGTCGCGAGCCGTCTGGCGCATTTCGCCGCGTACCTGACGGCGCGCTCCCACGAGACGCGGGCCGCCTGCTGGACGATCGGCGCGGTGATCGTGATGGGCATGGCGGTCGCGAGCATCTACCACGCGATCGCGACTTGAGTCGCACCGGCGGCAGCGCGGTCCGCCATCGGATCTCCGACGCGGAACGTGCCCGCGCTCACCGCCGCGGCGGGATCTCGTCGAGAGCCAGCTGGCCGCCGGGGTTCATGATGCCGTTGGGATCGAAGTGGCGCTTCAACGCGCGCAGCACCGCCATCTGCTCGGCACCCAGGTGCTCCTCCATCCATGGGGCGAGCAACCGCCCGACTCCGTGGTGGTGGCTGAGCGTGCCGCCGAACTTCACGATGGCGTCGATGATCCCCTTCTGGAACGGCACGTACTCGTCGAGGTCCATCTTCGCGATGAAGATGAAGTAGAGGTTGGTGCCCTGCGGGTAGAAGTGGGACGCGTGCGTCATGCACATCGTGGCCGGGCGACTCTTCACGAACGCGCGCACGCCTTGGTGCAGGCGGTGGAGGTTGTCCCACGAGACACCCGCCTCCAGCGTGTCGATCAGGATGCCGTAGTCGTTGAGGTCCTCACGCATGTAGGGCTCGGCGTAACGCGTGTGCTCCCATTTCTTCGCGGCGTACGTGCCGAGCGACATGGCGCCGTGCTGGCGTGCGATGGCCTTGATCTTCCTGACCACCAGCCGCGTGTAGTCGGCGTCGCCTTCGACGTTGCCGAGGCTCAGGCAACGCTCCATGGGCTTGAGGCCGCGCCGGATCAGGATCGGGTCCACGAACGACGGCATCCCGTAGAGCTTGAGCCCCCGGTCCGTCTCTTCGGGGTCCGAGATGCGGTAGATCGCGGGCTTGCCGAACTCGCCCTGCAGGATCTCGCGGCTCGCGTTCACCGCCGCGTCCCAGCTCGGATACATGAAGCTGAAGTAGCGGCGATTCTCCGGCATGAACCGGAAGATCTTCATGGTCACTTCGACGAGGATGCCGAAGCTTCCTTCCGAGCCCTTCATGATGTCGTTGAGGCGCGGCCCGGTCGCGGTGGCGGGAACCTCGATCGTCCGGAAGCTGCCGACGGGAGTCACGTATTCCTGCGCGAACACGATGTCGTAGGCGTCGCCGTAGTAGGTGGAGGCCTGGCCGGAGCCGAGGGTGACCACCCAGCCTCCGACGGTCGAGTACTCGAACGACTGCGGGAAATGCCCGCACGTGTAGCGCCGCTTCGCGCCGAAGCGCTCGGGCGCGTGGTTGAGGGCGTCCTCGTAAGCGGGGCCGAACATGCCGGGCTCGACGCGCGCGGTCTGATTGAGCTCGTTCACGGCGAGCAGCTTGTTCATGTGCGTGCCGAGCGCCAGCGACACGCCACCCTTGTAGGGGCGGCAACCGAAGTTCACCGACGAACCGGCGGCGAAGACCGTGATCGGGATGCGCTGGGCGTTGCAGTACCGGACGATCTTCTGGACGTCGTGCTTGTCGCGCGGATGGACCACCACGTCCGCGACCTCGCGGATCGTCCCCTGGCGCGTCTCCAGGATCTCCTCGGAGGTCTTGCCCGACGAGTACTTGACCCGCGAATAGTCGTCGAGCGCGACGTTCTCGCCGCCCACGATCGCGCCGAGCGCCTCGATCTGCTCCGGGCGCAGCGCGGGAGGCCGATTCAGCACGACCCGCTCGTTCCCCTCGTGCTGCTTCCGCGCGAAGTGGCCATCGCTCAGCCCGAACTCGGCTTGCATCATGCGCACCCAGGCGTCGCTCGGATGCTTGAAAGCCTTGGGGTCGCCGTACTTCGCGATCGAGCGGTACGTGCCGGGCGCAGGCGGCTGCTCCGACCAATCGGGCCGGAAGTGCTTCTTCGACATGGATGTCTCCCTCGCACGCGAGGCGCGGGCCGAGCGCTGACGCTAGTGGTTTCGCTCGCCCAAGGAAAGAGGCTGGAATCGGCTCGGGGATCGACGCGCCACGAGCGGTGCGCGGCGCCGGCTCACGAGCTACGACCCGCGAGGCGAAGCTCGCTGTCGTCCTGCGCGTGATAGCGCCGCCACAGGTCCTCCGGCGCGCCGCGCTCGTCGTCGCGGAGCAACGTCACGATCGAGTACCAGCCGATGGTGCCGCGGGTATCGCGCAAGAAACGACGTCCGTGGGCCCGACATCGCAGCAGCTCGAAGCAATGGACGTCGTCCCGATGCACGACCTCGAACGCCTCGTCCGGCATCCCGAAGCAACCGTCGAGCTTGCGCAGCTCCTCGAGCGGCGGGCTTTCCACCGGGTAGCGCACGAGCGCCGTGACCGGCACCAAACCACGCCACTTCTTGAACTCGATCTGTGCCTGACCGGCCGACTTGCCCCACACCCACACCACGGTGTGCGGCGGCAAGCGCTTCCCGTCGATCTCGACCTCCCGCACGGTCATGGCCTGGATCGGATCCGCCATCGTCGCCTCCCGTCCTGGAGCCGCGCCTGCCGGTCATCGCCGAGGAGCGTCGCGTTGGGGCGCCGGAGCGCCACGCGCATCCCCGCGGTCCTCCCCGCGATCATCCGCGCCGCTTCCGATCGCGCACTGGACCACGCTACCGTGAGCACGAGCTCGCGACCACAGGGAGAACGAGATGGGAAGCACCCGGCGCTGGGCGATCACGCTGGCGATGGCAACGGCGATCGCCGCCGGCGCGGCGACGTTGGGCGCAGCGGCGGAACCGCCGGCAGCGAGCACGTCGCCGGCGCTGGCCGCTTATCTCGAAGGCCTCGACGCGCTGCGCGCCGGCCGCGCGGCCGACGCGGCGAACGCGTTCTCCCGAGCGCTCGAAACACGCGGCGACGACGCGAGCTTCGTGCTGGCCCGCGCGGTGGCGCGAACGCTGGCCCTGCAGTTCGGCGAGGCGCTCGCCGATCTCGAGCGCGCCACCAAGCTCGGCGTGCGCGGCCGCGAGCCCGAGCTCTGGACCTACGTCGCGGAGGCCATGAGCGGTCAGGTCGGGCCCGACCATGCGCTCGGCGGAGGTCCGCGTTCGTTGCGGAGCGACCGGCCGGGGCTGGTGAGCATCCCCGGCCACCTCGCACAAGGCCGCGACGACTACCCGACCGACTACGCGAGCTTCGTGATCTACGACCTCGCGATGCGATTTCAGACCGCGCGACTCCCGCCCGACATGGGTGGCGCCGGCGATCCCGCTCCAGCCCAGCGCCCCGAGATTCGCGAGGCGATGCGGCGCGCGGGTGCGTGGTTCGCGAACCTCAAGTCCTCGCGCGCCGACCTGGCGCCCGCGCACCTCGCTCGCGGTCGCGCCCTTCACGACCAGCAACGCTACGGCGAGGCGCTCGACGAGCTCGCACACGCCCGCGACGCCTACCCCGGCGATCCCGAGGTCCGCTACTGGATCGGCGACTCGTGGCTCGCGCTGGGCCGACCGGCGACCGCACGCCGCGAGCTGACCATCGCGCTGACCCGGCGCACCGATTTCGCGGCGGCGTACCTGTCGCGGGCGCTCGCGGCAGCGCGCACGGGAGACGACAAGCGCGCCGAGGCGGATCTCGCGATGGCCGCGCGACTGGACGACGACGCCGCCGACACCGCCAAGCCCGCGATCCGCGCCGAGCTCGCGCGCCACCGCAGCGACGGCGATCCAGCCGCCCTCACCGCCCAGCTCGAGGCCCTCGCCCGCGCGTCCGGTCCCGGGAACGAGCTGGCGGAAGTGGCGGCACGGCTCGTCGCTGCCGACGCGCGGCGCCGGCTGCGCTACGACGAGAGCTATCAGGACGGTCTGCGCAGCCGGGAGGACGCCGTGCGCGCCGATCCCAAGAGCGCCGACAAGCGCGTCGAGGTGGCGCGTTTCCTGGTGAGCGAATCCGAGAACCGCGGCGAAGCCGTGGAGCCACGGCGCGCGGTCGAGACGTACCGCTGGCAGCTGTCGCGCACGGACGAGCTCGAGCATGCGGTGCGGGTCCTCGACGACGCGCTCGCGATCAAGGCCGACCATCCCCGCGCGCTGATCTGGAAGGCCATGGCCCTCGACGGCCTCGCGCGCGGCGACGAGGCCGAATCCCTCGCCGAGAAGGGGGTTGCCCTCGCCCACGACGACCCCGAGGCGCTCGCGCTGGCCGCTCGTTTCCGGGCGCGGCGCGCCAACCGCGCCAGCGCCGAGGCGTCGAGCCTGCGCCAGGAGCGCTGCTCGAGCTCGAGCCACGACGAGACGCGCAGCGACGGCGTCTATCGCGTGACGCAGACGACCTGCTACCCGCCGAGCGCCGCCGACACCGCGCGCGCCGATCAGCTGGACGCGCTCGCGCAACGACTGCGCCAGGGCGCCCGCGCGGCGCTCGAGAAGGCCGTCTCCGTCACCAAGGGTACCGAGCAGGCGCTGCTCCAGGTCGATCTCGAGCTCTGGTTCGGCGACGCCTCCAAGGCGCTCGGGATCCTGGAGCAGGCCGTTGCCGCGGATCCCCGCTCGCTCGAGGCGCAAGAGGCGCTCGCGGATCTCTACGCCAAGTCCGGCCAGCGCGACCGAGCCGAGGAACAGCTCTCGATCGCTCGACAGCTCGTCCACACCACGGCGGCGCCGTTGCTCAGGCTGGGCTGGCAGCGCATCGAGCGCACCGCCTGGCAAGGTGCGAGCGACGTGCTCGGGCGCGCACGGCTCATCGATCCGACGGACCCGCGCGTGCCGCTCTACCAGGGCGTGGCGCTCGAAGCGCAAGGGAAGACGTCCGAGGCGATGGCCGCGTATCGCCGTGCGGCGGCGGTCGCGGCGGCGCGCATCGCGAGCGACGACCTCGGTGGCGCATCCCAGCCCCGCGCGGCGCGCGATCCCGAGGAGCTGAGCCCACTGCTCACCGCGCGGGCCAGGCTCGCCGCACGGCTCGCCGCGAGCGGCGACAGCGACGCCGCGCTCACGTTGCACCAGGCGAATGCCCGCGACGCGGGGCGCATCGCCCGCGAGCAGCTTCTCGACTTCACGTACGGGGCGATGACGCCGAACCCCAACGCGAAGGTGGGCGATTCGCCGCAACAGCCGTTGGTCGCCGCGGCGCTGGTGGCGGATGCGCATCGCGGGGCCGCGCGCGCCTTGGATTCGCTCGGTCGCGCCGACGAGGCGGCGAAGGAATACGAGGCGGTGATGGCGCTGGCGACCTTGCTCGGCGCCGACGATCCCAGCAAGCCGCGCATCGGGACCGCGAGCGAGCCTCCGCGCAACACCCGTGAGCACGGCGGGGACGCGGTTCCCGAGGCGTCTCGCTGGCTCGCCAAGCGTGCGCTCGCCGCCGGCGATCCCGAGCGCGCCGCGAGATGGCTCGCGGCAGCGACGGGGACGAACGGCGGCGGTCGAGGACGCGACACCGAGCTCGAGGAGCTCTCGGAAGCGGTGCGCATCGCGCAACAGCAGCGCGCGACCGCCCCCCCGCCGTCCGGCCCCTCGGGTTCCGGCGACGGCGGCGCGACCGACGCTGCCGCGGCCGCCGAGGAGGCCGCCTACGAAGCGGCCTACCGCGGCGCCGACCCGCGAGCGCGTGGCATGCGTGGGCTGCCGCCCGACGTCGCGCGCGCCATGGAGGCGCGAAACGACCGTGCAGCAGCCATCGAGCGGCAACGCCAGCAGCAAGCCATGCGCATGGCTGGGCAGCAATTCGCCGCGAACGCCCGCGTCGATCCGGCGCTCGTCGGCAGCTGGGTCGCCACCCCGCAGAACCGGTTCCTGCCGGGCGGCTTCACCTTCACCCTCGACGCGCAAGCCAAGTTCACGCTCGCACCGAAGACCGGCCCCGCGCTGCAAGGCCAGGCACAAGCGATGCGCGGCTCGCTCACGATGATCGACGGCAAGACCGGCGAGCTCCGCCAGGCGTACTACGAGCTCGGCGATCCGAACACGGGAGTCTGGACGGACCTCGACGCCACCAAGTACGACATCCGCCGACAGCGCTGAGCGGCATCGCCGCGGCTCGTCGGGCAGCGCGCGGAGGCGGATCGAGCATGTGGGCGGGACACCTGGGCGCGGCACTGGCGCTCAAGCGAGCGGATCGCGACATCAACCTGGGCGTGCTGTTTCTCGCCGCCCAGCTCGCCGACGTCCTGCTGTGGGCGCTGGTGCTCGCGGGCGTCGAGCACGTGACGATTCCTGCCGACTACGCCGCGCGCCACTACTTCCTCTTCGACTTTCCCTATTCGCACAGCCTGCCCGCGACGGTCGCCTGGACGCTGGTGGCGTTCCTCGCGACGGCGGCGCTGGGGCCGCGCATCGGGCTGGGCGCGCGGCGGTTGCGGGGCGGCGCGATCGTGGCCGCGGCGGTCTTTTCCCACTTCGTCCTCGACGTGCTGGTCCATCCGGCGCAACCTCTCCCCAACGGCAACTCGACGATCGGCATCGGTCTGTGGGACGCGATGCCGATCGCGATCGCGCTCGAGCTCGCGATCACGTTCGGCGGGCTGTGGGCGTGGCGGCGCGGAGCGATCGCCGACGGCTGCGCGAGCGTCCGCGGCGTGATCGTGCTGGTGGTGGTGGTCGCGGCGCTGACCGTGGCGGGCATGACGGTCGCACCTGCGCCGACGTCGGTGGTGCCGGTGGCGATCACGTCGCTGATCTCGGCACTGGCGGTGAGCGCGATCGGCGCGGTTCTGGATCGCGGCCGACGGCCGGGCTGAGATCCTGCGTTCGAGCGTCGCTCTCCGGCGCGGCGGATCGGGGCGGCGAGCTTCACGCCGCCGAGCGGGCTCGTCTCACGCCCCACACCGGGCGAGGAGCTTCGGCAGCACCACGCGGGTGTCGAAGACCTCGGCGGCGAGCGCACGGGCCTCGCGACAGGCGCGGCCGTATTCCGCCTCGACGGCGCGAATGCGCGCGGCCCCTTCGTCCACGTCGCGAAAGAACGAGAGCCCGAGCCCTTCCGGAAGGTGCCGCGCCGCGCCGACGTCCTCGACGATCGAGGGGCGTCCGCTCGCCAGAAAACAGATCGTGCGATCGCTGACCCAACCGGAGCGCGCCTTGACGTAGGCGGGCTTGGCGGCGCTGACCTCGCCGCGCGCTCGCTGGACGTAGCGCCGATACTCGTCCGGCGTGCCGGCGCACGCGATGGGATCGACGAGCCGCCAACCGTGGCCGGCGAGCAGCGCCCGCTCCTCGGTCTCGTCGGCGTGCACGTTCGCCGCGAGCTCCAGCGTGAGCCCCGCCGCCCGCGGCAGATCGACGTGCCGAGCAAAGCCCTGGCGCTTGTTGCAGTCGTAGATCTCGCCGTCGAGCGTCGCGTAGTGGTTCGTCCACCATTGGGTGATGGTCGTGTAAGGCGCGCCCGGCGCCGGCGCGGGCTGGCACGGCCACGAAGCGAGGTGGATCGAGGGCCACGTGCGCTGCCACGCCACGCTGCCGAGCGGGATCGGCGAATCCGCCTCGCCCAGGTTCATGCCGATCGTCAGGTGAACGTCGTGCGTGCCGACACCCATGTCCCATTCGCGCGCCCAGAGCTGGAACGGGCCCGGGTCGATGTCGAGGAGCGCGGTGCGCGCGAACGACTCGCGAATGACCGCGGGGACGCTGTTGGCGAGGTTGAGCAGCAGCGCCCCGCGGGCGCGCTCGCGAAAGCCCGCCTCGTCGAGGACGCGCCAGACGACGTCCGCGGCGAGCTCCCCCGCGGGTCGCGCCGGAAAGTACGCGAGCGCCACGTGCTCGGCGGCACCGACCTCGGCGACGGCGCCGTGGAACCACGCGAGCCGCTCGCGATCGAGCGCCGGATCACCGCTGCCACCGAGCAGCTCGAGCCACCAGGCGTCGTAGCCCAGCTCGCGCAGCCCGCGCAGGTACTGGAGCGGAACCCAGAAGTTCCCGCCTCCCCGAACGCACTTCGCGACGAACTCGGAGCCGACGAAGACGGTCCCGCGCGCCACGGTCGGCTAGCGAAACGACACGATCACGGGAGCGTGGTCCGACGGCTGCTGGCCCTTGCGCTGCTCGCGGTCGATCGCGGCTTCGGTGGAACGCGCGGCCAGTGGCGCCGTGGCGAAGACGTGATCGATCCGGAGGCCCTGGTTCTTGGGGAACGCGAGCTGGCGGTAGTCCCACCACGAGAAGAGCCCCGCCTCCGCGCGGTGGCGACGGAACACGTCCTCGAGTCCCCACGCCGTGACCTGTGCCAGCGCGGCCCGAGCCTCGGGGTGGAAGAGCACGGTGGGCTCCCAGAGCGCCGGGTCGTGAACGTCGCGCGCCTCGGGCGCGACGTTCATGTCGCCGCAGAGCACCAGCGGCTCCTGGACGTCGCAATGGGCAGCGAGGTAGCCGGCCAGGCGCTCGAGCCACGCGAGCTTGTAGCGCCACTTCTCGCTTCCCACCTCGCTGCCGTTCGGGACGTAGCAATTGAGCACGCGGATCTCGCCGATCCGCGCGTCCAGGAAGCGGGCTTGCGGATCGTCGACGCCATCACCGAAGCCGCGCGCGATCACCGTGGGCTCGGCGCGCGCGAGGATCGCCACGCCGTTGTAGGTCTTCTGGCCGAAGACCGCCGCGTGGTAGCCGGCGGCGCGGATCGCGTCGAGCGGGAAGAGCTCGTCGACGAGCTTGATCTCCTGCAAGCAGAGCACGTCCGGCCCGTGCGCGGAGAGCCACGCCAGCAGGCGATCGAGCCGCGAACGGATCGAGTTGACGTTCCAGGTCGCGAGCTTCATCAGGCTTCGGCGATCGGCGAAGCCGGCGGCGCTCCTGCGGGCGGCGGCACCGGGACGTCCTTCTTCTCGACGCTCTCGACGGGACGCCCGATGAGGCGCGCGAACGCGGCGGCGTCGAGCGTCTCGACCGCCAGCAGCTCGGCGGCGACACCCTCGAGCTGATCGCGGTGCTCGGTCAGGATGCGCTTCGCGTCGGCGTACGCGTCGTCGAGGATCGTGCGCACCTCGCGGTCGATCTCCCGCGCGGTGTCCTCGCTGTAGTCGCGCTGCAACGAGGAGTCGAGGCCTTCCAGGAAGATGGGCCCGCTGCGTTGCGCCACGTGCGCGAGGCCGGCGGACTCGCCCATGCCGTACATGCACACCATGCGACGCACCAACGCGGTGGCGTGGTCGAGGTCGTTCTCGGCACCGGTCGACACCTCCGCGTAGACGATGTCCTCGGCGGCGCGTCCGCCCAGGAGCCCGCGGATCCTGTCGAGGAGCGCCGACTTGGTCAGGATGAACTGCTCGTCGACGGGGAGCTGGAGCGTGTAGCCGAGCGCCGCGCGACCGCGCGGCACGATGCTGATCTTGTGCACCGGGTCCGCGTTGGCGCTGTAGGCGGCGACCAGCGCGTGGCCGACCTCGTGATACGCGACGCGCTTGCGCGCCTCCTCGTTGAGGCGCCGGCTCTTGCGCTCCGGGCCGGCGACGACCTTCTCGATCGCCTCCTGCAAGTCCTGCTGGGCGATCTGGCGGGCCGAGCGGCGCGCGGCGAGCAGCGCCGCCTCGTTGAGCGCGTTGGCGAGATCGGCGCCCGAGAAGCCCGGCGTGCCCTGGGCGATCTTCTTGAGATCGACGTCGAGGGAGAGCGGCTTGTCTCGCGAGTGGACCTTGAGGATCGCCTCACGGCCCGCAGCGTCCGGCGAGTCCACCACGACCTGCCGATCGAACCGGCCCGGGCGCAGCAAGGCGCGGTCGAGCACGTCGGGCCGGTTGGTCGCCGACAGCACGATGACGCCGACGTTGGCCTCGAAACCGTCCATCTCCACCAGCAGCTGGTTCAACGTCTGCTCGCGCTCGTCGTGGACGGCGCCGACGTGCACCCCACGCTGGCGTCCGATGGCATCGAGCTCGTCGATGAAGATGATGCAGGGTGCCTGGGCCTTCGCTTGCTGGAAGAGATCGCGCACGCGCGACGCGCCGACGCCGACGAACATCTCGACGAACTCGCTGCCGCTGATCGAGAAGAACCGCACCTTCGCCTCGCCGGCGACGGCGCGCGCCAGCAGCGTCTTGCCCGTGCCCGGCGGCCCGACCAAGAGCACGCCCTTGGGAATCTTGGCGCCGAGCTGGCGGTAGCGTTCCGGGTTCTTGAGGAAGTCGACGACCTCCTCGAGCTCGTACTTGGCCTCGTCGCAACCGGCGACGTCCGCGAACGTGACGCCGGTGTCGCTATCCGCGTGGAGCTTGGCGCGACTGCGGCCGAAGCTCAGCACGGATTGACCCGCGGCACCGATTCGCCGCGCCAACAGCATCCAGATCGCGAAGATGAAACCCAGCGGCAGCACCCAGGACAGCACGAAGGTCTGCAGGAAGTTCGGCACCACGCCGCGGAACGCGACCTTCTTCGCCTCGAGCTCCTCGACGAGGTTGGGGTCCGGATCGACGCGCACGGTGCGGAAATGGATGCGCTGCGGCGTCGAGCTCGGCACCTCTCCCGTGACCGTGGCCCCCCTGGGCGCGATCTCGCCGGTGATCTCGGCGTCGTGCACCTGCGCGACGACCACCTCGCCTCGCTCCAGGTGGCTCTTGAAGACGCTGTAATCGATGGTCTCGACCGCGATCTGCGACAGCATGCTCTGCCAGGCGTAGAGCACGAACAGCATCAGGACGAAGTAGCCGATCGAGAACCGCCACGGAGGCAGCGACGGCTTGCCGCCGGGTTTCTTCTTGAGGGGCGATTCGGCCACGTTTCGCTCGCGTTGGGTTGGCGGATTCAGCCGCGCCGAGCCCGACGCGGGCCGAGGTCAGCGGACCGCTTGGAGGGTAACACCCTTCTCCACGCGCCGGCCCTCGCGAATCACCGTGAGCGTCACCGTGTCGCCCACCTCGTACTGATCGAAGACCTCGAAGAGATCGTCGGCGCTCTTCACCGGTTTGCCGTCGACGGCGACGATGACGTCGGCGATCGCGACCCGGCCGCGCGCGTCCACCGTGGCGGCCTGCAGGCCGGCGCGGGCGGCGGCGCTGCCCTCGGCGACGTCGGCCACCACGACTCCTTCGATGTTGCGGCGGCGCGCCCACTCGTCGGGCGCCAAGCTCACGCCGAGCCCGGCGCGCACGGCCTTGCCGTAGCGGATGAGCTGGGGAATCACGCGGTTCACGCTGTCGACGGGAATCGCGAAGCCGACCCCCGCGTAAGCACCCGAGGGGCTGTAGATCGCGGTGTTCACGCCGATCAGCCGCCCGGCGCTGTCGAGAAGCGGCCCGCCCGAGTTGCCGGGGTTGATCGCCGCGTCCGTCTGGATCACGCCGGTGATGCTACGACCGCTCACCGATTGGATCTCGCGCCCCAGCGCGCTGATTATGCCTGTGGTGAGGGTCTGATCGAGGCCGAACGGGTTACCGATCGCCAGCACGCTCTGCCCCACCTCGAGATCGCTCGAGGTGCCGATGGGCAGCGGCGTCAACCCGCCTTCGGGCGGCTCGATGTGGAGCACCGCCAGGTCCTTGTCGGGGGCGACGCCCACCAGCTCGGCTTCGTGGGTCGACTGGTCGGCGAGCGTGACCGTGGCCCCGCGCGCCTCCTGGACGACGTGGAAATTCGTCACGATGTAGCCGTCCTTGGTCCACACGAAACCCGTGCCGGCGCCTTGCGGAACCTCGTACGCCCGCATTCGAAACGGGTCGATCTGCACCGCGGTGGTCTTGATGAACACCACCGACGGCGACGCCCGCCGGAAGAGCGAGATGGTGTCGCGCTCGGTTCCGCTCAGTGGCGCGCGGGGCGTGACGGTGTGCGGGACCGCCTTCGGATCGTGCAGGCGATCGGCGCGTGCCGGGGTGGTCGCGACGGCGAGCAGCGCCGTCGCCAGCAACGCGGCGAGGATCCGTGTGCGTACGCGATGCGTGAGCATGAGGGGCTCCTCTCGATCTCGGCGCCGATCTATCGGAACGCCCTCGGCGATTCAACCGCTTCCGTCGGCGCCGAACGGCGCGGGCGGTACCGTCACCCAGGGCTGCACGAGCTCGCGCGTCCACCAGCGGCCGGTGCGGCGTAGCGTCTCCCAGTCGGTGAAGGAGTATCGGTAGAGGCTGGCGCGGACGAAGCGCGGCGGCGCGCTCGGAAACGGGTTGGCGGCGAAGAGCGCGACGACGGCGGGCGAGCCTTCGGAGAGCCGCGTCAGCAGCGCGGTGACCCACCGACGATTGCCGCGCGGGTTCAGCGCCGCGAACCAGAGCTGCCAGTCGAGGCGCGGCTGGTGCGGCTCGACGAAGCCCGGCCGGCGGTCGAGCGGTCCGGGCTTCCATGGGAGCACGTACTCGCGCCACTGCCGCCCGTCGTCGCTGCCCTCGATCACGACCTCCGGCCGGTCCTTGGTCATCACGGCGAAGAGCCCGTAGCCGTTCACCGAGGCGAACGGCGCCGTGATCCGCCAGACCCAGTCCAACGGCCCACCCAGCGCGCCCAGCGCCGGCCCCAGCACGACCGCGACGTTGGCGACGATCAGGAGTGCCGCCGCCACACGGCGCGCCCAGCGCGCGGGCGAGATCTCCTCGGGCGCCGGCGCCTGCAATGCGCGCACGACGCGGTCGCGCGAGCGGCGCGGCAACACCCGCAGCAGATCGTCGTCGTCGAGGAGCGCGAGGCCCGCGACCAACGTGAGCGCGTTGAAGAACGTGTAGTTCCCGGTGAGGCCGATCGCCACCATCAGCGCCGCGAACCCGAGGAACGCGCCGCGGCGGCCGGTTCGACCCGCGAAGATCGCCCACGGCAGCACCAGCTCGATCGCCAGCGTCGTGGCGCATCCGACCACCAGCAGAGGTCGCGGCGAGTGATGGGCGAACCAACCGATCCAGGTCGGCAGCGGCTGAGTCTCGAAGTGATACGTGAGCGCCGAGAGATCGCGCCACGCAGCGTCGCCGCTCGCGAGCTTCACCACACCCGAGAGGAACATCAGCTTGAACACCAGCAGTCGGACGAGCCAGAGCCCGAGTCGCGACGGCACGGGATCGCTCGCGAGCCGCGACCGCCAGGCGAGCGGCGCCCACAACACCGCCAGCGAACCGGCCTCGAGGAGCAGCAGGTCCCATTGGAACCCCAGGAACTCCTGGCCGACGTGGAAGAGCGAGAGATAGCAGGCCCAGGCGGTCACGAGCGTGACCATCGGCGCGAGCCCGGCGATCGTGGCGATCGCCGCGATCGCTCCCGCGATGCACAAGCCGACGAGCGCCCCGTCGCTGGCGCCCGTCCACCAGACCAGCGTGGGCATCCGCCAGAAGCGCGCGCTGCCGAGACGTGCCGCGACGGCTTCGGTGAGCCGATGTGCAGGCAGGATTCCGTCGCGCCCCACCAACCCCACGATCTGGATCGCCAGCGACGCGAACGCGACGAGGAATACCGCGCCCACCAGCCGCACGAAGAGCCAGCGTACGAGGCGTGCGCTGGCGCGCGCGTCGGCGGACGCTGCATTCATGCGAGAGCCCTCGTGCGCGCTCGACGGGCGCTCAAGCGCGAAGCGGCCACCCGCTGGGTGGCCGCTTCGTCAACCGGGGATCGCGATCCGCGATCGCTCGGCCTGCTGCATCAGGATGCGGCCGCGAGCCGCGGAGCTTCCGCCGCCTGCTGCTTGCGGAAGTCGGTGATGGCGCGGGTACGGATGAGCTCGGTGGTGAGGCCGATGTCGATGATGCCTTCCTCGAGCCACTTGTGCTCGTGCTTGAGCACGCGCGCGGCGACCTTGTTCTTGAGGGCGTCGTTGTTCGACCACAGATCCTCGAACAAGCGATCGATCTTGCGGCGAGAGTTGGCGCAGAAGAGCTCGGTGAGCTCGATGGCCTTCTCGGCATCCGGGTGCTTTGCATCGAGCATCTGGCGGGCACGCGAGACGCTCGCCGACATCGCGAAGAGCTCCATCACGATGTCCACGGCGCGGAACAGGAACGCCTGCTTGCGCTCCATCTTGGCCTGGTAGATGGCCATGCCGTGGAAGGTGCTTCGCGCCAGACGGCGGCAGCTACGCTCGACGAAGCGAAGCTGCGGCGCCAGGCGGCCCCAGTCGGCGAACGCGAACGGCGCCGCCAATCCCTTGAGCCAGAGCGGCGGGTACCACTTCGCGTAGTAGCCCAGGATGGCGGGCATCGCCTTCGCCTTGTCGGCGAGGGTGGACTTGGGGTTGATCATGGTTCCCGCGACCTGGAGGTGCTTGTCCACCGCCTCGCGGGCCATGAAGAGGTGCATGATCTCGCTCGAGCCCTCGAAGATCAGGTTGATGCGGCAATCGCGCATCACGCGCTCGACGGGCGCCGGGAACTCGCCGCGCTCCTTCAGGGACTTCTCGGTCTCGTAGCCGCGGCCGCCGCGGATCTGGAGGGTGCGATCGATCAGCTCCCAGCCGCGAACCGTGTTCCATTCCTTCGCCGCTGCCGCTTCCAGCCGGATGTCGTAGCCGCCGCGATCGGCCATCTGGCTGCAGAGGTCGCTCACGGAATCCATGGCCCAGGTGGTGGCCGCCATGTCGGCGAGCTGGTGGGCGATGGCCTCGTGCTTGCCGACGGGGACGCCCCACTGGTTGCGCTCGTTGCACCACATGCGCAGCATCTCGAGCGAGCGCTTGGCGCCGCCCGCGCTCGCCGCCGGCAGCGTGAGGCGACCGGTGTTGAGCGTGACGAGCGCGATCTTGAGCCCCTTCCCCTCGTCGCCGATGATGTTCTCGCGCGGAATCTTCACGTTCTCGAACGTGATGACCGCGTTGGCGAGCGCCTTGAGGCCCATGAAGCGGCAGCGGTGCTGGACCGTCACGCCTTCCCAGGCGGTCTCGACGATGAAGGCGCTGATCTTCTTGGTCTTGGGGTTGCGCGCCATCACGACCAAGAGCTCGGCCAGCGTGCCGTTCGTGCACCAGAGCTTCTCGCCGTTGAGGATGAAGTACTTGCCGTCTTCCGTCGGCTCGGCGGTGGTGGAGAGGCTGGCGGGGTCCGAACCGACGTGCGGCTCGGTCAACGCGAACGCGGAGATGGCGCCCGCGGCGCAGCGAGGCAGGTACTTCTTCTTGAGCTCGGGGCTGCCGAAGAGCTTGAGGGGCTGGGGCACGCCGATGGACTGGTGAGCCGAGAGCAACGCACAGATGTTGCCGTCGACCGAGCCGACCATCTCCATGACCTTGTTGTACTCGACCTGGTGGAAGCCGAGGCCGCCGTACTCCTTGGGCACCTTCATGCCGAAGGCGCCGAGCTTGCGCAGCCCGTCGACGACCTTGGGCGGATACTCACCGGTGGCGTCGATCTCGACCGAGTCCACCTCGTTGGTCAGGAAGTCGCGCATCGCGACGTAGAACTTGGTGAACTCCGGACGCTCTTCCTTCTCGATTGGGAAGGGATGGATGACCTCCAGCTCGAAGTTCCCGAGGAACATCTCGCGAATGAAGGCGCGCCCCGTCCAATCTTGCTCGCGTGAGTCCTCGGCAAGCTGTCTGGACTCGGCCTCGGTGCTGTGCTGGATCGCAGTGCTCATGCCCTTGCCCCTTTCCGTCGTCGAGTTGCCGCCGGGATGGTCGGCACCTGAAAAAAACGGAGTTCCGCGCTTGGCGGAGCCGTTATTGAACCATGCTCAACACGGTGCGTCAAAACTTACCGCTGCTCTGATCCGGGAGCGGCCTGCCCCCTCGGCAAGCGTCCCCAACGAAGCCCTCACGCACCGCACCCGCTCGCAAACGAGGCATGATTCGTGCCGTTCGCGGCCGCCCACCGCGGTGGTGGGCTCGAGCCCAGTCTCGACGGGCGGAAATCATGCGCGGCGCACACGCGATCCGTGCTCGCGCGTTCCGGACTGGCCACGCGCTCGGTGACCCCCGTTACGGGGCCGTGCGCCGATCCGACGGCGACGCGATGACGCCCGCGACGGGTAAGATCCGCCCGTGACGACCATCGGCCTCTGCGACTGGATCGAGCGTTTCGTCGACGAGTTCCTGCGCGTCGAGCGCAACGCCTCGGCGCACACCATCCGCGCGTACCGCGCCGAGCTCGAACGTCTCGCGGCGGATCTGGAGCTGAGCCGCTCGACCCCCGCCGCCCGGATCCCCGTCGCCACGATCACCCGCAACGATCTGCGCGCCCACCTCGCGCAACGGCTGAAGGGCCGCAAGCGCACCACCACGGCGCGCAAGCTCTCGGCGTTTCGCACGTTCTTCCAGTTCGTGCGTCGCGAAGGCGGTATCGAGAGCGATCCCACCGAAGTGCTCGAGTCCCCGCGCATCCCGAAGACCACGCCGCGCCATCTCCTGTTCGAGGAGACCGAGGCGCTCATCGCCGTCACCGAGAAGGGCGGCTTCGCGGCACGGCGCGCCCACCTGCTCCTCGAGATGCTCTACGGGTCGGGACTGCGCGTCGCCGAGGCCTCGGGCATCGATCTCGCCGACATCGAGCCCAACCTCGCGCTGATCCGCGTGCGCGGCAAAGGTCGGAAGGAGCGCGTGGTGCCGCTCAGCGGCGCGACCGCCGAGGCGCTACGCCCCTACCTGGAGGCACGCGCGACGCTGCTCGCCGAGTGGATGCGGAAGCGCTCCGAAGGGGGAGCCGCGGCGGAGCCGGATCGCGAGGCGCTGTTCCTCAACGCGCGCGGCCGGCGGCTGACAACCCGCAGCATGGCGCGCGTTCTCGAAGCTGCGCGTCACGACGCGGATCTCCAGAAGAACGTCCACCCTCACCTGCTTCGCCACACCTTCGCCACCCATCTCCTCGAGGGAGGCGCCGATCTGCGCTCGATCCAGGAGTTGCTCGGCCACGCGAGCTTGTCCACGACGCAGCGCTACACCCACGTCGGCCTCGGCACGCTGGCCCGTGAGTACGATTCCGCGCATCCGCGGGCTCGCCGCAAGTCGTGAGCGGCACCGAGGGGCGCGGCGATCGTCCGCGAACCGCGCCCCCGCGCGGGCTCAGGTGCAATCGGCTGGCGGCGGAACGGCCGTCAGCGCGGAGTCGGTCTTGACCAGATAGTGCGGGAAGCTCGAGGACGGCGGATAAGCGCTGGCGTGGAACACGAAACCACCGTCGGTGGTCCGCTTCAGGCTCGAGCCGTCGACGTGGCAGCTCGGGGCGCCGAAGATCGTCATCGACTGGACCTGCCCCGCGGAGTCGAGGGATAGCAGCTCGGGAAACGCCTGCTGGGTGCCGCCGTTGCGGTTGGCGCGCACGACGTAACCGCTCGTGCCGTTCTCGACCGCGGAACCGCCTTTCGACGAGACATCGTTGGCGACGTCGTTGACCCACTCCTCGTTTCCGCCGGAGTCCGTCTTGCGCACCCAAACCTGGTTGTTCTGGTCCGGGTAGTACGGGAGGTCTTGCCCGGCCAGGACGAATCCGCCGTCGCTGGTCTGCTGAATGCTCCCGGCTCGCTCTTCGAGGAGGTCGCGGGTGTAGGTCCGCTGCCATACCGGCTGCCCGAGCGGATCGAGCTTCACCAGCACGGGGTCGTGATCGGGCGGAGACGGCAGCGGCTGGGTCGACTCGACGTCCTTCACGTACGCGAATCCGCCATCGGAGGTCACGATACCGCTCATCCCGCCGGAGAGATCGGGCTCGAGCTCGACGGTTGCGAGCGGGGTACCCGCGGCGTCGGTACGCAAGAGCAGGTGCGGATTCGTATCGTTGGTTGGCAGGCTGTAGCCCCAATAGAACGCCGCGTAGCCCTCGGTCGTCACGTGAATGGACGAGCACGAGGGGGACCACAGCTCGTTCTCGGCGAAGCGAGTGGTCCACACCGGGTCGCCCGTCGAGTCGAGCTCGGCCAGCACCAGCCGCTCGTTGGCGGACGGATAGCCCTCCTCGGCGTGACCGCACACCAGGTAGCCGCCCCCGGGAAGCGTCCGGACCTTGCCGTCGGCGAGCCCCCAGGGATCCAACGCGTCGAGGTTCACGAACCACAGCGTGTGGCCGGAACCATCGAGCTTGTAGAGCCGCTCCTGGTAGTCGGAGGGCACGGCGCGGCTCTGACCCACGACCACGAAGCCCGACGCATCCTGGTCGAAGCCCGAGATCGCGAACCGGTCGGCGGTGCTCCCGACGGGCACCCAGAACGACGTCGCGTTGCAGCCCGCCGCCGCGAGCGCAACGATCGCGCAACGAATCCACCACCGTCGGACTTGCATCGCTCACTCCGTCAGGTCCGCGAGGGTGACATCAGGGTAGGCCCGGGGTGACGAGCGGCGCAAGCCGAGCGACCATCTGCGCGAGGGCCCTCGAGCGAGCTCCCGGCGATTCGGCCAATCTTGGGGGGTGGAGGGCGGTGTGCTACTCCTAGCGGCTTCCCGCAACGAGCGTCCTCGCGAGCACCGGGTTCGGCGAACGGTGCTCGTCGGCGTTTTCCTGGGGATGGGACGGTGACCATGCGATCGCAACGAGCGCGCTGGCGCAGCACCACGATCGTGGCGGTCCGGCGGGGCGACAAAGGCGCCATGGCCGGCGACGGCCAGGTCACCTTCGGCGACACGATCCTGAAGCACAGCGCCCGCAAGGTGCGGCGCCTCTACGGAGACCGAGTGGTGGCGGGATTCGCCGGCGCCGCCGCGGACGCGGGCGCGCTCCTCGACAAGTTCGAGGAGCGGCTGGACGCGGTGAACGGCAACCTGCTGCGCGCCGCCGCCGAGCTCGCGAAGGATTGGCGGACCGACCGCATCCTGCGCCGGCTCGAAGCGATGATCGTGGTGGCGGACCCCGACCATTGCCTGCTCATCTCGGGCAACGGCGACGTGATCGAGCCCGAGGACGGCGTGGTGGCCGTGGGCTCGGGCGCGCCGTACGCGCTCGCGGCGGCTCGCGCGATGCTCGCCCACACCGAGCTCGAGCCCGCCAAGATCGCCTTCGAGGCGATTCGCATCGCCTCCGAGATCTGCCTCTACACCAACGACGAGATCGTCGTGGAAGAGATCTGATTCCCCAGCCAGGCGAATGGACATGGATCTCGAACACGACCTCACGCCGCGGCGGATCGTCGCCGAGCTCGACAAGTACATCGTCGGCCAAGCCGCGGCGAAGCGCGCGGTCGCGATCGCCTTGCGCGATCGCTGGCGGCGCGCCCAGCTTCCGTCCGAGGTCGGCCAGGACATCCTGCCCAAGAACATCCTGATGATCGGCCCGACCGGCGTGGGCAAGACGGAGATCGCCCGCCGCATCGCGCGCCTCGTGAAGGCGCCGTTTCTCAAGGTCGAAGCCACCAAGTTCACCGAGGTCGGCTACGTCGGCCGCGACGTCGAGTCGATGATCCGCGACCTGGTCCACCAGGCGGTGAATCAGGTGCGCGCCGAGGAAGAAGAGAAGGTCCGCGGCAAGGCCGCCGAGCGCGTCGAGGACAGGCTTCTCGACCTGCTGCTGCCGGGACCGCCGCGCACCGCGGAGCCGGGGGAGAAGGAAACCACCCGCGATCGGTTGCGCAGGCTGTTGCGCGACGGGGCGCTCGACGAGCGCACGGTCGAGATCGAGACGCCGGTGCGCGCGTTCCCCAAGGTCGAGATCATGACCCCGCAGGGCATGGAAGAGATGGACGTTCAGATGCAGAACGTCCTCGGGAACCTCTTCCCCAAGCGCACCGAGCGGCGCCTGGTCAGCGTCGCCGAGGCGCGCCAGCAGCTCCTCGAGGAAGAAGCCGGGCGGCTGGTGGACGCCGAGGCGGTGAAGCGCATCGCCGTGCAGCGCGTCGAGCAATCGGGGATCGTGTTCCTCGACGAGCTCGACAAGGTCGCCGGCAGCAGCGAGGGCCACGTGGGGCCGGACGTGTCGCGCGAGGGCGTGCAACGCGACCTGCTGCCGATCCTGGAAGGCTCGACGGTCAACACCCGCTACGGCTTGGTGCGAACGGACCACATCTTGTTCATCGCCGCCGGGGCCTTCCACATCTCCAAGCCCTCGGACCTGATCCCCGAGCTGCAGGGGCGATTGCCGATCCGCGTCGAGCTCGACGACCTGGGCGTGGACGAGTTCGTGAAGATCCTGACCGAGTCGGAAGCCTCGCCGATTCGCCATGCCGCCGAGCTGCTCGCCACCGAGGAGGTGAACCTCGAGTTCGCCGAGGACGGGATCCGTGCCATCGCGGAGACCGCCGCGCGCGTCAACGAGGAGACCGAGAACATCGGCGCGCGGCGGCTGCACACGGTGATCGAGCGGCTGCTCGAGGAGGTCTCGTTCGAGGCCCCCGAGCGCAAGGGCGACACCGTGCGTGTCGACGCCGCGCTGGTGCGCGAGCGCCTCAAGGACATCGTCGAGGACACGGACCTGAGCCGGTACATCTTGTGAGCGTCTCGCGACGCTCGTCCCTCACCGACCTCGGACGCGATCCATGGAACGACTCATCGAACGGGCGCACGTCCTCATCGAGGCGCTGCCCTACATCCAGCGCTTCACCGGCAAGACCGTCGTCATCAAGTACGGCGGCGCGGCGATGGTGCACGCCGAGCTGAAGGACGCCTTCGTCCAGGACTTGGTACTGCTCCAGCACGTCGGCATCCGCCCGGTGGTGGTCCACGGCGGCGGCCCGCAGATCAACGACTGGCTCGCGAAGCTGGCCATCCCGTCGGAGTTCGTGGACGGCATCCGCGTCACGAGTCCCGAGGCCATGGAAGTCGTGGAGATGGTGCTGGTCGGGCACGTGAACCGCACCATCGTCCAGAAGATCCAATCCGTGGGCGGCCGCGCCGTCGGGCTCTCGGGCAAGGACGGCGGTCTGGTGCGCGCCCGCAAGGCCCCGCCCAAGCAGACCGCGGCGGGACCGCGCGACATGGGCCAGGTGGGCGAGGTGGTGTCGGTCGATCCGCGGGTGATCGATCACCTCGACGAGGCCGGCTTCATCCCGGTGATCGCGCCGGTCGCGGGTGGCGAGGACGGGCAGACGCTCAACTTGAACGCGGACACCTTCGCCAGCGCGCTGGCGCGGGCACTGCGCGCCGAGAAGCTGATGCTCATCACCGACGTCGAAGGCGTGCGCGACGCCGAGGGCAAGAAGCTCCAGAGCCTCACCGCCGACGAGGCGCGCGCACTCATCGCGGCGGGCACCGCCAAGGGCGGCATGATCCCCAAGCTCCTCGCGGCGCTCGTCGACGGCGTGCACCAGGCCCACGTGATCGACGGTCGCGTGCCGCACGCCGTGCTCCTCGAGATCTTCACCGACCGTGGGATCGGGACGCTGATCACGCCGTGAGCCACGATCTCCCCCACCCATCGCCACCCGTTCCGAGCTCGGACGAGGTGCGCTCGCTGATGGCGGCGCACACCACCGCCAACTACGCGCGCTCGCCGCTGGTGATCGTGCGCGGCGCGGGCATGCACGTCTGGGACGCCGACGGAAAGCGCTATCTCGACTTCGTCGCGGGCATCTCCGTCGCGAACCTCGGGCATTGCCCGCCGAAGCCGGTCGCGGCCGCGAAGCGACAGCTCGATCAGCTGTGGCACGCGTCGAACCTCTACCACACCGTGCCGCAAGCGCAGCTCGCCCAGTGGCTCACCGAGCATTCGTTCGCCGACCGTGTGTTCTTCTCGAACAGCGGCGCCGAGGCCAACGAGGCCGCGCTCAAGCTGGCGCGGAAGCGCTCGAACGATCTCCACGGTCCGGGACGCTTCGAGGTCGTGACCGCCACCAACAGCTTCCACGGCCGCACGTTCGCCACGCTAACCGCCACCGGGCAGGAAAAGGTCCACGCCGGCTTCGAGCCGCTCGTGCCCGGCTTCGTCCACGTGCCCTACGGCGATCTCGACATGCTGGCGCTCGCCATCGGCCCCACCACCGCCGCGATCCTGATCGAGCCGATCCAGGGCGAAGGCGGCGTGAACATCCCACCGCGCGGCTATCTGGCGGCGGTCCGACAGCTCGCGGACGACGCGGGGCTCACGCTCATCTTCGACGAGGTGCAAAGCGGTCTCGGCCGCGCCGGCGCGCTGTGGGCGTACCAGCGCTTCGACGTGACGCCGGACGTGATGACGCTCGCGAAATCGCTCGGCTCCGGCCTGCCGATCGGCGCCACCCTCGCCACCGAGGCAGTGGCGCAGCACTTCACCAAGGGCTCCCACGGCTCGACCTTCGGGGGCAATCCGGTGGCGTGCGCCGCCGCCCTCGCGACCTGCGAGACGCTCGTCGCGGAGCAGCTACCCGAGCGGGCGCTGGCGCTGGAGGTCGTGCTCGGCGACGGGCTGCGTGCCCTCGCCGCCAAGCACGACGTCATCCGCGAGGTGCGCGGAATGGGGCTCATCTGGGGCGCCGACCTCGCGGTCGAGGCCGCCCCCATCGTCGACGCGTGCCGCGAGCGCGGCGTGCTCGTCAACGCGGTGCAAGGGCGCACCTTGCGCTTCCTGCCGCCGCTCATCGTGACGGAAGCGGAGATCGGCGAGATGCTCACCACCCTCGATTCCGCACTCACCTCCCTGGGACTTTGAACGCCATGCCCAGACACCTGCTCAGCCTGCTCGACCTCTCCCGCGAAGAGATCCTCGCCGTGCTCCACCGGGCACGCGAGATGAAGAAGGGCCCCGGCATCTACCGGAGCCGGATCCTCGAGGGGAAGGCGATCGGGCTGCTGTTCGAGAAATCCTCGACGCGCACGCGCGTATCGTTCGAGGTGGGCGCCTACGATCTCGGCGCGCACACCATCTTCCTGACGCCCGGAGTGACGCAGATCGGCCGCGGCGAGCCGGTGAAGGACACGGCACGAGTGCTGTCGCGCTACGTCGACGCGATCGTGCTGCGCACCGGCTCCCAGTCGATCCTCGAGGAATACGCGAAGTGGTCGACGATCCCGGTGATCAACGCGCTCTCGGACCTGCTCCATCCGTGCCAGATCCTCGCCGACCTGCTCACGATCCTCGAGAAGCGCGGCAGCCTCGACGGCCTGGAGGCGGCGTACGTCGGTGACGGCAACAACGTCGCCCACTCGTGGATCCTGGCGAGCGCGCGACTCGGCTTTCGCTTTCGCATCGCCACCCCGCCGGGCTATGCGCCCGCGGACGAGGTGCTCGGAATGCTCGACGCGGACGCGCGCAGCCGCGTCTTGCTCACGCGCGACCCCATCGAAGCCGTGCGCGGCGCTCACGCCATCAGCACCGACGTGTGGGTGAGCATGGGCCAGGAGGCGGAGCGCGCCGAGCGCCTGGCGGCGCTCGCTTCCTACCAGCTCGACGCCGCGCTCGTGTCGCACGCGGCACCCGACACGCTCGTGCTGCACTGCCTGCCCGCGCACCGTGGCGAGGAGATCACCGACGAGGTGATCGAGGGTCCGCGCTCGGTGGTGTTCGATCAGGCGGAGAACCGCCTGCACGCGCAGAAGGCGCTGCTCGAGTTCCTGATGGCCGAGCCCGAGTGGAAGAAGCGACTCGGCCCCGGCTGAACCGCGGTCCCTCGCGGCCGTCGCGAACGCGAGGACGACCGAGGGACCGGTCGCCCGCAAGCCTCGAGGCAATCCCATTGCGCGAAGGAGTAACGCCATGAAACGCCAGGTGGTGCTCGCCTATTCCGGAGGTCTCGACACCTCGGTCATCCTCAAGTGGCTGGTCGAAGAGCGCGGCTACGACGTGATCGCGTTCATCGCCGACGTCGGGCAAGGCGAAGACCTCGAGGAGGCGCGGCAGAAGGCCGAGCGCACCGGCGCTTCGAAGACCTTGGTGCGCGACCTCACCCAGGAATTCGTCCGCGACTTCATCTTCCCGATGATCCGCGCCAACACGGTGTACGAGGGCTCGTATCTGCTCGGCACGTCGATCGCGCGCCCCATCATCGCGGCGCACCAGGTGGACGTGGCGCGCATCGAGGGTGCCCAGGCCGTGTCGCACGGCTCCACCGGCAAAGGGAACGATCAGGTTCGCTTCGAGCTCACCTACGCGGCGCTCGCACCCGATCTGGAGGTGGTCGCGCCGTGGCGCGAGTGGAGCTTCGGCTCGCGCTCCGACCTCATCGCCTACGCCCAGAAGCACGGCATCCCGACGGGTGTCACGAAAGAGAAGCCGTACTCGATGGACCGCAACATCCTGCACTTGAGCTTCGAGGGCGGGATTCTCGAAGACCCGTGGAGCGAGCCGCCCCGCTCCACCTACGTGCTCGCCGTGCCGCCCGAGGAGGCGCCCGACCAGCCCGAGGAAGTGCTGGTGGAGTTCCAGGACGGCAACGCCGTCGCCGTGAACGGCGAGCGGCTCGAGCCCGCCGCGCTGCTCACGCGGCTCAACGAGATCGGCGGGCGCCACGGCGTGGGCCGCGTCGACCTGGTCGAAAACCGCTACGTGGGCATTCGCTCGCGCGGCGTTTACGAGACCCCGGGAGGCAGCGTGTTGCTCGCCGCCCATCGCGCGGTGGAATCGATGACCCTCGACCGCGAGGTGCTGCGCGACCGCGACGCGCTCATGCCGCGCTACGCCCAGCTCGTCTACAACGGCTTCTGGTTCGCGCCCGAGCGGCGCGCGTTGCAGGCGCTGATCGACGAAGGCCAGAAGGGCGTCACCGGCGAGGCGCGCCTCAAGCTCTACAAGGGAAGCATCCGTGTCACGGGACGGCGCTCGCCGGTCTCGCTCTACGACGCGGCGCTCGCCACCTTCGAGGCCGACTCGGTGTATCGCCAGGCCGACGCCACCGGCTTCATCCGGCTCAACGCGCTCCGACTCGCGCAGCGCGCCCGCCGCGACGCGCGCCTCGAGTCCAGCAAGAAGAAGTGAGCCGAGCTTCGCGGCGCGGGTGAGCGCGGCTTTCGAATCGGGCGTGCTCAGCCGCGGCGCACCATGTCGACGAGCGTGCCGGTGTCGAGGGTGCGCGCTTGCTCCTGCACGTCGCCGCGGTGGCGAGTCTCGAGCTGCTTCGCCTCCTCGAGCATCTGGGCGAAGGTCGCCTTGAGCATCTCCGGCGACAGCGTGCGGCCGCCGGCGTAGTAGCGCTTCGCCACTTGGCCGAGCGCGTAGGTGCTCGCGAAGCCCATCCCCGAGCTCACCGCCTGCTTGCCGAGACCGCGCAAGAGCCCGCCGCCCACGGCGCCCAGGATGCCGCCGAGGAGCTTCCGTCCTGCTTGCTCGAGATACTGTGACGTCAGGCCCACGCCGAGCGTCGCGAGCAGGTCCTTGAGCTGACCACGCTCGAGGTCGTAGCCGTAGGCCCTGCCGATCTCGTGCACCAGCTTCATCTGCAGCGGGATCACGGCCATCGTCGCCAGTGACTCGGGCAAGAGCTCGAGCGCGCCGTTGCGGATCGCTGCCGAGAGGATCCGCTTGTCCAGCTCGGTCTCGTTCACCGTGGAGACCGGCCGCGCCGGAAGCGCTGCGGCTTCCGGCGACGGTGGTGCGCTCGCCGTCGCCGCAGCGGCGAGCGCCTCCGCCTGGTCGACGTAGGTCTGCGCCTGCGCTGCGTCGAGCCCCAACTCCGCGCGCAGCCCGTCGAGAAACGCCCGTTCGGCTGGCGATTGGACGCCGTCCGCGTCGCACACGCACACCGCCATCTCGAACGCGAGCTGACGCGCCTCGGCGGTCGTGAGCGCACGCGCGGCATCGGCGCGGGTGACGCGCTTCATGAGCACGTCCTGGTACGCCGCCGGCAGCGAGGTCGCCCCGGCGCCCGCCAACGACGCCGCGATACCCTTCAGCGCCTCGCGCTCGGTCTCCTCGTTCTCGCCGTCGGCGAAGGCCGCCATCAGCGCCAGCGTGAGAATCGCCTTGTGCTCGTCGCTCGTCATCGTCGCTCCTCCCGCGCCACACCATACGCAGCATTCGCCGCCGCGCGAAGCGACCGACGGGTGCTTCCACGGCATCCCGGGCACCCGCCTGGAGGGTCGCTCGTTTCGGCAGCGCGCGACAGGAACGCGCCGCGCGAGTCGGAGGAACGGGCCGACTCCCGGCGCATGGCGTCGGAAGTCGGCCCGGGAGCGGTGTCGAACGAGGTCAGGCGGCCAGCACCGTGCGACTGCGGCGCCGCAAGAACATCGGGAACACCACGAGACCGACCAACACGCTCGCCGTCCCACCCGGTGAGCCGATCGCGCCACATGCTCCCTTGAACGTCGCCGTCACGCTCCTCTCCGCGTCCATCGTGACCTGGCAGGTTCCCGTTCCCGAGCACGCCCCGCTCCAGCCCGTGAAGGTGTTGCCGGGGGTCGTCGTCGCCGTGAGCGTGACCAGCGTCCCCGCCGCGAAGCTTGCCGAGCACGTCGCGCCGCAGCTGATCCCGGCGGGGCTGCTGGTGACGGTACCGACACCCTTTCCGGCCTTCGCGACCGTGAGCGCGAACGAGTCGAGGCCGAAGGTCGCCGTGACGCTCTTCGCCGCGTCCATCGTCACCGCGCAGGTACCGGTTCCCGTGCAGCCGGCGCCGCTCCAACCGAGGAAGCTCGATCCGACGGCGGGCGTGGCGGCCAAGGTGATGATCGCGTTCGGCTCCACCCACGCGCTGCACGTCGCTCCGCAGTCGATCCCGCCGCCCGTCACCGTCCCGGTTCCGGCCCCGGACTTGACGACCGACAACGAGACTCCTTGCGTGAAGCTCGCCGTGACGGTGGTGGCCTCGGTGATCGTGAACGCACAGATTCCCGTGCCTGCGCACGGACCTCCCCAGCCCGAGAACAGGCTGCCACTTGCGGAGTCGGGCGTGGCGGTCAGCGTGACCGAGGTGCCGACGTCGAGCTGAGTCGCGCAGGTGGCGCCGCAATCGATTCCGTTGCCGGAGACCGTGCCCACGCCGGTTCCCTGCGTCGACACCATCAAGTCGACCAGCTGTCCGGGCGGCCCCACGACGTGAAGCGTGTAGGCGTGGCTCACGACGGTATTGCTCGCGTCGGTCACGTCGACGGTGAACGAGAAGTCGCCACCGGCGGTGGGAGTTCCGAACAGAACGCCCGGAAGCGTGTCGCCGCTCTGCGGATCGACGTAGTCGCCAAGCGTCAACCCAGGCGGTAGCGCGCCACCTTGGATGCCGATGGCGTAGGGCCGGTTGCCGCCCACCACGACCGTACGCGGCAGATACGGGATGCCGCTCTCGCCGTCCTGCAGGTGATCGACGAGCCCGAGCCCCGCATCCGCGTCGAAGCCGGCCATCTGCGCGCCGATGTAGTTGCCCACCACGACCTGCGCCTCGCAGTTCACGTAGTAAGTGTCGCCGTTGGCGTCGGTGACCGCGACGTTGGTGCCGACGCCGTGCAGGTAGAGCGGGTTCGCGGGATCCGTGGTGGGATTCACCTCGTCGCACATCGCCTCGCCGGTCTCGCCGTCGATGGTGTCGGCCGCGGCGCCGTACTCGTAGAACTCGTAGCGACGCGTGACGTTCTCGGAACCATCGCCCATGTGATCTGCGCCACCGACCAGCTCTTGCTTCGCTCCGTTGGCACCATCGTTGGTCTGGAGCAGGTAGAACTCGCTCTCGACCTCGGATGGTTCGGCGTTCTGCCAATCCGCCAAGCCGTCGCCGTCCACGTCATCCGAGATCAGGTCGTCGAGCACGACGTCGTTGGCGTTGTGGGTGGTGGTCTTGATGACCTTCACGAAGCTCGGCTGGCCGAATCGCTTGACGGGCGGGATCGGGACCGCCGGCGCCGGGATCGCCGGGACCACCTGCGCTGGCTGCCCGCCCACCGGCGGTGTGTAGACCCACGACGGGCTGCTGACGGCGACGGGAGAGCCGGAAGGCGTCAGCTCACCGGTGGGGCCGATCACCAGCCAGTTGTATTTGATGGTCGAGGTCGCGCCGTAGTAGCCGACGCCGAAGTGCTCGCAACCTTCGTTCACTGCGGGATTGGTGCAGCTATGCCCCGCAGGCGGCGTGGGGGTGGGAATCGCCACGTTGGTGTAGGTCCCGTTGGCACCCCAGTTGCCGCTCCCATCCCGCAGACTGTGGTAGCGCACGAACACCTTGGGATGCGCCGGATCGGTGTTGTCCTCGGTGATCTGCGGCGCACCGTAGTGATTCCAGTCGTAGGTGTAGGTGATGCTCGTCGCCTGGCAATCGTCGATCTCGATCTCGAAGCCGTAACACCTCTCGCCGACGTCGCAGAGCGTGTCGAAGTTGTTGAGCGTGCCAATCACGGTCGTGGCTCGTGCGTTCGATGCACCGAACGCCAGCGCACCCACCAGCAGCGAAACGAATCGAGAGCGGTTCATCGGCCTCATCTCCAACCCGTGCGCGCCCAGGGCGCGCGCGCTTTCACGCGCCCGAATGGGACGCGCATCGTCTTCGAGGCTAAGGCTCAGCCCGGCCTCGAACCATCGAACGCCCGTTCGAACCAGCTGGCACGCACGCGTCCGCCATCCGTAGGAACCCGGCCGAGCGCCGATGTGTGATGCGGATCACGCGAGTCGAGGATCCGACGTAGCGAAACGTCCGCGACCGCTGGGATCGTGAGTCGAGCCGTGCATCTCCGATCGAACGAGACGTGCGAGACGGCGTGGGCGCCGGCACGACTCGCAAGCGGCGCGGACGAGGGCGTGGTCTCGTCGCCGGGGTGGCGCTGGCCGATCCGGCGAGTGCCCGATCGTGCGACTGCAAGCGTTCGACAGCCACGGGTAGATTCCGGAGCGGGACGCCCGAACCGCCCCGTGAGGCTCCTTCGCCAAGACCATGAACGACGTCACCAAGCTCGCCCTGGCGCGTGCGTTGCTCGCGTGGATCGTCGAGGGGAAGGCGCTCGAGCCGATCGACGTTCCAGCGGGCGCGACGCCCGAGCGTGCATGCCCCGGCCGTGTGGATGATCCGGGGGGTCGCGCGAGGATCGACCAGGTCTTGCAGGCGGCCGGCGCGACCTTGCGCCTGCCCATCGCCGCGGACGGAGCGCGCGTACGTCACCCCTCCCCGCTCGCCGCCGGCGATCGACGGAAGCTCACCCGTTGCTACTTCGCGGTCGATTTCGTTCCCGAATCGGCCGAGCTCACGACACGCGCGCGAACGATTCGGATAGCGGCGACGGAGCTCGAATCGACCTTCGCGCGACACGGCTTCGGGCCAGCGATGTGCCCCGAGCTGCGCGAGCGACACGAGCAGCACGATCGCCGTCCAGGGGTCGGACGATTCCTCTACGTGACGATCGCCCAGCTCGACGAAGCACCCGATCGAATGACGTTCCGTGTCGTGTATCGATTCGGAACGCGCGCTGGACGTCAGCTCACCGTGGCGTTCGAGGCGCGCGACGCCAGCCTCGCGCCCAGCGTTCGCGTGGATTGGCTTTCCTGAGGCGCGACGGATCATCATCGCGGGGTTGGCGGGGTTGGGGGTGTGCCGTAGTCTTGGCGCGCCGACACTTCCCGCCGAGAACCCCGTGAGCCAGTCCAATCGCAAGCAGAAACCCGCCCGCGCGGCCACGGCCGGCGTGGCCTCGGCCGAAGGTGGGCGCGAGGCGCGCGGCCAGCGCTTCGCCGAAGACGTCGACGCGGAGGTGCTCGCGTTCACGTCTTCCGTGTCGTACGACCAGCGCCTCTTGCGTCACGACGTGCGCGGCTCGATCGCTCACGTCCAAGTGCTCGCGAAGGCCGGGCTGCTGACCGAGCGCGAGGCGCGCTCGCTCGCGACCGGGCTGAGCGACGTGGAAGCGGACCTGCTGTCGGGACGCGCCTCGATCGCCGCTGGCGACGAGGACATCCACATGGCCGTCGAGCGCCTGCTCACGGACCGCGTCGGCCCGCTGGGCGGGAAGCTCCACACGGCGCGCAGCCGCAACGATCAGGTGGCCACCGATCTGCGGCTCTGGTTGCGCGACGAGCTGGACGCGCTCGTGGCCGAGCTGCGCGCCCTCGATCGCGCGTTCGTGGAGCTGGCGTCCCAGCACCTCGACACCGTCCTTCCCGGCTACACGCACCTGCAGCGGGCGCAGCCGGTGCGTCTCGCCCATCACCTGCTCGCCTATCACGAGATGCTCACACGCGATCGAGCGCGCCTCGCGGACGCGCGCAAGCGGCTCAATCGCTGCCCGCTCGGTTCCGCCGCGCTCGCCGGCACCACGTTCCCGCTCGACCGCGAGCTGAGCGCCAGGCTGCTCGGCTTCGACGGCCCCACCACCAACAGCCTCGACGCGACCTCGGATCGCGACTTCGTGGTCGAGTTCCTGGCCGCGGCGGCGCTCCTCCAAGGCCATTTGAGCCGCTTCGCCGAGGAGCTGGTGCTCTGGTCGTCGGCGGAGTTCGGTTTCGTCGAGCTACCCGACAGCCATTCCACGGGCTCGAGCATCATGCCGCAGAAGAAGAACCCGGACGTGGCCGAGCTGGTGCGCGGGCGCACCGGGCGCGTGAACGGCGCGCTGGTGGCGATGCTCACGGTCCTCAAAGGCTTGCCGCTCGCCTACAACCGCGACCTGCAAGAGGACAAGGAGCCGCTCTTCGACGCCGTCGACACGGTACGCGGTTCCGTGCGCGTGCTCACGTCGTTGCTGCCGCGGCTGCGGGTGCGGGAGGCGGCGATGGCGAAGGCGGCAGCCGATCCCGCGCTCATGATGACCGATGTCGCCGATGCGATGGCGCGCGCGGGGGTCCCGTTTCGCGAGGCGCACGCCGCGGTGGGAGCGCTGGTGCGCACCTCCCTCGCGCACGGCCGCGATCCGCGCTCGCTCTCGGCAGCCGAGCTGGCGGCGATCCACCCCCGCCTCGCGCCTGCGCACGTGGCGAGCCTCGAGCCCGACCGCTCCGCCGATCAGCGGCGCACGATCGGTGGAACGGCGCGGGCGCAGATCGTGCGAGCGCTGGCACGCGCCCGCAAGGAGATCGAGCGATGAAGGTGGACGCACGCCGCGGTCCCGCACGAGCGTCGACGCGCCACCCCGCTCGATGGCTCCTCGCCGGCTGGGTGGTGCTGACGGCGACGGTGTCGCTCACTTCCTGCGGCAAGGAAGGCCTGCCCAAGCCTCCCGAGTCGGAGCTTCCCGATCCGGTGAAGGACCTGCGGGCGAGCGCGGTGCGCGGCGCCGTCGAGCTCGAATGGACGGTTCCGCAGCGCAACCAGGACGGTTCGAAGCCCGCGGACATCGTCGGCTTCCAGGTGCTCCACTCGCTGCTTCCGATCGGCGGCTCCGGTGTCGCCCCCAGCAAGGCACAGATCGCCTTCGCGCTGCCGTTGCCCACGGATTCGAGCGGCGTGCCGATCAAGGAAGCGTCGCTGCGCGACACCTCCGCCGTGCCCAACACGGTGAACGTGTACCGGGTGGTGGCCTTCGGCAGCAGCGGCTACGGCACGACCCCCTCCAACGCGGTCTCGATCGCGTGGACCGTGCCGCCGGGCGCACCGGGCTCGCTCACCGCGACCGCGGGCGAGCGCACCGCGACGCTTCACTGGAGCGCGCCGGCCACCAAGATCGACGGCACTCCCGAAGCACGCCCGCTCGCCTATCGCGTGTATCGCTGGACCGGCGAGAGCGAGCCGGAGCTGCTGACCACGACCGCGATCACCGAGACCACCTTCACCGACACCACGGCGCCGATCGATCGCACCCACAACTACGTGGTGCGCGCCGTCGTGCAGCACGCCGACACCTGGATCGAGAGCGACGACTCGCCGACGATCAGCGTGGTCTCGGAAGATCGAACCCCACCGACGCCACCCACGGGCCTCGTCGGCGTGCGCGCAGGCAACGGCATCGAGCTGCGCTGGGACCCGTCACCGGACTCGGACGTGGCCGGCTACCTGGTCTATCGGCTCCGGCCGAACGGCGCGGGCGACCGGCTCACGCCCAACCCGCTCGACGGCACGCGCTTCCTCGACACCAAGCCGCCGGTCGGCGACGCGCGCTACCGGGTGACCGCGGTCGATCGTTCGGCGCTGGCCAACGAGAGCGCGCCGAGCGCCACCATCACCATCAAGTAGCGCGGCCCCGACCTCGGGGGTCGCGATTTCCGGTATTCTCTTCGGATCGGCTGCGTCGCCGACCCGGCGCGACGCGCATCCACGGAACGGAACCGGCACGATGAATCGAACCCGAGACGACGTCGGACGAGAGCTCGAAGCGCTCCTCGCCAAACGCATCCTCATCATCGACGGCGCGATGGGGACGATGGTTCAGCGCTACAAGTTCGACGAGGCCACCTACCGAGGCGAGCGGTTCCGCGACGCGCGCCAGGACTTGAAGGGCCTCCACGACCTGCTTTGCATCACGCGCCCCGAGGCGATCGAGGAAGTGCACCGCCAGTACCTCGAGGCGGGCGCCGACATCATCGAGACCAACACCTTCAACGCCCAGGCGATCTCGCTCGCCGAGTACGGCATGGAGTCGTTGTCGCGCGAGCTCAACGTCGCGGCGGCACGCTGCGCACGGCGCGCCGCCGACGCCGCGATGAACGCCGATCCGAAGCGGCGCCGTTTCGTGGCGGGCGCGCTCAGCCCCACCACGAAGATGGCGGGAGTCAGCACCGATCCGGACGATGCGGGCTGGCGCGGCGTCACCTACGACCAGCTCGTCGCCGCCTATGCGGATCAGACCCGCGGTCTGCTCGAAGGGGGCGCCGACATCCTGATCGTCGAGACCATCTTCGACCCGCTCAACGCCAAGGCCGCCTTCTTCGCCATCGAGAAGGTCTTCGACGAGGTGGGCTTCCGGGTGCCGCTCATGGCCTCGGTGACGTTCATCCAGGCCGGCAGCGACCGCAACATGACCGGCCAGACCGCCGAGGCGTTCTGGAACTCGGTTTCGCACGTGCCGCTGCTGAGCGTGGGCATGAACTGCGCGCTCGGCCCGAAAGAGATGCGGCCGAGGCTCGAGGAGCTCTCGGCGGTCGCGCCGATCTTCGTGAGCGCTTACCCGAATGCGGGGCTGCCGGACGCCACGCTCGAGACGGGCTTTCCGGAAACGCCCGAGACGCTGGCACCCCAGCTCCGCGCGTGGGCCGAGAACGGGTTGCTCAACTTCGTGGGCGGCTGCTGCGGCACGACACCTCCCCACATCGCGGCGATCGCGAAGGCCGTCTCGGGCTTGCCGGCGCGGGTGCCGCCGCGGGTCGAGCCGCTGTTGCGCCTGAGCGGCAACGACCCCTTCACGCTCACGCCCGAGATCAACTTCGTGAACGTGGGCGAGCGCACCAACGTCGCCGGCTCACCCAAGTTCAAGCAGCTGGTGATCGCCGGGAACTACGAGGAAGGGATCAAGATCGCCCGCCAGCAGGTGGAGAACGGCGCCCAGATCGTCGACGTGAACATGGACGAGGGCATGCTCGACTCCGAGGCGGCGATGACACGCTTCCTCAATCTCGTGGCCGCCGAGTCCGACGTCGCCAAGGTCCCGGTGATGGTGGACAGCTCCAAGTGGTCGGTGATCGAAGCCGGCCTCAAGTGCATCCAGGGGAAAGGGGTCGTCAACTCGATCAGCCTGAAGGAGGGTGAGGAGAAGTTCCTCCAGCAGGCGCGCCTGGTACGCCGCTATGGCGCCGCCGTGGTGGTGATGGCCTTCGACGAGAACGGCCAGGCGGACAGCTACCAGCGCAAGATCGACGTGTGCCGGCGAGCCTACGATCTGCTCACGAAGCAGGTCGGCTTTCCGCCCCAGGACATCATCTTCGACCCCAACATCCTGACCGTCGCCACCGGGCTCGACGAGCACAACAACTACGCCGTCGACTTCATCGAGGCGACGCGCTGGATCAAGCAAAACCTGCCGCTCGCCAAGGTGAGCGGCGGCGTCAGCAACATCTCGTTCAGCTTCCGCGGCAACAACGCCGTGCGCGAGGCGATGCACTCGGCGTTCCTCTATCACGCGATCCGCGCCGGCCTCGACATGGGCATCGTCAACGCCGGCATGCTCGCGGTCTACGAGGAGATCCCGAAGGACCTCCTGGAGCGGGTCGAGGACGTGCTCCTGAACCGCCGCCCCGACGCCACCGAGCGGCTGGTGACCTTCGCCGAGACCGTGAAACAGACGGAGAAGACCGCCGTCGTCGATCAGGCGTGGCGTCAGGGGACGCTCGAGGCTCGGCTTGCGCACGCGCTGGTGCGGGGGATCGACGATTTCATCCCCCTCGACATCGAGGAGGCGCTCGGCAAGTACGGCAAGCCGCTCTCGATCATCGAGGGCCCGCTGATGGACGGCATGAACGTGGTGGGCGAGCTCTTCGGCGCCGGCAAGATGTTCTTGCCGCAGGTGGTGAAGAGCGCCCGCGTGATGAAGAAAGCGGTCGCGATCCTCGAACCGCTGATGGAGGCCGAGAAGGCTCGGCTCGGCGCGGACGCCGACAAGGGCCGCATCCTGCTCGCCACGGTGAAGGGCGACGTCCACGACATCGGCAAGAACATCGTGGGCGTGGTGCTCGCCTGCAACGGCTATCAGATCCGCGATCTCGGGATCATGGTGCCGTGCGAGAAGATCCTCGACGAGGCGAAGAGCTGGGGCGCCGACCTGATCGGCCTGTCCGGCCTGATCACGCCGTCGCTCGACGAGATGGTCCACGTCGCGAGCGAGATGAAGCGGCTCGAGGTGACGACACCGCTCTTGATCGGCGGCGCGACCACCAGCGACAAGCACACCGCCGCGAAGATCGCGCCGCGCTACGACGGGATCACGGCCCACGTCCGCGACGCGTCCGTCTCGGTGGGGATCGTCGGCAAGATCATGGATCCGGCGCAGCGGCCCCGTTTCCGCGAGGACAACGAGCGGCACCAGACGCTGCTCCGCGAGCTCGTCGCCTCGGCGTCGACGCGCCGGCCGCTGCTCTCGCTCGCCGACGCGCGGGCACGAGCGCCCAAGCTCGAGTTCGGCGATGGCGCCACCTCGAAGCCCGCGTTCCTCGGGACCCGCGTGGTCGAACCGGCGATCGCCGAGCTGGTGCCATTCATCGATTGGACGCCGCTCTTCCACGCTTACGAGCTACGCGGCAAATATCCCGCGATCCTCAAGGATGCGCGCTACGGCGAGGTGGCACGTCATCTTCTCGAGGACGCCAATGGCATGCTCGCGCGCCTGGAAGGCAGCGGACGGCTGCGCGCTCGGGGGGTGTACGGGTTCTTCCCCGCCCAATCGGTCGGCGAGGACATCGTGCTCTACACCGACGAGTCGCGCCGCGCGGAGCTCGCGCGTTTCCACGCGCTGCGACAGCAGGAGGAGGGAAAGGACGGCGAGCCGCGCCGCGCCCTCTCCGACTTCGTGGCGCCGGCGGGTTGCGGCGTCCCCGATTACCTCGGGCTGTTCGCGGTGACGGCGGGGCTCGGCCTCGACGAGCTGATCGCCGAGCACGATCGTTCCAACGACATCGACGCGAAGATCCTCGCGCAAGCGCTCACCGACCGCCTCGCCGAGGCCTTCGCCGAGATGCTCCACCAGCGCGCCCGCGTGGAGTGGGGCTTCGGCAAGGACGAGAAGCTCTCGCCCGCGGACCTGATCGACGAGAAGTACCGCGGCATTCGCCCCGCACCGGGCTACCCCGCGCAACCCGACCACTCCGAGAAGGGCACCCTCTTCAAGCTCCTCGATGCCGAGAAGCAGGCCGGCATCCGGCTCACCGAGAGCTTCGCGATGCTGCCTACGGCATCGGTGAGCGGGCTCTACTTCGGTCATCCCCACGCGCGCTACTTCGCGGTGGGGCGGCTGGGTCGCGATCAGGTGGAGGATTACGCCCGCCGCAAGGGAGTCGATCCCTCGGTGATCGAGCGCTGGTTGCGCCCCTACCTCGCCTACGAGCCCGGCTGAGGCGGGCGTCACGAGGCGCGGCGAACCTCGGCGGTCATTCGCGGATCTCGGCCTCGACGAGCTTCGCGAGCAGCACCAGCGATTCCTGCCAGCCGAGGTAGCACATCTCGACGGGGATCATCTCGGGGATGCCTTCCTGCACCACGCTGAGCTCCGTTCCGCAAGACACCGCCTTCAGCGCGACCGTGGTGGTCATGACTCCCGGCAGGTTCGGATCGTCGAACTTGTCCGTGTAGCGCAGCTTCTCGTTGGGGACGAGCTCGAGATACTCGCCACCGAACGAGTGGGCGTTTCCGGTGGTGAAGTTGGTGAACGACATCCGGAAGGTCCCGCCCACCTTCGGGTCCAGATGCTGGACGCTGCCCGTGAAGCCGTTCGGCGGGAGCCACTTCGCCATCGCGTCCGGGTTCAAGAACGCGCGGTAGACTCGCTCGGGCGGCGCCCGCAGCACGCGATGAAGTCGCACCGTTCCAGTCGCCATGCCCATTCCCCTCCGAGACTCGCTGGTTCACGTCAGTATCGATACGGCAGCCCCGAGCGTGCAATCGAGCGTTCCATGCTCGACGCGCGTCCACCCACCGGTGCGAACCGTCCGATCCGGAACGTAGCCAGCGTCGCCGAGGTGACGTAGAGAACCATGCCCAGCCAGACGCGGCGGGCTCGCGCCCAGAGCCCGAGGTGGGACACACCCCTGGCGCAGCGTGCGGCCGTGGCCGCGAGACGACCAACGTCCCACGGGTCGACGCCTGGGACGGAAACGAAGGTCATCCGAGGCGCGTGGAGGTAGCGATGCGAGCAGCGGGAGCGCCATGAAGGTTGCCTACGTCGTCGCGTGCACGCACACCGGCTCGACGCTGCTGACGCGGATCCTCAACCAGAATCCCGCGATCTTCTCTGCCGGCGAGCTTCAGTACCTCGACCGCTACTGGCACCCGACCGGCCGCCGCTGCAGCTGCGGCGTGCACGCGCTCGAATGCCCGGTGTGGAGCGCGGTCTTCTGGCGCATCGCGCGGACCACCCAGCTCGACCTGGTGCCGATGTCCCGCCTCTCGTCCGAGCGCGCCCTGGAGTGGATGCGCGCGCTCAGCGGGGTGGCGAGCATCCGCGGCAAGAACCCCTTTCCCGAGGCGAACCGCGAGCTCTTCGAAGCGATCGCGCACGTCACCGGCGCCTCGGTCGTGCTCGACAACTCGAAATCGGTGTGGCGGCTCTTGCCGCTGACGCGCGTCTACCCCGACGAGATCTACGTGCTGCACCTGGTGCGCTCGCCGGAAGGACACGTGGCCTCCCGGATGAGGCGCAAGGGACGCGGGTTTCTGGATGCGATCGTCACCAAGTACTTGCGCACCAACCTGCTGGCGCGCGGGCTCTTCGGGCGCGCGCGGCACTATCGCAAGGTCCGCTACGAGGACCTGGTGGAGCGCCCCGAGGAGACCGTCCGCGAGCTCTCGCAGTGGCTGGGAGTGCCCTACGTCGATCCCTTCGTAGGCGAGATCCACGCGTCCCACGACATCAACGGCAACGAAGAGACCAAGTCCTCGGTCGCGGCGAGCCTGCGCCCCGACCCGAGCCGGCTCGGCAAGCCCATGCCGTGGACGCCCTTTCAGCAGCTCTTTCTGCGGTTCGCGCGGCGCCTGGTCTACGACCGGTGACGCGCGCGAGCGTCGCAGGTTTTCGCGTATTTTCGGTTGACTTCCCCTCGGGCCATCAACACACTGCGCGTCGCTTCGGCGCAGGGCGCGCCGCGCACGAATGGCTCACACGACGATCGAGCGCTCATGGACTGCTTTCCTTTCACGAACGGTGCGCTCCACGCCGAGGGCGTGGAGCTGGAACGAATCGCCACGGAAGTCGGCACTCCGGCTTACGTCTACAGCTCCGCAGCGCTGGGCAACGCGTTTCGCGCGTGGACGAGCGCCTTCGCGGGCGTGCCGCACCGCATCTGCTACTCGGTGAAGGCCAACTCGAATCTCGCGGTGCTGGGGCTCTTCCGATCCCTCGGTAGCGCGTTCGACGTGGTCTCCGGCGGGGAGCTGGAGCGGGTGCTGCGCGCCGGCGGCCGCGCGAGCGACGTGGTCTTCGCGGGCGTCGGCAAGACCGACGCCGAGATCGCGCAAGCGCTCGACGCGAAGATCCTGATGTTCAACGTCGAGAGCGAGGAAGAGCTCGAGCGACTGAGCGAGATCGCCGTCACCAAGGGCACGCGCGCGCCGATCGCCGTGCGCGTGAACCCGGACGTGGACCCGCAGACGCACCCGTACATCTCGACCGGGCTCAAGAGCAGCAAGTTCGGGATCGCCATCGCGCGGGCGAGAGACGTGTACGCCCGCGCCGGCGCGCTGCCTGGCGTCGAGGTGGTCGGCCTCGATGCTCACATCGGCTCGCAGCTGACCAGCACGTCGCCGTTTCGGGATGCGTTCCACAAGGTCGCCGAGCTGGTGGGCCAGCTGCGCGCCGACGGCCACGCGATCCGCCATCTGGACCTGGGCGGCGGCCTCGGCATCACCTACAAGAACGAGGTGCCGCCCTCGCCCGCCGACTATGCGCGCGAGGTGCTGAGCGTCGTGGGCCATCTGGGCCTCGAGCTGCTCCTCGAGCCGGGCCGCTCGCTGGTCGGAAACGCAGGCGTGCTCTTGACCCGCGTGCTCTTCCGCAAGGAGACCGAGGCCAAGCGCTTCGTGATCGTCGACGCCGGCATGAACGACTTGATCCGGCCGTCGCTCTACGGCGCCTACCAGGAGATCCACGCGGTCAATCAGCGGCACGACACCAACGCACGCGTCGCGGACGTCGTCGGCCCGATCTGCGAGAGCGGCGACTTCCTGGCCAAGGACCGGCCCGTGCCCGAGGTGGATCGCGGCGAGCTGCTGGCCGTGATGAGCGCCGGGGCATACGGCTTCGTGATGTCGTCCAACTACAACTCGCGCCCGCGCCCGCCCGAGGTCTTGGTCGACGGAACCTCCTGGCGCGTGGTGCGCACCCGCGAGACCTTCGACGATCTCGTGCGCGGCGAAGTCGTCTGAGCGCGCACGCCGGAGCGCACGATGGCCACGCTACCGTTCGTCAAGATGCACGGGCTCGGGAACGATTTCGTCGTCCTCGACGCTTTCGAGCACGACGTCCGCATCACTCCCGACCTGGCTCGCCGCATCGGCGACCGACGCTTCGGCATCGGTTGCGACCAGATCCTGGTCGCTGCTCCCTCGCAGCTCGCCGACGCCAGGATGCTCATCTACAACCAGGACGGCTCCGAGGTGGAGATGTGCGGCAACGGCATCCGTTGCCTTGCGCTCTATCTCAAGTCACGCGGTCGCGCGCCGGGGCCCGCGCTGCGAGTCGAGACGCTGGCGGGCATCGTGACGCCCGCGTTCGCCGGCGATCGGGTGCGCGTGGACATGGGGCCGCCCATCTGGGACGGCCGCGCGATTCCCGTCGACGCCGACGGCGAGGTGGTCCGCCGGTCGCTGACCGTGGACGGGCACGCGGTCGAGATGACGTGCGTCTCGATGGGGAACCCGCATTCGGTGCAGTTCGTGCCGTCGGTCGCCACGGCACCCGTCCACGAGCTGGGTCCCAAGATCGAGCGGCACGCGTTCTTCCCGAAGCGCACCAACGTCGAGTTCGTGGAACGGGTCGATCCGCACCACGTTCGGATGCGGGTCTGGGAGCGCGGTGCCGGGGAGACGCTCGCGTGCGGCTCCGGCGCCTGCGCGGTGGGCGCGGTGTCGATCCGGCTCGGCCACGCGCGTTCGCCGCTCACCGTGAGCTTGCCGGGCGGCGATCTCGAGATCGAGTGGGACGGCGGCGCGGGCTCGGTGTTCATGACCGGCCCGGGCGCCGAGGTGTTCCGGGGCGAGATCGACGTGCCCTGAGCGCGCGTCCGCGCGCCCGGCCCGTCAGGGGGAAGCGATGTTCCAAGGCAATTTCGTCGCGATCGTCACACCGTTTCGAAACGGCTCGGTGGACGAGAAAGCGCTCGTCGCGCTGGTCGAGCGGCTGATCGATGCCGGCGCCCAGGGCTTCGTGCCGTGCGGCACGACCGGCGAGTCGGCGACGCTGACTCACGAGGAGCACGCACGCGTCGTCTCGATCACCATCGAGGCCGTCCGCAAGCGCGTGCCCGTGCTCGCGGGCACCGGGTCCAACAGCACCGCGGAGGCGATCCGGCTCACTCGGCACGCGAAGGAAGCCGGCGCCGATGGCGCGCTCATGATCACGCCCTACTACAACAAGCCCACGCAAGAAGGGATCTTCCGCCATTTCGAGGCGGTGGCGAAGGCGGTCGAGCTGCCGATCGTCGTCTACAACATCCAGGGCCGCACCGCGATCAACATCGAGCCCACCACCATGGAACGGCTGAGCCGGGTCCCGGGCATCGTCGGCGTCAAGGAAGCGTCGGGAAGCCTGGGACAGGTCTCCGAGGTGATCGAGCGCTGCGGTCCGGGCTTCGACGTGCTCGCCGGCGACGACAACCTGACGCTGCCGATCATCGCCATCGGCGGCCGCGGCGTGATCAGCGCCGCCGCCAACGTGCTGCCGCGCGAGATGACCGACGTATCGGATGCGGCGCTCGCGGGGGATCTGAAGCGAGCGCGCGAGGTTCACTACCGCATCGCGCCGGTGCTGCGGGCGCTATTCGTCGAGACCAACCCGGTGCCCGTGAAGACGGCGCTCGCGCTCATGGGCTGGATCCCCAGCGAGGAAGTGCGCTTGCCGCTGGCGCCGATGAGCAGCGCGAACCGCGACAAGCTGGTGCAGGCGCTCGCCGCGGCGGGGCTCGTCCGATGACGAGTGCCGGCCGCTCCATCGTGCCGGTGATCGTCACCGGGGCAGCCGGGCGCATGGGGCGCGCGCTGGTGCGCGCGATCGCCGAGGATCCCGACACCTCCCTCGCGGGTGCCACCGAGCGCCGCGGGCACCCCGCCGTCGGCACCGACGCCGCGCTCGCTGCCGGCTCCTCGAACGGCGGCATCCAGATCAGCGCGGAGATCGAGCCGTTGCTCTCGGGCCGGGCGGTGGTGATCGACTTCACGGCGCCCGCGGCCACGCTCGCCCACGTCGAGACGTGCACCCGACGCGGCGCACCGATGGTCATCGGCACGACCGGTCTGGAGCCCGATCAGCGCGCGCGCATCACGGAAGCCGCGCGCGAGCTACCGATCGTGCTCTCGCCCAACATGAGCGTGGGGGTCAATCTCGTGTTCGCCCTCGCCGCCGAGGCGGCGCGCGTGCTCGGCGACGACTACGACGTGGAGATCATCGAGACCCACCACCGGCTCAAGAAGGACTCGCCGAGCGGCACCGCGGTGAAGCTCCTCGACGTGATCGCCGCGGCGCTCGGACGCGATCCACGGGCCGACGCGGTCCACGGGCGAAACGGCATGGTGGGCGAACGCACGCGCCGGGAGATCGGCATGCACGCGGTGCGCGCCGGCGACAACGTCGGCGAGCACCACGTGCTCTACGGCGGGATCGGCGAAGCGATCGAGATCGTGCACCGCGCCACCGACCGCGCGGTGTTCGCGAGGGGCGCGGTTCGCGCGGCCCGCTGGCTCTGGAACCAGCCGCCGGGCCTCTACGACATGTCGGACGTGCTCGGCCTGGCGCGCCGCTGAGGCCGGCACGCCGCGTGCGGCGGCCGCGCCGCGCCGCAGCGGCCACGGCGGTGGCGAATCAGAGCTTGACGATGCCCTTGCCGATGGCGATCAACACCAAGTCCGCGATGCTACGCGCCTTGAGCTTGTCCATGATGTGGGCGCGGTGGACCTCGACGGTCTTGATCGAGAGGTGCAGCAGGCTCGAGATCTCGCGATTGCGGCGCCCCTCGGCGATGAGCTGGAGCACCTGACGCTCACGTGGGGTGAGCTGATCGTAGGGGCTCGGCTTCTTGGAATCGCCGCGACGCTTGAGGTACCCGGCGACCACGGCCTTGCTGATGGCCGGCGAGAAGAACGGGATCCCCTCGCTCACCAGCTCGAGCGCGCGCACCAGGTCCTCCGACTTGGTGTCCTTGAGGACGTAGCCGATCGCGCCCGCGTCGAGAATCTGGTGGATGTACTCCTCGCTCGCGTAGATGCTGAGCGCAACGACCTTGGTCTCGGGCAGCTCGCGCAGGATCTCCCGCGCCGCGTCCACTCCGTTCAGGACCGGCATCATCACGTCGATCAAGACCACGTCGGGCTTGGTCTTGAGGACCTGCGCCAACGCCGTCTGGCCGTCGCCGGCCTCGCCGACGACGTCGAAGCCGCCGCGCTGGGCGAGGATGCGCTTCACACCCTCCCGCAGCAGATCTTGTGAGTCCGCGAGGAACACGCGGATCGCTTGAGGCGCCTTGGCGGCGCGGCTCGATTCGGCTGTGCGGGCTGCGGTGGCCATGGTGTGCGTGCACCTCGTCCGAAGTGCGCGCGTGGATCGCGCGCACGAATCGCTCAAGAGGATCGCCCGCCCGCGATCGGGTTGTAAAGTCGAAAAGCGCTTTTTCCGGGCAGGTTCGAGCGTGTGAACGCGGCCTCGCGCACGGCGTTCGCCGCGTTGACACGCCGAGGCACCGTGGTAGGCTCGCGCGCCTTCGTTCTGCACGCCTTCTGCAACCCTTCGAACCAATCCGTCGACACTGCGACGAGAACGGCCGGCGCGCCGTTTCCGGGTGGGCGCCGCTCGGAATGGCAGTCGCTCGGCGCCGAGAGCCGCCCCCATGAGGCAGACGCCCGCCCCGCTCCGCTCCCGCACTCGCTCCGGTCGCCGCGCCGCCTTGGCGACGGTGGCTCTCACGCTCCTCGCCGCGGGCGTCGTCGCGCTGCCGAAGGCCCACGCCGAGAAGCCGAAGGCCGGCCGGGTCGTCGTCCTCGGTTTCGACGGCGTCGACCCGGACCTCTACGAGCGCTGGGCGAAGGACGGGGACTTCCCGAACCTTCAGCGCCTCGCGAAGAGCGGCTCGTTCGCGCCACTCGGCTCGACGCTGCCGCCTCAGTCGCCGGTCGCGTGGGCGAGCTTCGCCACCGGGACCAACCCCGGTAAGCACGGCATCTACGATTTCATCAAGCGGGATCCGGCGAGCTACCTGCCGGGCGTCGGCACCAACGACTACATCGACCCCACGTTCACCCCCGACGGCAAGCTCGCGACGCCGCCGCGTGCCACCAATCCCCGCCAGGGCGTGCCCTTCTGGAAGCTCGCCGCGGACGCCGGGCGCAAGGTGGCGGTGCTCTCCGTGCCGTACACGTTCCCGCCCGACGACCTGGGCAGCGACGGTCGCATGCTCTCCGGCCTCGGCGTGCCCGACCTGCGCATGACGAACTCGAGCTACGCGTACTACGGCTCCGACGTGAAGGTGGCGGACTCGGGCAAGCCGATCTCGGGCGGCGTCCCGTTCCGGCTGGAGTTCAAGGACAGCATCGCGGAGTCGATGCTCGAGGGCCCGGTCGATGCGCGATCGACGGCCAAGCCGCGCCCGCGCCTCAAGGTGCCGGTGCGCGTCGAGCGCAGCGCCGACGGCAAGAAGGTCAAGCTCACGATCGGAAGCCAGACCCGCGAAGCGGGCGTCGGCGAATGGACCGACTGGTACGACGTCGCGTTCGCGTTCGGCGATGCGTTCGTCGAGCGCGGCGTCACGCGCGCGCGCGTGCTCGCCGTCCAGCCCGAGACGCGCATCTACGTGGCGCCGGTCAGCATGGATCCACGCGATCCTCCCATCGCGCTCACCTCGCCCAAATCCTACGGGGCGGAGCTGGCCAAGCGAGGGCTCTTCAAGACCGTCGGCTGGGTCGAGGACACCTCGGCGCTCAACGCCGACAACTACGGCGTGGACGAGGAGACGTTCCTTCAGGACGTCTACTCGATCGTCGAGGAGCGCGAGCAGAAGACGCTCGACGCGCTCGCCCAACCCTTCGACCTGGTGATCTCGGCGTTCACCGCGACGGATCGCATCTCGCACCTGTACTACCGCTTCCTCGACACCACTCACCCCGAATACGACGCCGCGCTCGCCAAGCGCTACGGCAACGCGATCCGCGATGCCTACCGCCGCATGGATGCGTTCGTCGGCAAGGTGTCCGCGGTGCTCAAGCCCGAGGACACGCTCGTCGTCGTGTCCGACCATGGCTTCCACTCGTTCCGGCGCGGTGTGAACCTGAACACCTGGCTGGTGCAGAGCTGCTTCATGTCGCTCAAGGGCAAGGGCTGCGGCGACGCGGTGAAGCCCGCGGACATGCCCACGAGCGATTTCTTGCTCGAGGTCGACTGGTCCAAGACCAAGGCGTACGCGTTCGGCACCGGACAGATCTACGTGAACGTCGCGGGACGCGAGAAGAGCGGGATCGTCCCCAAGGGCGCGGATTACGACAAGCTCGTGGAGGAAATCTCGACCAAGCTCGAGGCGCTGGTCGATCCGGTCACGAAGGCGCGGCCCGTTGAGGGCGTGTACCGCGGCGATCGGTCGTTCAGCGGCGGCGCCGCCGCCAACGCCCCCGACCTCCAGGTGGCGTTCGTCGACGGCTATCGCACCGACTGGAAGTCGATCCTGGGCGGCATGACCTCCGAGGTCGTGGTCGCCAACCAGAAGAAGTGGAGCGGCGACCACTCGTCCTCCGACCCCGCCGACACCAAGGGCATCGTGTTCGCGAATCGTGCCATCCAAGCGAAGGCACCCGGCATCGTGGACATCGGCCCGACCGCGCTCAAGCTGCTGGGCGTGGCGGTGCCCGCCACCATGGACGGCGCGCCGATTCTGTGAGCGCCCGGCGGGCCGGCGGCGCCGCCGCCCTTCCCGCCGCCGAGCCCGGCGCGCCGCACGCAGGGAGAACATCGACCGATGCCACGACTCGAAGCCCAGCGAACCCTGTGGGGCGCGCTACGCGCCGCTTGGCAATGGCTGCCCTCGGGGCTGCGCTCCACGATCACGGTCTCGTTCAAGATCGTCGTCACGGTTGGCGCGTTCTATCTGCTCTTCGCCCACCAGATCCCCGTCCGCGACCGGATCACCGTCAACGTCCATGGCGGCGGCAAGGTCGAGGTGCTGAGCGGCGAGACGCTCACCGTCCCGGGACGCGGCGCCGGCAAGGTGAGCGACGCGCGCACCGTGCTGATCGGTCAGACGGCGGTGAGGTTGCCCGAGGCGGCCTCGGTGGAGCTCGCCGACGGGCGCACCGGCCGTCTGGCGCCGATCGCGAGCGTCACCACGTTCCAGGCGATCCGCGAGTACCTGCCGAACATCTCGATCGGCACCTTCGCGCTCTTCTGTGGGCTGGCGGCGGCGCTCAAGATGGTCGGCGTGCTGGCGAGCATGTATCGCTGGCACCTGCTGCTCCTCGGCCAGGGCATCGAGTTCCCGTTCTGGCGCCACCTGTTCGGGACCTTCCTGGTCGGTCGGTTCCTCGGAACGTTCCTGCCATCGACCATCGGGCTCGACGGCTACAAGCTCTGGGACGCGGCCTTCTACTCGCGCCGCGGCATCGAGGCGACCGCCGCGACGGCCATCGAGAAGGTCTTCGGCGTCATCGGCATCTTCCTCACGTTCCTCGTCGCGCTGCCGTTCGGCTACCACATCCTCGGCGATCACGCCGGAAAGATCGTGGGCGTGACGGTGCCGGTGGCGGTGGGCGCGATCGCGGTCTTCCTCGCGGTGCTCTTCTACCCGCAGGTGATCCAGTACTTCCTCGACCGGGTGCCGCTGCCGGGACGCGGCAAGATCGAAGGCTTCATCTCGCGCGTGAACCGGGCCGCCGCCGCGTACCGCGACAAGAAGGGCATCCTCGTCGGCGTGCTCGGCTTGAGCTTCGCGGTCCACTTCACCACCGCGGCGATGTACTACCTCACCGCCCTCGCCGTGGGCGCGAAGCACGCGGAGTTCTGGGCGATCACCTTCGGCTCGACCATCCAGATCTTCGCGACCGTCATCAGTCCCTTCACCATCGCGGGCGAGGGTGTCCGCGAGATCGTGCAAGCGCTGGTGCTGGCGCGGCACCTGGGCGTGAGCCAGTCGATCATCTCCGCGGCGCTCGGCTTCTGGGCAGCGGAGGCGCTGACGCTCTTCGGCGTGTTCTGGTGGTGGGCGCGGCGCAGCGGCTACCGCCCGCCCTACGTGCGCGTCGACGGGCGCGAGCTCACCGACGTCGCCGAGGCCTCGGCGGCCATGTGGGGCGGCGGCGCTAGCGACGACGAGGCCACGCGCCGCGCAGCGGCCGAGCCCGCGACGCCCGCGAGCGCGCCACCTCCGCCGCTCGGTCTGATCCTCACGGGCCTCGCTGGCGGCGCGATCGGCGGTGCGCTGGTCGGCATCCTGGAGGCGCTCTACGTGCTCTGGGGCGCCTCGGGAGAGACCCACGACACGGCGCTGATCCCGTACGCGATCTTCGGTTACGGCCTGCTCGGCACCGCCATGGGCGCTGGCACGGGTCTCGGGCTCGCGGCGGTCGCACCGTGGCTGGCGCAGATCTCCGAATGGCGTGCCACGGCCGGATTCCACGCCGGAACGGTGATCTTCGCCCTCGGCACCGTGCTCACGCGCTTCCGGGTGTTCCGCGACCTCTTCCACGAATCGCTCAAGGTGATGTCGGTCAAGGGCATCGCCGTGCAGCTGGCGGTGGTGGCGGTGGCGGGAGTCGCGGCCCTGATCGCGGGGGGCGTTCTCGGCCGATGGTTCGGACGCGATCCCGACGGCCGGCCCGGCCGCGTCGCCGGCGTGCTGGCGCCCGCGCTGCTGGTCCTCTCGGGCCTCGCGCTGGTGCTGATCCCGCGTCCCGGCTTCCCCACCGTGAGCCGCGAGATCGGATCCACGGCGGCGAAGGAAGGGGCGCCGAACCTGGTCCTGATCGTGGTGGACACGCTGCGCGCCGATGCGCTCGGCGCGTACGGCGCCGCCGACAACCCCACGCCGCACATCGACTCGCTCGCCAACGACGGCATCGTCTTCGAGCACTCGAGCTCGCAAGCCTCGTGGACCCGACCGTCGTTCGCGTCGCTGTTCACGAGCTTGATCCCGACCACCCACACCGCGCGCGAGAAGAACAGCCTGCTGCCGCGCGAGGGCTTCCCGACCGTGGCCGAGCTGCTCGCCGAAGCGGGGTACCGAACGGGCGCCATCGTCAACAACTTCAACGTCGCGGCGAAGTACGGGTTCGACCGCGGCTTCGAGCGCTTCACGTACCTGGCGCCGGATTTCCTGTTCGGCGCGCGCGAGCTCTCGAGCGAGCTCAACCTCTACCAGATCCTGCGCAAGGTGAACGAGTCGTACCTGTCGAGCCGCAAGAACGTCCGCAACTATTACCAGCCCGCCGAGGTCGTCACCGACGAAGCGATCCGCTGGCTCGACGCGAACGGCGGGAGCGGGCCGTTCTTCCTGGTCGTCCACTACATGGACCCGCACGATCCATTCTTCGTCCATCCGTGGAACGGCGTCGCCTACGCTCGCGTGAGCGAGGACAATCCCGACCCGGCGAAGGCCGAGCTCTACCACCGCACCTACCTGGGCGAGGTCCGTTACCTCGACGGCGAGATCGGACGATTCCTGGAGGCGCTGAACGGCAAGGGCCTGCGCTCGCCGACCGGCATCGTGCTCACCGCCGACCACGGCGAGGAGTTCCAGGAGCACGGCGGCTGGTGGCACGGCCAGACGCTCTACGAGGAAGTGCTGCACGTGCCGCTCATCGTGAAGCCGCCGGCGGGAGCGTCGTTCGGCGGCGGACCGCGCGACCCGCACGTGGTGCGCACCGTCGACGTCGCGCCGACGCTGCTCGCCTGGGCAGGCGTGCCCACGCCCGCGGGCTTCCAGGGCGTGGACCTCGGGCGCGAGGACGGCGATCGCGTCGCGGTGGCCGACAACGATCACGAAGGCAACGTGCTGCAGTCGTTGCGCACCGGAGCGTCGAAGCTGATCGTCGCCAATCCCGACAACCCGCGCGGGCTCGCCGCGCGCGAGTTCTACGACCTCGGCGCCGACCCCGGCGAGCAGAAGGACCTGCTGCGCTCGGGCGAGCCGCCCGCGGAGGCCACCAGGCTCGGCAATCTGCTGTCGATGAAGCTCGAGGACGCCCAGAAGAACGCCGCTGCCTCGGCGAGCGATGGCGGGCTCTCCACGACGGAAGCCGATCGGCTGCGAGCTCTCGGGTACGCTCAATAGCCGCTGCGAGCGCGGGCGGCGCCCGCGAACGACGATGCAACGCCCCCGCCTCGTGGTCGTCGGATGGGACGGCGCCGACCCCGACCTGGCGTTTCGCTGGGCGGACGCCGGCGAGCTTCCGCACCTCGCGCGGCTCATGAAGCGCGGCGCGTGGGGAGCGCTCGCGTCCACGACACCGCCCGCGACGTTTCCGGCCTGGACCACGATTCTCAGCGGGCTCTCGCCCGGTCGGCACGGCATCACCGACTTCACGCGACCCGTTCCGGGTCAGCACGCCATTCGCTTCCTGAACGCCGGCGATCGGCGCGGCGAGATGCTGTGGCAACGCTTCGACCGCGCCGGGCTCGACTCGCTCGTGGTCGCCGTGCCCGGCACGTACCCACCCGATGCCGTGCGCGGAGTCTTCCTGTCCGGCTTCGACGGTCCGGTCACCACGGGGATCGACCGGACGTTCGTGCACCCGCCATCGCTGTGGGCGGCGCGGCGTGCGCGGCTCGCACGTTTCAAGTTCGCCGACGTGCAGGAGCTGCGCGTGGGTCCGGGATGGCACGCGAAGGCACTCGGGCGACTCCTCGTCGGCCTGCACGAGAAGGCGGCGCTGGTGCTCGAGCTCGCGGCGGAGACACGCCCGACCTGATCGTGGTCGTCTTCGGCGAGTCGGATACCGTCTCGCATCATTTCTGGCGCTTCCACGATCGCAGCTCACCGCGCTTCGACCCCGCTGGCGCGCGCGAGCTGGGCGACGCGGTGCTGCGCGTGTACCGCTCCCTCGACGCCTGGCTGGGCCGGATCGTGGCTCAGGTCGGCGACGATGCAACCATCGCCGTGGTCTCGGACCACGGCTTCCAGGGCAGCGCCACGGTCGCGGTGCACCTCAACGCAGCGCTCGCCCGCGCCGGTTTGCTCGCCTGGCGTCCAGGCGGCGGCGACCGCCGGCAGCCGCTCGCCGCGGCGCGCGCGCTCGCGCTGGGCGCGCTGCCCGCGGCACTCCAGGAGCGCCTCTTCCGCTGGGCGGGAGGGGTGCCGGCGGCACGCGTCGAGTCGGCGAGCCGCTTCGGCGCGATCGACTGGAGCCGGACCTCGGCCGTCGCCGACGAGGTGGACTACGCGCCGGGCGTGCGGATCTGCGTACGCGGCCGCGACGCCGACGGCATCGTCGAGCCGGGCGCGGAGTTCGTGCGCGTGCGGGAGCTCGCCGCGGCGTGCTTGCTGTCGCTTCGGGACCCCGTCACCGGCGAGCCCGTGATCGCGCGGGTGATCCCGCGCGAAGACGTCGACCACGGGCCGTTCGCGCGCTTCGGCGCCGACCTCGTCGTCGAGCCGGCGACCCTCGCCGGCCATCGCGTCTCGTGCTTGCGCACCGATGGCCCCGCGACCGAGCCCGTGGCGACCATCGATCCGCGCCAGCGTTTCGGCGCGAAGGGCCGCGGCATGGACGGTGTCCACCGAGCGCACGGGATCTTCGCGTGCGCGGGCCCAGCGGTCGCGGCCGCCGGCGACATCGGCGTCGCCGCGGCGGCGGACGTGCTGCCGACGCTGCTCGCGGCGGTGGGGCTCTGCGTCGACGAAGGTCTCGATGGCCGCGTGCTCGAACGCGTGGTCGCCCCGCCTGCGCGGCTCGCACCGCGCGGCGACCTCGCGCCGCGCGGCGAAGGCGGGTGGTACGCTCGCTCGGCCTCGCGTGCGATCGAGCGTCGCATGCGGGCTCTCGGGTACCTCGAATGAGCTGCGCCCCGTACCGCGCGGAGCCCGACTCCGGGCTCGCGCTCGGCTCGCACCCGCGCCCCAAGCCGCGCGTGGTGCTCGTGGCCGCGTGCCCGTTCGCCTGGCCGCAGGGCTCGCAGATCCTGATCGACGAGCTGGCGCATCGTCTGGGGGTCGCGGGGCACGAGGTGCACGTGGTCGCCTATCACCTCGGGACCGACCCCCGCCCTTCGCGCGCCTATCGCCTGCACCGCGTCCCGGCGATCCCGACCTACCGCAAGACCGCGTCCGGGCCGAGCTGGCAGAAGCCGCTCGTGGATGGGTTGCTCACGGCGACGCTGTGGCGCGTGGTGCAGCGCCATCGAATCGACGTGATCCACGCCCACAGCTTCGAGGCCGCCATCGCCGGGTACCTGGTGCGCATGGCGCTCGGCGTGCCGGTCGTCTACCACGGCCACACCGGGATGGCGGACGAGCTGCCGACCTACTTCGGGAGCGAGACGGGCAGGCGCGTCGCGCGGCGCCTGGGTGTGTGGATCGACCGCACGGTGCCGCGGCGCGCCGACGCGGCCATCGCCGTCAGCGACGAGATGGTGGAGCTGCTGCTCGCCAACGGCGTGGCCCGCGAGCGCGTCGCGATGGTACCCCCGGGCCTCGACTACCCCCGTTTCGAGCTTTTCGAGCGCTCCGCGCTGGAACGGCGCTACGGCCTGCCACCTGGGCCGAAGGTGGTCTTCGCCGGCAACCTGTGCCGCTACCAGAACCTGCCGACGCTGTGGCGCGCTTTCGCGAAGGCGCGTCAAGCTCGGCCCGATGCCCATCTGGTGGTGGCATCGCACGACCCGGCCGTCGCCGAGGCCAGCCGCGCCGCGGGTCTGCCGCCCGACGCCATCACCCCGATCCGCGACGGCAACTTCGAGCGGCTGCGCGAGCTGCTCGCGGTCGCGGACGTGGCGGTGAGCCTGAGCGCGATGCAATTCGGCTTTCCCATCAAGCTCCTCAACTACATGGCCGCCGGCAAGGCGATCGTGGCCGCGGCGCCCTCGGCCAAGGGCTTGGCGCATCTCGACACCGCCTTCCTGGTGCCCGCGCACGACCCCGACGCCGTCGCGCGCGGGCTGGTGCGCTTGCTCGAGGACGCCGAGCTGCGCGAGCGCCTCGGCGCCCGCGCTCGCGCCCACTTCGAGCGCGAGCACCTGTGGCCACCGCTGGTCGCGCGCCTGGGAAACGTGTACGAGCGCGTGATCGGCCCCTGAGTCGGAACCAGGTGCTTGCTCGCCTGGGGCGGAATGGGTAGCCTTGCCCGGGAGTTATCGTCACTCATGGCACGCGTCAAAATCGAGCTCGACCGCAACCAGGTGGAAGCCATCCTGGGTTTCGAGGACGTGCGCAAACGCTTCGCGAAGGCGCAAGTGCGGCAGCCGCAGCCCGAGCTACCGACGTTCAGCGCGGCGGACCTCGGCATCGCCGCGGTGTCCACAGCGGCATCCGCCGACGAGATGCCCGTGCTCGACGTCTCCCAACTGCAGATCTCGTCGGTCGAAGACGACTGACCCCCCATCGGAGCCGTCCCTCGTCGTGAGCCCGGAACCGTCCACCGCCGATGGCGCGAACCGCGCCGCGACGGATCGCGGCGCGCGACCGAGTCCGCACACCCGCATCCTCGTCGTCGACGACGAGCGCGTGATCCTGCAATTCCTCGAGGAAGTGCTGGCCGGCGAGGGATACGAGGTCGAGACCGCGGGCGGCGGCGCGCTCGCGATCCAGCGCATCAACGCCGTCCCGTTCGATCTCGTGCTCACGGACCTCAAGATGCCGTCGGTCGGCGGCATCGAGATCCTGCATCACATCGCGCGCCTCGACCGCAACATCATGACGATCGTCATGACGGGGTACGCCACGGTGGAAACCGCCGTGGAGGCCCTGAAGTTCGGCGCCGAGGACTACATCATCAAGCCGTTCCAGATCGACGAGATCTTGATCGCGGTGAGCCGCGCGCTGCAGAAGCGCGGCCTGATCCTCGAGAACCAGCAGTACCAGAAGCAGCTGGAAGAGAAGGTCATCGAGCGCACCGACCAGCTCCGGCGGGCGCACCGCGACCTGCAGCAGGCGCACGTCGACCTGCGGCTCGCGTACGACGAGACGTTGCGGGCGATCTCGGCCCTGCTCGAGCTCAAGGACACCGAGACCGAAGGTCATTCGCAGCGCGTCACCGAGTACACCGTCGAGATCGGTCGGCGCCTCGGCCTGCCCGAGGAGCAGCTCGTGGACATCTGGCGCGGCGCCCTGCTCCACGACATCGGCAAGGTCGGCATCCCGGATTCGATCCTGCTCAAGCCGGGTCCGCTGACGCCCGAAGAACGTATGGTGATGGAGACCCACTCGGTGATCGGCTACAAGGCCATCGAGGGGATCTCGTTCCTGCGCGAGGCGTCGAACATCGTGCTCTGCCACCAGGAGAAGTGGGACGGCACGGGGTACCCGCAAGGCCTCAAGGGCGAGGAGATCCCGATCGGTGCCCGCCTGTTCGCCGTGGCCGACACCTTCGACGCCATCACGTCGGATCGGCCCTACCGGGCGGGGCGCTCGCTCGAGGTCGCGCGTCGCGAGATCCTCCGGTTTTCCGGGCGCCAGTTCGACCCGCGCGTGGTCGAAGCGTTCCTCGAGATCACCGAGGAGGAGTTCCTGCGGATGGGCGCGCGCTTCTCGCAGCCGCCGCTTCGCTCCGACCGGACCGAGTGGCACCTCAACCGTGCTCGCATGCCGCAGGACGAGCGGCCGGCGGAGACGGAACACCGGGAACCCCGCGCGGCCAGCGGCGGATGACGGCATCGAGCGCAGGCCGCGCGGCGGGCTCGCCGCCGGGGCGCGCGGCGCCGTGGGCTCACCCGACGCACGGCGGAAATCCGCCCCGTGTGCGCTTCGAAGGCCCTGCTTGGCGCTCGCGAGGGCTTTTCATCGACCACGAAGAACGCTAGACCGAGGTTTCGGATCGACGCGGGGGAAGGAGCAGGCATGGCTGGACAGCAACGAGTGATCCTCTGCGGCGAGCACGAGCACTTTCAGGGCCCCATCACGGATCTGGTCCGGGAATCCGGCTGGGAGCCGGTGCTGGTGGCCAAGAAGGTCGACGCGCTCAACGCCCTGCGAGGCGCTCGCGCGGACAACACGGTGCTGGTGGTCGATCCGCACCGCCCCGAGGTCGACGCCCTAGCCCTGCTCAAGACCTTGCCGCCCAAGGGCGCTCCGACCCGTCCCCACGTGATCGCGCTGCGCAACGCCCACGAGGACGCGGCCTACGTGGCCAACCTGCGGCGTCACGGCGTGGAGTGGTTCTTCGAGGTGCGAACCTCGAAGACCGAGGTGCACTTCGCGCTCAACGGCTTCTTCCACCCGCAGCAGGTGACCGCCAACCGCCGCATCCATCCCCGCGCCCCCGCCGAGATCACCGTCGAGTTCTGGTCGGGCAACGACAAGCCGCGGGACGCGATGCTCAAGGACATCAGCGAGGGCGGTGTCTTCATCGTCACCGACGCCAACTACATGCTCGGCACCCCGGTGCAGGTGAAGGTGAAGCTTCCCGAGATCAACGACGCCGTCGAGGCGGTCGGCGAGGTCGTGTACAAGGCACCGCGCATGGACCGCAAGTCGGCGATGCTTCCGGGGCTCGGGCTCAAGTTCCGCGAGCTCGACCCCGAGGTGCTCGAGCGCATCAAGGCATACGTGGAGCGCGTGTTGAAGCGCATGCCGGACGTCTACGGAAAGACCATGATCGGCATGGACGAGAACCCGAGCTGAGCCGTCGCAGCGGACCCGCCAGCCGAAGGATTTCGCGAGGACACCCAGGAGGTTTCGAGGTCGCGCCATGACAGCCAAAAAGCCGAGCCATGAAGAGCAGGACTACTTCGCCAAGATCGAGGAGGAGAAGATCAAGGCGCAGGCCGACGAAGCAGCGCTCGCGCGCGCCGCGGAGCAGGCCGAATCGTTGCGGCTCGCGCATTGGATGCACTGCCCCAAGTGCGGCAACGAGCTCACGGACACGAGCTTCCGCGGCGTCCGCATCGACCAATGCGGCTGGTGCGGCGGTGTCTGGCTGGATCGCGGCGAGCTCACCCAGCTGGCCGGCCACGAAGGCGGAGTGCTCCGCGCGGTGCTCGCCGAGCTCTTGAAGCCCAAGGCTTGAGCTTCGTCCCCGCGCGTTCGCCCGTCGACGCCGCACCGCAGAGCCCCACCCCGCCCCACCGCTGGCGCCGACACACGAGCGACGAATGAAGCGAAAGTGGATCGTCCTGTTGTGCGTGTCGGCGCTCTCGGCGGCGCTCGACCAGTGGACCAAGATGCTGGTGCACAGCCGCATCCCGCTCGCGCGCCACGTGCCGGTGGTCCAGGGTTTCTTCGATCTGGTGCACGTCCGCAATCGCGGCGGGGCGTTCGGGCTCTTCGCGGGCATGGACGCGAGCCTGCGCGGCCCGGTATTCCTGGTGCTCTCGATCGCGGCGATCGCGCTCGTGGTGGGCATGATCCGCAAGGCGCCCGACGATCGCTGGGGGCTCGTCACGGCGCTGAGCCTGGTGCTCGGCGGCGCCATCGGGAACCTGATCGACCGCATCCGGCTGGGTGAGGTGATCGACTTCCTGGACTTCTACCGCGGCCGTTACCATTGGCCCGCGTTCAACGTCGCCGACGTCGCCATCGTGGTCGGCGTGGGTATCCTCATGATCGATCTCGTCCGCCATCCCGACGCGGACGACCGCTCGCGCGCGCTCGACGGCGACGCCGCGCCCACCCCGCCCCGCGTGCCCTCGGACGCCTCTTGAGCCGTGCGACCCATCCTGATCCGCTTCGGTGATGGGTTCTTCCTACACAGTTACGGCGTATTCCTCGCGATCGGCTTCGTCGTCGGCATCTACCTCGCCGCGCGCCAGGCCGAGCGCGTGGGCTCCGACGTCGATGCGCTCCTCGATCTCTGCACCTGGATCCTGGTGGCCTCGATCGTCGGCTCGCGGATCTTCCACGTCATCGTCTTCCACGAGCAGTTCACCGCGGGGCCGCACCCGCTGCTCCGGCCGTGGGAAGGCGGCGCGCTCGCGATCGCGAGCGCCGCGGCCTTCGCCGCGATCCTGATCGCGCTGCGCCGCGGCGTCGCGCGTGAGGCGGCGACCCCGCTCGAGCCCCACTGGCCGCTCGCGGCGCTCGCCGTGTGGGCGGTGGCGCTGGTTCAGGTCGCTGCGCACGTGCCGGCATCCGGCGGGAACGTCGCCGAGCTCGCGGCGCTCGCCGCCGCCGCGATCGCCAGCGCCGCGTTCGTCGCGGCAGCACGCTGGACGGCGCGGCGGATCCCCGGTCAGCCGCACACCGCCTGGAATCATCTCGAAGTGTGGATCGCCGCGATCGGCCTCGCCACGACCACGGCGCTCTGGCACCGCTTCGGCGGCGGCGAGTCCGGCGCGAACCTGGTCGAGGTCTTCGCGTACACGATCGCCGCCCTCGTCGTGCTGCTACCGATCGTCGCCCGCCGCTACCATCACCCGGCGCGGCGGCCGTGGCTTCGGGCGGTGCTCGGCGCGTGCCTCGCGGTCGCGTTCGGCTGGGTGCAGCACGTGGCGTTCCACTACCCCAGCTATCGCCGCGACAACCTCCTGGAAGTGCTCCGGATCTGGAACGGCGGGCTCACGTACTACGGCGGATTCCTGGGCGCGACGCTCTTCAGCGCCGCGTTCTGCTACGTGCGCGGGCTCAGGTTTCTCGAGGTGGCGGACATCACCAGCCCGTCCATCATGCTGGGCATCGCGTTCGGCCGCCTCGGCTGCGCCGCGGCGGGATGCTGCCACGGCAAGGTCGCGCCAGGCTTCCCGCTCTCGGTGGTGATCACGGCGCAAGACAGTCTCTCGCCGCGCTTCGTGCCGCTCTATCCCACGCAGGTGATGTCGTCGATCGGCGACGTGCTCATCTTCCTGCTGCTGGTGTCGCTGCGGCCACGGCTCACGCGCCGTGGCCAGCTCTTCTACGTGATGCTCGTCGTGTATGGCGCGTTCCGATTCGCGATCGAGTTCTTGCGCAACGATCCGCGCGGGTTCGTCACGATGGGGCCGCTGGCGCTGGCGGAGTCGCAAGTGGTGAGCCTGCCGCTGATCGTGCTGGGCGGCCTCGCGTTACTCTGGACCTTCCGGAAGGGCGGCGCCGACGATTCGGGACGCGGCGCCGCGGCCACGACATGAATCGCCCCGCGCACGCTGCGCTCGTTCTCGGCTGGCTCGCGCTCGCGCAAGCGGGCTGTCCGCCGACCGTGCCGCCGAGCGCCGGTCCGGGCATCGGCCACCCGAGCACGCCGCCGCCCGCGCCGGCGCTGCCGCCGTCGCCCGTCCCCAGCGAGGGCACCTCGGATTGCCGGCGCGCCCGTGCGCTGGCGACGCGCGCCGAGCGGCTGGCGGAGCCGAGCGAACGCGTCCACGTGCTCGAGCAAGCCGCGGCGCAATGCGACGACGATGCGACGCTGCTGCGCGATCTCGGGTCCGCGTATCGCGACGCGGGCAACCGCACGGATGCCCGCCGCGCGTTGCTGCGCGCGCGAGCGCTCGATCCCTCGGACACCAGCATCGGCGAGCTACTCGACTCGCTCGGTCCGTGACGATCCGCGGTCGGACGAGCGTGGAACGTGAGTGAACGCGAGGCAGCGAGCCTCGATCCGCTACGAGGTCATTCGCCCGAGGTTCGGGAAGAGGATCGCCGCATCGTCCGCCTCACTCGCTTCATCGACCTGGCGCTGGCGTTGATTCGCAGCGGCCAGCTCCCGATCGCGGCGTGCGACGAGCTGGTGGCGCGATCGCGCGAAGCTGCGGAGCACCATTTCCCCGGCTCGGGCGCGACCTTCGACCTCATTCACGCGCCGCGCTTCCGTCGCGCCATCTCGGAGACGTACGCGATCGTCCACTGACGCGGGCCGCGCCAGCGCTCGCGAAGGAATGCTGCCGAGCTCTCGCAGGGCTCAGGAAGGCATGGGGAACGGATCGCCGCTCGCGTACCCCACGCTTCCGCGCGGCACCGCCGCGGTGCCGGTGTCGAAGCGCATGCGCCCGCCCTCGCCGATCACGGCGGGAACCGGCAAGGCGAGCCAGCCGTCCTCGGCGAGCACGCGCAGGCTGGCAGCGTCGTCGCCCTGGTAGCCCTGCATCAGCCCTGCGCCCCGAATCTCCAGCAACCCGCTGCCGTCCGCGGCGGGGTTGGCTATCCGCGCCTCGAGCCCGGCCAGCATGCCGCTCGATTCGGGCGGCCACGCCGTGGCGAACGGCCCGCCCGCTTCCGTGGCGCACACCAGCTCCACGAGATCGAGGCTCGGGTCGGGCTCGGTCTGCGTGCCGACGGGATCGATCGCGAGATGCGCGGGGTGAAGCACGCGGACCCCGAGCCGCGCCACGCCCCAGCGCCCGCGATCGGGATGGCGCAGCAGCACCCGCGCCGCGTAGGGCGGCAGCACGATCTCGGATGCCGAGACCCGCGGGATCCACGCCAGCACCTCGCCGAGGTCGGCGCTCTCCGCCACCACCTGCGCGGCACCGCGCCACAGCGCCGTGAACGACCCGGCCACCGCGGCGCTCACGTCCGTGAGCGATCCGGCGAGCAGCGTGGTTCCCGCGGCCGGTCCGGCGAGCCGCGCCATCCATCCGATGCGCTGGCCGAGCGCCGCGTGCGAGAGCATCACCCCGCGATGTCGTCCATCCAGCGCCGAGCCGTAGGCGATCCACGCGGTGTCGTGCGGATCGCATCGGACGATCCGCGCGACCAACCGATCGCGGGAGATGCTGCGCCCCAGGCCCAGCACCGCGGTGACGGCGAAGCAGCCGTCGGGGACGTCGTTGCCGGTCACCGCCACGGCGCGCAGCTCGGGCAGGTCGGCGCTGTGCGTCGCTCCCGGCTCCCCGCGAAAGCATTGCGGTGCCACTTCCTTGAGCGCGTGGAGTCGATCCGCGGCGAGAGGAAGACGACCTTGGCGTGCGTCTGGCCGAGCGCGCGTGCCAGCTCGCTCGGGCCCGCCGCCGCGTCGAGCGTGACGAGCGTGCACCCGGCCCGCGCGATGCCGAGCGCCGTGCCGAGCCACTCGGCGCACGACGCCATCCACAGCAAGACGCGATCGCCGCTCTTGAGGCCGAGGGCGATGAGCGCGGCCGCGACCCGGTCGGCCTCGTGATCGAGCTCGGCGAACGTGACGTGACGGCTGGCTTCGACGACCGCGACCCGCGACGGGTCGGCGGCGAGCTCGGGCGCGATCAGCGCCCCGAGCGTCGTGAGAACCTGTGCTTCGGACACGATGCCTGGATCCCCGGTCCCGTTCGACACTAGGGCTTGGCCGCTTCCTGGATGACCACCGTCTGGATCTTGTCGCCGGGCTCGGTGGCGCGCATCGGATCGCGCGGCTTGATCTTGTCGACCACGTCCATGCCCTCGATCACCTTGCCGAACACGGTGTACTGGTTGTCGAGGTTGGGCGTATCGCCGAAGCAGATGAAGAACTGGCTTCCCGCGGAGTCCGGATCCGGCTTGCGCGCCATCGACACCGTGCCGCGCACGTGCTTCGTGGCATTGAACTCCGCCTTGATCGTGTAGCCGGGCCCGCCCGTGCCGGTGCCGGTGGGATCACCGCCCTGCGCCATGAAGCCCGGGATCACGCGATGGAAGCTGGTGCCGTTGTAGAAACCCTTGCGCGCCAACGACACGAAGTTCGCCACGTGGTTGGGCGCCACCGATGGATCGAAGAGGATCGTGAAGCTACCGCCCTTCTCCATCGTCACCACGGCCTTGTACTCGGTCTTCGGCTTGAGGACGCCCTTGAAGCGTTCCTCGAACTTCGCATTCCACTGCGCGTCGTCTTCGGCGCGCGCGACCACGCTCGAGACGAGCGCCGCGCAGGCGGCCAGGACGAGGGGAAGGGCGACGCGGGCTCGCGGCTTGCTCATCGGGTGGGTCTCCTCGATCCGGGGCTCGGCCCGGCCACGAATGCACGCCGCGATCGTGAGCGAGCGGCGTGACGAGCTCATGAAACGCTAGTGTGGCTCCGGTGACGTCACCTTGGCTCGGCGACGCACGTGGAGCGCCAACATCGCACGAGTGGCGCCGCGACGCATCCGGGGCGACACGGTGGCCACACGGCGCGGGGCGCGTCGATCGCGGCGTCGACGCGCGGCTGGATTCGCCATCCCGGCCGTGCTATCCGATGGGCATGCTCGCCCCCACCGCGGATCGATGCCCATGACGCGCGCTCGTCTCGTCGAGGTGCTCGGCGGCACTCTCGCCCGGTTGATCCACGACGACGACGCCCAGACATCGATCGAGTACGCGCTGATCTGCGGGATCGTCGCGGTCGCGGCCATCAGCTCCCTCGAGCGCATCCGCGCGGACATCGTCGACATCTTCGCCGCCGTCCAGAACGCGCTCGCGAGCGCGCCGGTGGGAGACGCCGGGTGACGCACCGCGCACCCCGAGCTCGGGCATGAGCAAGCTCGGCTGGCTGACGTTGCTCCTCGCCGCGGCGATCGCGGTGATCGCCGTCCAGAGCCGGCACCGCGCGCCTCGCGTCGCGACGCCTCCCAGCACGGTCACGCCGACGGATTCGGCCGCCGCGCCCCGTGCGAGCAGCCCGAGCCCCGCGCCCGCCGCCGAGCGCCGCGGCTCCTCCGCGGGCGGCGCGCCGCTCACCGAGCCCGGCACCACCGCGGGCATCGAGGGCATCCTCGCCGGCTCGAAGACGACACCCCATCTCGAGGACGCAACCCAGAAGGCGCGCAACGCCATGCGCAGCTACGGTGCGGCGGAAGGGCGCGACCGCGCGGCGCTCGGCGCCAGCGGGAACGGGCGTGGGCAGGGCTCGGAAGAGCCCTGAAAGACGGCCCCCCAAGCGCTGCGCACACCGTCCAGCGCAGCGCCGAGCCCGGCGCCGACGAGTCGCTTCGCGGCCTGCCCGTGGGCATTTCCCGGGCCTTGACCCCACCCCGCATCTCCACTAGATCCAGTGGGATCGAGTCCGTCGGGCGCGAGATCTTGTATTCGCGCGAGCCCGACGGCTCCCCCGACTCGCCCTGAGGAGTGCCGATGCCGTCGCGAAGTCCAGCAGCTGCCGAGCCCACCCTCGACTTCGGTGCACCCGCGGCACCGCCCTTAGCCAGCCCCGCCGAGCGTTCCCGTCCTCCCGCGAGCGCACCGTCGCCCGAAGCGGCGCCGTCCGATCTCGAGCTCGAGCTGGACCTCGGCGCGAGCGCACCGGCGCCCAGCGCCGGCAGCGCCCCGGCGAAGCCGCCGAGCAGTGGCGGAGCGCCTCCGTCGGGACACCGCCGCACCGCCCAGGACATGGCGAAGAACCAGAAGGAGATCTCGATCTCCGAGTTCTTCACCAAGAACCGCCACCTGCTGGGCTTCGACAACCCGAAGAAGGCGTTGCTCACCGCCGTGCGCGAGGGCGTCGACAACTCGCTCGACGCCTGCGAGGAGGCCGGCATCCTTCCCGAGATCGTGGTCGAGATCCATCCGACCGAGAAGGAAGACCGCTTCCGGGTGGTGATGGAGGACAACGGGCCGGGAATCGTCGAGCAGCAGATCCCCAACATCTTCGCGCGGCTGCTCTACGGCTCGAAGTTCCACCGGCTCAGCATGAGCCGCGGCCAGCAAGGGATCGGCATCAGCGCCGCCGGGCTCTACGGAACGCTCACCACCGGCAAGCCCATCCGCGTGATCTCGCGCACGGGCGCACGCAAGCACGCCGTGCGGATGGACCTCAAGATCGACAGCCGCAAGAACACGCCCGAGATCCTCCACAAGGATGCGGTCAACGATTGGCACCGGTCCCACGGCACCCGGGTCGAGATCGAGCTCGAGGCGCGCTACCAGAAAGGTCGCCAGTCGGTCGACGACTACCTGCGCCAGACCGCGATCGCGAATCCGCACGTCGCCCTGACGTACCGGACGCCCGAGGGCGAGACCCTCGAGTTCGAGCGCGCCACCAAGGAGCTGCCGCCGCCGCCGCGGGAGATCAAGCCGCACCCGCACGGCATCGAGCTGGGCGCCTTGATCGACATGCTCAAGATCACCAAGGCGCGCACGGTCAAGAGCTTCCTGGCCGAGGACTTCTCGCGGGTGAGCTCGTCGGTGGCCGAGGAGATCCTGAAGACCGCCAAGCTCGGCACGACCCTCAAGCCCGCCGCCGTCACCCGTGAGCAGGCCGACGCGCTCTTCCACGCCATCGGCGTCACCAAGATCCGCATCCCGCCCACCGACTGCGTGGTGCCGATCGGCGAGGAGCTGCTCAAGGCCGGGTTGCTCAAGGAGCTCGCGAAGGACGCCGAGGGCGACATCTTCTGCGAGGCCACCTCGCGCAAGCCCACCGTCTACCGCGGCAACCCGTTCGTGGTGGAAGTGGCGCTCGCCTACGGCGGCGGCATGCCCGCCGACGAGACCGTCCGACTGCTGCGCTTCGCGAACCGCGTGCCGCTGCTCTATCAGCAATCCGCGTGCGCCGTGACCAAGTCGGTGATCAGCACCGACTGGCGGAACTACGGCCTCCAGCAGCCCAAGGGCGCCCTGCCGATCGGGCCGCTGGTGGTGATGGTGCACATCGCCAGCGTGTGGGTGCCCTACACCTCGGAATCGAAGGAAGCGATCGCGCACTACCCCGAGATCATCAAGGAGTTCCGGCTCGCGCTCCAGGAGGCGGGGCGGAAGCTCGGCGCCCACATCAAGCGCCGCCGCCGCGAGGCGGACGCCGCCAAGAAGTACGCCTACATCGAGAAGTACATCCCGCACATCGGCGACGCGCTTCGCGACATCCTCGGGCTGACCGAGGCCGACCGGAAGAAGACCGTCGAAGTGCTGAGCGACACCCTCGCGCGGAGCCGCCAACTGTGAGCAAGAAAGACAAGACCGAATCGCGCCACTCGGTGCTGTCGGGCAAGAAGGATCCCGAGACGCTCAACGCCATCCGCAACGTGGCGGGCGAGATCCACCGCGTGGCCATCAAGGGCGGAAAGCCCAACGTGGCATTCCCCACCCGCAATCTCTCCAACGTCAAGTACAACCCGAAACAGGGCTATTTCGAGCTGGGTCGCGCGCGCAAGAGCCGCCAGCTCACGGTCGGCACCGCCAAGACGTTCGCGCAGACGCTCAAGATGATGGCGCTCTCGAAGGAGCTGATCGAGAGCGACGACTTCGCCACCAAGCGAGACGCCTACTATCAGTCCAAGAATTGGGGTGAGGCGCGTTTCGACGAGCAGGTCGAGTCCGACACCATCATGGACGACATCGAGGCGCTGGTGAGCCTCGAAGGCGTGAGCCGCGAGCAGCTGCGCTTCTATCCCGAGGAGCACGGCGGTGCCGTGGCTGGCGAGCTGGTGATCGTGGATCGCGACCCGCTCTCCGGCGACGTCATCGAGATCGACTGCACCCGCCAGGGTACCGGCTCGTACACGATCCCCCACTCCGTCGAGCACCTCGGCTTCAAGACCAACGCGAAGTTCATCCTGGCGATCGAGACCTCCGGCATGTTCCAGCGCCTCCACATCCACACCTTCTGGAAGAGCGCCAACTGCATCCTGATCGCGATGGGCGGCGTGCCCACGCGCGCGTGCCGGCGCTTCATCCGTCGCCTGGCGGACGACAAGAAGATCCCGGTCTACGCATTCGTCGACTGCGACCCCTACGGGATCTCCAACATCTACCGCAGCCTCAAGGTCGGCTCGGGCAATGCCGCCCACCTGAGCCAGTTCTTCTGCGTGCCGCAGGCGCATTTCCTGGGCGTCACACCGCAGGACATCGTGGACTACAAGCTGCCCACGCACCCGTTGCAGGACGTGGACGTGAAGCGCGCGAAGGACGCGCTCAAGAACGACCCCTTCTTCCAGAACCACAAGCCGTGGCGCGACGCGGTCGAGCTGCTCCTCAAGCTCGGGGTACGCGCCGAGCAGCAGGCGCTCGCCAAGTGGGGACTCAACTACGTGATCGACGAGTACCTCCCCGCGAAGCTCAAGCACGCCGACAAATTCCTGCCTTGACCGCACGATTCGCCCCGCCGATCCTCTTCGCCCACCCGCCGTCCACGAGGAGCACCCGCCGATGACCCCGCCCACCACCGGAGCCGCCCCTCAGCCCGCCGAGGTGCAACCCGCGGACTTCTTCGGCACCACGGTCCCGCGCCAGTTCCACTCGGGCGTGGACAAGGTCGAGAAGGCCATCAAGGCGCTACAGACCTCGCTCGACGCGCTGCGCGCCGTCGAGATGACCGTGCAGGTCCAGATCACCGGCGAAGGCGGCGGCACCTGGAACCTGAACGTCCGCGATGGCCAGATGGTGGCGAGCGACACCCCGGTTCACGAACCGATCGTCACGGTGGTGCAAGACGTGGGTGATTGGCGCCGCGCGATGAAGACCGTGGGCGACAAGATGGGCCAGATCGCCGTCATGGGCGGTGGCCTGAGCGCCGGTCTCGGCAGCGGTGCCGCGCCGCTCACGAAGTCGAAGGTGGAAAAGCTCAAGACGCTCGCGGGCACCATCAAGTTCGTCATGACCGGCGGCGCCGAGGGCGACTGGGCGATCACCGTGAAGTTCGGCACCACGCCCATGCCCGCCCAGCCCCACGCCACCGTGAGCTGCGCCGAGGACGACTACAAGAAGATCGTGAAAGGCGAGCTCAACCCGCAGGCCGCCTTCATGGGCGGCAAGATGCGAATCGCCGGCGACATGGCCGTGGTCATGCAGGTCGGGCTGCTGCTGATGGCCGGCTGAACGCCGCGCGCCCGCCCGTGCACTACCTACTCTTCTACGAGGGCGGTGAGGACTACGCGGAGCGGCGAGCGCCGTTTCGTGCGGAGCACCTCGCCCACGCGCGCGCCGCCGTCGCTCGCGGCGAGCTGGTCCTCGGTGGTGCGTACGCGAATCCCGTCGACGGTGCGCTGCTGCTATTCAGCGGTGACTCGCCTGCCGTCGCCGAGCGCTTCGCGAAAGCCGACCCCTACGTGCTGAACGGCGCGGTGCGCCGCTGGTGGGTTCGCGAGTGGACCACCGTCGTCGGCCGTGACGCGGCCGTGGAACTGCCCGCCGAGCTCGTCACCAGCGGTTGAGCGTCCCGGTCGGCGGGCGATGTCGGCTGGACACCGCCCGCGTACGGGCTGCTCCGGGTGACACGCGCGATTTCGTTGCGCGACCGATGGACAGTCGGTAGCATCGATCGTTCGCCGACCGTCGACCCACACACACCCGCCGGCGCCGCGCTCGCCGCGTCACGCTTCGGAGATCCCATGACACGCCGTCGCGATTTCGTCGTGCCACGAACCCGATCGACCTCACGCCGTGCGGCGGCGAGCGCGCGCTGGCGTGCGCTCGCCCTCGCGCCGCTCGCCTTGGCGCTGGCCACGGCGAGCGCGCACGCCACCAACATCAACGTCACGACCACCGCCGACGAGAACTCGTCGACTCCGCCCAACGGCAACTGCTCGCTCCGCGAGGCCATCATCGCCGCGAACAACAACGTCGCCGTGGATGCTTGCCCAGCGGGATCGAAGCCGATCGACGTCATCTCGGTGCCCGCGGGCACCTACACGCTGACGCTCGGCTCGGGCGACGACATCGCCGAGCTCGGCGACCTCGACATCTTGGGTGAGACGCAGATCCTCGGTGCAGGTGCCAGCTCCACCATCATCGACGGCAACGGCCTCGATCGCGTCTTCCACACCCTCGCGTTCGAGACCACCAACGTCTCGATCAGCGGCGTGACGATCCGCCACGGCACGACCGAAGGGATTCTCCAGCAGACCGGCAATCTGACGGTCACCAACTCCACGATCGAGCTCAACTCGGGCTACGGCATCTACGCCAACACCTACGCCTCGGTCGCCTCTTCCACGCTCCGGCTGAACGGCAACGCGGCCATCGAGACCTACGCCGCCGAGATCAGCGTCATCGACACCCTGGTGGAGGGGAACACCTGTCCGAGCACGGCGGCCATCACCAACCTCGGATCGACGCTCACCGTGACACGCGCCACCGTGCGCAACAACGCCTGCGCCAATGGCGGCGTCATGAACGGCGGGTTCGGCACCATCACCGACTCGACCATCGAAGGAAACGGCCCCCTCGCCACCAACGCCGGCGCCGTGACGTCGGGCTGCATCGGCTGGTCGTGCAGCTCGAGCCTCACGGTCGAGCGAACGACGATCTCGGGCAACCTCGGCGATGGATTCGTTCCGACACGCGGCGCGTATCAACTCCTCAACTCGACGATCAGCGGCAACACCGGACGCGGCATGCTGGTGGTTTCCGGTGGCGTGACGGTCACGCACTCCACGATCGCTCAAAACGGCGGGCTCGCGATCGACAACGAGAACGGCGGCATCTTCGGCCCCTCGTCGACCAAGCTCGGCAACAGCATCGTGCAGGGCGCTTGCCTCAACGTCGCGAGCACGCTGGCGTCTGCCGGCGGAAACGTCGAGAGCCCGGGCAACACCTGCCTGCTCACGGATCCGTCGGACCAGGTGAGCGTCGCCTCGCTCGGTCTCGGGGCACTCGGGAGCTACGGCGGCTCCACCAAGACCCATTCCCTCAGCTCCTCGAGCCCCGCCGTGGGCGCGGGACTCGCGGGGAATTGCCTGGCGACGGACCAGCGCGGCATCGCCCGCCCCGCGCCCGCCACCGGTGACTGCGACGCCGGCGCATACGAGCTGACGGGATGCGGCGCGTCGTTCACGGGCGCAGGATTCGCCATCCCCGCGCTGGTGCTGATGCGCCGTCGACGACGCAACCGGTGAGCGTGCGCGGACGCCGTGGGGTGCGCGATCGGCATCCGCGAGAAAGCGCCGACGTGCGCGCCGGGATCGTCTCCGCAGACCGCGCGGCGCGGGGTGAGCCGGCGGCGGCCGATCCAACCGGATCAGCCCGGGTCGGCGCGGTACTCCGCGAGATCCGCGCCGTCCCCGTCGAGCAGCGGTGACACGGAACCGCGCAGATAGCGATCGAGGAAGGCGCTTCCGTAGTCGACGATCGAGCGCGCGACGACGTTCCCGCTCAGGCATTCGCCGACGGACGCGAACGACGCGCACGTGGTGTTGGTCCAGTCGAAGTGGCCCGCGCCGCGATGCACCACCAGGAACTTGGGCGCGTGGGAGCGCGCGTACGCTCCGAATGGCCCCTCGAGGAACGGCAGGATCCCGAGATCGGCGGTGCCGCTCTGATACATGAGCGGCAGCTCGATCGCCGCAAACCGATCGTGAACCAGGTACGGCTGGATGTACGGCGACAGCAACAACGCCGCCGAGAAGCGCGAGTCGCGCCACGACTCCCAGCCGCCCGCGAGGCCGGCGGCGGTGTAGCCGCCGAGGGAATGGCCCACGACGGCGAACCGCTCGGCGTCGATGCCGGCACGGAAATCCGACGCGCTCAGCACGAACGCGGCCAGCGCTTCGAGGTCGTCGCGACGACCGACGTAGTCCTGATCGGTGAACTCCTCGGGTTCCGAGAACGGCGGCGTACCGGGCGCGTCGGGACCGCGATGGGGTCCGCCGTCGACGCTGCACAGCGCGTCCGCGTGATCGGGCGCGGCCACGACGTATCCCTGACGCGCCAGCTCCTCGGTCACGAAGATCGATTGGGTGCCACAGCCGCCGTCGCCGTGGGAGAAGAGCACCAGCGGCGCGCCACCGCCGCAGCTCGCGATCGGCGCGTTCTCGGCGATCTCGCCCACGAGACCCACCGCGCCCGGATACGCGAACGGCAAAGCCGGCGCGCGCGTCGGGTACCACACCGCCGCCTCGAGCCCGGCGGCGTACTCGACCACGCGGAAGCCGACGTTCGGCCGTGCCGCGCAGGGACCCTCGCTGCCCGAGGAGCCGCAGCCCGCGAGCAGCGCCACGGCGACCGTCAGCGCCCGCGCCAGGTCGCAACGAGCGACGCGCGCCACGCGTGCGCTCGGCGTCACTCGATCTCCAGCAGGTAGCGCGCGAGCTGATCGATCTCCGCGCCGGTGAGCGACGCGACGTCGCCGTGACGGCCATCGCGATTGCGCGTGGTGAGCACGTCGCGCAGCGTCGGCGCCGAGCCGTCGTGGAGATAGGGCGCAGTGTCCCAGACTCCGCGCAACGTGGGCGTGTCGATGCCGGTGAGTGGCCCACCGAGCCGTGAGCCCGAGCCCTGCGTCAACGTGCCGACGTCGTGCGCGACACCCGGTGCGCTGTCCGTCAGCTCGGCTCCCGCGTGGCAACGGCCGCAATCCAGCCGTTCGAAGATCGCGCGGCCCGCGGTCGCGTCGCTCGTCAAGCGACCATCCTGCTGGCGATACGGACTGCGCGGGAATCGGTCGAGCGAGCGAACGTAGGCGGCGAGCGCGTCGAGATCCGCGCTCACTCCGGCCTTGGGATCGCCGAGCGGCGCGCTGCGGCTGCCCGCGTGGAAGTCGTCGTTGCTCATGAGCCCTGCGCCGCCGAAGGCGTTGCGGATGTCGCCCTCGAAATCCTGGATCTCGTCGAAGTTGCCGGTCCAGTGCACGGGGCCGTGCGCGGTGCCGGCGCGGCCCACGAGCGCGATCGTGTTGCGCAGACCCTCGCCGCGATCGGTGAAGTCCCACACGCGGCCGTCGTCGTCGCCGTCGAGGTGACAGCCGGCGCACGAGATGTAGCCGTCGCGCGAGAGGCGCGGATCGCGCGCTTCGTAGAAGAGCTGCTTGCCGCGGAGCACGTCGGCCGCGAGGCGCTCGCCGGCGACGGTGGGAATGGTCGCGAGCAAGCGCGGCGCCAGGTCGCGGCCCACCAGCACGCCCGCCGTGTCGTGCACGGTGACCGAACGCGACAGGAACCCTTGCACGAAGAGCCGCGTGCCGTCGGGCGAGAGCACGAGCCCCTGGGGCGCGCGGCCCACGCGATCGACCGCGCCGACGGCGGAGCCCGTGTACGCGTCGCGGATCTCGACCGTGGACGAGCCCTGCATCGCCACGAACGCGTAGTCGCCGAGCGGCGTGAACGCGACCGCGCTCGGCATGGCGCGATCGTTGAAGTCGATCCTCCCGCCGTCGAGCTCGCGCGCAGCGGCGAGATCGACCCGCGACGCGACGGCGCGCACCGTCTTGTCGTGCTCGAGAGCGAGCCCGTCGCGAGCGAGGCCGCGAAAGACGTTGTCGAGCTTGGAGGGCACCCACAACTCGCCGCCGTCGGGCGTGATGACGGGCGCTCCGAGGTAGTTCGGCACGCCGCGGCCGCGATCCTCGGCGTCCACCGTGCGGGTGTCCGGGGCGAGGGCGATCACATCGGCCACGGCGACGCTCGACGCATCGACGATGCTCACCTCGCCTCGCTCCGCTGGCGAGACGAATCGCGAGACGTAGAGGCGCCCGCGGTCCGGGCTCAGCGCGAGACCGCGCGCCTTCGGGCCGACCGCCACCCGTCGCTCGATCGCACGATCGCTGGCGCGGATCGCCACGAGCTCGCCGGTCGCGAAGAGCGTGACCCAGAACCGCTCACCGCCCGGCTCCGCGACGATGCCGAACGGCTGCGACGCCCGCGGCAACGCGACCCGCGCGCGAATCGCGCCGCTCTCCCCGTCCAGCACCACGACCGAATCCTCGTCCTGGCACGCGACCCACACCGAGCCGTCGTCCGCCACGGCGAGCGTGCGCGGGTGCCGGTCCACCGCAGCCTCGAAGCGCAACGCCGGGTGTCCCGCGACGTCGATTCGCGTCACCGTGTCCTGATCCGGGTTCACGACCCACACACGCTCGCGCGCGGCGTCGTAGGCGATGGTCGAAGACGAGCGCGGCGGCTCCGTCGTCAGCGGGCGGTGCACGGTGTGGTTGAACGTCAGACGCGTCTCTTGCGCGCCGTCCGTGACGGTCGCCACCACCTCGTAATGGCCGGGCGCCGCGTACGCATGGGTCGCAGCGTCGGCGGCGCGCGCCTCGGTGGGCGCGCTTCCATCGCCGAAATCCCACGCGATGCGCGGCTTTCGTGCGCCGCTCACCGCGACCGCGAAGCGCGCCTCGCCTCCCACCACGCTGGCGGCGGCGCTCGCGAGCGACACCGCCAGCGGCTCGCCAGGCTCGGCGCGGCCGGCCAGCACGGAGGCCACCTCGTCGCGATCGAGCACGCGGGCATAGACGCGCACGTCGCGCAGCTCGCCGCGCGCGAACTGCGATACCCCCGAGCTCGAGCCCAGGTAGAGCGACGGGCGCGTGAAGATCGTGTCCGTGGACCCGCTCTTCGCCTCCGCTTCCAGCTTGCCGTCGACGTAGAGGCGACGCGCGCCGTCGCGGGCACGGCGGGTGACCGCCAGGTGATGCCACTCGCCATCGTCGATGCGCGACGTCGAGCGCAGGGTCTCGTCGTCGCGATTCACGTAGAACGCGGCGCGTCCGAAGTGGTTGGTGAGCGCGAAGCCGCGTCCCCCCGGCCCCCGGTGACGATCGACCAGCCACTCGCCGCGCCACCACTCCTCGGGCGCATCGCGCCCGCGCAGGCTCGTGGACGTGGTGCGCAGCCAGAGCGTCACCGAGAGGTCGCCATCGAAGGCGAGGGTCGGGTTGTCGGCGCGAACGGTGTCGCCCTCGCCATCCAGGGTGAGCGCGCCGTCGCCGAGCTGGGCATCGCCGAGCAACGCGCCGTTGGCACCGTGCCCCGAGAAATCCCGCGCGATCACCTCGCCGCGCGGCTCGTCCAAGCGCCAGCGCGCCACCAGCCCGGCGACTCCCGTCGGCGCCGCGGCCCGCGCCGGCGAGGTCTCGAAACGGGAGACGATCTCCTCGGCCAGGAGGTTGCCGGCCCAATCCGCAATGCCGCCAGCGCGCACGACCACCTCGTACGCGGTCGCCGGCGCGAGCGGCTCGTCGGGCTGGAAGTTCACGAGGGTGTTGTGAACCGTGTAGCGCCCGGCGAGCGGCGCACCACCCACCGGCCGCACCACGAGGGTGGTCTCGTTGACGCTCGCGAGCTCGGCGGCGTCCGAGAGCGTGAGGCCCACGCGGGTGGTGAGCGGCTGCGCCACCGCGCCGTCGACGGGGCTCACCATGGTGACACGCGGCGGACGGGTATCCGGCGCCGTGTCGTGAACGATCCAGCCGCTGCCGGTGCCGTGGTCGTTGCCCACGTAGACGAGGTTCCCCATGGGCGTGACCTGGCCGTGATCGGCGTGCTCCACGTGCAGCGAGCCGCGACCGACGATCCGGTACTGCGCCGGATTCGACACATCCACCTTCACGATCTCTTCCTGGCAGCCCTGGATCACGAACTCGTCTTGGGTGGCGTTGTAGAGCTGCTCGTCGATCTCCAACGCGTCGTTCACCAGCGCGATCGCCGTGGGGTCCTCGGTGGAGTGGATCGTCATCCGCGCGCCGGCTCCGCGCACCGAGCCGACGATGCGGTTCCCATTGAAGCTGGTGGCGTAGTAGTGCGTGAGGCCGCGATTCACGTAATCGAGAAGCTCGGGGTTGAGCGGATCGCCGATGTCGAGCGTCGCGTAGCCGAACGCCACGTCCATGCTCGTGAGCACCAGCAGGTTGCCCACCGCGAAGACCGGCCCGACGCGAAATCCACCCAGCTCGCCAACGGGCACCGGGTTGGGGCGGCCGGCGCCGCGGTCCGCGAGCACCGGGTGCTCGGGATCGCTCACGTCGACGATGAAGAGTCCGAGATTGGCGCCGGCCACGTAGACGTAGCGTCCCTGCCAGAAGAGCTGCCACGCGACGAACGTGTAGTCGCCGCCATTCACCTGGGGCAGCCGCAGGAAGCCCGCCATGCGCGGCTCCTGCACGTTGCTCAGGTCCCAGAGCTGCAGCCCCAGTCGGCTCTGGATCGCTGCGAAGGTGCGATCGTTCACGATGCCGAGGCCGATGGAATGGGCCTCGCGCAGCTCGCCCGTGCTTCCGTGCGGCTCGTAGAGCCGCTTCACCAGCTTGGGCGCGCGCGGATTCGCGAGATCGTAGAAGAGAAAGCCGCCGGGTCCGTTGCCGCTGTCGGGCGCGAAGATCGTGAAGAACCAGCCGTCGACCATGGTGGCGACGTTGGTCCCGTACGGCTTGAGCGGCGCATCGTCGGGGATCGCGTTCGACGTATCGAGCCGGGCGAGCGCCTCGAAGAGCTCGCTCGGCTGGTACTCCAGGTTCCCGAGCCCCGGACCCGAGCGAGTGGCGAGGCGCGGCTCCGGGGCCGGAAGCGGCAGCGGAGAGCCACCCACCGACCCGCCCGCGCCACGCGATCCGCTCCCGCCACAGGAAGCGAGCGCCACCACCAGCCCTGCAACGAGGCACGCCCACGAGATGCGACCCATCGCTCGTTCCTCCACGGCGGGCCGATTCTCCTCCACGCCCGCCCGACCCGCCAACCCGCACGACGCGCTGCACGCACGTCCCGCCGGCCACGGGTTGCAGCGCACCGCGGGCGCTCTATGCTCCCGCACCCGCGGACTGCCGGCGCCCAACGAGCGCCGTGAGACGCCGCGAGCGGAGACGAGAACGTGATCCAAGCGCTGCTGGCCTCGTTCGCGCTGGTGTTCGCGAGCGAGATGGGCGACAAGACGCAGCTGCTCGCGTTCTCGCTGGCGACGCGATTTCGCAAGCCGGGCGCGGTTCTCGGCGGGATCGCCGCCGCGACGGTCGTCCTCAACCTGCTCGCGACCACGTTGGGGGTCTGGATCGGGACCCACGTGGACAGGCGGACGTTGAGCCTGGGCGTCGCCGTGACCTTCATCGGCTTCGGGCTCTGGACGCTGCTCGGCGAGGAAGAGGAAGACGAAAGCGCCGCGCCGAGCTCGTCGCGCGGCGCCTTCTGGACCAGCGCGACACTCTTCTTCGTCGCCGAGCTGGGCGACAAGACGCAGCTCGCGGCCATCGGGCTGGCGGCGAAGTACGACTCGATCGCGGCGGTGACGGCGGGCGCGACCCTCGCCATGGTGGTCGCCGACGGCCTCGCCGTGCTGCTCGGCGAACGACTCGCGGAGCGCCTCCCCAAGCGCGCCATCCGACGTGGCGCCGCCGCGCTCTTCTTTCTCTTCGGCGCGCTGGCCGCGCTCGATTTCTTCGTTCAGCGCGGGTGAGCGCGAGGCACCACGTACGCGCGGGCGTCGCGCCGGCCCGCGACGTCCCGCAGCCGCGTCCCCGCGCAGCGCGAGCCGCGGCGCGACTCGCGGCGTTGCGCGGATCGGGCGCGAGCACGTACGATCGGTGACGTCCGCCTCACCTCCTTCCATTGGGTGTGAAACACACCCGAGTGAGTCTCGCCATGCCCACTCGGAGAACGCTGGTTTGCGCGCGGCTCGGCCGCGTTTTCGCCGTCGCCTGGATCGCGTGGCTCGCGACCGAACCGGCGCGTGCGTCGGGCCCCGGCGTGCCCAACCTCGCCTACCCGCCGAGCGACGTGTTCCACATCATCGGCACCATCCAGGGTCCCGAGGCTCCCACCGAGCACGGCACGGCGGTGATGCACGACGGCTACCTGGTGATCCCGTTCGCCGACAACACCCACGACGGCGGCTTCGCCTTCTACGACATCTCGAATCCGTACGCACCGGCGCACGTCCACACGGTCTTCGATCCGGACATCCGCGAAGGCCACTCGATGGGCTTCTCGTACAGCTACCCCGGGCTATACGCCGTGACCCAGGGCAGCTACGGCATCGTCTTCTGGGATTGGAGCGACGTCCGCAATCCCGTGAAGATCAAGGAGCTGGTGCTGCCCGGCATCGAGCCGAGCGACTACGACAACGGTGTCTGGTGGCTCTTCTGGCAAGCGCCCTACGTCTACGTGAGCGGTTCGAGCCGCGGGCTCTTCATCGTCGATGCCACCGATCCGGCGAATCCGACGGTGCTCGACCAGGTGCCCGTGAGCCAGCTCGGAATGCAGCGCGCCGGCAGCGTGTTCGCGATCGGCAACCTGCTGGTGGTCGCGGGCAACGACGTGCCCGGGCTCGCGACGCTCGACATCGGCGATCCGGCGCATCCCGCGCTTCTCGACACCGACAACACCAAGATCCAGTACAGCGCCATGGTGAACGGCGACCGGATCTTGCTCGCAGGCTCGGCGCTCTCGAACGGCCTCCAGGTGTTCTCGATCGCCAACCCGTCCCAGATCACCTTCACCGCCGGCAAATTCCTCCTCGACAAGGGCGGCTATCTCACGGTGCAGGACAACAAGGCGCACCTGGGCGTGAGCGGGCTCGGTTACCACAAGCTCGATCTGGCGAGCGTGTTCCTGCCGGTGCTCGGCACGGGTGACTTCACCGAGCCCGAGGTGGACCTCGACTTCGTCTCGGCGATCGGCAACCTCGCGGTCCTGAGCGACGACCACGGCTACGGCACCCGGATCATGCCGCACCAATCCGCGCCGGACACGACGCCGCCGGTCGTCAACATGCTCAACCCACCCGCCAACGCCACCGGGCAACCCGTCACCAGTCGCGTGGGCGTCACCTTCACCGACGCCATCGATCTGCGCACCGTCACCGCGACCACGTTCATCGTCGAGAAGGTCGGCGGTGGCGCCGTCGCCGGGAAGTACAGCGGCCAGACCGGCATCGTGAACTTCGCGCCGGCCACGCCGCTCGATCCCGACGCCACCTACCGTGTCCGCATTCCCGCGGGAGGCGTTCGGGACGTGGCGGGCAACGCCACCAGCAGCGACTTCGTGGCGTTCTTCTCGACCGGCCCCGAGCTCACGCCCGTCGCGTGCGATCCGCCGCTACACCCGGCAGCGTCGGTGGTGAACCAGTCGGTCACGTTCCAGGCCCAGTGCACCGGCCCGAGCCTCGTCTACTCGTGGGACTTCGGAGACGGCACGCCGGCGACACCCTACGCGAGCAGCCCATCGATCGCGCACGCCTTCCCGAACGCTGGTCATTACAGCGTCATCGTGCGCGCCAACGACGGCTCGGTCGTCAACACCGCCACCACGCGTCACACCGTGCATCACCCGCTGACCTCGGTCGCGCCTGCCTCGGCTGCGAGCATCGTGCTCGATGCGAGCCGCGATCGCGCCTGGGTGGTGAACCCCGACGCCGACACCGTGGCGCTCATCGACGCCGCGACGCTCACCAAGGTTCTCGAGTCGCCGGTGGGCGCCGATCCCCGCGGCGTGGCGCTCACGCCCGGCGGCGAGGTGTGGGTCGCGAGCTCCGACGACGCGACGCTCACCATCCTCGACGCATCCGACGCTCACGTGCTCGAGACCGTGACGCTGCCGCGCGCGGCGCGTCCCCACGACGTGCTGATCTCGCCGTCGGGCCACGACGCCTACGTGACGCTGGAAGCCAGCGAGGAGGTCGTGCGTCTCGACGTCGCGACCCGCGCGGTGATCGCGCGCGCCTCGATCGGCGGTCCGCCGCGTGGGCTCGCGCTGAGCGGCGACGGTGGGCGACTCTTCGTGGGGCGCTTCGTCTCGCCCGTCGACCACGGCGAGGTGGTGGAGCTCGACGCCGCGAGCCTCGCCGAGTCGCGGCGCTTCGCGCTGGCGATCGATCCCGGTCCCGACACCGAATCGAGCGGCCGCGGCGTCCCGAATTACCTGCTGTCGCTGGCGCTCTCGCCCGACGGACGCCGGCTGTGGGTGCCGTCCAAGAAGGACAACGTGGTGCGCGGACTCTTCCGGACCGGCGAGGCGCTCACCTTCGAGAGCACCGTGCGTGCCATCGTCTCGCGCATCGACCTCGAGGGCGACACCGAGCTGCTCGGCGAGCGCATCGACCTCGACAATCGCTCGTTGCCCTCCGCCGTCGCGTTCAGCCCGCTCGGCGACTATGCGTTCGTGAGCACCCTCGGCTCGAACGCGGTGGACGTGGTCGACGCCTACAGCGGCGCCAAGATCACCGCGCAGGAGGGTGTCGGGCTCGCACCGCTCGGCCTCGCGTACGACGCGGCCCGCCAGCGGCTCTTCGTCCACGACTACATGTCGCGCGACGTACGCGTCCTCGACGTGTCGCAGGTGGGTGGCACCAACTCCATCCCCACCCTCGCGACCATCAAGACCGTTGCCCACGAGCTGCTCGATCCCGGCACCGTGCGCGGCAAGCAGATCTTCTACGACGCCGCGGACGAGCGCATGTCGCGCGACCGCTATCTCTCCTGCGCCACCTGTCACCTGGACGGCGGGTCCGACCAGCGCACCTTCGACTTCACCGATCGCGGCGAGGGCTTCCGCAACACGATCATGCTGCGCGGACGCGCGGGCATGGGCCACGGCCCGGTCCACTGGAGCGCCAACTTCGACGAGATCCAGGATTTCGAGGGCGACATCCGCAACGCGTTCGGCGGCAAGGGTTTCATGACGGACGCCGTGTACTTCCAGGGCACGCGCTCCCAGCCGCTCGGCGATCCGAAGGTCTTCAAGAGCGGCGAGCTCGACCAGCTCACGACCTACGTCAACTCGCTCAAGAAGGTACACCCGAGCCCGTACCGCAACCCCGATGGCTCGATGACCGACGAGGCCAAGGCTGGCGAGGCGATCTTCCGCAGCAGCGAAACCGGCTGCGCCGATTGCCACGCCGGCAGCCGCCTCACCGACAGCTCGGCGTGCGCCATCCCGTACGTGCTGCACGACGTGGGCACGATCCAGCCGAGCTCGGGGCATCGCCTGGGTGCCCCGCTCACGGGCATCGACACGCCCACGCTCGAGGGCGTGTGGGAGACCGCGCCCTACCTCCACGACGGCTCGGCGGAGACGCTGCGCGACGTGCTCACCACCGCGAATCCCAGCGACCGCCACGGGCACACCTCGCAGCTGAGCAGCACGGCGATCGACCAGCTGGTGGCCTACCTGCTCGAGCTCGAGGCACCCGCTCAAGCCCCGCCGCCGTGCGGCGACCTGTGCGGCGGCGTGGTGCCGCCGTCGGGCGCACCGGTCCGCGCGCTGGGAGTGGTGGCGTCGCTGGCGCTGGCGCGGCTCGCGAGCAGCAGGCGTCGCTCAGGCTCGCGGCGGCGCTGACACGGCGCCTCGGGAGCGCTCGATCTTGAGCGCCTCGCGAATCGGCTCGAACGTGTCGCGGACCTGCCGCACCAGATCCCGGGCGGCGTCGAGCGTCCCCGCTCGGCCCAGCGCCTCGAGCTCGCGGCAGAGCGAGGCGAGGCGGGCGGCGCCGAGGAAAGCGCTGCTCGACTTGAGGGTGTGCGCCGCGCGTGCGAGCGCGTTCGCGTCCTCTCGCACGGCCGCATCCACCAGCGCCGCCACCAGCTGCGGCGCGCTCTCGAGATAGGTGTCGATCACCGAGCCCAGCACGTCCGGCCCACCGGGACGGGAGAGGCCACGCAGCTCGTCGAGGGCGCGCGAGTCCAACGGTCCCGCGGGCGCCGCCCGCGTCTGCACGTCGGCGCGCGTTTCCTGCGCGGGAGCCGCGAGCGCGGCGCGCGCCCGATCCACCACCTCGCGCAGCGACCCCGCGCCGAACGGCTTCTCGAGCACGTCGTCGACGAAGCCTTCGGCGAGCGCCTGGCGCGCGAGCGCCGCGGAGGCTCCCGCCAGCGCCGCGATCCGCAGCGACGGCGCTGGGGATTGCGCCGACCGCGCACCGGCGAGCGCTCGCGGCGACGCGCGAAGCGCGCGGCAGCAGCGGAGCGGATCGGTGTCGGTCGCGTCGAAGTCCACCACGGCGAGGCCGAACGTCCCTTCGCCAAGGGCCGTGTTGCATTGCGCTTCGTCGGCGACGCCTCGACCGGACACGCCGAGCCGGCCGAGCACGTCGACCACGAGATCGCGGCTCACCGGATCGGGATCGACCACGAGCACCGCGAGAGCTGCGGCGCCGCCGGCCGCTGGCGTGGGCGCGGCGGCGGCGGTCGCGACCTCGATTCTACCGGCGCGCACCGCTGGGGCCGCCGCCTGGGGACGCAGGTGCCGCGCGAGGCACCCGCGCAGCTGAGCGAGCGTGAAGGGCTTGGCGAGGTAATCGTCCATTCCCGCGGCCAGACAGATCTCGCGGTCGCCGCGCAGCGCATGGGCCGTCAACGCGACGATGGGCACGCGCCGCCGCGGCTGCGCGGCCGAGTCCGCGCCGGCGGTCTGGTCGCCCTCGAACGCGCGGATGCGACGGGTCGCCTCGTAGCCGTCCATCACCGGCATCTGGCAATCCATGAGCACGACGTCGAACTCGCGCCGCTCGACCGCCGCCAGGGCCTCGGCGCCGGTGGCGGCGATCTCGGCGCCCAGGCCGAGCTTGGCGAGCATCGCGACCACCACGTCCTGGTTGGCCGGGTTGTCCTCGGCGAGCAGCACCGCGCCGCTGAGCGGCAGCTCGGGGCGTGGCTCCGCGGCGCTCGGCACGGACACGGGCGTTGCGGTCGAGGCTCCGCCGCCAACCATCGCGAGGATGGCGTTCAGCAGCTCCGCACGGCGCACCGGCTTGGTGAGCCAGACGCCGACGTCCACCTCGCTGCGCGCGCTCGCCACGTCCAGGTCGCCGACCGAGGTCAGCATCACCAGCCCCATCGATCGCAAGCCGGTGTCGCGACGAATCGTCGCAGCGAGCGTGAGGCCGTTCATCTCGGGCATGTGCAGGTCGAGGATCGCCAGCGAGAACGGATCGCCGCGATCCATGCCGCTGCGCAGCTCGGCGAGCGCCCGCGTACCGCTCGCGACCGCCATGCACTCGATCCCCCAGCCGCCCAGCTGCCTGCTCAGGATCTCGCGGTTGGTGGCGTTGTCGTCGACGACCAGGACGCGACGGCCGCGCAGCGCCGTGGCGGAGGCCATGGCGTCCGACGCCGACCGGCGCACCACACGCAACGGCAGCCGGATGTCGAAGCGCGCGCCCTTGCCCAGCTCGCTCGCGACCGTGATCGTGCCGCCCATGAGGTCGACGAGCTGCTTGGTGATCGCGAGCCCGAGCCCGGTGCCGCCGTAGAGCCGGGACATGGACGAATCCGCCTGGGTGAACGCCCGGAAGAGATGGGCTTGGACCTCGGGAGCGATGCCGATCCCCGAGTCGGTCACGCTCAGCAGCACCGTCGCGTCGCGCTCGTCGATCGCCGCCACCGAGAGCCGCACGACGACCTCGCCGCGCTGCGTGAACTTGATGGCGTTGCCGATGATGTTGGTGACCACCTGACGCAGCCGCGACGCGTCCGCCCAGACCACCTCGGGCAGGTCGTCCGCCACCGACAGCAGCAGCTCGAGGCCCTTGCGATGCGCGCGCTCGGCGAGCAGCTCGACCGCGTCCTCCACGAGCGCCCGCAGCTCGCACTGGACTTGCTCGAGCTCGAGCTTTCCCGCCTCGCACTTCGAGAAATCGAGGATGTCGTTGATGACCGTGAGCAGCGCCTCCGACGAGCGGTACACGGTCTGGGCGAAGCGGCGCTGCGTCGCCGAGAGCTCGGTCGCGAGCAGCAGATCCGCCATGCCGAGGATGCCGTTCATCGGCGTGCGGATCTCGTGGCTCATGTTGGCGAGGAACTGCGACTTGGCGCGGCTCGCCTCCTCGGCGCGCTCGGCCTGCGAGCGGGCCTCGCCGGTCGCGAGCTCGAGCTCACGGGTGCGCTCGGCGACGCGCTCCTCGAGGTGGCGACGCTCTCGCTCGACCTCGGCCCGCGACTCGCCGAGCCGCTCCACCATCGCGTTGAACGACTCGCTCAGCTCCTGGATCTCGTCGCGGGTACGCGTGTCCACGCGTCGATCGAGGTTGCCCGCGGCGATGTCGTGGGTCACGGCCACCAGGTCCGCGATGGGGCGCACCAGCCGCCGCGTGAGCAGGAACGTGAGCAACGCGCCCACGCCGCACGCGAGCGCCGCGAAGGCGAGGCTCGAGACCCAGAAGTCGCGCATGCGCGTGGCGAGGCCCGCCCAGCTCAGCCCCAGGCGCACGTAACCGATCGGCGCGGCGCTGGCCGCCGGGCCACCGATTCCCCACAGCTCCTCGTCGCCGACGCCGCGGGGCGCGAGGATCGGTGCCAGGAAGCTCACGAATGCCGCGTGGTCGGCGCTGGCCGGGCGATCCTCGGCAGCGAGCCCCGTGACCCGCCGCAACGCGTCGCGGTCGATCGGTGGACCGGGGAACTCGGGAACCCGGGTCGCGAGCTCCGCGCCGGACGCGTCGAGGATCGAGACGTACGCGACGTTCCCCATGCTCGCGACGCCCTCGACGAGCTGCGCGAGCGCGCTCTCGTTGCGCGTGTAGACCGCGTACGGACTGTCCTTCGCGGTGAGCAGCGTCAGATCGCCGCAGAGCTTGCGCAAGCGCAGGCTCTGGTCGCGGATCTCGTCCCACGCGTGGAAGCTCGAGATGCTGGCCGCGGTGAACACGACCATCGAGAGCGTCAGCGTCAGGAACTTGCCGCGCAGGCTCAGTCGCACGGGAATCCTCCCGCGTCTTCCACGCCCAGGCGTCTCATTCGATCACCCGCGCCGCGCCCGCGACCAGCGTGGGATCGAGCTTGATCTTCATCTGCTCCGCCGTGCGCCGGTTGAGCACGTAGACCACGCGCCGCGGTGCCACGATGGGGATCGACGAGGGCGCCTCGCCGCCGAGCACACGGGCGAGGATCTCGGCCGCCTGCAGCCCCACGTCGCGATAGTCGCGCTCGAGGGAGTACAGCGCGCCCGCCTTGACCCAGCCCTCGGAAAGCCCCACGAACGGCACCCGGTTCTCGAACGATGCCAGCAGCAGCGCTTGCGACGTCTCGCGCGACAGCACCACCGTGTCGGGCAGCGCGAGCAGCACCTCGGCGCGATTGGTGATCACGCGCAACGCTTCCGGCAGCTCCGCGGGCGTGCCGACCTCGCGCACCACCGGCGTCAGCCCGCGGGCCGTGAGCGCGCGGACGAAGGCATCGGCGCGATGCTGGTTCTGGGCGGGATCGTAGAGCAGGCCGACGACCTTGCGATCGGGCAGCAATCGCACGAGCCACGAGACCTGGACATCGACGGGGAAATCCAGGCTCACCCCCGTCAGGTTGCCGCGCGGTGCCGCGACCGAGCCGCCGAGGACGAGGGTGCTCACGATCGGAACGCTTCCGGCCGCAGCCACCGCGGCCTCGGTGGCGCGCGGTCCCGCCGTCAGCAGCACCCGCGCACCCTCGCCGACGGCGCGTGTCACCGCCGCCCGTGCCGCTTCCGGCGCGAGCGGCACCACCCGCGTCTCGAGCGTGAGCGGTCGCCGCGCCAAGCCCGCGCGCAGGCCGTCGAGGACGGCTTGCTCGACCTCGCCGCCTTGGAACCCGAACGCAACCACGTCGGCGGCCGCGCGCGCCGGCGCCGGTGCCCCGAGCACCACGGCGGCGAGCGCGGCGAGCGATGCGCGGACGCGCCGCGGTCTCACCAGTCGACCCCGTAGCCCAGGCGGAACCACACCGTTCGACCGTCCTGCTGGATGAACTGCTGCGTGTGGTCGAGGGACGCGGGGTCGCTGTAGCGCTGGTCGAAGAGGTTGTAGACGCTCACGGAGGTCGAGAGCCCCCGCACCAAGGTGGTGCTCGAGAACGTCTGGTTCACGAGCACGTAGTCGGCGGAGGTGCGCCCCGCGAGCGAGCTGCGCTCGCCCACGTATTGCAGCTCGCTGCCCGAGACCACGGCGCCGTCGAGGAGCGGCACCGACACGCCGAGCTTGGCGAGGTGATGCGGCACCTTCACGAGCTCCGCCGGCGCGGGCTCCGATACCTCGGCGTCTTGGAAGCCGTAGCTCGCGCCGATCTGCCATTCGGCGGTTGGGCGCCACGCGAGCGCGAGCTCGAGCCCGGTGGTCTCGACGTTGCCGGCGTTGCCGATGCTGGCGTCGCCAAGCTCGCCGCTCGGGCCCAGGTTGATCAGGTCGTCGATGCGATAGCGATACCCGGAGAGCGAGCCCTTGATGGTGGCGCCGAGGGACTGCTCGACGACCAGCTCCAGCGACCGCAGCACCTCCGGCCGAACCCGCCGGGTGGGCTGGGTCATGCCGGTGAAGCGGTAGGAGATCTCCCAGAAGTTGGGCGCCCGGAAGGCCTCGCCGTAGAGCAGCTTGAGGCTCGTGCCCGCGAGCGGCTCGTAAACCACCGCACCGCGCGGGCTCCAGCGCTCGCCGGCACTGTCCTCCTGGTCGAAGCGCACGCCCACGTTGAGCAACAGCTCGGGCGCGATTCGAAGCTCGTCCTGCACGAGCACGCCCCAGTCGAGCTCGTCGTGCACCACGTCCGTGTAGACGACCCGTGGCTCCTCGTCGAAGTTGCGCAGGAACTGCCGGTACTCGAAACGTAGGTCCCCGCCCAGGAAGAGCTGGTTCCGGCCCGCGAGCGACCACGCGAAGATCGCCTCGGTGCGGACGCGCTGGGAGTCCGCGAGATCACGATTCATCACCAGGGCGCTCGGGTCCTCGGCAGCGGGGTCGGCGGCGTACGGGTAATCCCCGCTGTAGCGGTAGGCGTCGAACGCCCCCCGCAGCGAGAGCGAGTACGGCTGCGCGAGCGTCGGCCGGTAGAGGACGTCGAGGAAGTCGAATTGGTCGTCGGTGCGGAACAGACCCGCGTCCACGACCGTCTCGTAGGCGGCCGTCGGGATCTCTTTCTGGCGCGCGCCGTGACCGACCACGACCTCGAGGTCCGCTCCCCCGAGCTTGGCGAACGCCTGCAGCGACTGATCCTCGTCCGCGTTGCGCACGGTGACGGTCGTGTCGGGGGGCGTCGCGAGCTCGCGGAACGAGAGCGAGCGACGCCCGCCGCTGCGGTAGTAGCTCAGCGAGGCGAGGGCCTCACCCGTTCCGCTGACGCGGCCGCCCGCCGTGACGCGCGCTTTCGCCGTGTCGCGACCGCCGTAGGCGCCCGCACCCTCCACTCCCTCGTAGTCGCGCCCACGCTTGGTGATGACGTTGATCACTCCCAAGAACGCGTGCGTCCCGTAGAGCGCCGAAGCGGGCCCGCGAACCACCTCCACTCGCGCGATCAGATCGACGTCCACCGGGAAATCGGTCCCGAGCGGAACGGTCCCGTACAAGCTCTCGTTCAGCCGGTGGCCGTCGAGAAGCAACAGCACCCGGGTGTTGTAGTCACCGGGGCGCAGGAACCCGCGCACGCCGACGTACGTGTAGTTGCGGTCGTAGCTGAGATAGAAGCCGGGAACGCTCGCCAGGATCTCCGCGAGCGTTCGATAGCCGAAGCGGCGGATCTCCTCGGCGGTGACGATCGTGACGGCGGACGGCGCTTCGAGGATCGGCTGCTCGAACTTCGAGGCCGAGTACACCGAGGGCACGTCCGTGAAGTAGAGCGCCTCGGCATCGCTGCCGACGGCGCTGGCTTCCTCTTCTTGGCTCGGCTCGGCACGGACCTCGACGGTTCCCGGCCCCACGGCCCAGGACACGACGAGCCCGAGCGCCAGCCGCGCGACCACCGCGCGGCGCGCCGCACCCCACGTGCCGCCGGACGGACCATGCCGCGAGGACGCCGCGGCTGGACCTCCCGCGAGGCGGGCTCTGAAGAGCGCGCCGCCAGACATGCCAAGCTCCTCCGTCGTCCCGTCGGGCAACCTGCCCGAAGCACCCGCGGCCGGTGACGAGCGCCACGGTTACGAGCCGGCCGAACTGGCCACGCGCTCGGCGCTTCGGTCACGCAAAGCACATTTCAAGCCAACGGAGAGGCCTGCAGCATTCCTTGGATAGCGGGGTCGTCGACGGCGTGCGCGGCGCACGTCTACCAGACCGCGCGATCGATCGGGCGAGCCGATCGCGTGCTCAGCGGATCCGCACGAGCATCGCGATCGGCGCGCCGAGACGGCACGACCAACCGGCGATCGGCCGACGGAGGAAGACCCGCGCGCCAACGCGAGCGCGCGCCGACCTCAGCGACTTCTTGGCGCTATCGAGCGATGGGATGGGGCGGGCGCGAGCAGGGAGGATGGCGGCGGCGCATGGGTCCGCGCTCGGGGACGAGCAGTGGGTCCCGGTGGGTCCGCGCGCTTTCGCGCGCGACGTTCAGCGAGAATCAAGCGGCGAGGCGCACCAGTGCTGCGGCGCTCGGCACGATCCGCACGCGCCGCCCGGCAAGATCGCCCTGGAACTTGACGGCACCGGCGTTGACCAGCGTCCCCACCGCCGAAGCCACCGCGGCGTCGTCGTCCAGCACGCTGCCGAGCGCCTGAACCAGATCGAGGAGGGTCAAGGATTGGGCCTGAGTGGTGATGGCGTTCATGGTGCGTCCCCCGCAACTGCAGCGTGTCTGGAATGGAAGTTCGTGCTTGGCTCTTAGACGTACGAAACACAGTCATGCTTCGGTTTCGCACGTTTCATGCCGGATTTTCTTTCCCGGCACGGCACGACCAGGCCACCGCTCGCGGTGGGGAACAGGACGAAAATCCGTTCGACTCCAGCATCTTGCGCGGACGAGCCTGCGTGCCCCCCCCGGCCGGTCGAGAGCAAGCGTCGCAGGCGATCGTGCAAAACTGGAGCAAAATGCGCGAGGTCGGCGCCGATGCTACAAAGCACCGGCCCGGACTGGCCCGCACAGGCGCGAACGCCCCCGCCCGACATCGGGCGAGGGCGTTCGCAAGGGCCGTGGGGGTCGCTCCCGTCGCGCCTCGGCGCGACGGGGCGGTCCCGATCAGACGTCGAAGTAGAGCGTGAACTCGTAGGGGTGCGGCCGCATGTTGACCGGCGTCACTTCCTTCTCGCGCTTGTACTCGATCCAGGTGCTGATGACGTCCTCGGTGAACACGTCGCCCTTGAGCAGGAACTCGTGGTCGTTCTCGAGGTTGATGAGCGCCTGCTCGAGCGAGCCCGGCATCGTCGGCACGTTCGACAGCTCTTCCGGCGAGAGCGCGTAGATGTCCTTGTCGAGCGGCTCGCCCGGATCGATCTTCTTCTCGATGCCGTCGAGTCCCGCCATGAGCATCGCCGAGAACGCGAGGTAGCCGTTGCACGACGGGTCGGGGAAGCGGACCTCGATGCGCTTGGCCTTGGGGCTCTGCGAGTACATCGGGATACGAACCGACGCGGAGCGATTGCGGCTCGAGTACGCCAGATTCACCGGCGCCTCGAAGCCCGGCACCAGGCGCTTGTACGAGTTCGTGCCCGGGTTGGTGAAGGCGGCGAGCGCCTTGGCGTGCTTGAGGATGCCGCCGATGTAGTAGAGCGCCATCTGGCTCAGGCCGGCGTACTCGTCACCGGCGAAGAGCGGCTTGCCGCCCTTCCAGATCGACTGGTGGCAGTGCATGCCCGTGCCGTTGTCGCCGTAGAGCGGCTTGGGCATGAACGTCACGGTCTTGCCGTTGCGGCGCGCGACGTTCTTGAGGATGTACTTGTACCACATGAGCTTGTCGCCCATTTCCACGAGCGGCGAGAAGCGCATGTCGATCTCGCACTGGCCGCCGGTGGCGACCTCGTGGTGCTGCGCCTCGATCTCGATCCCGACCTTCTCGAGCTCCATCACCATCTCGCAACGCAGGTCGTTGAGCGAGTCGGTGGGCGGAACCGGGAAATAGCCTTCCTTGTAGCGCGGCTTGTAGCCGAGGTTGGGAGAGCCGTCGATCTCGGTGGGACGGCCGGCGTTCCACTGGCCTTCCGAGGAGTCGAGCAGGTAGTGGGCGGCGTTGACCCCGGACTCGAAGTGGACCTGGTCGAAGATGAAGAACTCGGCCTCGGGCCCGAAGTAGCAGGTGTCACCGACGCCGGTCGACTTGAGGTACGCCTCCGCCTTGCGCGCGATGTTGCGCGGATCGCGGGAGTAGTCCTGCTTCGTGACCGGATCGACGATGTTGCAGATCAGCGACAGCGTCGTGACCTTGGAGAACGGATCCACCAGGGCGGTCTTGGCGTCGGGGATGATGAGCATGTCGGAGGCATGGATCGCCTGCCATCCGCGGATGCTCGAGCCATCGAAACCGAAGCCCTCGTCGAAGCTGTCTTCCTTGAGCTGGCTGATGGGCACACCGAAATGCTGCCAGATACCCAAGAGGTCGATGAACTTCAGGTCGACCATCTTGACGTCGTTCTTCTTGGCAAACTCCAATACTTCCTTTGGCTTCATGCTCTCGTCCTCCTCACCCTTTCTCCGGTTCCGAGTCGTCTCGACTGCGGTGGTTGTACCTCAGGCCCTCTCCCCGCCGAGACCACTCGGCGGACTCGAACTACGCGTCGGAATGGACTGCGGTCAGCGGGCGATGCTCGGCAGCACGCGTGCTGCAGGCGTCAGAGCGCCTTTTCGCCGAGATCGCCGGTGCGGATGCGGATGACTTCCTCGACCGGCAACACGAAGATCTTGCCATCGCCGATCTTCCCGGTCTTGGCCGCCTGCAGGATGGTGTCGACCACCTGCTTGGCCATGTCGTCGCGAACGATCACCTCGAGCTTCACCTTCGGCAGGAAATCGACGACGTATTCCGCGCCTCGATAGAGCTCGGTGTGGCCCTTCTGACGACCGAAGCCCTTGACCTCGCTGACGGTCAGCCCCTGGACGCCAATCTCGTTGAGCGCTTCCTTCACTTCATCGAGCTTGAACGGTTTGATGATCGCCTCAACCTTCTTCATGGACTTGCCTCCAGGGATATCGCGAATTTGCCCTTCACCGAGCAATCACGGTGCCAGTCGCCATCACAGCCATCATCGACGATTCACTCGTGATTCCTGACAGTTACAAGATCGATCTCCAACGACTCGCCTCGCGGTTCGTGCCCCATCTTTGAGCAACGCCTAGAAACTAGGCATCCGTGCCGCGCGGCGCCCTGCCGAACCGGGGCTCTTCGCCGCGGACCAGCCGCGCGAGGTTGGCTTGGTGCCGCGCGATGACGAGGATCGCGACCACCGCTGCCGCCATGGCAGCGGGGCGCGTGCTCGCCTGGCTGACCAAGACCAATGGCAGCGCCGCCGTCCCCAGGATCGAGCTCAGCGACACGATGCGCGTCGTCGCGAACGCGAGCGCGAACACCAGCGCTGCCGCCAGCGCGGCGACTGGCGTGAGCGCCAGAAACGCGCCCAGCCCGGTCGCGACACCCTTCCCGCCGCGAAAGCGCAGGAACACCGACGCGATGTGACCGAGCACTCCCGCTGCCGCGACCGCCGAGAGCGGACCGAGCGCGAGCCCACACAGCCGACCGGCAAGCACCGGCGCCGCCCCTTTGGCCGCGTCCCCGAGCAGCGTCAGGATCCCCATGCGCTTGCCCAGGGTCCGCGCGACGTTCGTGGCGCCGATGTTTCCGCTGCCGGCGCTGCGCGGGTCGGGCAACCCCTTCCACCGCGCCAGCAACACCCCCGTCGGAATCGAACCGACGAGATACGCGCCAGCCATCAAGAGCGGAATCGTGACGGGCATGTTCTGAGCGCTGCTCGGTGGCGGTGGTGAGTCGAGGGCGATGGCGTGTGCGTCTCGTGCGCAACCTAGCGGATGTTGCTGCGCGATTGCACGCACCGCCCGGGGCTGGAGTGAAAACGAGCGGCTGCGGAGGATCCGAAGCCGCTCGCGTGTGGGTCGGGGCGACTGGATTTGAACCAGCGACCCCACGGTCCCGAACCGTGTGCTCTACCAGGCTGAGCCACGCCCCGTCGTCGCACCTGGCTCATCACGAAGCGGCCGATTTCGCGTAACCGCGACTCGAGACGCCATGCCTTGCCGTTCGGTGCATCCGATCTGCGCTCGGCGAGCGCCGATCGAACCGCCGTGAGCTACCACCGATACCCCCACCTGTCAAACGCCGCACCTCGAACCGCAGCGCGCTCGTGCGCGCACTCGGGGGCGCACCGGTGCGCCCGCAGCGGCGCACCCCGCGGTGGCACCATCCGAAAAAGCGCTGCGATTCCGAGGGGTGCTCGCGACCGTGCCGCGGCATGGGCGTTGCCGTCTCGCAACGCCGACCGCCGCACCGGGGGGCGCGCCCCCGACACCCGCGGCCCATCGAGGAGACGCTCATGAACGCCTATCCGGATACCAAGCCACGCCTCCGCACGTGGGTCCTCTGCGCCGGGCTGGCCTCGCTCGCCGTGGGCGGCACCGCGAGCGCCCGTGACGTGCTGGTGTGGTCGCGCGGCGCGGACGGCCGGCTCGAGATCCATCAGCGGCCCGCGGCGATCGAGGATCGCCGCAGTGCGCTCCCCAACGCGGGCAGCTTGCAGCGCCTCGCGATGCCCGAGCCACCGGGACCGAGCGCCTTCGATCGCGCCCTGGAACGGGAACGCGAGCAAGTGACTCGGCGGCGCGCCGCCGAGCGCGCGCAGCGCGAGCGCCTCGCCGAGTCCGCGCGACGGGACCAGGAGCGCCGCCGCGTCGAGATCGAGGACGCCGCCGAGCGACGGCGCGCCTCGCGGGCCGAGCAGCTACGCGAGGAGGGCTCGAAACGCGGTGCTTCCCGGCGCAGCGCGCGGCCGAAGACGCAGCCGCGCGAGCGACCCGCCAAGGCGGACGTGGACCGCGAGGACGATTGAACGTCCGCGCGACGATTCGGGAGACACGAACGCCCCGTCAGTCCACCTTCGCGAGCTCGGCGCGCATGGCGCGAATCGTCGCCGCGTAGTCGCCGCTCGCGAAGATCGCGTTGCCGGCCACGAACGCCCGCACTCCGGCGCGGGCGAGCCGCGCGATGTTCCCCACCCCGACGCCGCCGTCGATCTCGAGGCGAATGGCCTTGCCGGTCCGCGCGATCGCGGCGGCGAGCGCCGTGGCCCGCTCGACGCTCGACTCGATGAACGATTGGCCGCCGAAGCCCGGATTCACGCTCATGAGCAGCACCAGATCGACGTCGGGGAGGATCGGGAGCACCGACTCGACGGGTGTCGCGGGATTGAGGCTCACCCCCGCACGCGCTCCGAGGCGCTTGATCTCCTGGACGGTGCGGTGCAGGTGTATGCACGCCTCGACGTGCACCGTCAGCACGTCGGCGCCTGCCTTCACGAAGCTCTCGAGGTAGCGGTCCGGCTCCTCGATCATGAGGTGGACGTCGAACGGCTTCTCCGAGACCTTGCGCAGCGAGCCGACCACCGGCCAGCCGAGGGTCAGGTTGGGCACGAAATGCCCGTCCATCACGTCGACGTGGATCCAGTCCGCACCCGCCGCCTCGACCGCACGGATCTCGCGAGCGAGCTCGCCGAAATCCGCCGACAGGATCGACGGAGCGATCACGTACTTGGGCTCCGCCCCGAACCTCGACTCAGCCACGGTCACTCCTTCTCAAACGCGCGGCGAAGAAGCCGTCGAGCCCTTCGCCGTGGGGATAGGTCCTGAGGAAGCCGTCGTCCGCGACCAGTGGCGCGAACGGCGCGGGTAGCCAATCGCGGGCGCTTTCCACAATCAAGCTCGGGTGCTGTCTCAGCACCGATCGCACCACGTCCTCGTTCTCCTCGGGCTCGGTGCTGCACGTGCTGTAGACGAGGACACCGCCGCGCCGCAGCACCCGCACGGCGTTTCCGAGGATCGCGCGCTGGATCTCCCCGAGGCGTGCAGGGTCCGCGGCCGTGCGGCGCCATTTGATCTCCGGGTGGCGACGCAGCGCACCCACACCGGTGCACGGCGCGTCCACGAGCACGCGATCGAACGCACCCTCGCGAAACGGCAGCTCGGCGACCCCATCCAGGATCAGCCGCGAAACGCGCGCCGATGCGTCGCCGCGACGGTGGGACTCGGCGGCCTGGGCAGCGAGCCGCGCGCCGGATCGATCGCAGGCGACCACCCGCCGCGGCGTCCCCGCGTGCTCCAGGATGGCGCTGGTCTTGGTCCCCAATCCCGCGCACAGGTCGAGGATCGTCTCGTCGACGCGCGGATCGAGCAGCGCCACCACCGCCTGCGACGCCTCGTCCTGGGGCTGAAACCAACCCTGCTCCCATCCCGGCAGCTCGGCGGGGTGCGCGCCGCGGACGCGAATGGCGCGCGCGAGCCAGGGCGACGCGCTGGCCTCGAAGCCCTGGGCGCGGATCGCGGTGAGCAATCGCTCGCGGTCGACGCCTGGCGCGAGACGCAAGCTGAGCGTCGCGGGCTCGTTCCAGCGGCCGGCGAGCGCTTCCGCGGCCGGCGTGCCGAAGCGCTCGATCCAGCGCTCCGCGAGCCAGCGCGGATAGGAAAGCTCGTCCGCGATGCGCGCGAGCGGACCCACGGCCACGTCGGGCGCGGGCACGTCGCCGTCACACCGCGCACGAGCCACGCTGCGCAGCACCGCGTTCACGAAGCCCACCGCGCGCGCCGCGCCCAGGTCCCGGGCCAGATCGGGCGCGGTAGCGACGGCGGCGTATTCCGGCACCCCGTCGAGGACCAGCAACTGCGCGCCCGCCGCGCGCAGCACCGCGCGGACCTGCACCTGCACGCGTGCGAGCGAGCGGCGTGCAGCACGCTCGAGCACGAGGTCGATGCGGCGCTGATGGCGAACCGCCGCGTGCGCGATCGCGCTCGCGAGGGCACGCTCGCGGCGGTCCTCGAGCGCGAGACGTCTGAGCTCGCGATCGAGCGCGCGCTCCAGATCCGCGCCCTGCTCCACGGCGACGAGCGCCCGCGCCGCCGCCAGACGCGAGCCGTGCCGCACCGGACGCGGCTCGCTCATCCCCAGCGCTCGCCGACGGCGATGCGCGCACCCCGCAGAAACTCGTCACCGCGCTGACGCCGCCCGCCCTCGCGCTGGACCTCGAGCAAGCGCAGCGTGCCGTGCGCGCACGCGATCCGCGGCCCCGCGCCGCTCGTCTCCACCACGGTCCCGGGTGGCGTTTCCGCCGCGGCGGGCTCCGGGCGTGCTCGGTACACCTTGAGGACGCCACCCGAGTAGGGCGTGAACGCACCCGGCGCTGGCGACATCGCGCGCACCAGGTTCGCGAGCGAGCGCGCGTCACGCGACCAGTCGAGGCGCGCGTGCTCGCGCTCGACGGGACGCGTGTAGGTCGCCCGAGCGTGGTCTTGCTCCAGGAACTGCGCGGTCCCCGCCTCGACCACCGCGAGGTTCTCGCTGAGGAGCGCGGCGCCGACCTCGGCGAGCCGGGTGGTGAGCGAGCCACAATCGTCGTCGGGTTCGATCGAGACGGCGCGCGTGGCGAGCACGGGGCCCTCGTCCATGCCTTCCGTGAGGCGCATCAGGCTCACGCCCGTCACCGCATCGCCCACGAGCAACGCTTGTGAGATCGGCGACGCGCCCCGATGAGCGGGAAGCAGCGACGCGTGCACGTTCAGGTAACCGAGGCGCGGAACCGCGAGCACGTCCGCGGGCAGGATCCGGCCGTACGCCACGACCACGCCGAGATCCGGCGCGATCGCGGCCAGCTCCCGTGCGAACGCGCCGTCGCGCAGCTTGACCGGCGTGAGCACGGGGATTCCCGCGCGCGTCGCGAGCTCGCTCACCGGCGACGCGCGCGGCGCTCGGCCGCGCCCCGCCGGACGCTTAGGCTGCGTCACCACGGCGCGCACGCGGTGCTCGCTCGCGAGCAGCGTCGCGAGGCTCGGGACCGCGAATGCCGGCGTGCCGAAGAACACGATGTCGAGCGCCATTCCTCACCTCGCGCCACACGGCGATCCGGGCCGTGGTCGCGGCCGCGGCGTGAGCGCCCTCAGAGGAGTACCAGCGGATCCACGTCCACGGCGAGACGACTCCCGCGCGGTGCCTTGACGCGCGGTGGGTTGCCGAGCACCTCCGCGATCAGCGTCTGCACCAGACGTGGACGCTCGGCACGCAGCAACACGCGCCGTCGCAGGTGCTCGTCGACGCGCTCGACCAACGCGGGCGCGGGCCCGAGGACGTCGATGCGCGGCGACTTGCCGGCGGCGCGTCGCCCCAGCTCGTCGGCCAGCCAGCGGGCGTCCTGCTCGACGGCGCTCGCCACGGTCCCCTCGACGCCGATGGCGGCGAGGCGCCCGAACGGCGGGTAGCCCGAGCCCCGCCGGAACTCGATCTCCTCGTCGAGAAAGCCCTTCACGTCGTGGGTCTTCGCGAAGTGGAAGACCGAGTGCTCGGGATGGAAGCTCTGCAACACCACGCGACCGGGCCGCTCGGCGCGTCCGGCGCGACCCGAGACCTGCACCAGCAACTGGAAGGCTCGTTCCACGGCACGGAAGTCGGAGCGCGCGAGAAGGCCATCGATGGAGAGCACCGCGGCGAACGTGACGTGGGGGAAATCGTGGCCCTTCGCCACCATCTGCGTGCCCACCAGGACGTCCACCGCACGCGACGCGACCCGCGTCAGCGCGCGGGTGCGCTCGGCAGCGCTCGCGACCGCGTCGCGGTCCAGCCGTTCGATGCGCAGATCCGGCAGCAGCGCCAGAAGCTCGTCCTCGATGCGTTGGGTGCCGGCCCCCAGCCGGCGCAGCTCCGCGGCGCCGCAGCGAGCACAGCATTCGGGGATGGGCCGTTGCGCGCCGCACAGGTGGCATACCAAGCGCGACGGCCGGCGGTGCAACGCCAGCGACACGCTGCAGCGAGCGCAACCCGGCCGATCGCCGCAGCTCTCGCAGACCAGCAGCGGCGCCCAGCCGCGCCGATTGAGGAAGAGCAGCGATTGCTCGCCGCGGGCGGCGTTCTCGGCGAGCGCCTCGGCGATGGGGCGCGACAGCCGCGAGCTCCCCGCCAGACGGTTCTCCGCGCGGCGCACGTCGACCACCTCGATGGTGGGCAAGATCGCCCCGCCTGGCCGGCCCGTGAGCTCCACCAGTCGATAGCGGCCCGAGCGCGCGTTCCAGTACGTCTCGATGCTGGGCGTCGCCGAGCCGAGCACCACGGCGGCGCCCGCGAAGCGGCCGCGCACCACGGCGAGATCGCGGGCGTGGTAGCGCGCGCCGGTCTCCTGCTTGTAGGAGCCGTCGTGCTCCTCGTCGACGACGATCAGCCCGAGATCGGCGAGCGGCGCGAACACGGCGAGCCGTGTGCCCACCAGCACGCGGGTCTCGCCGCGCAGCACGCGCGCCCACTCCGCGGCGCGCTCGGCGTCACCCAGCCCGCTGTGCAGCACGCCCACCGCGTCGCCGAAACGCTGGCGAAAGCGGCCCAGCGCCAGCGGCGTGAGGGCGATCTCGGGAACCAGCACGAGCGCGGTTCGCGCGCACGCGAGCGTCGCCTCGACCGCGGCCAGGTAGACCTCGGTCTTGCCGCTGCCGGTGACGCCGAGAAGCACGATCGGATCGGCGTCCCGGCCGGCGTCGCGTGCGGCGTCAATGGCCTCCAGGGCCGCGCGTTGCTCGTCGGTCAGCGCCGGCCGCCGATCGCTCGCCGGCATCAGGACGTGCCGATCTCCGGCGCCCGAGCGTGTCTCGGTGCGCGCGAGCCAGCCGCGGCGCGTCAGTCGCTCGAGCCGCGGCGCCACGTCCGCGCCCAGCTCCGCGAGGTCCGCGGCTTCGACCGGGGTCGCCAGCGCGACCACGCGCGCCCACACCGCGGCGAGCTTGGGCGCGCGGCGCGCCAGCGCGAGCACCTCCTCGGGCGTGACGTCGCGCGCCACGCGGTAGCTCCGCCGAGGACGATGCTGGGTGGCAGGCGCGCCACCCCCGCGGGCGATCGCGCCGCGTTGCTCGAGGCTCCGAAGCTGGCGGCGAGCGTGGGTCCCGCCGACCGCCCGCAGCAGGGCGCGCTGGCTCACCCGACGGCGCGTGGCCAGGTGCTCGAGGAGCGCGCGCGCGCCCGCGTCGAGCGTGGTGTCGGCGAGCAGCTCGCGGCCGGCGTCCGTGACCGCCAGGGTCGCGCTCTCGGCGCGGGCCGCGCCGGGGGGCAGCGCCAGGCGCAGCACCTCGCCGAGCGGCGCGAGATAGTAGTCCGCGGCCCACCGCGCCAGCCGCAAGACCTCGGAGGGAACGGGAGCGGGCTCGTCGAGCTGCGCGAGGACCGGCTTGAGATCGCGCCCGGCGATCGGATGACCAGGCCCGACGACCACACCGCGCACACGGCGCCCGCCCACGGGCACCAGCACCATCCCGCCCAGCGGCGGGTCCACCGCACCCTCGGCGAGCCGATAGGTGAGCGCGCCCAGCGGCAACCCGAGGGGCGCCACTTCCACCAGCCGCTGACCGAGCGCGTCCGGTGGCGCCGTGGCGCTGGTCATCACGTCGAGGGAGGTCTCGCCCGGCGACACTCACGTCTCGCAGGCTCGACCGCACGCCGAGCGCGTCGCGTGAGACGCACGCTGGGACTCGTCACAGCGAACTTCGGAACCGGGTGGAGGATAAGGGATTCGAACCCTCGACCTCTGCGTTGCGAACGCAGCGCTCTCCCAACTGAGCTAATCCCCCGGGCAATCCGTCTGAGTGTAGCGCTCGCGCTCGCCTTGGCAACACCGAGCGGGTCGCGTCGATCGCATCCCGCATCCGCCGCATCGAGACCGTCGCCGCGTGGTCCGCGAGAGCACCAGCGGCGGGAGCGGCCTGGCGCCGCGCTCAATGCATCAGCCGCTTCGCCTCGAACGCCAGCCGCTCGACCTTGAAGGGCTTGGGCATGAATAGCGCGGCACCGAGCTCGTACGAACGGCGCACCATGTCCGGGTTCTGGAACGCGCTGGTCACGATCACGGGCACGGCCTTGCCGTAGACGTTCTTCTTGAGCGCGGTGAGCACGGAAAGGCCGTTGACGCCGTCCATCATCACGTCGAGGATCACCAGATCGGGCAGCTTGTTGCCCTGCAACGACGCGAGCGCTTCCGTGCCCTCGGAGATCGACGACACCTTGTAGTCCTGCTTACCGAAGTAGATCTCGAGTGACCGCAGCAGGCTCTCGTCGTCGTCCACCAGCAAGATGTGCTTCTTCTTGCGCCAGAACATCACGGTCCCTCGATCGTCGGAGCCGGCCCACTCGCACCGGCCCCCCTCCCGGCATCCGCGCCCGTGGGCTCGCCGCCCTCCGGGGTGGTCGCCGGATTGTGCGCCGCGTTCACCGCGCGCCGCACCGCCTGCGCGGTGCGCTCGGCGGCCTCGAGGCTCGCGGGCACCACCCCGCGCACCCGGACCTCGACCGCCGCGCCACCGTCGCGCTTGAGCGCGGTGACCGCCGCGGGATCGTTGCCTGTCGGGTCCTCGACGTACCGCCAGTCGCGATTCGCCTTCGGGTTCACCCGGGCCGGGAACGCTCGTAGCGCTTGCCCGATGTAGCGAACCTCGAGCGCCGGACACAACCGATACGGCGCCAGCCGCCGATCGAGCTCGGCGATCACCTTCTTCTTGTCGAAGACGAACGAGCCGTCGCTCTCGAAGCTGCCGAGCAGCAGCCACTCGGAGCCGATCACCGTGGTGCCGAGCGGCATTCCCACCTGGAAGCAGCCCCACACGTTCGGGTTGTTGGTGTCGTCGTAGAAGCAATGCTCTTCGGGGCTCGTCGAGCGGCGGCGGGTCCGATAGCACTCGAGGAAGCGAAAGAAGTCGTCCCAGGGCTGGCGCTGTCCGTCGCGGTAGACGCGCCGGCCGCGGCGGGTCTCGGTGCGCTCGACGAAGGCGATCAGCTCGGCGGTGTCGGCGGCGCCGAAGGTCACCCGTGCCATCGAGCCTTCCGGCCCGGGCACCTCGACGAAGGTCGGCGCAGCGCGGATGAAACGCTCGAGATCGGGCTCGCTGCCGGGCGCCGGCAGCTCGAGCTCGATCGTCACTCCCCGTCCCGCGATCCCGGCGACGTCCGCGGGTGCCGCGGCGCTTGGCTCGGCGGCGCGTAAGCGCGTTCCGCAGCGCTCGCAGAAGCGATCGTCGGTCGCGACGACTCCGTCACAGCTCGGGCAGCGCGCGACCGTGCGCAGCGCCTGGCCGCAATGCGTGCAGAAGTTCGCGGACGCCTTGAGGTCGCCGTGGCACGAGGTGCACTGCATCGAGGGTTCCGCGGGCGTGGACCGATGTCCGTCACCCACACCGGGCGACGAACCGCGACGACGGGCTTCGGCGTGCTCGCGTGGTCGTGAACGGGGGAGCGACGATTCGTTTCCGTTCGAGTCGCGGCGAGGTTACCGCTTGCACCGAAGGCGAGCAACCGATCGCGGCGCGCACCGCAGTCGGCTCGGCGTGGGCTCGGTACCGCGAGGCAGCGCGGACGAGTCGGGGTATGCTGCCGTCGCGTGATGCCCGCACGCGAGCCCGCGTCGTCCCGACCCCGGCGATCCACCATGACCTTTCCGACGATCGCGCAGACCCTCGCGAGCACCAAGGTCGGCCACGTGCTGCACGTGATCGACCGCAACATCGCCGCGGTCGCCGCCGACGCGATCGCGATCAACCAGATCCCCGCGCCCACCTTCTCCGAGCGCGAGCGCGCCCGGTTCTTGATCGAGCGCTTCCACTCGATCGGACTCGACGCCCACCGCACGCCGCGCTGGGACGTGGTGGCCGAGTTCCCCGGCACCCGCCCCGGCCCCGCGTTGCTGCTGCAAGCCAGCCTCGACACGATCTTTCCCGCGAGCGTGAACTCCACCGCGCGGGTCGAAGGCAAGAAGGTCGTGGGACCGGGAATCGGCGACAACGCGCTCGGCCTCGCGGCGCTGCTGGCGCTCGCCGAGGTGTTCGCCAACGCGGCGCTCGAGCCGCTGGGGCCGGTGATCTTCGCCGCCACCTCCGCCACCGAAGGCGCCGGAAACGTCGCCGGGCTCAAGCGGGTGCTGCGGCGGCTCGAGGGGAGGATCGGCTGGATGCTCTGCCTCAAGGGGCACGGGCTGGGCCGGCTCTCGTTCAACACGGTCTGCACGCGGCGACTGCGCATCGTGTGGGCGGCCACCAATCGCCGGCCGGTGGAGCCGATGGAGTTCCTCCCCGATCTGTTGCGCGCGCTGGGCGCGCTCGAGGATCTGGGCACGGGCGTCAAGATCGATCTCGATCCACTCGAAGGCGTGCTGTCCTGCGGCCCCCACGCCGCCGATGGCATCGGGCTCGATCTCAAGGGCCCGAGCCCGCGGTCGTTCAGCAACGCCGAGCGCGCCGTGCGCAGCGTGGTGCGCGAGGTGGCCGCCGAGCGCGGCGTCTCGCTCAAGATGGAGGTCGTGGGCGGCTGGGACGAGACCGCGCTCTCGGACCTCCACCCGCTGGTGCAGACGGTGCTGGCCGTCCACCAGGCGCTCAACATCCGTACGATCACGAGCCCGGGCGGAGCCGAGGAAGCGCTGGCGCTGACGTCGAGCATCCCAAGCGTGGTGCTGGGAATCACGCACGGTCGCAACCGCCACCGCGAGAACGAATGGGTCGAGCTCGAGCCCATCTCGGACGGGCTGGCGCAAGTGTTTCTGACCGCGCTAGCCTTGCTGGGGTATCGGGGAAACGGACTCGGGTCGTGACCGCGCGCTCCAAGATCCTGATCGTCGACGACGAGGCGCACATCCGCCTCCTCTATCGCACCGAGCTCGAGGCAGCGGGCTACGAGGTGGACGAGCTGCCGAACGGCGCGACGCTGCTCGAGACGCTGGCGCGCGGCTGCCCGGACCTGATGGTGCTCGACATCCGCATGCCGGGACCGAGCGGCCTCGAGCTGCTCACCTCGGTTCGGGCCCGGCACCGCCAGCTGGCGATCATCCTGTCCTCCGCGTACAGCTCGTACCAGGGCGACATGAGCACGCTGCCGGCGGACGCGTACGTGCTCAAATCGTCCGACGTGACCCCGCTCCTCGACACCGTGCGAGCGCTGCTCGAGCAGCGTCGCCAGGTCGAGCCTGCGAACGCGCTCGCCGCGAGCGCGCCGTCCGCGGGCGTCCGCGCGGAGCCGCCGACGCGCTCCACGCGCGCCGCGAAACCCAAGAGCGCGGCAAGCGGGACCAGGCGACGCTGAGCGCGTGGAAGCGCGCAGCGCCTCGCGCTGCGGTTCAGCCGGCGGGACGTCCCAGCTTCTTCCAGATCTCGTCGACGGCCTTGTAGGCCTCGGCGAGCTGCTGGCGCGCCGAAGGATCGGTCTCGAGCTGGAGCGCGTCGCCGTATTCCAGGTAGCGCTCCGCCATCTGCCGGAAAGCGCTCGCGCGCTCCCAGCACAGGTTCACGCTCTTGCCCACGGCTTCCTTGAACTCTTGCTCGGTCTGGAACGGACACGCCTCGCCCGCGCACCACAGACGGTTGCGGTAGTCGGCACTGTAGACCCTGTACTCCCAGAATTTGAGGCTGTCCGAGTACGCGGTCAGCGCCTTGTCGACGGCTTGATACGAGATCCAGCCCTCGTTGGGCGGCTCCTTGAACGCGCGCGCCACGGCCGTGCGCGTGTCGAGGAACTCGGTGCGCATGGTCTTGAAGTCGAGGCCTTCCTTGAGCTTCTTCTCGAAGCCGGCGAGCGTCTGCACGGCTTGCGCGAGATCGGTCTTGTAGGCGTCGTAGCGATCCGCCTGAGGATCACGCGAAGGCGCCGGCCGAGGCTGCGCCGCGGCCGCCGGAGCCGCTGCGGCGGGGTTGGGAGTGAGGCGCGTGATGCCGGTCTCGGCGGGCGGCGCGCCGGGAGCGGGGGTCGGGCGCCCCGCGCTCGCGGCGCTGGTCGGCGGCGGTGGGGCCACGGGCGGCGTCGCGGGCTTGCGAATCACCAGCACGTAGAGGGAGCCCACGATCGCGGCGAGCGCGAGCACCACCAGCACGGGGCTCACGGTGCGCTGGCTCTGAGCCTCCGGCTCCGGAGCACCAGCCATCTCGGCGCGCTCGGCCTTCTGCTTCTTGGCCTGCATCTCGCGCCACTTGTCGAAGATGAGACCGCATTTCTTGCAGATGGCGGAGCGCTTGTACTGCTGAAAACCGCACTTCGGGCACACGATCTTGTCGGAACCAGCGTCGGTTGCCATTCGTTTTCCTGGGGCAGCGCGGGATCTGTGCTCGGAAAGTCGGGCGCGCATCATAGCAACGCACCTCCCCCCCCGCAACGCGATCTCGGCACCTCGCTCTTCGTCGCCGGCGCGGGTTTTTGGCGTGTGTTTTCCGCGCGCCGCACGAACGGCCGAAGCGGTCAGCGAGGCGCGCCCATCGTCGGCTGTTTCGATTGACAGCCCCCCCTCGGGCGCCTACGTTCGCGTCTCGACCTTCCCTCGCCCGCACGCTCCCCGCGGCCGAAGACCGCATGAGCCCACGCCGCGCAGCCATCGTCGGACTCGGCTCGGCCCTGCTCGCCGGGCTCGCCGGCTGCGATCGCACGATCACCGTCAACCACGACCACCTCGACGTGGTGCTCGCGGTCCTCACCAACCCGTGGGTGGCAGGGATGCTGCTGTGGGTCGGGCTGCTCGGCCTCTACGTCGAGTTCAAGGTCCCGGGATTCGGCGTTCCGGGGTTGATCGGTGGCGCGGCGATGGTGCTGCTCTTCGGCAGTCAGTATTGGGTGGGTCACGCCTCGCCGCTCGAGATCGTGCTGTTCGTCGTGGGGCTCATCCTGATCGTGGTCGAGGTGGCGGTGATCCCGGGCTTCGGCGTGGTGGGGGTCGCGGGGATCGCGTGCACCGTGGTCGGGCTGGTGCTGGCGCTTCAGACCGGTTCTTGGCCCGATCTTCGGCTGCCGCAGGCGCGCGCCGCGATGCTGGAAGCGCTCTTCAGCACCTCGATTGGATTTCTGGGATTCCTGGGCGCGGCGGCCACGATCGCGCGCTTCTTCCCGCACGTTCCGCTGCTCAATCGCTTGGTTCAGACCGGCGAGCTCGAAGCCACGGTCGCGTCGCCCGCCGACATCGAGTTGCTCGGGCGCCACGGACGCGCGCTCTCGGACCTGCGGCCCTCGGGTAAGGTCGAGGTCGGCGAGCTCATCATCGACGCGACCACCACGGGCGCGTACCTGGAGAGGGGCGCACGCGTGCGAGTGGCGCGCGTCGACGGCAATCGCATCGTGGTGGAAGCCGAGAGCGGAACGTGAACCTGATCGTCACCTATCTCCTCGGCATGGCGCTCTTGTTCGCGGAGCTGTTCGCGCCGGGCGTCGTGCTGGGCGTTCTGGGTGGGCTGGTCGTGATCTACGCGGTGGCGGCCGCGTGGCTCCAGGGCGACTACCTGACCGCCGTCGTGCTCACCGCCAGCACCGTGGTGGTGGTGCCGGTCATGATCCGCTACGCGCTGCGGAGGCTCTCGTTGCGGTCGTCGCTGCCGGCGGAGGAGGGATACGCCGTCGCCGAGGGCGGGCTCGACGCGCTCGTGGGACGCGACGGGATCGCGCTCACGCCGCTTCGGCCAGCGGGCATGGCGGATCTCGACGGGCGGCGCGTCAGCGTGGTCGCCGAGCTCGGGCTGATCGACGCCGACACGCCGATCCACGTGGTTCGCGTCGAGGGCAACCGCGTGGTGGTGCGCGTCGCCGAACGTGCCGAGCCGAGCGCCGCGGTCGCGCCCGCCGATCGCAATCGACTCTGACATCTCATCCTGGGGAGACGCTCATGAACCTCTATTTCGTGGTCATCGCCGTCGCGGCGCTCGCCGGCATCGTGGCGTTCGTGGTGGTGATGAATTTCGGGCTGTTGTGGTTGCGCGCGCTCGCGTCGGGCGCCGCCGTGAGCTTCCCTCAGCTCATCGGCATGAAGCTCCGGCGGGTCAACGCCAACGCGATCGTGAACGCGCGCATCATGGGCGTGAAGGCCGGCCTCAAGCTCGACATCGACAAGCTCGAGGCGCACTACCTCGCACAGGGGAACGTGCCGCGCGTGGTGACGGCGATGATCGCCGCCAACAAGGCGAGCATCCCGCTCACGTTCGAGCGCGCGGCGGCCATCGATCTCGCGGGTCGTGACGTGCTCGACGCGGTGCAGACGAGCGTCAACCCGAAGGTGATCGACTGCCCCGATGCGTCGAAGGGCAAGCGCACCATCGATGGCATCGCCGTCAACGGCATCCAGGTGCGCGCGCGCGCCCGGGTGACGGTGCGCTCGAACATCGACCGGCTGGTCGGCGGCGCCACCGAGGAGACGATCATCGCACGCGTCGGCGAAGGCATCGTTTCCGCGATCGGGTCCGCGGAGTCGCACAAGCAGGTGCTCGAGCACCCGGACCTCATCTCGAAGAAGGTGCTCGCCAAGGGACTCGACGCCGGTACCGCGTTCGAGATCCTCTCCATCGACATCGCCGACGTGGACGTCGGCGACAACATCGGCGCGCGTCTGCAAGCCGATCAGGCCGAAGCCGACATGCGCGTGGCTCGCGCCAAGGCCGAGGAGCGCCGCGCGATGGCCGTCGCCCAAGAGCAGGAGATGATGGCGGCGATCAAGGAGAACCGCGCCAAGGTGGTGCTCGCCGAGGCCGAGGTGCCGAAGGCGATGGCCGACGCGTTCCGCTCGGGGAATCTCGGGATCATGGACTACTACCGGATGAAGAACCTGGTCGCCGACACGGAGATGCGCTCGTCCATCGCCGGTGGCTCGCAAGGCGAGTCGAGCTCCCCCGGCGAGCCCAAGGCCTGACGTCGTGGACGGCGATCTCATCAAGATCATCGTCGTCGGGGTCTTCCTGGTCCTGGGCTGGGTGTCGAAAAGCCTCGAGAAGAAGGCGACGCGAACGCAGCGCGGCGGGCCAGCCGGCGCACCGCGCAGCCGTGGGCTCGACCTGCTGGCGGAGCTCGAGAAGAAGCTGCGCGAGGCGCAGCGCGCTGCGGAGGCGCAGTCGCGGGGCGAGGCCACCACCGGCGCCGAGACACGTGCCGCGCCGCCGCCCCGGAGGCCGGCGGCTCCTCGACCGAGCGTGCCCGAGGAAGCGCCCCCCAGGCACGACCGAGGCGACGTGGGAGGCGGAGTCGAGCGAAGGCATCTCGACTCCCACGTGGGCGGGCTCGAGGCTCGCCGTCTGGACGACGCGGTCGAGACACGGCACCTCGAGCTCGACCTCACGCAGGCGCGCGAGGGGCACGCGGCGCTTCTCGAGACGCAGACGGTCGCCGGTGGCGGCCCGGCGCCGGTGATCACCCACGGCCCGACGTTCGCGCCGGCGGCGGTGCTCCCTCGGCGGCTCACCGAGCTCCAGCGCGCCCTCGTGTGGAGCGAGATCCTGGGCCCCCCGAGCTCGTTGCGCGACGCTTCCGACCGCGTGCCGCGCCGGTGAGCCGGCGCGACCGCCGCGGCGGGGTTCAGGCGCGCGGACAGATCGCGCCGGTCGCCACCAGGCATCCGGCGCACGACGCGTCGCGGAACGTCCCGCACGTGGCTTGCTCGCGAAAGGCGACGTACGCCGGATCCTCCCAGATCTCGCGGAACGAGCGCTGCGGGAGCTGACCGAAGACGCGGCGCGCGTAGACGATCGGCTGGGGGCGAAGCGGAACCTCGCGCGCGTACGAGAGTGCCGGGCAGGGGCTCACGGCGCCCTGCGGCCCGACCACCGGCGTCACGAACGAACAGGTCGACACGGCACGCGCGACCAGCTCCGGCAGCACGACCTCGACGCCCAACGCCGCTCCCCGCTTGCGTGCACCCACCAAGATCGCGGCACTCGTCTCGATCGCGCGGTCCTCCAGGACGGTCTTCCAAAGCCGTTGCGAGCTACGCTCTTCCACGTACGGCTCGTAGCCGTTGACCACGAGCCGCGTGGCGCCCCAGCTTGCCGCCAGCTCGACCACGGCGGCGAGCTCGCCCACGTTCTCCGCCATCGACGTGAAGATCACGGTGAGCGCCGGTCCGCGCCCCGCGCGGGCCGCGGCGAAGCGCTCCACGTTACGGCGGACCTGGGCGAAATCCGCGCGCAATCGCACGTGCTCGAACGTGGCGGCGGTGGCGCCGTCGATGCTCACCGCGAGCTCGTCGATCGCCGCGTCGCGGAGCACCGCGCCACGCGCGTCGTCGAGAGCGCTCGCGTTGGTGATCACGAGCATGCGCCCGGCGGTGCGCGCGCGGATCCACGCCACCCACTCCGCGGCCCGTGGATGCAAGAGCGGTTCCGCGTTGCAGCCGACCGCCACGCCGCCGACCACCGGCAGCACCGGCGTCAGCGCGTCGAGCACCTCGCGCGGCATCAGAATCGGGTCCGGATAGCGCTGATCGAGGACGCAGGTGGTGCAACGGAAATTGCACACGCCCGTGAGATCGAGCGCCAGGAAATGGGGAGGGCTCAGCATCGCCTTCGCCGCGAACGGGCGCGAATACCTGCGCTCGCGCGCTCGTCAGTATAGGCGCGAGAACGTCGGCGAGAGCGCAGAGGAAAGTGACGAATTCGATCGCCGCATCGCGAAGGGGTCTGTTAGACTCGATCGATCGATTGTCGAACGAGGACGCGGAAAGGGGCGAAGCATGAAGCTTTACCGGTCGAAGATCGAGCCGCTCGCCAAGGACATCCTGGGCACGTTGAACGCGGCTCGGGACATCGAGGTGGCGCCGGATCGGGTCGCGGAGGCCGAGCTGGACGTGCGTGCCATTCTCGATCAGTACGTGCGAGTGGACTCGGAGGTGCTGGATCGAGCGAAGGACCTCGTGCAGCAGCGCAACCTGCCGCAGACCGAGCTGGGGCGCGTCCGGCGGATCGTCGCCGAGGAGCGCAAGCACAAGGTCGGCGACGACGGCGTGGACTGGCTGATCGATCAGATCATCGAGGGCTTCATGGTGAGCGCGAACGTGGACGAGGTGTTCGCGGACGATCCGACGCTACGCCGTCACATCCACGACGTGATGCGCAAGCACCTCGAAGAGGACAACGCGATCGACGTCGAGGTGCGCGGGCGGCTCAAGCACTTGCAGGAAGGGACCCAGGCCTGGGAGATCGAGTACCAGCGGGTCCTGCAGGAAGTGCGCAAGAAGCGCGGCGCCGCCTGATCCGCGCCCGCCGAGCGCCGCGCGCAGCTCGCGCGGCCTCGAACGACCGGCCCCCTCGGGCCGGTCTTTTTTTTCCCGGGCGACTCGCGGAAAGGCCGAGGTGGCCTCGCGGCACCGCCGCTGGCGGCGGCCAGGCGCGTCGGCCGCTCGGCCGCTTCCGGAGGTCTCAACGCGCGGACGCGCGCCGCACCCGCCGGTACTGAGCGACGCCGCCCCCCAGCACCCCGTAGGTCGCCGAGCCCAACAGCAGCACGGGCGCCACGACGAGCAACGCCGCGCGAATCAACGGCTGCGGGACGCGGACACGCTCGAGCCACAGCGTGGCTCCGTTCATCACCACCGGCAGCGCCCACGCGCTCGCCCACAAGAGATACGCGATCCCGATGGCCGCCAGCGCGGCGTTGGCGATCGCACTCGCCCCGACGTGCACGCCCTGTCGCTCGGCCTCGACGAGCACCGGCACGATCAGCGCGACCGCCGTTCCGATCGCGGCACACGCGATCAATGTCGAGTGCAGTCGGAATCTCGACGCGACGTTTCGCTTGGACATCCTCGCACCTCCGTCTCGCGCCCGCGGAACGCCGTCCGCGCGCGTCATCGAAAGAACACCAGCGTCACCAGCACGAAGATCGGGATCAGGATCGCCCCCGAGTACGCCATGTAGCCGAAGAAGCTGGGCATCGCGACACCGCTCTCCTCGGCGATCGCCTTGACCATGAAGTTGGGGCCGTTGCCGATGTAGCTGTTCGCCCCCATGAACACCGATCCGCACGAGATCGCCGCGAGCGCCGTCGCCCACGCCGGGCCCTGCGCCAACAGCTCGCCCAGGAACCGTCCCTCGAGCGGCACCCCGGCGAGGCCGCTGGCGGCCGCGGCGAACGTCAGGTAGGTGGGCGCGTTGTCGAGGAAGCTCGAGAGCACCCCGGAGGCCCAGAAGAGACGCCACGGCTCGGTCAACCCGAGTGACGCCGCGCTCGCGTTCAGCTTGAGCAGCGCGGGTGTCATGGTCACGAAGATCGCCGCGAACAAGATCGCGACCTCGGCCATCGGCGCGAAGGTGAATCGATTCTCGAGCCGGTTGTGTGGCCCCGACGCGATCCAGGAGGCCGCGGCGGCGAGCGCCATCGCACCTTCCTGCACGCCGAACGGCCATGGCTTGCCGCCGTGGCCCACACCCTGCCCCGCGAGGAAGATCACGAGCACGACCGCGGCCAGGAACCAGCCGTTGATGCCGCCGTAGATCCGAAGCGGCTCGTGCTTCATCACCTCTTCCAGCTGCGATCCCGGCCGCTCGCGCTCCTCGCGATCGAGCACGACCTGATCCCAGACGTTGAAGAGCACCAACAGGGTTCCGTTGACGAGCAGCCAGACCTTCCAGAGCCGGAGGGTCCACGTGAACGGGACGCCGCGCAGGAAGCCGAGGAAGAGCGGCGGATCACCGAGCGGCGTCAGCAAGCCGCCGCAATTCGACACCACGAAGATGAAGAACACGAAAATGTGCTGGGTGCGCACCCGCGAGCGATTGGCGCGCAACAGCGGCCGGATCAAGAGCGCCGAGGCTCCCGTCGTGCCGATCAGGCTCGCCAAGCAGGCGCCCAAGCCGAGGATCGCGGTGTTCACGAGCGGCGTGCCCGAGAGCGACCCTCGAACGTGGATGCCGCCCGTGATCACGAACAGCGAGCCCAGCAGCACGATGAACGAGACATAGTCCCGGCCCTTGTCGAGGAGCTCGTGCGCTCCCGCCACGCCATGGCCGCCCAGAAAGTAGAGAAGGACGGGTGCCGACCAGGCGCCGGCGATCAGCGCCTTGTTTCGGTGCGGCTCCCAGTGATGAGGCGCGAAGAGCGGCAGCAGCGCGATGCTGAGCAGCATCCCCACGAACGGCAGCACGGTCCACAGCGGCACGTCGTGGATCATCGGAGGGTCATCCGCCTTCGCAGCGGAAGGGCCGGCCCCGCGGGGCCGGCCCTTCCGGGAGAGGATCGCGCGCGGCGCTCAGCCGAAACGCGGACCGCTGTGAATCGGGAAGTCCGGATAGGCCAAGGCGCCCATCTCCGGGCCGTCCAGGCCCGCGAGCTCGGTCTCCTTCGAGACGCGAATCGGAGTGATCTTGTCGCTCAGCTTGAACCACACGTACGCCATGACGAACCCGAACACGGCGACCACCGCAGCGTCGAGCAGCTGCGCCCAGAGTTGCGAGATGTCACCGTAGAGCAGCCCGCGGACGCCGTCGGAACCGTACTTCTCGACCATCTCCGGACGCACCACGCCGTTCCAGCCCGCACCGTACTGACCCGTGGCGAAGATGCCCACCGAGATCACGCCCCACAGGCCGTTGATGCCGTGCACGGAGATCGCGCCGACCGGATCGTCGATACCGCGATTCTCCCAGAAGAACACGCTGAAGACGACGAGCACGCCCGCGATGCCGCCGATGACCGCCGCCGCCCAGGGGTCCACGAACGCGCACGGCGCCGTGATGGCCACCAGACCAGCGAGCATCCCGTTGCACATCATGGACGGATCGGGCTTGAGGCCCTTCGCCTGCAACGTGAGCATCGACGTCAACGCGCCCATGATGCCCGCGAGCATGGTGTTGACCACCACGTAACTGACGCGCAGGTCCGTACCCGAGAGCGTCGAGCCTGGATTGAAGCCGAACCAGCCGAACGCCAGGATGAACGTGCCCAGCACCACCGCGGGGATGTCGTGCGCAGGAATCGCCTGCGGCTTGCCGTTGACGAACTTGCCGATGCGTGGGCCGATCACGATGGCACCCGCGAGCCCGATGAAGCCACCCATCGCGTGGACGACCCCCGATCCAGCGAAGTCGACGGCGCCGTGCCCGAAGCTCCAGTTGAGTCCCGACTGAGCCAGCCAGCCACCGCCCCACACCCAGTTGGCGTAGATGCAATACGGCAACGCGACCCACAAGCCGAAGAGCGTGAAGTTCTTCCACGACCAGCGCTCGGCCATGGCACCGGTTGGGATGGTCGCCGTGGTGTCCATGAACACCATCATGAAGAAGAAGAGCGCCAGGACGCTCACGTCCCCAACGGACGAGCCGAGAAAGAAACCTTTCGTGCCGAGCAAGCCGTACTTGAAGGCTCCCGTGCCCGTGGCGCCCAGCCCGATGCCGCCATTGAGCACCGACGTGCCAGGTCCGAGCGACGAGTACCAACCGGGCGCCACCGGCCCGTTGAACCAGTTGCCCCAGCCGATGGCGAAGCCGTAGGCCCAGAACGCGAGGCAGCCGAGCGGATAGATCATCAGGTTCATCGCCGAGGTGTGCGCGGCGTTCTTCGCGCGGCACAACCCCGTCTCGACGTACATGAACCCGGCCTGCATGAACATGACCATGAAGCCCGTCACCATCACCCACACCATGTTGATGGAGAACAGGTTGTGGGCCACGCGATCGTAGAGATCCGTGAGCGACAAGCCCGCCGGCGCATCGCCCTTGGCGTCGCCAGCCGGTGTCGCCCACACGCCCGCGGCGGCGCCCGTCGGATCCGGCCAGCTCGGCTTGGCGGGGTCCGCGTTCGCTCCAGAGAAGTACGCGGGCAGCGCCGGCGCCGCCGCAGCTTCCGCAGCGGGGGCCGCCGCCGGCTCCTGGGCATGCGCCGACACGGAGTGCGTCGCGATCACCGTCACCGCGAGCAGCCCGCACAACATCCACCTCGTCACCACCCTCTTCTTCATTGCCGCTCCTCCGCCGATCGACTCCCTCGAAGAGTCGCCCGACTGCTCGTGGTTCAAACCGCCTGCGTTCCGCTCTCGCCCGTTCGGATGCGAACCGCGTCGTCCACCGGAGTGATGAAGATCTTTCCATCACCGATCGTCCCGGTGCGTGCGGCCGCCGTGATCGCCGTCACGATCTCCTTCACTCGTTCGTCGTGCACGACGATCTCGATCTTCACCTTCGGCACGAAATCGATTCGATACTCGGCGCCTCGATACGTTTCCGTATGCCCTTTCTGGCGGCCAAAACCGCGCACCTCCGTCACCGTCATGCCGGCGATGCCAAGCTGAGTCAGCACCTGCCGTACCTCGTCGAGCTTGAATGGCTTCACGATCGCTTCGATTCGTTTCATGGACTCCCTCCGCCACGTCTGCGTGGAGCGGTTCGCAGCGCAAGCGCCGTGCCGACGTGACGCATCGCGACGCGATCGAAAACGTCAGCGATCTCGCAGCGGGCGCGATGGGCGCATCGAACGAGCGCTGGCGCGCATGCGTCTCGGGGACCAAGGTTGGTCGCCAGGCACCAATCGAGTCGCGAGAACCGCGAGTGGTGAGACCGGGACGAGCGAGCGTGCGAGCGGCGGCACTCGACGCGCAACCGTTTCTAGAAAAGAAAAACCGCGGCGCCGACCCACTCGGGCCGGCGCCGCGGTGAAGAAACGAGATCGAGGGATGCGCTCGTCAGCCGATCATTCGGCCGCGGGAGCTTCGCCCTTCAGCTTCGAGAACACGTCGATGTCGATGTCGACCTGCACCGTCCACATCCACGGGTCCGCGCCGGGCTGTACGTCGTTGTCGAAGAACCACACCGGGCCGGTGATGAGATCGATCGCCGGAGTGAAGTACGCGACGATCCCGGCGCCGGTTGCGCCCAGGGCGTTGCGGCCGCTCTGGATGTCCCAGGTCAGGTTGAGATGGTCGAGCCCGGGAATCACGTCCTTGGTGTCGATGTTGGGCGAGGTGTAGGCGGCCATGAAGCCGAGCGGTTCCGTGTCGCCCGTGTGCGATTTGAAGAGATCCTCGTTGGTGCCGTAGTAGAGGCCGATGGTCGGCGTACCGAACGATTCGAACGTCCGCGAGATCTCGAAGTGAAGGGCGTTCTGATCGGTGACGTCGTGCTCGAGTCCGAGCCCGAAGAACCCGAACGACCAGGCCGGGCTGCCGTCGAAGTAGGCGTTGTCGGGAGCACCGACCTTGGCATTGAACACGATCGGGAAGTCGTATGGGTCACCTGCGGATTTGTTGATGGGCATGAAGAAATCGAAGCCCACTTCCATCTGCAGCTTGTCGAAGGGCAGGATTCCGACCTCGAGCCCGGTATCGATCGGGTAGAGCGCGTTCTCGCGAAAATACGTGTCGTACGTGATGTGCAGGACACCGAACGGCTGGATGTACGTCGTCGCAGGCGACCAGTAGGTCGTCGACGGCGTCGCGTTCGACGCGTCGGGCATCGCGATCCCACAAGCCGTGATGGCCGCCGCGAGAAAGGTGGTGCGCAACCGTCGACGTCCGCGCTGACGTCCCTCGATTTCGATACGCTTCATGGCTCGACTCCCCTCCTTCGTCGGGTTGTGGATGTTTCGACGTCGTGTGAAGGCCCCGAAATCTCGAAGCCGCATGCATCGTCTAGGCAAACCCCGTGCCTCGCCTGCGATCTCCGTGACGCCGGTTTTTTCGCAGCAAAGACGCGGGGCGTCACGATTGCGCCGCTGTCGGGAACGAAGCGATCGGCGCCCGGGCGCCATCCGCGGCTCTCCGGCGCCATCGCTCAACCGCCTCGAACCCCGAGCCGAACCATGCGCTTGCGCAGCGTGGATCGATTCACGGCGAGCAGCCGCGACGTGCGGCTGACGTTGCCCTGCGTCTCGCCGAGCGCGCGTTCGATGAGCAGCCGCTCGGCGGCATCCAGCACGCTCTGCGGTCCGCCGGCCTCGACCAGTGCGGTCAGCAGCTCGCGCGACAGCACCTCCAGCCGATCGCCGCGCCGTTCCTGCGCGGGCGGCTCGTGGGCGGTGGTGACGTCCTGGACCGTGAGGCGCGCGTTGCGGGTGAGGATGACCGCGCGCTTGATCGTGTTCTCGAGCTCGCGGACGTTGCCGGGCCAAGCCTGCGCCGTGAGCGCATCCGCCGCGCCTGGCGCGAGCCCCGCCACTTCCTTGCGGAAGAGCACCGCGTAGCGCCGCGCGAAGTGCTCGGCGAGCAGCACCACGTCGCTGCCGCGCTCGCGCAGCGGCGGCAGATGGATGCGCACCACGTTCAACCGGTAGAAGAGGTCCTCGCGAAACTGTCCGGCGGCGACCTCGCGCGCGAGGTCGCGGTTGGTGGCGGCGATCACGCGCACGTCGAGCCGCACCGGCGCCACGCCGCCGACCCGCTCGATCTCGCCGGTCTCGAGGACCCGCAAGAGCTTGGCCTGCGCCCCCATGCCGAGCTCGCCCACCTCGTCGAGGAAGAGCGTGCCGGTGTCGGCGCGCTCGAAACGCCCCACGGTTCGACTGGTGGCGCCGGTGAAGGCACCGCGCTCGTGACCGAAGAGCTCGGTGTCGAGCAGCGTCTCCGGGACGGCGGCGCAGTTGAGCGCCACGAACGGGCGCCCGGCGCGGCGGCTGTGGCGATGGATCGCCGAGGCCACCAGCTCCTTGCCGGTGCCGCTCTCGCCGGTGATCAAGACCGCCACGTCGCGGCCGGCGACCTGACCGATCGATTTGTAGACGTCGTGCATGGCCGCGGAGCCGCCGATCAGCTCCTCGCCGTCCTCGCCGGCCACGGGCGGACGGTCGTCGCGCGCGGCGCCGACCTCGCTGCGTCCCACCTCGAGCGCATGGTCGATGACCGCGAGCAGCTGCTCGACGTCGAACGGCTTGCGGATGGAGTCGAAGGCGCCCTCCCGCATCGACGTGATGGTCACGTCGGTGCTGGCGTGCGCGGTCATGATCACCACCGGCATGCGCGGATGATCCGCCTTGATGCGCTTGAGCAGCTCGACCCCGCTCATGCCGGGCATGCGAACGTCGACCAGCGCCGCGGTGGGCTCCTCGCGCGCCAGCACGCGCAGCGCCTCCTCGGCGCTGCGCGCCTCGAGCAGCTCGACGCGCCGCCCGGTCAGGATTCGCCGGAACGAATAGTGGACGTCGGGCTCGTCGTCGACGACGAGCAGCTGCGGGTTGCGTTCAGCCGCCATGGGCCGGCACCTCGATCGCGAACGTGGACCCTTTGCCGAGCTTGGAGCGAACGCGCAGGGTCCCCCCGTGAGTAGCCACGATCCGATGGACGACGGAGAGCCCCAGGCCGGTGCCTCCGTCGCGGGTCGTGAAGAAAGGCTCCAGAATCCGCACCCGCGTGGCGGGGTCGATGCCCACACCGCTGTCGGCCACGGAGATCACCACCATCGGCGCGCCGTCCTTGGGATGACGTCCGTGGACGCGCACCGCGAGCCGCCCGCCCGCCGGCATCGCCTGCTCGGCGTTGAGCAGCAGATTGAGCAGCGCCTGCTCCATCTCGGCGCGCACCACGCGAGCGGGCGGCACATCGTCGGCGATCTCGAGCGAGATGCGAATCCCGTGGCGCTCGAGCCGCGGGCGGACGAACTCCACCACTCCCTGCGCGAGCTCGCCCAGCGAATGCACCTCCACCTCGGTGGGGCGCGAGCGCGCCATCCCGAGGATGCGCCCGGTGAGCTGGTCGAGGTGCGCGATCTTCTCCTTCAAGACCCGCACGTCCTCGATGCGCGGATCCCCCTCGGCGAGCGAGGTGCGCAGGCTGTGCACGAGCAGGCTCATCACCGAGAGCGGATTGCGCACCTCGTGCGCCACCTCGGCCGCCAGCACGCCGAGCAGCACCAGCCGCTCCTGGCGACTGCGCTCTTCCTGCGCGCGCAGCCGGCCCTCGTGCATGTGCGCGGCGCGGATGGCGATCGCCGCTTGCGTCGCGAGCGCCGCGAGCAGGCTCTGATCCTCGTCCTCGAAGCCGCGCTCGCGCTCGGTGTAGACCGCGAGCACCCCGAGGCCGCGCTCCCGATCGAGCACGGGCACCGCGAGCATCGACACCAACCCCGCCTGCCGCGCCTGCTCCTTGGCGCGAAAGAGCGCGTCCTCGGCGACGTTGCGCACGCGCACCGGGATGCCGGTCTGGACCACCTCGCCGAGCCGGCTTCCGGCCACCGGCACGGGCTTCTCGTGCGCGAGCCAGCGCGGGCCGTCGGACGACGCGTGCTCCAGCGCATCGCCGGATTCGTTCAGCAGGTAGAGGCTCGCCAGGCGCGCTCCCAGCAGCTCGCGCGCCGCGACGGCGATGCGATGGAACACGTCGCGCGGCTCGAGGGTCTCGACGAGGCTGCGCCCCACCGCCGCGATCTGCTCGAGCGCGCGCGTGCGCGACTCGAGGGTGCGGATCAGCCGCGCCACGCGCAGCACTCCCGCCGCCTGGGTGGCGACCGCTTCCAGCATCTCGAGATCGCGCTGGTCGAACGCACCCACCCGGGTGTGATCGACGTTGATCACGCCGAGGACGTGCTCGCCGTCCCGGATGGGCACCGCCAGCTCGCAGCGAACGCGCGCGTCGATGCGCACGTAGCGACGCTCGGCGCGGACGTCGGGCACGAGCGCCGAGCGCCCTTCCAGCGCCACCCAACCGGTGATGCCCTCGCCGGGATGAAGGACGCAGCGCTCGATCTTGCGGCTCGCGAAGCCGCGATGGACCTGAACCTCCAGATCACCGGATTGTGGATCGATGAGCGCGATCGAGCCGCTGGTTGCGCCGGTCGCCGTCATCACCTCGTCGAGAATCGCCTGCAGCGCCTCGTCCGGCGCCGGTGCTTGCGTGACCACCCGGGTCACGTTGTAGAGCACGCCCAGGCGTCGCAGCTGACTGCGCAGCTTCTCGGTGCGCTCCGCGTTGGCGGAGAGCAACCGATCGGTGGAGGTGAGCGCGTCTTCGGCGGCCATGGGCAACGCTCGCGCATCGGCATGGGCATCGACGCGCAGCAATCGAGCCCCGACGTAGCAAGGCCCGTACCCGCTTCCACTCGGTTGCGGCGGCGCGTGCGTGCGCGGCGTGCCGGCGCGCGCCGGCGACCGTGCCGAGCGGGTGCGCTCGCCAACGGCGCGAGCTCCATCTGCGCGCCGTCACTCGATCTTTCGCGCTCGCGCGAGGCGCGAGGCGACCTCCGAGCGCACGCGCGCGCGGTTGACAGGCCCGCGCCCGAGTCCTAGAACCTGGAAGCCGTTCGCGTGGCGCGACCGCGGTCGTCCCTCGCGAACGCGCTGGGCTGCGTGCCAGGCGCTCAATCTCGCGGCAGCGAGTGCACAAGAAGGAGGCAGGACGATGGCTGACGGCACGACGGGCATTCCCCGCATCGGTGACAAGGCGCCCGATTTCCAGGCCAACACCACCCAGGGTCCCATCAAGTTCTCGGAATGGCAGGACGGGAAATGGGTGGTGCTCTTCTCCCATCCCGCCGACTTCACGCCGGTGTGCACCACCGAGCTGAGCGAGTTCGCGCGCCGTCAGAAGGAGTTCGACGAGCGCGGCGTCAAGCTGATCGGTCTCTCGATCGACTCGATCCACAGCCACCTGGCGTGGCTCGAGAGCATCCGCGAGAAGCTCGGCGTCGAGATCACGTACCCGATGATCGCCGACCTCGACACCAAGGTCGCGCAGCTCTTCGGCATGATCCATCCGGGCGAGAGCGCCACGGTGACGGTGCGCGCGGTGTTCGTGATCGACCCGGATCGCACGGTGCGCGCGCTCATCTACTACCCGCTCGCCAACGGGCGAAACGTCGACGAGATCGTCCGGCTGGTGGACAGTCTGCAGACCGCGACGTCGAAGGGCGTCGCCACGCCCGTCAACTGGAAGAAGGGCGACAAGGTCATCGTCCCGCCCACGACCACGGTCCAGGACCGCGCCAAGCGCCAGAAGGAGCAGCTCGAGCACGTGACCCCGTATCTCGCGTTCAAGCAGCTCTGAGCGCGCTCGCGCTCCGAGCTTGAGGTCTCGCGCGTCCATGGACGGGGACCGGCGGCACACGACTTCCGACATGTCTCCCGTCCACCCCACCCCACGCGGCCCGCGCGGCGTCGCGTGGGGTTTGGCGCTGCTGAGCGCTCTCACCGCGGCGCTCGGCTGCAATGGATCACGCCACGCGTCCGCGCCGAGCGTCGAGCCGCTGCCCGCGCTCCCAGCCGGTTTCCACGTCGGCTACGCGGAGGAGCGCATCCCGTTCCCGGTGGGCGTGGGACTCGCCGGGTACGCCGGGCGCTACGAAGGATTCGTCGGCGCGATCTCCGGCGGCGCTCCCTCGCCACCGGAAGGCGACAAGCGTCCGCGCCCCTACTCGTTCCTGATCCCGCCCTCGATCGGCATCCACACGCCGCCACTCGCTCGCACCATCGCGCTGACGCGGGTCGGCGACGACGAAGAGCAGACGATCGTGCTGGCGCGGATCGACATGATCGCGCCGCCCAACGTGCTCAGCGACGAGGTGCTGCGGCTGGTCCGCGCGCGCACCGGCGTCGACCTCAACGGGCGGTTCTTCCTGTCCGCGAGCCACACCCACGCGTCCGGCGGTCGGTTCTGGGACAACCTCATCTTCCAGAGCTTCGGAGGTCTGGACTCGTTCAACCCCGAGATCTTCACCCGCATCACGCGCGCGATCGCCTCGTCGGTGGTGCGCGCGATGCGCGATCGCGAGCCCGCGACGATGGGGGTCGGCTTCGATCTCGACTTCGATCGCGCCGACTTCATGTTCCACGACCGGCGCTTCGAGAACGACGACAACGACCTCGTCGACAACTCCGATCCGAGCCGCGCCGACCCCGCCACCGGCGAGCTGCTGCCGGACGGCAAGCCCGACGGACGGATCAAGGATCACCGTCTGATCGTGATGCGCTTCGACCGCGCGGACGGCACGCCCAAGCTGGCGCTGGTCAACTTCCCGATCCACGGCACCGCCCTCACCCAGAAGAATCTCTTCTACTCGACCGACGTGATCGGCATGGTCGAGACCAAGACGCGCGAGCGCCTGGGGATCCCGGTGGTCCACGTGCAGGGGTCGACGGGCGACATCCAGCCCGCCGAGGCGCTCATCGGCTTCGAGGCGACGCGCCAGAACAAGAACTTCCAGGGCATGGAGACGATCGCCAACGCGGCGGCCCCGGTGATCGCCAAGCTCTTCGACTCGATCCACACCACCGGCGCGCCGACGCGCATACGCTCCGCGGTCTTCACCTTCCGCGAGGACCGCCAGCTGCTCGGCTACGACGCACCCGGCCATCCCTATCCCGAGTTCGACGCGCCGTTCGGAGCGATCGGTTGCGGGATCATCTCCGATCTCACCAACGTGATTCCGGGGATCCCGCAGATCCCCGGCGTGCTCACGCCTTTCCAATGCCTGTCGCGACCGGCGACCTACGGCGTGAAGCTGCTCCAGAACACGCTGGCGGGGCTCTTGTTCGGGCTGCTCACCGACGATTTCCAGGCGAATGCGTCCACCGACGATCTGCTTCGGGACATCGTGGTCGGCATCAACCCGGAACGAGGCCCGTACACCGAGCCGGGCTTCCTCTTCTACGCCAAGGCGGGGCTGTTCACGCTCGAGGGCGTGCCCGTCACCACCGCGGGCGCGGGGCCCGCGGCGACGCGCGACCTGGTGCTGCTCGGCGCGCCCGGCGAGCCCACCACGCCGTGGAGCTTCGAGACCCGTCGCAAGCTCGCCATCGCGTTGCCAGGCGTGACCTTCGACGACGCGATCGTCCTCGGCTACACGACCGATCACAACGGCTACATCCTCAATCCGGAGGACTGGGTGCTGGGTGGCTCGCGGGAGATCCAGATCAACCCGTGGGGACCGCTGTGGGGCGAGTACGTGCGCGGCCAGGAGCTGATGCTCGCCAAGCTGGTGTGGAACGACCAGGCGGTGGACCCCGGCCCCGCGATCCCCTCGACCGACCCCGTGCCGTACGTCCCGCCGCAGCCATCGCGCTCGCCAGCGCTACGGATCGTTGCGCAGCCCACCGACACCGCGCGCTTCGGCACCGTGCTGATCCGCTTCCTGGGCGGCGATCCGATCGTCGACACGCCGCACGTGGTGGTCGAGCAGCGCGCCGAGGACGGCAGCTGGGCGCCGCTTCGCCTGCCGGGGGGCCGAGCGCTGGACGAGAACGGCTACGAGACCATCCTGGTCTACGACTTCGACGAGACCGATCCCGCGAACCCGCACCTCTGGTCGCTGCATTGGGAGATCACGGAGCACGACGCGGTCGGCACGTTCCGGATCCGCGTCCAGGGACTCAACTACGACGGTACGCCGCCGAACGACGACATCCCCTACTGGAACGGCACGCCCTACGAGCTGGAGAGCGAACCGTTCGAGGTGCGGGCGACGACCGCGATCACGATCGCCAGCGTGACGCTCAGGCCGAGCGGCCTCTCCGTCGCCAGCCGCTATCCCGAGGTGGCGACGGCGCCGAGCCCGAACCGCGCCGAGGCCTACCGTGCGCTTCCCGAACGGCCCGCTCGGCTCTCTTTCCGGGCCACGCTGACCACCCCGGAAGGCGACGCGCGAACGCTCGCAGGCACGCTTGACTCCGACGGGAACGGAGCCCTACCCTCGCCGCTCGATGCTGGCTCCTACGACGTGGCCCTCGACGTCGAAGACGATTTCGGCAACTCGGGCAGCGTGGTTTTTCGCGCGGTGAGCGTCGAGCCGTGACGCGGCCGCGAGCCCCGTCCGTGAATGCCCATCCGAGGCGACGAGGCGTTGCGTGACGCGTAACCGTCGAGCTATCCGAATCCTGCGTTCCGTCGTGCCCGCGCTGCTCGGCTGGGCGGCCATCGCGCTGGAGGCACGGGCCGTCGAGCCGGAGCTCCAGATGACCGGCTGGTGGCGCGGCCGGTACCACTACTACGACGGCGTGGCCGTGGATCGGATGCCGGGCGGACAGACCTTCGAGTACTTCGATCAACGCATGGTGATCGATCCTCAGCTCACCTTGGGCGATTGGATCACGCTCAAGGGCCGTGTCGATTTCCTGCAAGACGTGCTGTTCGGCAACAACGAGGCGGGGGCGTCGATCCTGACCGGCCTCGCCAAGGGCACGTCGAGCTTCTCGATCGGCGACGCCCTGAGCGTCGACGAGGCCGACGACGTCCAGATCCAGCGGCTGTGGGCCGAGATCGCCACGCCGGTGGGGCTCTTGCGCCTGGGCCGGCAGCCCTCCAACTGGGGCCTCGGCATCCTCGCGAACTCGGCGACCGACCTCGAGTTCGGCATCGAGGGCAATGGTGCGAACGCGGGCGGCGACACCGTCGACCGGGCGCAGTTCGTGACGGATCTCGGCAAGCCGCTCGGCTGGGAGAACGATCACTGGATCGTCTCGGTGGCTGCCGACCAGGCGAGCGAGAACTCGGTCGATCGCGCCGCCGACGACGTGCGCCAGTTCGTGCTGGCGACGCTGCTCACCGACGGCAGCGTCACTCCTCGGCGGATCGTCGGCGACCGCGAGATCGGCACCTACACGGTCTGGGTGACGGGCGGACAATGGGACGGCGACGCCGTGATCTTCGACGGCTACGCGCACTTCGCCTCCGGCCCCTTCTTCGTGGAAGGCGAAGGGGTGTTCGGCGTCGGCAAGGTGCAGCGCGGCGGGCTGATCCCGGGCAAGGACAAGGACACCCTCGAGGACGATCTGGTCGAGAGCCTGTCCGAGGACTTCTACGATTCGCTCAACGGCAGCTTGTCGCTCGCGGATGCCCAGAACTACGCGCGAAACGGCTTTCCCGAGTTCCTCCAGACGTTCGTCGCGTCTTCGCTGCTCGATACCGGCTTCTCGACCGACGCCGCGCTGGCCATCGCGCGGGACGGCGCCAAGGCCGGCATCCCGATCTTCCTGCACGAGAGCATCGACGTGCTGGTGGCGGGCGGCGTGGTGCGCGGCGGATACCAGGAATCCGGCCTCACGCTCACCACCGAGGTCGGTTACTCGTCACCGCCCGACGCCGGCGACGACTTCGCGCAGCCGCGGGTGGGGCCCGAGGGTGCCGCCAACTCCGATCTCAACCAGCAGATCCTGGACGCCGTGGACGACGTGAAGGGCGAAGGCGCCCTCACCCACCACAAGTTCCAGGCCTTCCCGTTCGATCAGGAATTCGACGTCGCGGTGGTCCTCTACCAGGTGGCCGGCCCGATCGATCCCGCGAGCGAGCTCCCCACGGTCATCAACACGACGTACGGCAAGCTCGCCGCCGCGTACCAGCTCGACGACCATTTCACGCTATTCACCAGCGGCGTGATCGGTTGGCTGAATCGCCCGGTGCGGATCGTGACCAACAAGCTCCACCCCAACGACCCGCCGGTCTTCGTCCACGACGAGGACGACACCAACGAGATCGTGTCGCACCCGGCATTCCTGGGCGTCGAGATCGACGCCGGGATCGTGTGGCAGCCCCATCCCAACATCAAGGCGGAGCTCAAGGGCGGCTACCTGTTCACCGGCGATACCTTCGGCCCGTCGCGCGACGACATCTTCGCCATTCGGCCCCAGCTCGGCGTCCTCTTCTGAGCGCCCGGCTCAGGCGCCGCCGAGATGGCGATCGAGCCATCCGGCGAGGTTGTCGATCTCGCCGGACTCGATCGCGAGCACGTTGCCGTCGGCGCGGATCAGGATGCTGGTGGGCGTCGACGACACGATGTAACGGTCCATGGCGTCGCCGGTCGCATCGACGAGAACCGGGAACTTGAGCGAGTTCGAGGTCAGGTATTGCCGAGTCTCCTGCTCCATCGCGCCGTCGGCGGTGCGCGCCACCGAGACGAGCGTGAGGCGATCCGCGTACTTCGTCGCCACCTCCGCGAAGTGCGGCATCTCCTTGGTGCAGTGCGGGCAGCGCACCGACCAGAAGACCAACAGCACGGCCTTGCCCTTGCCGGCCCAGTCCGAGACCTTCGCCGCGCCGGGCTGGTCGAGGCGCGGCAGCGCCAGGTCCACGAAGCCGCGCCCCACCAGGCGCTGATTCGGCTTGTAGACCGGAAGCGAGTCGAGGCTGGCGAAGCTGCCGCTCGCGATTCCCGCCCGCAGATAGTCCGCGAACGACGTCGGCCCCGAGACCGGCGCGGCCAGCGCCTTGGCGCCCAGCACGCGCAGCACGCCATCCCTGTCGGCGAAGACGTAGCTCGGCGCCGAACCGATCCCCACGGCACTCGCGAACGCGAAGCCGGCGTCGCGGAAGACCGGCAAGCCGCTCGACGCGTCACCGAGCGCGTTGCGCAGATCGGTGGCGCTCGCGATGCCGGGCTTGGGCACCGTCACCACCGCGACCGCGACCTTGCCGCCGAGCGCGCTGCTGAAGGCGCGCAGATCCGCGCTCTCGAGATTGGACGGCCAATGCCCGGGAAGCACGAACAGGAGGAGGCGCGGCTTGCCCTGCGCCCACGACGCGAGCGCCGTCGGCTTGAAGGTCGGGCCTGCGTTGCCCGACGTGTCGAGCAGGTCGAGCGTAACCTCGGGGAGTGGGTCGCCGACCTTCGCGGCGGCGTTCGCCGCGTGCGGAGTCGCGACGCACCACGCGACGCAAGCGGCGGCGGCGAGCAGCACCGACCGCACGCGAGAGCAGCGATTCCATCGAGTCGATCTCACAATTCGCATACCGGACACACGGCCTCCCGATCGGACCGCAGCGCGGCCGATCCATTCACGTGACACTCGGCGCAAAGCCCGCTCACCGGCAGCTTCCCGTGCGCGAGCGCGGTCTGTCGATGCGGATCGTGGCAGGACACGCAGACCCGTTGCGTCGCGGTCCCCGCCAGCACCGAGCGGATCTCCTTCTGCGCGTGGTGATCGCCCGCCGCCGCGTCGAGCGCCTGCCAATCGTAACGGAACACTTCCCGCAGATCCGTGCCGGGACGGAAGCCTTCCGGAAAGCTCAGGCCCTCGCGCGTGAGCCCACCCTGGAGATGACACGCCCCGCACACCGATGCAGCGAGCTCGGGGCGATTCGGCGGGAAGGCGAACGACCGGTGCTTCTCGGGGTCCGCGGCGTGCGCGGCGCCGGGGCCGTGGCAGGCCTCGCAGCCGACGCCATTCTCGACGGGGCGCGGGCGGGGTCCCGTCTGATGACACCAAGCGCAGGTGTCGGCGAACACCGGGCCCGGCTCGGCACCCACCATGTCCCAGCCCTCGGTGGCACGGTTCCAGCGGCACGGCAGCACGCGATCCACTCCGCTCGGGTCGGGCGCCACGAACCGGATGTGCCGCTTGAGCCCGAGCGCCAGGCGGACGGGCCGATCGGCGCACTGCAGGCTCTCGGCGAGCCGCGCCCGATCCGCGTCACCGGGCACGTGCAGCGTTCGCGCGTGGGGGGCATCCTTCCACGTCTCGAACTCGCGCGCGTGGCACGGCTGGCAACGCGCGCTGCCGACGTACTCCGAAGCGGCCGGTTGCGCCGGGCTCGACGCGACAGGGGCTGCGGTCGCACCCGTGCTCGTGGCGGATCCGGCCGCGGGGGACGGCGGCTCGACGGCGAGCGCCTTCCACGGCAGCAGCAAGACCACCAGTGGAACCAGCCGCCACGCCAGGCGAGCGCTGGTCACGGTGACGCGACTCGAGAGGGCCATCGCAGGGCGTTCTAGCACACGCATTCCGACGTCGCCCTTCGACGAATATTCGGGTTCCCGTGGGCTCTGCGCTCGATTATCCTCGCCCGACGGGATTCGATCTGCGAACGATGGCACGTCATTCGAGCCCACCTTCCGCCGCGCACCGGCAGCTCGGTCGAGGCGAGGTGCTCTTTCACGAGGGCGATCACGGCGACGCGATGTTCGTCGTGCAGTCGGGCTGCATTCGCATCACCAAGTCGGTGGGCGGCGAGGAACGGGTGCTCGCCGAGCTGGGCGCCGGCGAGTTCTTCGGCGAGATGGCGATCCTGAACCACGAGCCGCGCAACGCGACCGCCGTCGCGCTCGAGCCATCGGTGCTCCTCGTCTACGACAAGACCACCTTCGAGGAGATGCTCCTCGGCAATCCGAACGTGGCGGTGCGCATGGTGTACAAGCTCGCCGACCGGCTGCGACGCACCAACGACATGATCCAATGACCACCGACGAGCGCGCCGGCCACCCGCCGCGCTCACGAGGGCAATCGACGTGAGCAGCGCACATCCGGATCAGAAGACGTACCACTTCGACAACACTCGCCCGTCGCAGGTGGAGGAGCCTCCGCCGTCATGGCTGCGCGCCAAGCTGGTCGTCACGACCGGCGCGCAGAAGGGCGTGGAGTTTCCGATCACCCAGGCACGCACCGTCATCGGGCGCGGCGAGGACTCGCACATCACGATCAGCGATCCGTCGATGTCGCGCCATCACGCCGAGGTCGTCTACGGCGCCGCCGAGTTCCGGGTGCGCGACCTCGACAGCTCGAACGGCACGCTGCTCAACGGCTCCGTGGTCGAGGAGTACGCGATCCGCAGCGGCGACAAGCTGACCATGGGCGAGACGATCCTGCGCTTCCAGATCGAGCGGCTCGGGTCGGCTTGAGCCACCGGCGGTCCTCGGGCGCGCCGCGCGCGGCTCCCGCGCGTGGCGCCCCGCGCAGCTCGTCACTCGACCGAGACGCGTTCCTCGCCGTGCACCCACGCGTCGCCCTCGGGCGAGAGCTCCTTCTTCCAGATCGGCACCCGCTCCTTGAGCGTGTCGATCACCCAGCGCGCCGCCTCGAAGGCCTCCGCGCGATGCGCGGCGCTGGCGGCGACGCCGACGCTGGCCTCGCCCAGGCCAAGACGGCCGGTGCGGTGCTGCGCGGCGATGCGTACGCCCGGCCAGCGCGCGCTCGCTTCGCTCGCCACCGCCGCGAGCTCGCGCTCGGCGAGCGGTCCGTGCGCCTCGTATTCCATCGCGATGACGGCCTTGGGGCCGGTGTGATCGCGCACCGTGCCGAGGAGAGCACGGCCGCCACCCGCGGACGGGCTCGCCACCGCATCCAGAGCCGAGCCGGGTCGATGGGACGCTCGCTGAGCTCGATCACCTGCAGCCTCCGCTGACGGGCGGGATCACCGCCACGTCGTCGCCATCCGCCAGCGCTTCGTCCGCACCCACGAAGGCATCGTTTCGCGCGTAGCGAGCGCCGGCCACGAACCGCTCGAGACGCGGCTCGCGAGCAACCAAGGCGGCGAGCGCATCGCGCACGGCAGCACCGGGCCCGAGCTCGAGATCCGTCGCACTCGCGCCGAAGATCTCGCGACACGCGGCGAAGAGCAGCACCCGGATCTTCACGCCGCGCGACCCCGTGGGCGCGCGGCACCGTCGCGCGCGCCAGCGAGTGACGATTGCTTGGGTCCGCACACGACGCTATGGTTTCGAGCCGCCATGGAGCACCAGATCCGAGACATCATCGACGGCGAGATTCAGCCGGGGCTCGCGGGCGACGGCCTCGGCGTCGAGTTCGTTTCCGTGACCGAGGACGGCATCGTCAACGTGCGCTTCCACGGCATCGACCCCGAGGATTATGCGCAGCGTTACGCCCTGCAAGTGAGCATCCTTCAACGGCTGAAGGAAGACTTGCCCGACCTCAAGAACGTCCTCGCGGACGACTGAGCCGCGCGAGCGCTCGCGCGCCGCGCCGCGCGACTCACGGGTCGCGCGGCGGATCGCTGAGCGCGGCGTTGCGTAAGCGGTCGACGGGCTCGCCCGCGGCCATGTGGCGCTCGCCGATCTCCGGCGCGTCCTCGGGCTTCACGCCCGTGTACCAGGTGCCTTCCGGGTACACGACCACGGTCGGGCCGTCGAAGCAGGGACCGAGACAGCTCGAGGTCGCGATGGCCACCGTGCCGGCGAGCTCGGGCCGCTTGTCGAGCTCGGCCGTCAACGCAGCGACGATGGCCGCGGAACCTTGCGCGCCGCACGACGGCTTGCCGAACGGTGGCCGCTGGGTGGTGCAAACGAAGAAGTGTCGTCGATACGCCATGGGTCTCGAGTGTCGTGAGGGTTCGTCCTGCTGGGGATCGTTCGTTATCCTAAGGAGCCGGCGAAAATCCCGTCAATTCGAGCTCGTTCGCCCCACATCAGCGAGTCACGCGTGAACCCGCACGATCCTCTTCCGCCTCGCGCCCCGCACGACTCGTCGCCCCAGGCGCCGGTCGCCGACGCGAGCGTCCCCGCCTCGACGCCACCCTCCACGGCGAGCACGGCAGCCTCCGCATCCGTCACGACGTCTCCGGACGCCGCGATCCTCGCCGGATTTCAAGTGGTGTGCATCTGTCGCGGCATCCGTCGCAAGACCATCGAGCAGGCGATCCGCGCCGGCGCTCGCACGATCCCGGACGTGCGCCGCCGAACGGGCGCGACCACCGGAACGTGTGGCGCGACGCGCTGCACGCCGACCATCAACGCGATGCTGATCGCCGTCGGCGGTACCCCCGGCCCAGTCCCTGGCGCCAGCGGCAACGCCGTGCCACGGCCTGGCGCGGGCGGCCCCCCTCGACCGCGCCGATAGCCCCCGCAGCGCGAGGCCCGCGGCCCGCGAGGATCAGTTGAGGCTGACGCCCACCACCTGGGAGATCCCGGGCTTGGGCATCGTCACGCCGTAGAGCCGGTCGGCCACACCCATGGTCTTCTTGCTGTGCGTGATCACGACCACCTGTGACGCCACCGCCAGCTCGCGCACGAGGTCGTTGAAGCGACCGATGTTGGCCTCGTCGAGCGGCGCGTCCACCTCGTCGAGCAAACAGAACGGCGAGGGCTTCACCTTCAGGATCGCGAACATGAGCGCGAGCGCGGCCATGGCCTTCTCGCCGCCGGAGAGCAGGTCGATCGACTGAAGCTTCTTGCCGGCGGGACGCACGACGATCTCGACACCGGCCTCGAGCAAGTCGGCGCCCTCGGTCAGCAGCAGGTCGCCTTGCCCACCCGGAAAGAGGCGGGGGAACACCTGCTGGAACGATTCCTTCACCATGTCGAACGCTTCGCGGAAGCGCCGCCGCGTGGTGCGGTTGATGTTGGTGATGGCCTGGGTGAGCTCTTCCAAGCTCTTGGCGAGATCGGCGCGCTGATTGGCGTAGAAGTCCCGTCGCTCGAGCACTTGGCGGTGCTCTTCCACGGCGCCCGGGTTCACCTCGCCCATCTGGTGGATCCGCTTGCGAAGCTCGTCGAGACGCTGCGCCCAGCGCTCGGCCTCCACCTCCGACGGCGGAACGACGGCGCTCGCCGCGTCGAGCGAGACGGCGTAGCGATCCTGGAACCCCTGCTCCAGGCTCTGGATGCGAATGTCGATCTCGGCGCGACGGACCTGCTCCGCCTGGAGCGCCGCGTGAACGCCCTCGAGCGCCGCGCGGCGGGTACGGGTGTCGTGGGTGAGCTCGGCGATCTCGGAACGCGCGACGTCGATCTGCCGGCCCAGCGCCTGCTGCTCGGCCTCGAGGCGCTCGCGCGACGCGCCCTCGGTGCTCCGCACCTCCTCGGCTTCCGCGGCCGAGCGCTCCAGCTCCTCCACGCGCGCATCCAAGGCGCGCTGCTCCTCGACGGATGCGGCGATCCGGGACGCGGCCTCCCGCAGCCGCTCGCCGAGCTCGGCGAGCTCGCGCTCGCTCGCGCGCCGCTCCTGCGCGGTCGAGGCATCGTGACGGGCGGCCTCCAGCTGCTCGGCGGCGAGCGCCTCGATGCGCCGCACGACCTCGTCGCGCCGCGCCTTGCCCGCCTGGAGCGCTTCCTGAAGCTGATCGATCGCGGCGACGGTCGATTGCAGCCGCTCCTGATGGGCAACGCGTTCGACGTCGATCGACGCCAGCTCGCGGGTCGCTTCCTCGATCTCGAACGCGAACGCCTCGACCACCTCGCGCTGCTGCCGAATCGCCTCCTCCGCGGTGCCGAGCGACCGCACCGCCTCCATGCGGCGGCTCTCGTCGCGCTCGAGCGAGCGGCCCAGTTCCTCGAAGCGCGCCTCGAGCTGGATGAGATCGGCGCTCAATCGGTTGCGCTCGTGCTCGTGCTCGGCGAGCGTCGCGCGCAGCGTCGCGACCTCTTGCTCGAGACGACGGATCTCGTTGCGCTGCGCGATCGGCCCCGACGCCGCCTGCGCCACGGTACCGCCGTGGACCACTCCGGACGGTTCGACGATGTCGCCATCGAGGCTCACGAGCGGCACGCGCACACCCGATTCCCAGAGCCCGACCGCTCGCTCCAGCGACTCGACGAGCCAGGCCTCGCCGATCAGCTCGTCGAGCAGCGCGGCGAACGGCTCCTCGACGCGGACCTGATCCCGCAGCCGCCCCACGACGCCCTCGCCCTCGGGCGGTGCCGAGCAGGCACGCGGCTCGCGGCGCGCCGCGGCGAGCGGGGCGATCCCGGCCCGCCCCGCGCTCTCACGGTGCAAGAGCGCGATCCAGGGCAGGCTCGCGCGCGGCGAATCGACCAGCAGGTAATCGAGCGCCGGTCCGAGCCACGCCTCGACGGCGCGCGCGTGCCGATCGTCCGCGTTCACCACGTCCGCCACGGTGCCGCGGATCGCCGACTCGCCGTCCCTGGGCTCCGCCAGCAGCCGACGGGCGCCCTCGTTCATGCCCTCGCGGCGGCGCAACGACTCCTCGAGCGACGCACAGCGGCTCTCCGAACGGGCGAGCCGAGAGCGCGCCGTATCCAGCGCTCGCACCACGTTCTCGAGGTCCGCGCGACGCTCGATCGCGCGCTCGCGAACCTCGGTCCGCTCCGCCGCGAGCGCCTCCCGGTGCCGATTCAGGTGCTCGAGCTCGGTGGACGACGCGGCGCGCCCCTCGCACAGGATCTCGATCTGGCGCAGCGCGGCGTTGCGGTCCGCGTCCTTGCGCTCGACCCGTGCGCGCAGCTGCGCCTCGCGGCGCTCGAGCGTCTTGAGCTCGCCCTCGACCATCGATCGCGCGTTGAGCAGCCCGAAGTGCTGCGATCGCTGCTCGTCGAGCTCGGCCTCCACGGTCGCGTGGCCCTGCCGCTCCACGCGGAGCGAATCGTCGATGGACGCGCGATGAGCGGCAGCCGCCTGGTGCGCCGCTTGCGCGTCTGCGTGGCGCTGTGAAGCGCCGGCGATCCGCGTTTCCAGCTCGCCGTGGAGCACGGTGAGCGTGTCGCGATCGGACTCGAGCCGGCCACGGCGATCGGCGATACGGCCGCGTTCGGCGGCGACGTACGCGAGGCTCTGCTCGGCTTGCGTGAGGCGCATCATCACCGCGTGGTGCTCGGCGTCGCGATCGCGCGCGCTGCGCTCGAGCTCCACCAGCTCGAGGCGGCGTTGCTCGAGCCGCGTCTCGGCGCCGCTCAGCCCGGCAGTGGCCGCCGCCTGCTCGAGCACCAACGCCTCGAGCAGCGCCGCCTGCCCGGCCCGCTCGGTCTTGAGCAGCAAGGCGTGGCGGCCGGTCAGATCCGCGTCGAGACGACGGATCTCGTTGCGGTGCTGCTCGTAGCGCTCGGCCTTGCGCGCCTGGCGCGAGAGCGAGCCGACCTGCCGCTCCAGCTCGACCAGGATGGCGTCGACGTGCTGCAGGTTCTGCGTGGTGGCCTCGAGCTTGCGCTCCGCCTCGAGGCGGCGGCTCCGGTAGCGGCTGATGCCCGCCACCTCCTCGATGAACGCGCGGCGATCCTGCGGCTTGGCGCCGACCAGCTGGCTGACGCGTCCCTGCTCGATGACCGAATACGTACGACTACCGACACCCGTTCCGAGAAAAACATCGGAGATGTCCTTCAGCCGACACGGGGTGTTGTTGATCGAGTACTCGCTCTCGCCCGATCGATAGATGCGGCGACCGATGGTGATCGTCGGATAGCCCTTGTAAGGCGCCGGCAGATCGTCGCCGTTCACGCCGAACGTGAGCTGGACCTCCGCGAGCCCCACTTGCTTCATCGACTCGGAGCCGTTGAAGAGCAGGTCCTCCATGCTGCGACCGCGCAGGCGCTTGGTGCTCTGTTCGCCGAGCGCCCACATGAGCGCGTCGACGATGTTCGACTTGCCGCAGCCGTTCGGGCCGACGATGGCCGTCACGCCATCGGTGAACTCGAGCCGAGTCCGCTCGGCAAACGACTTGAATCCCACGACTTCCAGCGACTGGATGCGCATCCACAAACCCCGATCGTGTGAGAAGCCGCGGCCGTGGGGCGACCCCCTGCGGCGCGGCCCCGAACATACAAGACTGAGTATGCCACCGCAAGAGGAACCACTAGATTTTGTGGGTACGCGGATTCCCCGAATTCACGAGGGGTTCCCACGGGTTGGCCCGGAAGCAAGGCGCGTCGGGCGGCCGGGAAGCGGCTGCGGGCTGCGGGCGGGCACCGACGCTCCGCAGGCGCCACGCGGACCCCGCGCCAGGTGCCCTCGCGGCGACCAGCAAGCGGCGCCAAGCTCGCTCTGCTCACCGGGGCTCGGCTCAGCGACTCGCAAGGAAGGGCGCGACGACGACCCGCCCCACGTCGACGCCCCAGCCGGTCACCCGCGCTCCGCGACGCTTCCAGTCGCGCGCTCGCCTCGCGACGACCGCGACACGAGCACGGCTGGCGGCGCGCCGTCGAAGGGGAGCCGACCACGGGAGGCTCCCCACGTCCGAACGCGCCAGGCCCGCGGCGGACCGTCAGGCTGCCGATTCACCCCGAGCGCGATCGGTGTAAACCCGCGCCGAGCGCTCAACGAGTCGCGCCGGCACCCGAGCCTCGCGCACCCTTCGCGACGCGCTGTCGGGTCCGACGAACACCGTTCTCGCGACCACTACCTGGAGCGGGCAACGGGATTCGAACCCGTGACACCGAGCTTGGGAAGCTCGTACTCTACCAACTGAGCTATGCCCGCCTGATCGACGACGCCGCCCGTGGCCACTCGCTGTGGACGGCAGGGCCGCGCACGTCCCTTCATCGACGCGCGACTCTAGCGCGCTCACAACTCCTTGAGAAGATCCGCCAGCTTCTTCTTGACGTTCCGGTAGTCTTCGTCGACCGCATACACCTTGCTGAAATAGTCGTACGCCTCGTCGTACCGCCCCAGCGCCTCTTGTGCCAGGCCGATCTCGTAGAGCAGGCCGGTCGTCTTTTCCTGGGTGATCCCGTCCGTCTCGAGCCCTTCCTTCAGGAACGCGATCGCGGTCTCGAGGTCCCCGTTGTCCTCGTGGCAGAGCGCGATCATCGTCAACGCGTCGACTCGCCACGCGGGATCCTGGGCGGCGGTCTCGAACTCGTGGATCGCGTCGTCGATGAGCGCCATCTCCTTGTACGCGATCCCGAGGTTGTAGTGCGTGTCGGCGTCCTCGACGCCGATCTGCTGCTCGAGCCCCTTCTTGAACTCGCTGAACACGCGCTCGAAGCCCGAACGCGTGAAGATCTCCGCGTTGTTCGGGTTGAGCGACTCGGGGTCGATCTGACTCGGCATCTTGTCGAGGTAGTCACGGTCCGACTTGAGGCGTATGCGGTCGTCCGCTTCGGTCTCGACGCGCAACAAGGCCGGATCTTCCTCGTCACCGTAAGCCGCAGGCGGTAACGGCTCCGCCTCGTCGAGCCACGATGCGGACGATTCGTCGGTCCGCTCGTCTCCGTCCAACGCCGAGTCGTCCGAGAGCGCGCGCGTGAGCACGTCCTCCACGCCCTCCGCCGGCTCGGGGCTGGACCAGCGATCGAGCGGCTCCTCGTGCTCCGGCTGGCTCGCCGGGACGTTCGGGAGCGGATACGAGAACGCATCCTCGGTCGAGCCATGCAAGCTCGGATGGTCGCTGCTGGCGCTGCCCGGCAGCTCCAGCTCGTTCGAGCCTGGCGCCGCGCCGCCGGCCTCATCGGACCAGCTGTAGCTCTGGATGAAGTTCTCGATCTCGTCGTCCAGACTCTTGCGTTCCGGCGCTGGCCGCTTGGATTCCTTGGCGGGCGCCGCCGGCCGAACCGGCATGGCCGGCGCTGGCGGCTCCGCCATCAACGCCGCGGAATCGCTGGCCTCGATGCCCCACAGACGGCGAACCACGGTCGCGACGTCGCCGTCACTTCCGATCTCGTGGCCGAGCTCGGCCACCATCGACGCCTTGGCGCCCGCGCCCTTCTCCTCGTAGAGCTCCTGGATCACGCGCAGCGCGTCCCGCTGGCTCTCGTGGATCGTGAGGAGCCGTTCGAGGACGCTCTCCGAGCGCTCGCGATCTCCCCGCTCCGCGAGCAGCCCCGCCACGGTGAGCAGCTGGTCGCTCGCTTCCCGAACGTAGCCCTCGCTCACGAACAGATCGGCAAGCTTGAGCCCGAGCTCCACGCTCTCGTGGCTGAGCTCGCTCATCCGTTTGAGGACGTGCAGAACCTCGTTGCGTTGCTGATTCGCCTGGAAGATGACGATCGCCGCGTGGTACTGGTCGATCGCGTCGCGGATCAATCCTTGGCGCTTGTAGAGGTCCGCGAGCTCCAGGATGATGGTCGAGTTGTCGGGGTTGAGCTTCAGAACCTGCTTGTACGTGGCGATGGCCTTGAGGTTGAAGCCATCTTCCTTGTACGACTTCGCGACGGTGAGGAATTCCTCCTCCGCGCGTTGCTCGTTGCCCTGCTTGGCGTAGAACTCGGCAAGCTTGATGCGCGCACGGTAGTCGTCCGGATTCTGCCGGACGATCTCCTCGTACTCGTTGATGAGCTTGTCGTCGCCGCGGCGGCGAAACAGCTTCGCCAGGCCGAGCCGCTCGAGCAGCGAGGGCTTGGATCGCTTCCCTTTGGCCAAACCGACGTCCCCTTCCCCGTACGCGTGTTCGCCGCGGCTCAGGAGCTCGCCGCGAATCGCGCCAGAAACCCGCTCGTCACTCGACCGTCGACGAAGTCCGCGTCGGCGAAGATCCGCCGATGAAGGTCGAGATTGGTCGGGAGGCCGTCGAGCACCATCTCGCGCAGCGCGACCCGCATCTTGGCGATCGCGGCTGGACGAGACTCGGCGTGGACGATCACTTTCGCGAGCAGCGGGTCGGAATGCGTGGAAACCGTGTCGCCTACCTGTAGCGCACTCTCGACGCGAACGCCGCTCCCTCCAGGCGGGTGATACCGCGCGACTGTACCATACGACCTCTCGAAGGTCACCGGGTCCTCGCCGTAGATTCGCGCCTCGATCGCGTGCCCGCGCATGCGCAGATCCTCTTGGTGTAGGTCGAGCGGCAACCCATCCGCCAGGCGGATCTGCTCCTTCACGACGTCGACGCCCGTGACCATCTCGGTCACCGGGTGCTCCACCTGGATGCGCGCGCTCATCTCGATGAAGAAATAGTGCCCCTTGCCGTCGAGCAAGAACTCGACCGTGCCGACGTTGCGGTAGTTGACGGCAGCGGCCGCCTGGATCGCGGCCTCGCCCATCTCTGCCCGCAGCGCCGGCGTGATGGCGCCGCACGGGGACTCCTCGAGGACTTTCTCGAAGCGCCGCTGGATCGAGCACTCACGCTCTCCCAGGTGGATCGCGCGCCCTTCCGCGTCCGCGAGGATCTGGAACTCGACGTGCCGCGCACCGACACAGTAGCGCTCGACGATCAGGTGCTCGTCCCCGAACGCGGCCCGCACGTCGGCCTTCGCCATGTCGTAGGCCTGTACGAACCCCGCGGGGTCCTGAACGATCTTCAGGCCGCGGCCGCCCGCACCGGACGCCGCCTTGATGAGGACCGGAAACCCCACGCGCTGCGCCGCGCGCAGCGCCTCGCGCGCGTCCGAGATCTTTCGCGGCACGCCCGGCAAGACCGGGATGCCCGCGCGGCTCACGACCTCGCGCGCCTTTCCCTTGTTGCCCATCAGGCGAAGATTGCGCAGCGTCGGGCCGATGAACGTGACGCCGCACTTCCCGCACACCTCGGCGAATGCGGCGCTCTCCGAGAGCAGGCCGTAGCCCGGATGGATCGCGTCGGCGCCGCTGGTCTCCGCGGCTCCGAGCAAGCGCGGCACGTTGAGGTAGCTCTCGGCGATCGGCGGCGGGCCGATGCAGACGCTCTCGTCAGCCAGACGGACGTGCAGCGCATCGCGATCCGCTGTGGAACACACCGCGACCGTCCGGATCCCCATCTCCCGGCAGGTGCGGATGATGCGCAGGGCGATCTCCCCACGCGTTGCGATCAAGACCTTGCGGATCATCGACGGAATCGCGGCGCGCCGTGGCCGATCGCAGGCTCGTACACGGACTCAGAGGATGGGCTCGATCAGGAACAGGTGCTGGCCATACTCGACCGGCTGGCCGTCCTCGACCAGGATCCGCGCGACGCGCCCCTTCACGTCGCTCTCGATCTCGTTCATCACCTTCATCGACTCGACGATGCAGAGCGTCGCACCTGCGTCGACGACCGATCCGACCTCCACGAACGCCGGCTTCCCCGGCGCCGGGCAGCGGAAGAACGTACCCACCAACGGCGACGAGATCGCGCGGAGCTGGTCGTCGGCCCCGGCCACCTCGCGCGGCCCGAGGTCCTGCGCGAGCGCAGGCTGGACGTCCGGCGCTCGATACGCGGCGCCCTGGGTCACGACCGGCTCGGGCGCGCCGCCGGGCAACGCTCGGAGGATCTCGAGGCGCTCGCCGTTGCGCTCCAGTCGAAGCTCGCGGACGTCCGTCTGCACGAGAAATCGGATCAGCTCGACGATGTCGCGGTCGGTCACGATCTGCCTCGAGCGCTCGAGAGACGCTCCACGTACTCACCCGTGCGCGTGTCCACCTTCACCGTATCGCCTTCGTTGAGGAAGAGCGGAACCTGGATCGTCGCGCCCGACTCCAGCGTCGCGGGCTTCGTGCCGCCCGTCGCCGTGTCGCCGCGGATTCCAGGATCGGTCTTCACGATGGCCAGCTCCACGAAGATCGGAAGCTCCAGGCCAATCGGGCGACCCTTGTACACCTGGACGCCGATGGTGATGCCTTCCTTCGTCCACTGGATGTCCCCGCCGAGCTCGTCGGCAGTGTACGTGTGCTGCTCGTACGACGTCGTGTCCATCAACGTGATGTCGTCGCCCACCCGGAAGAGAATCTGCATCTCGTGCTGTTCGACATCCGGCACGTCCACCTTGTCGCCGGATCGGAACGTCTGATCGAGAACCTTGCTCGTGATCAGGCTCTTGAGCTTCGTGCGGACGAACGCACCACCCTTGCCCGGCTTCACGTGCTGGAAGTCCACGATGATGTACGGCTCGCCGTTCATCTCGATCTTGAGTCCCTTGCGGAATTCAGCCGTCGAAATCATCTCACCCTCTGCGTCAGCGAATGCAGGCCACCCGCGGGTGGCCAAGATAAGAGCTCGTCCAGCGCGAGCTCAACCAGGACCCACACGGGACAGCTCGCGTCGGATCCTCGACAAGTAGCCCTCGAGCGCCTGGAGCTCGCGCCGCGTCGCGTCTTGCATCGCGGGTCGAGCGGGCGCGGCGCGCACGGCCTCACCGGCGTTGGAGGGGGACGCAGCGCTGGTCAGCAGCCCCCGCAGGCCCGCGAGCTCCGCGGCGTCCCCATGCGTGGCGAGCAGGCGCTCGATCAGCTGCTGCGCCTCGGACCGCTGACCCTTCGCCACGTAGATGCGCGCCAGCAGCGCCAAACCCGCGAGGTGCTCCGGATGTGCCTCCAGGCCTCGCTGGCACACATGAAGCGCCGTATCGGCCATCTGCATACCGAGATACCGCTCCGCCAGCTTCACGAACGCTTCGGAGTCTGGAACGGGGCGGGCCGCCGCCGCGACGGGCCGCCTCGCGGAGGCACCCGACGCATCTCCGGTCTTGCCCGAGCGCCGCCGGAAGACTCCGGTGAACCATGCCCTGAGACGTGCCCACATGCCCACGTGACATCCCCTCGCTATCGGTGCGCGACCACGACCGCGTGCATGCGGATCGAGGCGGCGGGGCAAACCGCCCGCCCGCACCGCGTGAATTCAGTAGCTTGTTCAGCCGCGGGCCGCCGTTTCGTGCGGCCCGCGGCTCAGCTCCAGGATACACGCCGCCGAGACCTCAGGGCCCCGCCGCCTCGGCGAAGGTGATGTCGCCCTGCGCCGACTGGTTGCTGGTCAGATCGGTTGCCGTGATCTCGTACGACGTCCCGTCCACGACGTTGACGTAGGTATGCGTCACGGTCGCCGTGCCCGTCGCCCAGATACGTCTTGTTCACGCTGCCATCGCCGAAGTTGAACGTGACGCTGCGTCCAGCCACCGACCCGAGCGCCGTGGTCACCCGCGCCTGGATGTTGTCCACGAACACATTCACCGGCCCCGGTCCCGTGAACTCGATGTCGAGCGGTACCACCTCGATCGTCAGGTCCTCAGGCGTGACGGTGAGATCGAACGTGGTCTGCTTGCGACTGACCTCGTCCACCGCGAGCACCGTCAACACGGCATCCGGCAGCAGCGCGCCCGTCACGCTGCCAGGCAGCGTCAAGACGGCCGTGCCTGTGCCCGTACGGCCGCCGCGAATCACCAGCTTGCTCGGCTCGATCACGCCTGCTGGGGTTGCGAAGGTGATGCGATGGTCGATCTTCGGGGCCACTTCCTGCCCGTCCACCTTGTCGGCGAGCCGCACCGAAATCGTGAACTTCTGTTCGGTCCCGTCGGGGAAGATCGTGATCGGCTGGATCGCGATCTCGAAGACCGTGTCCTCCGCAAACGAGCCGACGGCGATCGGGCTCGAGCAGAACTGCGGCAGCGCACCCGCAGCCGTCACGATCACGTTGACGTCCTCGCCGTCGTCCTCCGGCGAGAGGTTCAGGAACTGATCGCTTACACCCGTGTTGTCCGTCACGTCACTGGTGCGATTGCCGTTGGTCTTGTCCCACTTGCCCGCCGTCGCCGTGTAGTAAACGCGAATGTCTTCGGCGGCGATGGTCGTGCCTCCGGGGCCCGGCTTGGTCGCACGAACGACGATCTGTGCCTGGGTCGGCAGGTCACCGGAACTGATCGTCGCGGGGCAGCTCACCTCTTCGATCGTCACCCCGGCCGCAGCCTCCGCGAACGTGAACTCCACTTCCGTCGCGGCGCCGAGCCCAAGCTCTGCGGGACCGGCGACGTTGACGAAGCTCTTTCCGGGAGTGAAGCCGGAACGCAACACGCACTCGGCCTCGCCGTCCAATCCCGTGAAGGCCAAGCACTGTGTCGGGAAGGCGTCGATCGTACCGGTGTCGTCCGCGGTCGCGGTCACCCAGGTCACGTCGGGCAGATCGGCGAAGAACGTCATCGGCGCGCCGACTCGCGCGATCCCACGAGCGTCGGTCATCACGAGGATGCCGTCAGCGGGAATGACGTCCTGATCCGTACGAATCGATGCCGCGCCGACGGGCACTTCCGGAGGCGGCGGGGGCTCGTCCGGAGTCCGGCCGCGGTCGGTGTCCACGCCACCCTGACACGCGGCGGCAGCCAGCAGGACGACCGCCATCCACCAGCGGCGCTTCGTAGGAATGCTCACCAAGGCCTTCATTCGCGGTTCCTCCTGCGGGAGATCCGGATATGGTCTTTTCAGTGTTGCCGTGCAGCGATGTTCAAATCGGTGCGAAAGTCCAACTCACGGACGTTCAGAAGATCACGATGTCCATGTCGCCGGAGGTTCGAATGTCCTGACCGCCCCCGGTGATGCCTTCGTACGTCACGCGGGCGCGGACGGTGAACGGCAGCGCCGGATACGAGAGCGGATCCTGCACCATCGCGAAGGTATCCGTCGATCGAAGGATCTCGAACTCGCGGCACTCCGACCCCAGCGGATCGATCAAGCCTGCCATCACGATGTCGCGAGACGGGATCTGACCCACCGGCAGCGCGTACTCGATGTGGATGTTCTTGGGCAGGATCCGGACCCCTTCCGTCGAGGGCACGGGGTTTCCGCTTGCACCTTGGCCACCATTCGACGGAATCGGGACGCCGGTGGTGTGATTCGTCACCTGCAGCGCAGCGATGCAGGGACTCCCGATGTAGCAGTTCGAGCTGGCCGCGTCGGCGGGCGGCAGGCTCGTGAACGCGAAAAGCTCGACGACCCCGGTACCGCACGTCTCGTCGGTGAAGAACCCATCGAAGCTCAAAGTCTGGCCGAAGTCGTTCTCGCTCACTTCCCCACAGCCGAGCGCTATCGAGAGCGCACCCGCGGCAGCGGTGGCAAGGAACGCACGACATCCACGTCGGTTCATCGCTTCCTCCAATCGAGTCTCAGGCCCGACACCCTCGTCACGAGTAGTCTCATGTCGCCGCCGTGACGAGCTCCTGTGCGAGCTCGTCGACGGGAATCCATCGAAAACCCGTTCGTCCGATCGCGAGCGGCGCCACGAAACGCACCCGTGCCGCCTCCGCCTTCTTGTCTCGCCCCATCGCGCGCGCAACGTCCCGCACGTCGAGGCCCGCCCGACGCGTTGGCAATCCCAGGGCGTCGAGCAGCGCACAGATTCTCATCGTCGCTCGCTCTGTCAGCCAGCCCCGCGCCTGGGCGAAGCGCGACGCTGCAGCGAGCCCCACCGCCACCGCCTCCCCGTGGCGCAAGCCCCGGTAGCCGTCGATCTGCTCGATCGCGTGCGCCAACGTGTGGCCCAGGTTCAGGCTGGCACGGACGCCCCTTTCCTTGGGATCCTTCTCCACCACGCGCGCCTTCACACGTACCGAGCCGGAGATCACCCGTCGCAGCACTGCCGGCTCTCGCGCCTGAATCGCCTCGACCGAATCCTCGAGCGTCTCGAAGAGAGCCGAGTCGCCGAGCACGGCCGATTTCACCACTTCGGCCAACCCTGCGGTGTACTCGCGCGCCGGCAACGTGCGAAGCACCTCCATGCTCGAGAACACCGCTCGGGGCTGATAGAACGCCCCGACCAAGTTCTTCCCCAAGGGATGGTCGACGCCGGTCTTTCCTCCGACGGAGGAGTCGACCAGCGCGAGCAACGTGGTTGGAACCTGAATCAACGGGATGCCTCGCAAATACGTTGCTGCGACGAACCCACCGAGATCCCCGACGACTCCCCCTCCGAGCGCGATGAGGGGCGTCTTGCGATCCACACCTTCTCGCACCAGGGCGTTCCACGCACGCGTGACCTCACGGAACGACTTGGAGCGCTCGCCCGCTGGGACCGTGTGCACGAATACCTCGCGCCCCGAGCGCCGTATCGCGGAGTGGAGGCCCACCCCATGGATGCCCATGACGCGCGAATCCGTGAACAGCACCGCGCGACCGCCGGGTGCGACCCGGTCGAGGATCGGAACGAGCCCGTCCAGTCCGGAATCGCAGAGCACGACGTCGTAGCGCGTGGCGCGATCGATCCGCACACGCACTGTCGTGCGCGCGGCCCTGGATCGGCGATCGGCGTCCGGCATCGGCTCATGACGGTCATGGGTGAGCGGTGATCCTCGCTGGTGCGTTCGCACTCCCTCCGCTCGGATCGGCTCTCAGCCCTCGGCGCGCTTGATGATCGTTGGGGTGATGAACACGATCAGCTCGTTCTTCTGCTCGCGTTCCGAATCCTTGCGGAAGAACAGACCCAACACCGGGATGTCGTGGAACCAAGGCACACCGGACCGGTTGACGTCGGAGTCGATCTGGAAGATGCCGCCGATCACGGCCGTCTGGCCGTTGCGGATCAGCACCTCGGTCTCCGCCGATTTGCGCGCGACCAGCGGATTTCCCTCGACCGTCTGCGAGAAGTCCGGCGTGTCGTTGTTCACCTTGATCTTCATCACGATGCTCTCGTCTGGCGTGATGTGTGGTGTCACCGCCAGCTGGAGCTTCGCCTCTTGGAACTGCACCTGCGCGCCTTCCTCGGAGACCGTACGGAACGGGATGTCGAAGCCCTGCTCGATCTTCGCTTCCTTGTTGTCGATCGTGATCACGCGCGGGCTCGAGATCAGACGGCCATGGCCGCTGTCCTCGAGCGCCGAGATGATGAGGTCGAGGGTGAACGTGTCGTCGATGCTCTGAAGACTGAGACCGAGAACACCACCGGAGTCCGTCGAGACCGGCGCGGGGAGGTTCACGATGAGCGGATTGCCGCTCGGGCCCGAGATCAAGGAGGTCAGGCCCTGCTGCACACCGCCGGTCTGTCCCTTGCCGGTCGGAAAGCCGCCCACCGTCACCGTGTTCGGGAAGCGCAAGCCGGTCGGATTTCCCGTCTCCGGGCTCGCGACGTAACCCGTGCCCCACTGGATACCCAGATTGCGCGAGAAGTTGAGCGTGGCCTCGACGATGCGCGCCTCGATGAGCACCTGCGGCGTCGGCGTATCGAGACTGTGGACGAGGTCGGTCATCACGTCGACGACTCGGTCCGTGTCCTTGATGATCAACGAGTTGGTGCGCTCATCGACGTCGATCGAGGCATCATCCCGCTTGCTCGCCACCTGCTGAAGCTTCGCGAGCAGGTCCTTGGCGCTCGCGAAGTTCACCGGGATGATCTTCAGGATGACCGCTTCCAGCTTGCTGGAACGCTCCTGCGTGCGCAGGCGCGCCTCCTGCTCCTTCTCGAGAACCTCGAGCGGCGCGATCCGGACGATGTTGCCCTCGCGCTCCTTGCCGAGGTTCTTGGTCTTCAACACCAGATCGAGCACCTGGTCCCAGGGAATGTCCTTCAGCTTGATGGTGATTCGGCCGGTGACCTGATCCGAGATGATCAGGTTGAGACCGGAGATCTCCGAGATCAGGCGGAGAACGTTCTGAATCTCGGCCTCCTGGACGTCGATGGAGATTCGCTCTCCGACGTACTTGCTCGGCGGCTGGAAGAATCCCGTCAGGCTCTCGTTGGAAACGACGGGCGTAGCGCCTGTCTCCGCCGCCGGCTTGGCGACCGTTCCTTCGATGTCGCTCAGGACCGCGGCCGATCCGCGCGCGCTTCGAGCTTTCGGGCTCGCCGCCGGTGCCTGCGCCGGTGCCCGAACCTCGGCGACTGCCGGACTCGGCTCTCGCGGCTCCTGCACCGCTGGTGCAGGGGTCTGCGGCGGCGCGGCCTGCGCCACGACTTCCGGCGTCGCAGACTGCGGACCCTCGACGATCAGCGTCGCTTCGCCCTCGCGCGTCTCGAGGTGGGCGACCGCCCCCGCGGCGACGTCCACGACCACGCGAACGTCCCGTCCGTCATCGGCCAGAGACCGGAAGACATCGAGATGGCGGATCGGGCCAGCCGTGGTGGGATCGGTCCGTCCTTCGACGTCGTGAGCGAGCGACACATTGACGAAATTCAGTGCCACCGTTCCTTCACCGAGATCGAACAGCTCCCCCGTGAGCGCTCCCGCACCCCGCACCGTCAGCACCGCTCGCTTGGACTCTTGGCTCAAGGTGACGGCGTCGACTCGGCCTGTCGGCTCTGCCGGCGTACGTGTGGGGGATCCGCCGGCGGTAACCGCTGGCTCATCGGGCTGGCCCGCCGTGACGCCTTCGACGGCACTGGCCGAGCTCGTCGCACACGCGAGCGCAGCGGCGAATACGAGCGCCGCCGGCCACCACCCGCGCCGTGCGTGGTCACGCGGGACTCTCAGGTCCGCCTCGAGCATGGGAGATTCTCCTTCTCCTACTTGTTCAATCCGGATCGGTGGGTTCGCCATCGGGTATCGATCTTGGGGGAGTTGGGGGCAAAATCTGCTCGCGCTCCAGGTCGCCCCTTGCGATTGATCAGCTCTGCTTCTGTTCCTTCTCTTCTGGGTTCCGCAGCAGCAACGGGATCTCTTGGCGACGCTCGCCGCCGCGCTGATCCCGGTAGGTCTCGACCACGATCACTCGGTCTTCTTCGATCCGTGCGACCTTGCCCTTCCAGCGGCCGATCGTGGTTCCGAGCTCGATGATGTAGCCGCGCCCGGTGGAATCCTCGACCATCGCCTTCGGGGCCCCAGGCGTCTGGATGACCGCGGTCAGCTTCCACTCGACGACGTCGAGCTCTTCGAGCGGTGTGGCGGGCGGCCCAACCGGCGCCTCGGCCATGGCCGTCTCGGCGACGCGGTTCTCGAACATTTCCTGCGGCGGGCGGAATGGATCACGCTTCCCGCCGGGATCGTAGGAATATTCCTCGAAAGTCTGTTCTTCTTCGACGGCTGCGATCTTCGGCTCGGGCGCCTTCGCCGCGGGAGTCGCCGCAGGCTCTGACGCCTGGTCGCCTCCGCTCGTGCAAGCCGCCGCGCCGACGAGCACCAGCAGGATCGCTGCGGACGTCGCTTTGTGGATTCCCATGCGCGTCACCCGTTCTCGAAAGCAGTTCCTTCTGAGCTCTCCCAACGAAGCCTCGTCGTGACCTCAGCCCGCACCGGCCTGAAGGAATCGGTATGTCGTGATCTTTCCCTTGGCGGCGAGGGCGACGAAGCCCCCCGCTTGCTGGTCGGTCTTGGTGACGGAGAGATCCGTGAAGTTCACGATTCGGTGCAGCTTGGCGAGCTTGTCGAGGAACACGGCTAGCTGCGCGAACTCGCCCTTCACGTTGATCGAGACCGGCACCTCCGCGTAGAACTCCTGCGGCACCTCGGGCTGGGGCTCGAACACCTCGAGCTCGAGCCCCGACTGCTCGACCAGGTTGGAGACGCTGAAGAGCAGCTCCGGGATCTCCCGCTCGTTCGGCAACATCTTGATCGCCTGCGCGAGCTTGGCATCGAGCTTCTCGTATTCGCGCTTGAAGGCGTCCAGGTTGGCGGCGATGATCTCCTTCTCCGCCTTCTCGTTCGTGAGCTTGTTGATCTCGTCGTCCTTCGCCTGGATCTCGGTGCGCTTCGGCATGTACCCGAGATAGAGGTAGAGGCCCAAGATCACCACGATCACCACCGACAAGGCGATGAGCTTCTTCTGAAAAGGCAGCTCGATCAGCGTCTCAGTCGTCAGCGCCATGACGTCCCCCGGAGTGCGCGATGCGACTGCGCGCCACTGCCACCCGCGACCCTCGCCAGCTCAACCCTCATCACCGCCACCCTTCGGCGCGCCGCCCGCGGGCTTCTTGGGCGGTGGCGGCGGCGCGGGCTTCGGCGGCGGAGCCGCGAGCGCCGAGTGCGCGGTGATCTCGAAGTTGCGGACGCGCTTCTTGTTGATCTCGATCGGCTTGATGAAGAGCAGCTCGACGCCGTTGAAGTAGGGCGAAGCCTCGAGCTTCTGCAGGAACTGGGAGATGCTCTCGTCGTCGATTCCGTTCCCGACGATCCGGATCTGCCCACCTTCCTCCGAATACTTGATGATCCAGACCTCTTCCGGGACCTTCATGCTCAGGTCGTCGAGCACGCGGACAGGGCCGGTCTTCTGCTTCCGCAGCTGCTCGATGATCCCGATCTTCTGGCGCAACTTCTCCTGCTTCGCCTTGAAGGCGTCGACTTCCTTGACCTTGCGCTGAAGCTCCTCGATCTCGCCCTTGAGCTTCGTGATCTGATCTTCGCGGGCCTGCAGCTTCGCCGCCTGTGCCGTGCTCAAGAAGATGATGACGGCTGCAACGGCCACGAGCGCCACGACCGAGATGATGACGAACTCGCGGTTTCTCGAGTCTCGCTTGACGGCCTTTGCCGGCAGCAGGTTGATCTTGATCATCGGACGTTCTCCGCGCCTCGATTTACTGCGGACGTGCCGCGCGAGCCCATCAGAGCTTGTCGCCCAAGCGGCGCAGCGCCAGCCCGATGGCGACTGCCGCTGCGGGGCCGACCGAGCTCAGATACTCGGCGTCGAACTTGGCCGAATCACACTGGATCGCATTGAACGGATTGGCGATCTCGACGGGCAAGCCGAGCTTGTCCTGCATCGCCTGGACCAGCCCGCGCGCGCGCGAGCAGCCTCCCGAGAGGACGACCTTGTTGATCCGGTCGTCGCCGGCGGACGAGCTGAAGAACTGGATCGAGCGCTGGATCTCGCCGATCAGCGCGTCGTTCACGCCCGCGATGATCTTCTCGACGTCACGCTGATTCACGCCCTCGACGTCTTGCCCGATCTTCGCGACCTCGGCGTCCTGGTAGCTCAAGTTGAGCTTCTTCTGGATCTCTTCGTTGTACTGGTTACCGCCGAACGACACGTCGCGGGTGAAGTTGCTCACCCCACCCTTGGTGAAGTTGATGTTCATGACGCTGGCGCCGATGTCGATGAGCGCGAGCACCTCGTCCTGAACGACGGGGTAGTTGATCTCGTACATGTTCTCGATGGCGAACGCGTCCACGTCGACGATCACTGGGCTCAGCCCAGCCTCGCGGATGACGTCGACGTAGTCGTTGATCAGCTCCTTCTTCGCGGCGACCAACAGCACTTCCATCTGCGTCTGATCGCCCGGGACCGGCCCCAGGATCTGGAAGTCCAAGTTCACGTCGCTGATCTCGAAGGGGATGTACTGCTCCGCCTCCCACTGAATCGACTCCTCGAGCTCCTCCTGGCTCATCACCGGCAGGTTGATCTTGCGGATGATGAGCGAGTGGCCAGAGACCGAGGTGGCGACGTCGGTCGCCTTGACCTGGTGCGTCTTGACCAGATCCTCGATGGTGTCGATGACGGTGGTCGCATCGATCAGCGCGCCGTCGACGATTGCCTCGGGTGGCAGGGCGGCCATGCCGAAATTCACGAGCTCATACCCGCCCTTACCTTCCTTAAGCTCAACCAGTTTGATAGCCGATGAGCCGATATCAAGGCCGAACAGGCTGGATTTTCGCGAGAAGAGCATCGACCGCCACCTCCGTGCGGTGCCGCGCGCAGGCCCGCCGGGAATCGGATCGGCGGCATTGTAGGAGGCGCCCTTCTGCAAAGTCAACGACTTTTTTCCGCTTTTCTCCCCCTCGCCCCGAGGCGCCGCCTCGCCGGTGAGACCGAGCCAGCCGCGAGCGGGCGGATCTCGAGGGACTCGTCCGGCTCAGGAGCGCAACAGGGCCGGCTCCGAAGAGCCGGCCCTGTCGTCGGACTGGGACGCCACCCCTGCCGAGATGGCGCCGTTGGTTACGCGTTCAGAACGGCTCGCGCCAGTAGAGCGTCTCCATCGGGATCTGCGGTGCCGGGGGCTCGACGCCGGTGATCGCGTGGTAGCGCAGGAAGTCTGGCGGGAAACCGTCTGGCGGCGCGCCGAGCGCCTTGTAGCCGGGGGTGTTGGCCACGGCCACGGGGTTCTCGGGGGCGATGTAGTACTTCCCGGAGCCGACCTGGGTCATGCCACCCTTGAGCTTGAAGTTGATCAGGCGACCCGTATCGTAGTCGAAGACCAGGATCGATCCAGCTCCGACGTTGTAGCAGACGTTCGAGACCGAGCTCGGGTCCACGGGACGCATGGTCTCGACGAATACCGTGCCAGCCAGAATGGCTGGCGACCCGAGGATCCGTTCGCTGCCGAGCGCGCCAGGGATGCCCGCGCCCGCGTCGTTGGCGAGGCATTGATAGTAGCCGCCGGTCCGGGTAGGCGGGTGGGTCCCGGACGCCGGCTCCTGCCGATCCGTGATCGAGGGGTACGTCGACGACGCCACGGTCCGGTTGTCGAGGTCCCCGCCCGAATTGCCGGTCGGGTCGTCGCCGGCCGAATCGATCGCCCCAGTGCCGTCGTCGCAGTTCGTCTCGTCGGCGAAGTCGAAGTACTGGGCGGTGCCCGTGGAAGCGTCGTCGACGATCGAGAAGATTCGGAACTTGGCGTTCGAAGCGACCTCGTCGACGGGATAGACCTGCTCGGTCACATCCTTGGCGCCGAACGCCAGGCTCCCATCGCCGAACTCCACCCAGATGGGCGGAGGATTCCCGAGCAGCGTCTGGTTTCTGGCGGGAGTCAGCGACGGCCGACTCACGATGGGATGTGCGGTATCGACGGTGTCCGCGTCCGCACCCGGGAAGAAGACGACCTTGGCTTCGACGTCGTTGGTCGCGGGGTTCGCGAGCCGGGCGCGCCAGAGCCGTCCGCCGAGATCGCCCCAGTAGAGAACGTCCGCGCGCTGTCCGGAATAGGTGGCATCGTCGGCGGTGGTGATGTCCGCACCCACGATGCTGGTGCGGAACGGCGCGATGAACTGGCCACCGCTGCACGACACGCCACTGCCGCCGATGCAGACCGGACCGGCATTGGGCCCGGTGGTGATGGCGGGGTCCGCCACCTGTAGCGGAAGACCGTTCGCAGACGTGCTGTCGAGGTCGAGAAGCTGGCCCGAGGGAAGATCGATCGCCAGCAGGTATCCGGCTCCACTCGACGGGCTGGCGGTGTGGTCCACCGTGCCCGGTCCCGAGAGGACGTACATCGCCGGGTTGCCTGCACCCGAACGCGACCGCGTCACGAACGGGATGGACCAGGTATGCCCCTGACGGTCGACGACGTCGTCGTCCAAGCCATTGTCCTCGCACCCCGCGTTGGTCTGCCGTTCCGCCAGGTCGTCGCATTGCGTGGCGTCCGCGACGACGGGGTTGCCGACGGCGTCGTGGCCATCGTCCTTGAACTCGTCGTACTCCCACATCAGGGTGGGATATTTGTACGCGACCAACGAACCCGCGGAGTTGAGGTCCTGAATGCCGATGGACTCCGACGGATCGGTGACGTCGAACGCCACGTATCCATGGCCACCGTTGCGGAACCCGATCACCAGCACGGTGCGCCAGCCGAAGAGCGGCGCGCCTTCGGTGTTGGGGTAGATCTTCGCGTCGAAGATGCGCGCCGTGAGGTCCAGCCCGTCCTCGTGAACCGGATACGTGTGCGAGCCGGTCACCGTCCCGTAGCGACTGTTGGCGTATCGCTTGAGACGGTTCAGGATCTCGTACGGCCAGACCGCAAAGAGCTCACCACCGGCCTTGGCGCTGGCGGCGTTGACGACGGCCCCGTTCACCTGGATCGAGGTATCGCCGTCCACGTTGAAGGCGTGCAGCGACCCGCCGTTGGTGCCGATGTAGGCCACACGTGGGCGATCGAGAATCTGAGCCTGGTACTCCTCGAAATCGCTGAGCCCATCGGCGTCGGCGTCGGCATCGTTCGGTTGGATCGAGAGCGACGGGCCGACGATCACGGGGCTCGAGTTCACCGAGTCGTAGAGTCGCCACACGCTGTTTCCCGTCGTCCCGTCCCCATCGAAGTCGCGGCTGCGATAACTCGGCACCGTTCCGACGCTCGGTATCGCGGCGATCTGCGTCGGCGTCAGGCCGATCGTGTAGCCGATCATCGCGAGCGCGCTGCCGTCGCGATTGGTGCCCGTCGGGCCGTCGAGGAAGAACGGCGCGCCGGTCGTGTGAACGTTGGTCAGCGAGGTGCGCGGCGTACCCGTGCAAGTCGGGTGGCGCGTCGAGTTGTAGTACCCGCCAGCCGAGGTCAGATCGAGGTTCGAGGTTCCCAGGACGACCAGCTCGTCACTGCCTTTGATCTGCCCGCTGCAATCGGTGTCCATCGTGACGAACGTGTTGCGCGCCTGCGCCGCCAACGAGAGATCCCGCGCCGCGAGCAGCGAGCCCGCCTCCCAGAATGCGAGCGGCTGACCGGACTGCGTGATGCTGCGCGCGAACAGGAAGCCTTGCCAGTTCTGCGGCTTGTAGCGCGCGTCGATGACGACGTCCTTGAGTCCGGTGGCATCCGAGCGTGCGATGCCCAGCGCTAGCACACCCGCGGGAATGACCGCGTCTGCGCTGAACTTGACGTCGTTGAAGATGGCGCGCAGCGCATTCTGCACGTCCGAGAAGCTCCGCGCGCTGTAGTAGCTGTTCGTTCCGCCCGCGGCCGCAACCTTGGCCATGGCCTGCTTGGTGGCGGCGTCCCAGTCGGCATCCAGGCCGACGATGTAGGTTTTCGCCTCCACGCTGGACGCACGCATCGCGGTAGCGATGTTCTCGGGACACGTCTTGGACTCGGTGGCGTTCGCCGGAAACGGCTGAGCAGGAGTGCTCGGATAGCCAGGGAGCCGCTCGCCGATCGACGTCGGTATGTCCTCGGGAGAGACCTTGACGCCGCACGACGCGGCAGCACAGGAGTCCGCGCTATCGGTGATGACGACCAGCGCGTTCGAGCTTCCGCAGCTGTTCGAGTCCGCGCCAAAGATGCCGGTGTTGGGAACGAGCCGGGGCAGCGTCGACGACGCGCCCGGGCAATCCCCGTTGTCGCCACACGCGTCGCGCAGAATCCCCGACAGGGACATGACACCGCCCGGGGTGCCGAATCGCGTGTCGAGCGCCGCCGAGAACGCGGCATCGTCGTCGGCCAACGGCCCGTGGAGTGCCACGGCGGACTGGGTGTTGCGCCCCAGTCCCATGCACTCGTGCCAGCGGTTGTCGTCGCTGAAATTCCGGTTGACGTCGGGGCTGAGGAGAGCGATCGAGCGATCGCAAGCGTCGTCGCCGGCGGCGTTGCAGCCGAAGCTCACGCTCCCGGGGTTGGTCGAGCCGGGTGGATAGAAGCCCGCGACGCGCAGATCGACACGCAGCCGGTTCTCCGTGAAGTTGTTGTCGTTGTCGAACGGTGGGTAAAGCCCCGGGCTGATCTGGTAGGTCTTGTAGAGCCCCACCGACGCCTTCGACACGGTACTCGGCGTGGTGAAGCTGCCTCGGATGTTGTCTTCGTAGAAGTCGTCGTATCCGTCGCTGTCGGCGTCGTCCGAGACCCCATCTCCCAAATCATCCAGGTCGCAGTTGAGGAACGACCCATCGGCGAGCTGGCGGTAACGGTTGAGGCCGAGGAGTCCCTCGACGGCGCACATCGACGCGCGCAACTTGCTCTTCCGCCAGCGCGTGGTCGCGCTGCCCGGGTCGTCCATGCGGATCGGGTGGTTGAAATCGAATCCGGTGAACGGATCGAGAAATGGAAAGTCGCCGTCGACCCGATGAAAGGGCGTGCCGCCACCGGCGGTGGGCTGGTAGTTGAAGCGCGCATTGAGCTGATAGGTCGGATCGGAATCCCACGGATAGACCGATCGATCGGTAACGCCGTCCCCGGCACCCGGACCCGTCAGCAGCTCACAGTTCACACCGGCGCGAGCGCAAAGATCGCCGCTGCCGTCTGGACCCGTGAAATCGGTGCCCTCCGCGTACGTCGTGCCCGCGTACTGATAGACCGCGTCTCCGCCGGTGGTCGTTCCCTCGCTGCACTTGTTGGTCAAGCAGGAGTCGGACGAGGAGAAGTCGATGTCCGGAAAGTTGCGCAGCATGAACGACTGGTACTGGTCGCCAGCCGTGCCGGATGCGTTGTCGAAGAGATTGACGTTGTGAATGTCGGCGAGGAGCGGTCCGAGACCATCCGCGGCGCTCGTCGCGGACGAGTCGCCGCAGTAGAGGCGGAACAGAGCCGGATTGAAGAGCGTCGGCGAGGCCACGTAACTCGACGCCGTGGCGCCGCCCGTACAGGCACACGCCGCACCGATGCAACCGGTCGTCGGGATCGCTTCGTTGAAGTCGCCGGCCAGGAACTGCGCGCGCCCCGTCGCGATGTCCTCCATCATGCTGCCATCGTGACCAACGACGATCGCGATGTTCGGCGTGAAGGTCGTCGTGTTCCCGCTGACGGCGATCGGATGCTGGGCCTGAAGGTCCGGCACGAACTCCGGTTGAGCGTGAGCCCGTTGCGCGATGGCGCCGCACGCCAGCAGCATGCTCGTGACCAGCGAGAGCGTCCGTCGACTGCGATTCATCCGTTTCCTCCGTCGTCGACTCGGTTCGAGCCGAGCACTGCCGAGCTTCCGCCCCCCCGGGCCAGCCCTCACGCCGCGGACTTCGGATCGTACGGGACGGAGAGGTAATCGTTCTCCGACGGTCCGATCATCCGGAACGCTCGCTGCGTCCGGGACTCGAGGTTCGCCGTCGTGCCGCAACCTTCCGCCAGCGAGTGCGTCACGTACTGGTGCGACTGCGTGTTGCCGATCTGCTCACCGGCGATGAGCGCCTGCTTCGACTCGCGACTGAGCAACCGAATCTCGTAGAAGTACTGAAACCTTCCACCCACGCTCGAGGCGCTCTGCACGATGCCGTCGGCGGTGGTCGCTGACGAGCACTTCGCGTCGCTGTCGCTGGCTTGCGGCGCGGCATCGAGGTTCCCGCAGTTCTTCAGGTTCCAGAACGTGAGCGGGCTCGTCGTGTACGCGTTGTTGGTGGTGTTCTTGCGGTCGCCGCGCCCCTGCAGGGCCTGCAGATCGAGACGCGCCGTCTGGATGCCGACGTCCGCCGTGTTGAGCAGCTTGTTGTAGCAATTCTCGTTGCCCGTGATCCTCAGATCCGAGATCGATGCCGTGACCGCGCCGATGCCGATGACGGTGGTGGTGGCCAGGATCAAGAGCACCAACACCAGCGCGATACCCCGTTCCGGGCTGCGTTTGCGGTGCGTGGATACGACCGGGTTCATGCAAGGACTCCTTTCGGACTGCGCCCGCCACGAGCCCGTGGCCGCGCGCCCCCTCTCAGCGCACTTGGTTCCTCACCGCGGCGCTCGAGGCGAGGTGCCGCGCGCGGAAATCGACGGCCGTGCCGCCGACGGTCGTGCCCTGACGGGCGCGATCCTGGGCGCCACCGGTGAGATGGACGTCCACCCGAATGATGTTCTCGAGAATCTCCTGATTGGCGGGTGCCGCGGCGACGCTGGACTGTGGCACCGCGGTCAGCGCCGCGAACTCCCCTGCGCTGAACTTGCAGTCGCCGTCGGCGTCGCCGTAGAGCGCATCCTCGGTGTTCGCAAGCGGGCTGACGCAGTCGTTGGTGATCTCACCGTCGTCGTTGCGGTCGAGCCAGTACGAGAACGCTGGCCAGATGTTGCCAACCTCGTCGATGAGCTCGGCGGAGTCGGTGCTGTTGTCGCTCTTGCACGGCCCGCGCAGACCCGAGGCCACCTTGGAGATCGAGGCCGAGTTGTCCGTGGACACGGCACTGGTCCGATTCATGTGGACGACTCGATAGAGGTTGTAGAGCGGGTTCGCGAAGCCGGTGCCCGAGAGCTGCGGATCGAGATCCGCTGAGTTGATGCTCGCTGTCGTGCAATCGTTGGAAACCTGGGCCTCGCTCGCCGCGGTGATCGTGAAGCCGGGGAACGCATCGCCTGGCGCGGTCGCGCTCGGTCGATCGAACGTCCAGGTGATGAGCTCCGCGTGGCTCGGCGAGGTCGTCGGAGCCGCGGGCACCGTGGTGCCGTAGAAGCTCACGTCGTTGGGTGAGTCCCCCATGGGATTGGTCGCCTTGAGCCGGCAGTCCGCCGGCGCGGCGTCCACCCCGCCGCCGAGGCTGGTCGGATAGCCCCAGCACTGGTCTTCGGCGATCCGGACGCCACCGGCGCTGCAGAGGCAGCTCTGGTTCACGTCCGCGTAGAAGATGAGCTGAAACGGTGCGGCCTGCACGATCGCCGGCTGCCCACCCGCCGTGCGCAGTCCAGCGAGGCGCACTTCCCGGGTCACCGACTCGACGGCCACCCGCAGGTTCTGCCCGATGTCGGAGATCTGCTCCGCGGCGACGTACGAGTTGCGCTGGGAATCCATCGCGGCGTAGACGGTGACCATCAAGATGCCCGTCAGCGCGAGCGCGATGAGCAGCTCGGCGATGGTGAAGCCTCGCGCGTCCGCTGGTCGCAGGCGTCCGCTCCTTCCTGTGAACGCCATCCCCCGCCCCTTTCTCACGGTGCAAGCCCGGTCACGAGCCCCGGGCGATTCGTCACGACTGGTGTGCATGGCGACTCAAGGCGCGAACGCCATGTTGTTGAGCTTGAACGTCGTGCGCAGCATCCGGAATCGATAGCCGTTGTTGGCCGCGAACTGCGCGTCGGGACGCTGCGTCTCGCCGCGCAAGGTCACGGCGATGCGAAGCACCTGATAGAGCTCGGTTTGCGTCAGCACGCCGGCGCTCGTCGCCGGGTTCGTGAGGGCCGTGATCTCGGCGCTGCTCAACGCGCAATCGCCGCTCGTGTCGCCCTTGATCGAATCCGGGCCGGACCCCGAGGTGCACTGCCAGACGCCGTCGTAGTTCGTGTCGAGGAAGTACGTGAACACCGCGAACGCGTTGCCGTTCTCGTCGGTGGGCGCGGCGTTCGCGCTGGACGGCCCGCGGATGCCGTAGGCGATGGGATCCGAGGTGGCCACGCCCGCGCTGTTCGTCACCTCTTTCCACAGATCGTAGAGGTTCGGATTGATGCTGTTCGTGTCGCGATCGCTGTACGCGATGTTCGTCTTCGCCGTGGCCCCGTTGGTGGCGTTGAACGTCGAGGTGAACGGGCTGCTGGTTCCACGCGTGATCGCGATCGACCCGGTCACGGCCGGGTTGTCGAGCCCCCAGCGGACGATCTCGGCGTGGGGATTCACGCCCGTCGAGCTCGCGGTGGTCGAGCAGGTCCCGGTGCAATCCGACACGCTGCAGAGCGAGGCGTTGTACCAGCTGAACGATGCCCCGTCCGTGGTCCCAGGGGTCTGCATCGCCGAGTCGTTGACGTCGTACAGGAACGTGACTTGATACGGGTTCGCGTCCAGCACGCCGACGTCGCGACACGAGCCGCTCGCAGCCGTGAAGACGCGCCCGAGCCCGGCCTGCATCAGGTCGATCCCCAGCCCCCACATGCCGATCCGCAGGTTGTTGTTCACCTCGACGAGCTGATCCTGGCTCGCCGCGGTGCGCTTCTGAGCCGAGAACGTCGACCAGATGCCCGCGATCAGCAGGCTGAAGAGCAGCAGCGTGATGAGCAGCTCGACGAGCGTGAAACCCGCTTGCACCTCGGATCGGAACGTCGCGCCGCGACGGCGGGGGATGCTCATGAGAGGGGGACCTTGCCGGTGAGACGCACGGGGTTGGTGAGCACGCTGGACGTCACCGTGACGGTGAACTGGCGCGTCTGGATGCCTGGCGGGCACGGCGAGAGCTCGCACACCGTGGAGTAGCTACAGTCCACGCTGAACGCGGCGTTCGACGCGCCCGTCACTCCCGTGTCGTTGGCGAACACCACGGATTGTTGACACTGGGTGTCGAGAGTGCCGCCATCCACGAGGTTGGCCGGCGGGGAGCTGCGCAACAGCTCGACGCGCGACTCGGCCACCGTGAGCGCCTTCGAGATCACGTCCCCCACCGCGCTGTTCTTGGTGGCGTTGAGCTGCATGGTCGTCACGGCGAGGACGCCGATCGCCAGGATCATCAGGGCGATCAGCACCTCGAGGAGCGTGAAGCCATTCGACCGCCGCATCGGAGGTCCTCCCGCGACCCGTCTCACGCCGACGTCCGACTCGAGATCAGGTGAACGGGCGTGCTGGCGCCCGGGTACTGGACCGTGACGTCGAGATCCACGAGATCATCGACACCATCGCCGTCGGTGTCCTGAGGAGCGTAGGTGCAGGTCACCTGGAAGAAGACGACGTCGGCACCCACCGAGTTCTTGATCTTGACGTCCTCGTTGCACAGCGTGCTGAGCCCGGAACCGTCCTTGATGTCGGCGAACGCCGCGCTCTTCAGCATCTCCATGCGGCTCTGCGCGATGAGCACCGCCCGCGTACCGACCCCGCTCTGGGCGTTGCCGCGCGACGCATTGAGCTGAAGCGACGCGAGCCCGAGCAGCCCGACCGCCAGCACGAAGAGCGCAACGAGCACCTCCACCAGCGTGAACCCGCCGGCGGTCGTGGCAGTCGTGCGGCCGCCGAATTTCGCCTGCATCTCGTGCGTCGTCATTTCCACCCACCCGACCCCGACGTGTAGCGGTAAGCACGTGCCATGCCCACGGTGTTGAACTCGACCGCGCGATTGCCGTCGACGCTCTCGTTCGTCCGACCGGTCAGATAGATGGCACCCCGGCACGGAGTGTGGGCGCTGGTGTCGGTCACGATCTGACCGCGCTCGTTGAAGAAGAAGCGACGCGCGGTGCCCGTGGAATCGCAGTTGGCGAGATCCAGCCCGTCGCTCGGCGGCGTGACCCCCGTGCGTCCGGGAGTCGGCCCGGGCGTGCCAACCAGCCCGAGGCGAATGGCGCTCTCGGTGGCCGAGGAACGCCGGCCCAGCGTCACCTGCCGCACGACGGCCTGGTTGGTGGACGCGACTCCGCTCGACAGCAGCGTGCACATTCCCCCCAGGCCCCCGTCGGCGCATGCGCTCGACGCATAGTCGGCCGCCGCGGGCGTCCCCGACGAGCAGCGCACGATCACGTAGCCCGGAGGACTGGCGCACATCTCGACCAGATGAGGGAATCCAGTGCGAACGGCCTCGGTCTTGGCGTAGACCAGGTCGGTCCACAGCTCGCGCGCCGCGCTGTTCGCCTGGGTGTCACGCGTGCCCTGTTGCAGGAACGGTGCTGCGACGAGGATCAAGAGCCCCACGAGGAAGATCACGACCATCAGCTCGACGATGGTGAATCCCGAGCAAGACCGACGCGCTTGCCGCGTCGCGAATCGTGGGCCCGAATGTCGTGTCAGGTTCGGCATCCGCATCCTCGTGTCATCGCCACCCATTCTGGCTCGTGTCCCACTTGTACACGTGCAATCCACCCGCGGCGCTGAACTCCACGGCGCGATTCAGCGAAGTGTCGTAAGTCGGGCTGACGCCACCCTTGCTCTTTTCCAGGTTGCTGGTGATGTAGAGCGCGCCGCTGCACGGGCTGCGCGATCCGTCGTCGGATACCGCTTGCCCGTCCTTCGTGAAGAAGAACCGCCGCTCGGCGGCGCCGGAGGTGGGACAAGCGAGGTCGATCCCGTCGGGCGGTATCGCGGGCTCGCTCGGCGCGGAGCCCGTCGCAACCAGTCCGGATCCGACCACGCCGAACGTGACGCCGGAGATCGCCTTCACGGCACTGTTGGCACCGGACTCGGCCTCGTATCCGCCCTTGAGCAGATTCACCTCGCGACGCACCGTCGCGAGCCCGGACGGCGTGTCGTTCGAGAGCTCGGCGCACACGCTGGTCGAGAGGCATTGAGAGGCGCCGAAATCCGCCACCGGCGGTGTGCCGCTCGAGCACTCGATCACCATGTATCCGGGTACCGCCGTGAAGGTGCCAGATCCATCCACCGACACGCCGCCGCAGAACTCGACCAGGTGCGGGAACCCGGTCTTCACCGCCAGCGAGCGCGCGAGCGCCAGATCCGTGTACAGGGTGCGCGCCGCGGTGTTGCTCTGCGAGGACTTGATTCCCTGCCGCAGGTAGGGCGCCGCCGTGAGCGCGACCAGTCCGACGATGAACATCACCACGAGCAGCTCGACGAGCGTGAAGCCGTCCTCGGTGGGGCGACGCCACGGACGCGGAAAACTCGTTTGCTTCCGGCGATCAACCATTCGAGCCACAGCGTCCCCCCCGGGCGCGACGAGACGGCGAGGCGTGTATCCGCCCGCGCCTGTCTTTGCAATGAGCAAATCGTACCCGAGCGCCGGAGATCCGGTCAAGAACGCCCCCGCGAGCGCCCGTCCGCCGCTCAGCCGGCAATGCCGTATTCCTTGATCTTGAGCAAGAGCGCGCGGTGACTGATCTCGAGCAGCCGGGCGGCGCGGCTGCGGTTTCCACCCGTCCGTTCGAGCGCGCTGCGGATCAGCCGCTCCTCGAGACGCCGCCCCAAGCGCTTGATCGAGAGATCCTCGGGGTCCGAGCCCGCTCCGTCGCCGGGTGCGTCCCCGGACGCGAGCTCCGGGAAGTCCTCCGCGCCGAGCCATTCCGCGTCGCGCATCACCAGCGCTCGCTCGATCGCGTTCTCGAGCTCGCGCACGTTGCCCCGCCAATCGTGGGCGATCAAACGCTGCAGGCCCTCGGGTGTCAGGCCGCGCACCGCTCGGCCCAAGCGCTGATTGGCGCGAACGAGGAAATGGTGCACGAGCACCGGAATGTCGTCGCGGCGCTCGCGTAGCGGCGGGATCAGGATCGGCACCACGTTGAGGCGATAGAAGAGATCCTCGCGAAAACGCATCGCCGCGACCTCCGCCTCCAGATTGCGATGCGTGGCCGCCACGACTCGCGTATCGACCATCAACGAGCGCGAATCACCGACGCGCCGGATCTCTTCCTCCTGCAGCACCCGCAGCAGCTTCGACTGGAGCGCCAAGGGCAGCTCGCCCACCTCGTCCAGGAACAGGGTGCCTCCGTGAGCCTCCTCGAAGCGCCCGATCTTGGTCTTGTACGCGTCGGTGAACGCACCCTTCGCGTGGCCGAAGAGCTCGCTCTCGAGCAGCGTCTCCGGGATCGCGCCGCAGTTGAGGGCGACGAAAGGACCGCGCCGCCGGTCCGAGAGCTGGTGGATGGCGCGTGCCACCAGCTCCTTGCCCGTGCCGCTCTCACCGGTGATGAGCACGGTCGCCTTGTGGGGCGCGACCTTGCGAATCATCGCGTGCACGGATTGCATCGCCGCCGATGCGCCGATGAGGTTGTCGAGGCCGCGGCTGCGCTCGACCTCCGCCTCCAGGCGCGCATTGTCGCGCTTGAGCCGTTCGCGCTCGACCGCCTTGCGCAGCGTCAGCACGACCTCGTCGGACTTGAACGGCTTCGAGATGTAATCGTACGCACCGGCCTTCATCGCCTCGATCGCCAGATCGACGGTGCCGAACGCGCTCATCAGGATGACGGTGACCGAGTGCCGTCGCTCGCCGAGCTCGCGCAGGAACTCCATCCCATCCATGCGCGGCATGCGCACGTCGCAGAGCACGAAGTCGAAGTCTTGCTCGGCGAGCAGCTGCAAGGCCTGGTCGCCGTCGTTCGCCACCGCGGTGTCGTAGCGTTCCTTGCGCAGCACGAGCGTCAGCAGGTGACGCATGTTGTCTTCGTCGTCGACCACCAGCACGCGCGGCGTACCGGCGGCCATGCGATCTCGAAGCGCCTCGTTCACCGTCGCCAGCCCCTCGTCACGCGCGTGATCCGAGCAACGTCGCAGCAGCGACCGCGTGCGAGGAAGTCCCCGCCAGGGGCACCCAGATCTCGATCGCCGTACCCGTCGCGGACGTGTGCAACGCGATGCCTCCACCCACGTTTTCCACGGTTCCCAGCACGATGGCCAGTCCGAGCCCGGTGCCCTTTCCGACGTCCTTCGTGGTCATGAACGGCTCGAAGATGCGTGGCACGAGCGCGGTCGCGATGCCGTGCCCCGTGTCACGTACGAGGATCGCGACTCCCTGCGCGTCGGACTCGTGCGTCGCGCGCCCCGACGGCGCCAGGATCTCGACCCACGTCGCGTCGGCGCCGTCGGCTGCGCCCCGCAGCGCGCGCTCGTGGGCGGCGCACGCGCGGGTCGCGATGGAAAGCCGGCCGCGTCCCCCCATGGCGTCGACCGCGTTGAGGCAGAGATTCACCAGCACTTGCTGCAGCCCGTGAGCGTCGATCGCCACCGCTCGCCCCGTGGCGGCGAGCTCGGTCGTCGTCTCCACCTCCCGCAACGCACCCTGATCACGCAGCAGCGTGACCGTGTCGCGCACGACGGGATCGGGCTCGCAGGCGGTCTCGGCCGTCGCCGGCGTTCGCGCGAAGCGCAGCAGGCCCTCGACGATGGCGCGGATGCGGCGCGTCTCGCGCTCGATGCGCGCCAGGAGATCGGCGCGTTCCTCCGCGCCGAGCGCGCCCGCGCCGCGCTCGGCATCGAGCAAGAGCTCGGTGAATCCTTGGATCGCGCCCAGCGGGTTACCGATCTCGTGCGCGACCCCCGCCGAGAGTCGCCCCAGCATGGCCAGCTTCTCGGCGCGCACCCGATCCTCCTGAGCTCGCGCCAGCTCGCGATTGACCGACGCCAGCTCCGCGAGCTGCCGCTCGAGCACGCGCTGATCTTGCTCGACGCGCGCCGCCATGGCGTCGAACGAGCGGGCCAGCTGCCCGACCTCGTTGCTCGAGAGATCCGCCGCACCGACCCGCGCGGCGAGGTCCCCTCGTCCCATCCGCTCCGTCACCGCCACGAGCCGCGAGATCGGCTTCACGACCGCGCGCGCCAGCAACAGGTACCCGAACGCGATCGGCACGCACGTGAAGAGGACCACCGACGCGCCGAGCACCTCGACGATGCCGGCCCGGCCCTGGCCGGCGAGCTCGCGCACGGCGACCAAGCCGTACTCGACGCGATCGATGGGAACGCTGGTGGTTCCGATCAGGCGGGCGGGGCGACGGAAGAGACCCGTGCGCTCCACCTCCACCTCGGTCGGCGCCTGTGGCGGAAGCGCCTTCAGCCGCTCCATCCAGCCCGGGTCCTCGGCGGGCCGGCCGCGTCCCAGCGACTCCCCATCGGGCGCCACGAGCAAGAAGCCATCCCCCTCGCGAACTCCGAAGAGCAGCATGATCCAATCGCGCACCGAGCCGCCGGGCAGCACGCGATCGCGAATCGTGGCGTCGGTGAGCTGCGCCAGCTCCAGGCGAAAGCGGGTCTGCTCGCGCGTGAGGTTCACCTCCTCGGACGAGCGCACGACGATCACCACCAGCAGCACCAGCGCGGTGGCCACGGTGGTGCCGAGGCTCAGCAGCACGTCGGTCGCGAGCCGACGCCCGCGCGTGGCGACCGCCGTGATCGTGTCGCTCGGCAATCCGAGGTCGGAGGTCGCGCGTTCGTTCAAACGTTGGCCGGCACGATCCTGAGCGCTTCGGGGAGATAGCGCGCCAGGTACACCCACGCGAGTGCCCCGAACGCCAGGAATGGCCCGAACGGGATGCGGTGCTGGAGCGAGCCGCGCTGGACGATCGCGCTCGCGATGCCGATCACGACGCCGGAGAGCGACGCCACCAGGATCGTGAAGGGGATCGCCTGCCAGCCGAGAAACGCCCCGATCATCGCCAGCATCTTGACGTCGCCGCCGCCCATGCCCTCCTGTCGACGCACCCACCAATACGCGAGCGCCACGACGTAGAGCGAGCCCCCGCCGAGCACGATTCCGCCTACCGCCGCGCGGCGCTCGACCCACCAGCGCAAGGCGTCGCTCAGCCAGCCCACGCTCGCCGCCGGCGCCGCCGCGCTCGCGGGCGCGAGCGCACGGGTGAACACCAACCCGAGCACGATCCCCGAGTACGAGATGACGTTGGGGATGATGAAGTGATCGAGGTCGATGAACGTGATCGCCACCAGCGCCGCCACGAACACGGCGGTGGCGAGCGTTGCCCACGAGTATCCGTCGATGCGCACCAGCACCACCGCGAGCGCCGCCGTCAGCGCCTCGACCAGCGGATAGCGCGACGCGACCGGCGCCCAGCAACGGCCGCAGCGTCGCTTGACCAGCAGCCAGCCCACCACCGGCAGGTTGTCCCGCCAGCGCAGCTTCACGAGACACGACGGGCAGCGCGAATCCGGCTTGAAGAGCGACTGACCGACCGGCAAGCGCCAGATCACCACGTTGAGGAAGCTGCCGACGCACGCGCCGACCAGCCCCACGAAGACCAGCCCCCAGCTGGGCCACACGCTCACGGCCAGGCGGAGCTGATCGGCGATCGGCGGCATGACGAGGCTCGCACGGCGAGCGGCGGCTCGCGACCGCCGCGCTCGTGCGCGCCGGCGACGGAGCCAGCGCGGATCCTACCAGAGCGAATCGGGAAGAAAACCGGGAATCAGCAGACCGAGCGCACCGAGGCCCAACACGAGCAGACCGCCTGGAAGGATGAGCGCGCCCGGCCACGACGGCTCGGGCTCGCCGGCGACCGCGCGTCCCCCGTACGCCACGAAGACCGCGCCCGAGATCGTGAGCAGCCAGGCGATCATCGGTCCCCGCTCACGCCAGGCGCAGCGCAGCGACCCAGATCGCGAGCCCGACCACGACGCCGATCAGCCACGGCGCCGCGGGCCGCGCACGCAATCGACCGGTCGCGTCCATCCCGAACCGAATCAGGCCGAACCCAGCGCCACACCATCCGAGCAGCGCGACGAACGCCACGAGCGAGGACATCGGCTGCGCCAGGCGCGGCTCGATCGCCGCTTCCCGCGGCGCGCCGAGCCGGGTGAGCGCTGCACCGGCGCGCTCGATCCAGGCGTGCCCCGGATCACCGAGCCCGCGCACGGCGAACCACGCGCTGCGCAGCTCGCGCCACGCCTCGCGCGCGAGCGCCGCGTCGCCGGCACGCTCCGCACCTTCGCCGAGCTCGGCCAGCTCGGCGGAGGCTTGGCTCGCCGCGTCGCGGCCGAACGAGAACGCGCGGATCACGCGACCCCGCTCCACGATCTCCTGGAGGCGGTCGCCGCCCGCGCGGGCGGCGGCTGCACGCGCTTGGGCGCGGCGCGTGTCCACCGTCGCCCGATGACCGACGGCGAGCGTCATCGAGGTCAAGACGAGCATCGCGAGCGCGAGCACGCGCGCTACGCGCTTGGGCCGGGTCGCGCCGCCCGACGCGTCGTCGGGGCGCTGGTCGTCTCGGTGCACGCGGCTCGACCCTGCTGCAGCGAGGAAGGCGGGTACTTCACGCGGACGAGAACGCTCGGGGGGCGCGGCACGCGTTCAGCGGCTCAGCGCCAGGCCCCGCTGCTCACTGCCAGGTCCCGCCCTTCACGCCCGCCTGGTTGTACGTGATGGTCTGGCCGGTCACGGGCGCGGCCACGCCGGTGGCCGTGATCGTGTAGTTCTCGCAGAGATTGTCGCCGTTCGGGTCCGTGACCGCGATCTGGTAGCTGTAGTACGAGCCCTGGACCGCCAGGCTCAAGTCCGTGACCGTCGAGCCACCAGTGAACGTCGCCGTTCCCGGGCACGTGCCGCTGCCGTTCGTGTACGAGAAATTCCCGTCCGAGAAGCGGCGCTCCATGGCGCCCGCGATGTTCATCACGTTCGTCATGCCTTCCTTCCGCACGCCCTTCTGGCGGGTGCCGAAGAGCTGCGGCACGGCGATGATCGCGAGCAACCCGAGAATGGTCACGACCACCAAGAGCTCGACGAGGGTGAAGCCCCCGGCGCTTGGATCACTCGACATGCCCGCTCGCTTCATTCCGGACTCCTTCGCGAGGCGCCGACGCGCCTCAGTTCCAATCCTTCATGCCCGACACGCTCGCGAACTGCCGTCCCAGGTCGTCGATGCAGAACCGCTCGCCCTTCGCCACGGTACCGGTGCCGAGGGCGATCGCGCAAAAACAACGCACGGGCGACGCGCTCTCGCACGCGTCGCCGGCGCCGCCGTCGGTGCAGTTCGAATCGCACCGGTCGCTGATCACGTAGTACTCGAACTGGCACCCCTGCGGACCGAAACCGTTGACGTTGGTCGGGTTCGCGTCGCGAGCGAAGACGTTGGTGTTGTCGCCCGTGTAGGGGTTGAGGCATTGGTTCGTGGAGGCGGTCTGGTAACGAACGCGATCGGTCGCTGTGGAAGAGCTGAACCGGTAGCCCCCGGTCCGCTCGTAGAATCCTTCTTCCCAGGCCTTGAGCGCGGGCAACGAGGCCGTCGCCTCGTGGCGAACCCGCTGCGTCCGGGCGCCAGCGTACTGGCCGATGGCGATCGCCGTGATGATCACGATGATCGAGACGACCACCAGCAGCTCGACCAACGAAAAACCACCCGCTGCGCCCACCCTGCCCGGCCGATTCCGCATGCGCTGCTCCACGTTCCGCTTGCTGAGAGCACCCAGAATTCGCTATATGCAAAGAGTATAGGGATTCGATATTTCCACTGTCAACGCAACGGCGACGATGCTCCGGGGCCTGACACCCGATTCAAGAACGCGTGAGGCGCCCACGGCTTTCCAACGGTCCGTCGGGCTTTCCCACCTGGACGCGAGCACGGCCTCCGTGGCGCGTCCGGGCACGCGAACGAGGCTAGACATGCGCAAGCCAGCAACGAGCGACTCCCACGCCGCGACCCGCGGCACGCCCCGATCGAGCACCGGCTTCTCCTTGCTGGAGATGCTCGTGGTCGTCGCCATCCTCGGCATCATCGCCGCGATCGCCGTGCCCCAGCTCATCGGCGCCCGCACCAATGCCGCCAACCGAGCCTGCGACTCGATCTACAAGGCGCTGAACGGCGACATCGGCAACGAGATGAACAAGGTCCTGCTGCAGGGTGTTCCGACGTCCTGCAGCACCGGGCCATCGTCGAACCCGGCGCAGGACGCGCGCGACTGCGTGCTCGGACGACACACCACCGAGAAGAACCCGCGCAATCGCAACCAACGCGCCTACACCACCACGAACGTCGACACGGATGCCAACAGCTGCCAGGTCCAGCTCACCACCTCCGGCAACAACACCGTGATCTTCACGCAGCGCACCTACAAGACCGGGCAGAAGCCGCAAACGGTGTCGAGGCAGACGCGATCGTTCTCGATCCAGATGTGACGCGGCCTCCGCTTCGCTCGCGTCTCGCTGCGCCGCCACCCCCATCCGGAGCCGACGGCTGAAGGTCTTGATGATCGTCGCCGGCTACCCGCCAGCGGTGGGTGGCGCGGAGCGCAACTGCGAGCGCTTGTCCCGCTGGCTTGCCCGGCACGACGTCGACGTGACGGTGGTCACGCGCGGACAGGCCTTAGCTCCCGCGCGCGAAGGCCGCGACGGCGTGCGAGTGTCGCGCTCCCGACGATTCACGGCCCGCGACGGCGCTCCGCTGAGAGCGCTCGACGCGGCCTCGTACCTGGCGCTGGTCGCGGCGGAGATCGGGCGCGCACGCCGCCGGGGCGTCGACGTGATCCACGTGCACGGCATCGACTACCCGCTGCCGCTCGTGCGCTTGCTCGCCGGCAACGGCTGCGCCGTGGTGCTGACCGTGCTCTGCGCGGGCCAGGACGGCGAGGTCCACCGCCTGTTGCGGCGCGGCAGCGCGCGCCAGGTGCTGCGCTGGGGCCTCGCGCGCGTCGATCGCTTCCAGAGCGCCGCCCCGCCGATCCGCGACGAGCTCCTCGAGATCGGGACCGCGTCCGAGCGCTGCGTCGATCTCCCGTTCGGGATCGAGATCCCCGTCGAGCCCTCGTCCGGCGACGAGGCGCCAGCGGTGGTGCTCTTCGGGGGCCGGCTGGTGGAGCAGAAATGCCCCGACGTGCTCCTCGAGGCCTGGGCCCAGGCTCGATCGAGTCGCTCTGGCGCGCGTCTCGACGTCGCCGGCGTCGGCCCCCTGCTCGCCGATCTCCAGCAAGCGAGCGCGCGCCTGGGAATCGAGCCATCCGTGCGCTTCGTGGGCACGCCCCCCGACTGGTCGGCGCGACTGGCGCGCTGCGCGGCGTTCGTGCTGCCCTCGCGCGCCGAGGGGATGTCCAACGCGCTGCTCGAGGCCATGGCGGCGGCGCGGCCGATCGTCACCACCGACATCCCGGAGAACCGCCACGTCCTCGGCGACGCCGCGATCTTCGTTCCCGTCGGCGACGTGACCGCGCTGGCGCGAGCGCTCGATGCGGTGCTCACCGACGCACGGCTGCGCGGCGATCTCGGTGCGCGAAGCCGCGCGCGCGCCGTGGAGCGCTTCGCGATGGATCGCGTCGGCGAGGGGCATCTCGCGATGTATCGCTCGGCGATCGACGATCGCAGCGCCGCCGGCGCGCACCGGCGGCCCGCGCACGCCTGAGTCGCGCCGCGGCGAGTCGCGCGCGAACCGGAGCCCGCGCGCGCGGACTCAGCTCGCCTGCTGACCGAGCCAGATCTTCAGCACCAGCAGATTCCACAGCGGGTAGCCCCACGGCGCCACGCCGCGCACGTGCTCGTCGAAGAGGCGTTCCACCGCGGGCCGGTCCAGATACGGGTCGGGCGTGCCGAGGAGCAAGTCGCGCGCGAGCGGCGCCAGCGGCCCGCGGAACCACGCGTCGATCGGGATGCCGAAGCCCATCTTGGGCCGCTTCAGGGTCGACGCGTCGAGACGATCGCGAAACGCCTGCTTCAACACCCACTTCTTCTCGCCGAGGCGCATCTTGAGGCGCGACGGCATCCGGAACGCGTACTCGACCAGCGAGTGATCGAGCAACGGCACACGCACCTCCAGCGAGTGCATCATGCTCGCGCGATCCACCTTCGTGAGCACGTCCTCGGGCAGGTAGCTCATGAAATCCGTGTACTGGATGCGCGTCAGGTAGTCCGCCGAGGCGGCAGCGTCGAAGTGGGCGGCGAGCGCACCACGCGGCGGCTGCGGCGGCGTGGCGTCGCGCACCTCCGCGCGCACCAGGCTCGCGCGCCGCGCCGGCTCGAGACGCGTCATCAAGAAGCGGTAGCGCTCCCACGCGTCGAGGCCGGCCAGGATCTTGAGACCCCGCACGTAGCGCCGCCAGGGCTGCAACGACGGCTCGGGAAGGTGCCGAAGCGGCGCGTGCAACGGACGCGGGATCGAGTCCATGACCGCACGCATCCAGAGCGCCTGCGTGTACCGGTTGTAGCCGGCGAAGAGCTCGTCCCCGCCGTCTCCCGAGAGCGCCACCGTCACGCTGCGGCGCGTTTCCCGGCACACGTAATGGGTCGGCACCATCGAGCTGTCCGCGAACGGCTCGTCGTGCTGGGCGACGAGCCGGGGCAGCACGTCCAGCAGGTCGGTGGTGACGACGAACTCGGTGTGCTCGGTGCCGCAGTGCTCGGCGACGCGGCGCGCGTACGGCAGCTCGGAGAACGCCTCCTCGCGAAAGCCGATCGAGAACGTCCGCACCGCGCCGGCGTGGGCATCGGCCATCGACGCGACCACCACGCTCGAGTCGATCCCACCCGAGAGAAACGCGCCCACGGGCACGTCCGAGACCAGCTGCGCCTTGACCGAACGCTCGACCCGCTCGCGCACCCCCTCGATCCAGTCGGAGGTCTTGGGAACCGGATCGACGCGCGGCTCGAGGCGCCAGTAGCGACGGGGCTCGTCGACGAGGAGCTCGCCCTCATCCCAGCGAACCGTCATTCGCTGCGCGGCCTCGAGCTTTCGCACCGAGCGGAAGATCGTGAACGGCGCGGCGATGTAGTCGTGGTCGAGATAGCGGTCGAGGGCCGCGAGGTCGATCGCGCGATCGATCGCGCCGGCGGCGAGCACGCCCTTGAGCTCGGAAGCGAAGACGAAGCGCCCGTCCGCCAGCGCCCAGTGGAGCGGTTTGACGCCGACGGGGTCGCGCGCGAGCAGCAACGCCCGGCGCCGCCCGTCCCAGATCGCCAGCGCGAACATCCCCACCAGGCGCTCCAGGAAGGCGTCGCCCCACTCGAGGTAAGCCGTGAGCACGACCTCGGTATCGGAGCGGGTGCGCAACCGGTGGCCGCGCGCCGTCAGCTGGGCGGCGAGCTCGCGGAAGTTGTAGACCTCGCCGTTGTACGTGAGCCAGACCTCGCCGCTCGCATCGCCCATGGGCTGAAAGCCGCCGGCGACGTCGATGATCGCGAGGCGCCGATGGCCGAGCGCCACGATCGGCGCCTGCCCGTCGCTGCTCGCGGCGCGCTCGACGTGCTCGAGGACGCGACCGGGCCGCCCCGCGGCGGCGAGGTAATAGCCGGCCCCGTCGGGCCCGCGATGGGCCTGGACGTCGCACATCCGCTGCAAGGTCTCGCCGAGCGCCCGCGACGGCGCACGCGACAGGATGCCGGCGATTCCACACATGGCGCGAGCTCCGCGAACCGAGGCCGACGAAGGCTACACCCGCGACCGCCGTCCGTCCCGTCGCCGAGCGCGACAGCCCGCGCGCGGGAGGCGCTGCCCGGGCGCGTCGTCAGCTCAGCCGCTGCTCGCCTTGCGACGGCAAGCGCGGCAGCGCCCGTAGAGCTCGAGACGGTGGTAGTCGATGGCGAAGCCGTGGCGCTCGGCCACCCGGTTCTGCAGCGACTCGATGTCGGGATTCTCGAACTCGACGATGGTCCCGCAGCTCGTGCAGATCAGGTGATCGTGGTGCTGGCCGGGCTCGAGCGGCTCGAAGCGCGCGAAGCCTTCCCCGAAATGACGCTCGGCGGCGAGCCCCGCCTCCTTGAGCAGCTTGAGCGTCCGGTACACGGTGGCGTAGCCGATGCCCGGGTGCTGCGCGCTGATCTCGCGGTAGAGCTCGTCCGCGCTGACGTGCTCGCGCGTGGCCAGGAACGAGTCGGCGACCAGCTCGCGCTGGCGCGTGGACTTGAGGCCCTTGGCGTGCAGGAAGCGCCTCAGGCTGCCGCGGAACTGGTCGACGTTGCGGATCTGGCTCATGGGGAGCGCGGGCGCAGGAGGCGCTTCGGCGGGGGGCGTCTCGTCGACGACGCGTCACTCCCGGGAAGCGGCGTGGCTGGCGACGAAGCGACGAATCGTTTCGACCACGTAGGTCGCCTGATCATCGGCGAGCTCCGGATAGATGGGCAAGGCGAGCGTTTCGCGGGCGGCCCGTTCGCTCTCGGGGAACGAGCCGTCCCCGAGGCCCAGGGTCGCGAAGCAGGTCTGACGATGCAAGGGAACCGGATAGTAGACCTCGCTGCCGACGCCGTGCTGGCCGAGGAATTCCTTCAAGTCGTCGCGCCGCGTGCTGCGCACCACGAACTGGTTGAACACGTGGCGATCGCCTGCGGCGCACGGCTCGCTCGGCGGTCGGAGCAGGCCGGGCACGAGCCCCGCGTCGCCAAACAGCCGCACGTAGCGCGCGGCGTTGCGCTGGCGGCCGCGCGCCCACGCGTCGAGGTGCTTGAGCTTGACCGAGAGCACGGCGGCCTGCAGGGCATCGAGGCGGAAGTTGCCGCCCACGATCTCGTGGTCGTACTTGATCTTCGAGCCGTGAACGCGGAGCATCCGCAGCCGCGCGGCGAGGTCGTCGTCGTTGGTGGTGACCAGGCCGCCATCGCCAGCGCCGCCCAGGTTCTTCGACGGGAAGAACGAGAAGCAGCCGAGCGTCCCCACCGCGCCGGCATTACGGCCGCGGTAGGCGGCGCCGATCGCCTGCGCCGCGTCCTCCACGATGGGCAAGCCGTGGCGCTCGGCCACCTCGAGCAGCGGGTCCATGTCCGCCATGCGCCCGTAGAGGTGCACGGGCATGAGCGCCCTGGTGCGCGGCGTGAGGACGCCCGCGACGCGGTCGACGCGCAGGTTGAAGGTGTCGGGGTCGATGTCGACGAAGACTGGCCTGGCACCGAGACGCCAGATCGATCCGCCGGTGGCGAAGAAGGTGTAGGGCGACGTGATGACCTCGTCGCCGGGCCCCACGCCGAGCGCCATCAGCGCCGCCAGCAGCGCATCCGTGCCGGACGACACGCCGATCGCGTGCTTCACGCCCACGTACGCCGCGACCTCGCGCTCGAAGCGCTCGACGTACGGGCCGAGGATGAAGCTCTGCGCCTCGAAGACCTCGGCGACCGCCGCCTGGACCTCGTCGCGAATGGTGCGGTACTGCGCCTTGAGGTCGAGCAGCGGTACGTTCATCGTTCTCGCCGGGCGGGAGCGGGGGGCTCGGTATAGCAGATCGGTCACGCGCGCCGGGCGCGCGTGGAGCGAGCTCCGCCCCAGGAAACGCGCCCTCTTGCCTTCCGCCCGAGAGCGATGCGAGCGTCAGCCGCCGTCGCCCGCGCGCCGCATCCTTCTCGCCCGCCCCATGCCACGACTGATCTCGTCTCTGGTGCGCTGGCTCGGCATCGAGCCGGGCTGGCCGGGACGGATCGTGGTCGCGCCAGACGCCTCGACCGCCTGCACCGTCGTCGTGCTCTGTCTCGAGGAGCGCGAGCCGCCGAGCCCGATCGTGGGCTGCGACCACATCGCGCTGATCGCCGCGCACGGTTGGTGGCTGCACGACCGGCGGGTGCGCCACTACGCCGACTGGGCGGCGTTCGCGCACGCCCGCGCGACCGGGAACGCCGCGGACGTGGCCCGCGAGGCCGTGTTTCACGCACTCGAATCGGCGACGTTCCTGCCACTCGCGCGCCTCGTCGGATACGGCGTTCGGCGCTTCCACTTCACCTATGCGGCAGGGGCGTCGTTCTCGGTGCCGCGCCGCACGGCGCTGCTCCTCGGTGCGTGGGGATCGGCGCGCCGCTGCGCGGCGCAGGCGCTGCGCTCGCTCACGCGACGAGCGGCGATCGGCGGCTGGGTGGTCGGCGCGGATGCGCCGTCGCGCCGCGCCGTGCGAGCGGCCTTCCTCGGCGCGGTCCGGCGTAGCCGCGCGACCCAGGCGAGCGCCACGGCGCGCGCAGCTGGCGCAGCGGAGCGGCGCGAGATCGTCCACTACATCAGCGACCTGAGCCCAGGCGGCGCGGAGCGACAGCTGCTCGAGCTCGTGTCCGAGCAACGCGCGCGCGGCCTACCCGTCCGGGTCCTCACGGCGTTGCCGCTGGTGGGAACCGGCGCGCATTTCGCGCCCGCGCTCGCCGCGGCCGGCGTGACCGTCGAGGCCATCCCTGCACGGCGGCGCTTCGGCCCGCGACGGGCGCTCGCCGACGTGCTCGCCGCCGGGCTCGACGCGGAGCTGGTCGCGGCCGTCGAAGCCCATCCCGCGCGGCATCGCTTGGTGCCGTTGCTCGAAGCGCTCCACCGATCCACGCCGGCGGTGCTCCACTGCTGGCTCGACGAGCCGAACGCGATCGGCGCGCTGGCCGGCCTCACGACAGGCGTGCCGCGCGTGCTGCTCAGCACGCGTAGCTTGAGCCCGAGTCGCCATCCGCGCTTCCTGCGCACCTGGTACCGCCCGAGCTACCGGCTCGCGGCGCGCGCCGCCGCCGTCCGCCTGGTCGCCAACTCCGCCGCCGGAGCCGACGATTACGCGCGGTGGAGCGGTCTCGATCGGCGTCGTTTCACCGTGATCCACAACGGCATCGACATCGCGCGCCTCGAGCCCGCCTCGGCGGCGGAGCGTGCGGCGCTGCGCGCGCGCATCGGGATCGCGCCGGATGCGTTTCTGGTCGCCGCCATCCATCGATTCACGGTGGAGAAGCGGCCGCTCGACTTCCTGGCGGCCATCGCGCGACTGCGCGACCAGCTACCGGGCGTGCGCGCGATCCACGTCGGCACCGGGCCGGACGAGGCGCGCGTGCACGCGTGCGCCGCCGAGCTGCGCCTCGACGGCGTGCTCCGGTTCCTGGGGCGCGTTCCCGATCCCGAGCGCTGGCTCGCGATCGCGGACGCGTGCCTGCTCACCTCGGAGTTCGAGGGATGCCCCAACGTTCCCCTCGAAGCCCAAGCGCTCGGGATTCCCGCCCTGGTCACCGACGGCGGCGGATGCCCCGAGGTCGTGCTCCACGGCGAGACCGGCTTCGTGTGCGGCGTCGGCGACGTGGCGGCGATGGCGGCGCGGCTCGGGGAGCTCGCCGCGGACCGCGAGCGCGGCGCCGAGATGGGACGGCACGCCCGCGCTTTCGTGCGCGAGCGCTTCTCGATCGAACGCATGGTGCGCGAGACGCTGGCGCTCTACGGCTGAGCCCGGCGAAGCGAGCCGCGGCCGCCGTGATCGGCGTCGAAGCGCGCTTGCCGGCTCGGGGCGGGCGATGCGACTGTGAGGCGCCCGCGAGATCGAGCGCGTTCGCACCTGCCTCCGATCGCGGCCGTCGCGCGCGATGCCCCGCATTCGATTCGACGTGGTCCGCCGCTTCGGCCTGACGCCCGGGTGGCCCGGCCGCGTCGTCCTGCCGGCGGGTCCGGCGCTCGTCGTGGTCCTCGATCCGAGCGATCCGCCGCCGCCCATCGAGGGCGCCACCGCGTTGATCGTGGCAGCCGATCGCCCGGTTCCGCTCCGCCACGCGCCGGCCGCCCCGCGAATCCCGCTCCACGATCTGCGTGCGACGTTGCGCGAGCGCGGCGTCGTCCCGCGCGCGGTCGTGATCCACTCGATCGAGAGCGCGCGCTTCACGCCGATCTGGGAAGCGTGCAGAAGCGGCGCGCGGCGCTTCCACTTCACCCACTCCGTCGGCGCGTCGCTCGCCACGCCGCCGCTGGCAGCGTTGGCGCTCGGCGCGTGGGGGAGCGTCGCGGCGGCGTTGCGGCGGATCGAGCGCGCGAGCGGGCGGTCGCTTCGGATCGGCGGGTGGCAGCTCGTGCCGGCGGTACCGTCACGGCGCGCCGTGCGACGCACCCTCGCCGAGGCGGCGCGGGTGGTCCCGGGCGAGCGCGACCCGCGCGCGGCGGCGGACGACGCACGCGCGCGACGCTCGATCGTCCACTACATCGGCAACCTGGGCGCCGGCGGTGCCGAGCGACAGCTCACCTACCTGGCGCTCGCCGAGGCTCGCCTCGGACATGCGGTGACGGTGCTCACCTCGATGCCGCTCGCGGGCGCCGCGTCCCACCATGCGCCCGAGCTCGTCGCGGGCGGCGTCCGCGTGCGCGAGCTTCACGATCTCGGGGCGCGGCTGCCGAGCTTCGCGCCGCGACGCGTGCTTCCCGCGCACGCCGCGCGCGATTGGCCGGCGCCGCTGCGCGCCGCGCTCGACGCCCATCCCGCGCGGCGCGTGGTGCTGCCGCTGGTCGCGGCGCTCGAGCAGGAAGCACCGGCGGTGCTCCATTGCTGGCTCGACGAGCCCAACGCGGTCGGCGCCGTGGCGGGCCTGCTGGCCCGTGTGCCGCGCGTGGTGCTGAGCACGCGGAACGTGAACCCACGGCACTTTCCCGTGCTCCATCGGACGTGGTTTCGCGCGAGCTATCGGCTCGCGGCGCATGCGCCCACGGTGCGCCTCATCGCCAACTCGCACGCGGGAGCAGCCGACTACGCCGCCTGGTGCGGCGTCGATGCGCGACGATTCCACGTGGTCCACAACGGCGTCGAGGTGGCGGCAGGGGTTCGCGCGGCCGCGAGCGATCCCGCGTGGCGCGCGCGCAAGCGCGCGGAAGCGGGCCTACCCGCGGACGCCTTCGTGATCGGCGGCGTCTTCCGGCTCGCTCCCGAGAAGCGGCCGCTCGACTTCCTGGAGGTGCTCGCGCGCACCCGCGTCACGATCCCGGGCCTGCGTGCGTTTCACGTGGGTGCTGGCCCCGAGGAAGCCGCCGTCCACGAGCGTGCGCGATCGCTCGGTCTCGGCGATTGCCTGGTGTTCGTGGGTCGACGAGCCAACCCCATCGAGTGGCTCGCGCTCGCCGACGTGAGCCTGCTCACCTCCGCCGTCGAGGGCTGCCCGAACGTCGTCCTCGAAAGCCAAGCCCTCGGCGTGCCCGCGGTGCTGACGCGCGCCGCGGGCGCGCCGGAGGCGGTTCTCGACGGCGTGACGGGGCGTGTCTGCGACCCCGGCGACCTCGACGGTCTGGCCGCGTGCCTCGCCGAGCTGGCAGCGCGCCCGGCGCTGCTTCGCGACATGGGCGAGCAGGCGCGCGCCTTCGTCACCGAGCGATTCTCGATCGAGCGCATGGTGGAGCGCACGATGCGGATCTACGCGTGAGCCAAGGCGCCGAGGCACTCGCTCGCGGTTGGAAGATCGCCGAGTCCGAAGCACAATTCGCGCGCCGTTTCGTCGGATCCCTCCCCGCGACGGAATTCCCACAGAGACTTCGCGACGCCCCGCGATGGACGAGTCCCCCGCTTCTGCGCTGACGCTCGGAAGCCGGTCGACCGCCGCGCGCGCGGCTCACATCGCGCTGGTCTCGGTCTACCTCGGCGCGGCGGCGCTGCTGCTGATCGGCTCCGGGAGGGTCCGCCTCGGGTTCCGCAAGGCGCCACGGGTGCTGTGGCGGGCCTTGCGCGCACGCCTCACCGGGCAGCCGCCCGCTCGCCCCGACCAAGCGCCGTCCGCTGACGCGCTACCGATCGCAGCGACAGGCGACGCGCCCGTCGAGCCGGCCTCCGCGCCGCACGTGGGCCCCGTCCCCGCATTGCCGCCCTTCGCCTGCCCGCGATGCCACGTGACGCTGACGCGCGAGCCCCAGCGGCTCGTGTGTCCGCACGGGCACGAGTTCCCGATCGTGCGCGGCATCCCGCGCTTCGTTCCCAGCGACGGCTACGTGCGGTCGTTCAGCCGCGAGTGGAACACCCACCGGACCACCCAGCTCGACAGCGCGGGCGCGGGTGGCGTGAGCGAGCGAACGCTACGCGAGAAGACCGGACTCGCGCCTGCCGACGTCGCGGGTCGAGTGGTGCTCGACGCTGGCGTCGGCACCGGGCGGTTCGCCGAGATCCTGCGGCGCTGGGGTGCTTGCGTCGTCGGCGTCGATCTCAGCCTGGCCGTCGAAGCGGCCGCCACGAACCTCGCCGGCACCGAGGGCGTGCAGCTCGCGCAGGCCGACATCTTCGAGCTTCCGTTCGCGCCCGGGACGTTCGACCTGATCGTGTCGATCGGCGTCCTGCACCACACGCCGGACACGCGTCGCGCCTTCGAGGCCTTGGTCCCGCTCTTGAAACCAGGCGGTACGATCGCCATCTGGGTGTACCCGAACGAGGCCTCGTACGCGACGCGCGTGGCCTGGATACCGTTCACCCGGCGAATCCCCGCGGACGCGTTCTACGATTGGTGCCGCTGGCTGATCGAGGTCACGCACCGCCACGCCGACACCCTGATCGCGAAGATCCTGTGGGATTGCTTCCCGTACAGCCGCCAGGGGCTGGGCGCGGAGTGGGACACGCTCGACACCTTCGATGGGTTCTCGCCTCGCTATCACGGCGTCCACCACCCTCACGAGGTGATCGAGTGGTTTCGAGCTGCCGGCTTGAGCGAGGTCCGCGAGTCCGGGCCGCACCACACCTCGGTTCGGGGACGCAAGCCGCTTGGCGACTCGTCGCCAGCGGTCCGATAGGCACGGGTCGAGCCAACCCGCGGGACCACTCATCGCGGCCCCTGACCACACCACCCGCTTCGCTCGGCCGCGGCGCGCCGCGACGGGATCGCGAGGGATGCTCCGCTGCACCGCGCGGTGCCCGAAGCGACCGACGTCCGCGCAGCGCGTCGGCGGCGCGGCCGACCCGGTGCGACGCGGGGCGGAACGGCCACGCTCGCACCGCGGTGACGCGGCACACTCGCGCGCGGTGAGCTGACATGCGTCGCGACCAGCGCTGGCTCGATCTTCGCTACGCGTCGCGAAGCGAGGTCGCGGTCCGCGCGACGGACGTGCTGGTGATCTGGCGCGAGGTTCGCGAGCGCCCGCCTCCCTTGGTGGGGGCAGCGCGCGCCGTGCTGATCGCGCCGCGCGCGCGACGGCTCCCCGGCGTGGCGGCGATCACCTGGGTGCCGCTCGCCTCGGCGCGCACGGCGTCGACCGTGCGCCAGCTCCGTCCGCGCGGCATCGAGGAAGCGCTGGTCCACGACCTCGAGTCCGCCGAGTTTCGCGACGTGGTCCTGGCGCTCGCGGTGGGTGCGCGACGCATCCACTTCACCCACTCGGGCGGCGCGGTGCTCTCGGCGTCGCCGCTCGCGGCCCTGACGCTGGTGGCGTGGATGGATCTGCGACGGCGCGCCATGCGATCGGATGCGTTCGGCGCGTTCTTGCGCCGCGCTGCGGGGCCACGCCTCACCCCACCGCTCGTCAGCGTCCGCGGCGCCAGGCGCGTGCTGGTGCACGCGCTGCGTTCCGCGCGAGCCACGGGGGTGGGCGGTGGGCCGTCGAACCTCGAGCCCTCGCCGGACCGACGACGCGTCGTTCATTACATCGGCGCGCTCAACGCGGGCGGTGCCCAGCGCCAGCTCGTCTACCTCGCGAACGAGACGCGGCGCCGGGGCTGGCACGTGACCGTCGCTACCGCGGAGCCACCGGAAGGCGACGACGGCCACTTTCGCGCCCAGCTGGAGGACGCGGGTGTCGAGGTGATCTGGGCGGGCGCGGATTGGCCGCGCCGCCGGATCCTGGCGTGGATCGCCGACACGGACGGGGACTTCCGCGCCGGCGAGCGGCAGCTCGTCGGCGCGCACCCGGCGAGCCTCTGGATGGTCCCGATCCTGGCGCTGGTTCGCGAGCGGCGGCCGGCCGTGGTGCACTGCTGGCTCGACGACGCCAACATCGTCGGAGCGTGCGCCGGGCTTCTCGGCGGCGCGGCGCGGATCGTCGCCAGCGCGCGCAGCCTCAATCCCACGAACAGCCCGCAGCTCTTTCGGCGCTGGCACCGCGCGAGCTATCGGCTGCTGGCGCACGGGCGGGCGGTTCGGCTGCTCGCGAACTCGCGGGCCGGCGCCCTCGATTACGCGCGCTGGTGCGGCGTGCGGGCGGAGCGCTTCACGGTCGTGCCGAACGGCGTGCCGATCCACGAGCTGGTACCGTTGGACGCGGCGTCCCGGCTGGCCGCGCGCGCCGCGCTGGGGATCGCCGACGACGCATTCCTGGTCGTGGGCATCTTGCGACTGTCGACCGAGAAGCGGCCCGCCGACTTCGTGCGCGCCATCCATGCCGCGCGCCGAAGCGGCGCGCCGATCCGCGCGTTGCTCATCGGCAGCGGTGGCCTGGACGAGCCGGTGCGCGCGCTGCGCGAGGAGCTCGGCCTGCGCCAGCACCTCGAGCTGCTCGGCAGTCTCGACCAGCCGGAGCGCCATCTGGCAGCCGCCGACGCCTGCTTGCTTCCGTCCCAGTTCGAGGGCTGCCCGAACGTCCCGCTGGAAGCACAGGCTCTCGAGGTTCCGGCGATCGTCACGCGTGGCGGCGGCGCGCCCGAGGTGGTCCGCGACGGCGAGACCGGGTTCGTCTGCGACGTCGGTGACGTGCGGCGGATGGGCGAGCGGCTCGCGGAGCTGGCCCACGAACGAGGGCGCGCTCGCGCGATGGGCGCGCGTGGCCGCGAATGGGTCGCCGCGCAGTTCTCGGTCGAGCGCATGGTGGAGCGCCACCTCGCGCTCTACGAGGATTGACGCGCCGCTTCCCCGCAAGCCCGCCCGTCACACGCCTTCAAAGTCGCGCGGATCGCCTGTAGAGTCCCGCGCCAGCCAAGCCGCGCGCGGGCGTTCCCGCGGTGGCGGAGGAGCGACGAGAGCGACCGCCGCCCGTGCCGACCGCGCCCACCGAGCGCTGCGAAGCGGCGTGACGCAGGGGCCGTTCGCGGGCTGGCGCGCGCGCTCGATCGCTCGCGGTCGCCGTCGCGACCCACGACGCGGGCAGCTCGCGCGGAACCGGTGAACGGGACATCGACGTGCTCTTCAACTCCTGGATCTTCGCGCCCTTCCTGCTGATCGTCCTGGCGCTGCACGCCCCCCTCGGCCGGCGCGGGCAGAACGTGCTGCTGCTGGTCGCGAGCTACGTCTTCTATGGCGCCTGGGACTACCGGTTCCTGTTCTTGCTGCTGGCGTCCACCGTCATCGACTTCGAGCTGGGCCTGGCGCTCGCCAAGGCCCGAGACCTCGCACGGCGACGCAGCCTGCTGGTGATGAGCGTCGCCGTGAATCTCGGCATTCTCGCGTTCTTCAAGTACTCGAACTTCTTCATCGAGAACGCCCGGGTGCTGATCGAGGCGCTGGGGGGCTCGCCGGGAGCGATGCGCGGCCTCGAGGTCATCCTGCCGGTAGGTGTTTCTTTCTATACGTTCCAGAGCCTGAGCTACACCATCGACATCTATCGCGGTGAGCTCGAGCCCACGGACGATTTCCTCGACTACGCGATCTTCGTCGCGTTCTTCCCGCAGCTCGTCGCCGGCCCCATCGAGCGCGCCAGCTGGCTGCTGCCCCAGGTGCAGAAGCCGCGCGTCCGCACGCGCGACGACTGGGTCGAGGGCGGCTGGCTGATCCTGTGGGGCTACTTCAAGAAGATGGTGATCGCCGACAACCTCGCCGGTTACGTCGACACCGCGTTCAACGCCGCGAGCCCACCGCGCGGGCTGGCCTGCCTGGTCGCCATCTACGCCTTCGCGTTCCAGATCTACGGCGACTTCAGCGGCTACACCGACATCGCGCGCGGCCTCGCGCGGTGGCTCGGCTTCGACCTCCAGGCGAACTTCCGGCTGCCCTACATCGCCCGCAATCCGAGCGAGTTCTGGCGGCGCTGGCACATCAGCCTGTCGAGCTGGCTGCGCGACTATCTGTACGTGCCGCTCGGCGGCAATCGGCACGGCCGCGCGCGCACCTACCGCAACCTGCTCCTCACGATGGTGCTCGGCGGCCTCTGGCATGGAGCCGCGTGGACCTTCGTGCTCTGGGGCACGTACCACGGCGTGTTGCTGGTGGTCCATCGCTGGTGGACCGAGCGCCATCCGGATCGCCCCGCTCCCCCGCGCCATTCGATCCGATCGAGAGTCTCCGCGTTCTTCATGTTCCACGCGGCGTGCTTGGGCTGGCTCTTCTTCCGCTCATCGAGCGTCTCCCAGGCGAGCGACATCCTGACCGGGGTCTTCTCCGGCCTCGGCTGGGATCTTCCGACGTGCCAGGCGTTCGCCGCGGTGGTGGCGCTGGGCGGCATCCTGTGGTGCGTCGAGCTCTGGTCGGGAGGCCTCGATGACCCACGCCAGCGCCCCGGGTGGCGGCTCGGCCTCGGGCCGTGGCTCGTGACGGCACTGCTGCTGGGAATCGTTCTGCTCGCGCCGCCCACGGCGCGCTCCTTCATCTACTTCCAATTCTGAGCCGCGAGTCGCGAGGCGCATCCCCATGAGGTCGAGCACCGAACGGCGAGCGCGGCTGTCCCGAGCGCTGTGGCTGCTCGTGCCGCTCCTCGGCTTCGCGGGTGCCGAATCCATCGCCCGGCGCGCGTTGCCGCCGCACACCGAGTGGTACCACGGCCTCGAAGGCAAGCCGGCCGAGGTGCTGTTCCTCGGTTCCTCGCGCGTCGCTGCCGCAGTGGACTCCGCGACCTTCCGTCGCACGATCGCCGAGCTGACCGGCAAGCCGGCGCGCGTGCGGAACCTCGGCCAGGGCTACTCGACGCCGATCGAGCACACGCTCGGAGTCCGCAACTGGCTCGCGAGTCGCACCTCCACCGGCGCACCCTTCCATTGCTTCGTCGAGCTGACCGGCGGCGTGCCCGCCCCGGCGACCTGGCGCGGTGCCGGCTGGGTACACCCCGACCAACCCCAGATCCTCCTCGACGTGGTGCGGACGCGCGATCTACCCGCGCTGTGGCGATCGGGCGAGCCCGCGGAGACCAAGGCCCAGATCACGCTTCGGCATTTCCTGGACCCGATTCAGCTGCTCACGCGACGCGAGGCGTTGCGGCAACGGTTTCTCGACCTCCTCGAGACCGACGTCGTGAAACGCCTCGAGCCCCTGGAACCGGCGTCCGTCGCGAAAGCCGGCGCGGATCTGCGCGCAACGGGCGGCATCGATCAGCGCGACGAGAGCGTCGCGCGGGCGCGCGCCCTCGCGCAGCACGCGGCCGAGCAAGTGCGCGAGGCGGATTACCTGGTGGACTGGGATCGGCAAGTGCTCGCCGACCTCGTGTCGATGGTCCAGGCGGCTGGTGGCGACGTCGTGTTCTTCGAGACTCCGCTCGCAAACGTGTTCCGGCGCGCCTACGACCTGCCGGCGGCCCGCGCCGGCTTCCAGCGGTGGGCTCGCGCGCGTGGACTCACCGTGCTCGATCCCGTCGCCTCGTTCCCAGACGACGACTTTCCGGACCTCTGGCACCTCGCCGCCTCGCGGGCGCCGGCCTACACCGAGGCGCTCGCGCGCACGTGGATCGGCTCGACCCATCAGGCGCCAGTGAAGAGCGACTCGTAGAGCGAGCGGACCTGGGCCCCCACCGAGACCCAGGACAGCGCCTCGCCGCGCGCCCGCGCCGAGGCGCGCATCCGCAACAGCAGCGCGCGATCGGTGAGCAGCGTCTCGATCGCCTCCAGCCACGCATCGATGGCGCTGCCCGGCACCAGGCGGCCGCAATCCGCCGTCACGTAATCGCCCACGTCGCCCACGTCGCTGGCGACGACGGGTGTCCCGCAGGCGAGCGATTCGAGGATCGCGGTGTTCGCGACACAATCGGCGAGCGGCAGCAGCAGCAGATCCGCCTGACGATAGAGCGCCCGCAGCTCCACCTCGGGGAGACCGGTCGCCACCCGGACACCAGCCAGCGCGCTCACGTTCGGGACGCTCGCGGCATCCGTGACCAGCGTGATCTCGGGGCGCCGCGCCGCCGGCGCGCGCTCGAGGAGCGCACGCACCACGCCCTCGAGGGTCTGGAAATCGCGCAGGTAATGACCCACGAAGAGCAGTCGTGGGCGTTCCGCTGGCGCCCGTTCGCCATCGCCGTCGGCGGGCGTGAAGTAGCTCGCATCCACGCCGTAGGGAATGAAATGCGCTCGCTCGTCGCCGATCCGCTCGGCGAGGAACGCGCGCTGCCGCCGGCCGAGGGCGATGGCCGCGTCGAGATTCCGCACGAAGCGACGATGCTCGATGGCGTGGAGCACGCTCGGGGGGCCGTGGAACGACGCCACGATCCGGTTCCGCCGACCGCGGTGCACGGCGGACGTGAGCCAGAGACTGCTCTCGGCATAGAAGAAATGGAAAACGGAACCGCGACGCCGAACACGCTCGATCGCCACCGCGGCTTCCCGCAACGCGTCCCGGCCGCAGTACCACGAGAGCGGACGGCGGCGATCCAGAACCCGCCGGTACGCCTGCAGCACCAGCACCTTGGCCGGAAGCCACGCGAGCGGCTCCACGCCGCGGCTGCCGGGGAACTGATCGATCAGCCGGTCGTACCCGGAGTGATCGCTGTGGTTGGTGATGCGCTGCCCGACGAAGAAGACGCGCGAGTCGTCGAAAGCCACGGCGCGCTCGAATCGTCAGCCAGCGATCGGGTCTTTCACCGATTCCGTGCCGGCGGTGGGCGCGAGCCGATGGCGCTTTCCCGGAGGCACCAGGAACTCGATCGCCCGCGTGGCGTTCTCGGCTGCCAGCCAGGCGCGAGCCTCGGCGTAACGCGTCTCGAACGGAACCCGCTCCGGCAGCGGCGGGACGTGGACGGGAAGCTCGGCGGGATCCACCTGGTACCACTGCCCGGCCGGTCGCCTGCCCCGCAAGCGCGCCACGATACCCGGCTGCTTGGGGGGCGGATCGGGATGCCAGTCGTAGAAGTCGTCGAGACGCTGCTTCTCGGCGACCAGCGCCCGGGTGGGCGAACCCGTCTGGAGCTTGCTCCCCGCGTTCTCGATGTGGACACCGACCATCGCCGTGCACCACGCCACCGTCGCGAGACCCGTGATGCGCAGCGTGTACTCGTGGTCGACCGCGTGACAGCCGACGTGGAAGAGACCCAAGAGCGGCAAGCTCGATCGCCGCAACATCAACGGGATCCCGTTGAAGCTCGCCCGCGGACACTCGCCGCGCCAGTACCGTAGATAGGTGTCCTCGTTGCCGGCGGCGAACGCCAGCGGCCCCTCGTCGGTGGTGGAGACCCGCCCGATGTTCCCGCCCAGCGCATCCACCTCCGGGTGCTCGGCCATGAATCGAGCGCACGCGCGGACCACGCTCCAGTCGAACACGTCGTCGTCGGTGATCGGCTTGACGATGGCGCCGCGCGAGAGCAACAGGGCCTTGTTGTAGCCGTGCGACTCGCCCTTGTCGGGTTCCGAGACCCACGTCGAGATCGCCCCCGCGGCAGCAAGCTCCTTCAGGTACTCCTGCGTTCCGTCCGAGCTCCCCGCGTCGACCGCCACGATCTCCTCGTCCGCTCGCCGGTCGGCCACCAGCTCGTCGAGGAGCAGCCGCAGGCTCTTGAGCTTGTTGCGGGTGGTGAGGACGTAGGAGAGCATGGGGCCTCGGAGGTGATGTCGGGGGCGCTGCGACGAGGGCGACGCCGCGAATCCATCCCACGATGGGCCGGCTCGGCGCAGGACGCCGCTGCCGACCACACCACCGGCAACCGTCGAATCCCGTCGGTGACGATCGCAGCGAAGCTGTGTTTAGCACGATCACGGGTCCTGCTGGCGCCACGCGGCGCTCTCCCCAGTGCTCGTCGCTGCAGCCAGACTGCGGGCGTTCCGCGATGGACCATGCTGCGTCGCGTGGCGCGGGCTCACGAGAGAGTCGAAACGACATGGACAATGCAGCGCGATTGCAGCGAGCGTTCGCCGAAGGTCTCGGGCTCGACCCCGCCTCGCGAGACCTGGACACGTTGACGTATGGCAACCCGGGTTGGGATTCGATGGCGCACATGGCGCTGATCACCGCGATCGAGCGCGAGTTCGACGTCATGCTCGAGACCAACGACGTCATCGAGATGAGCAGCGTGGCGAAAGCCAAGGAGATCCTCGGCCGGCATGGAATCGAATTCGATGCTGACGGGTAAGATCGCGCTCGTCACGGGCTCCACGCGCGGGATCGGTTGGGCGATCGCGCGCTCGTTGGCCCAGCACGGTGCGACCGTGTTGCTGAACGGGCACGCGCCTTCCGAGCTTCTCGAGCAGCGTCTGGCCGAGCTTCAGGCCGTTGGCGCAGCCGCCCCGGATGCATTCCCGTTCGACGTCGGCTCGCCCGAGGCGGTCCGCGACGCCCATGCGGCGATCTTCAAGCGATACAAGCGGCTCGACGTGCTGGTGAACAATGCCGGGATCCTGGAGGACAGCGTCCTCGGCATGGTCACGCCCGATCACATCGCGAGGCTCTTTCGGGTGAACGTCACCGGCGTGATCCTCAACATGCAATACGGCGCGCGGCTCATGGCACGGAATCGCGGCGGCTCGATCATCAATCTCACCTCGATCCTCGGACGCGTCGGAAGCGCCGGCCAGTCGGTCTACAGTGCGTCGAAGGCCGCCGTCATCGGGCTCACCACCTCGACTGCGAAGGAGCTCGCCGCCACGAACATCCGCGTCAACGCCATCGCGCCGGGAGTCATCGACACGGACATGACGCGCTCGGTGTCGCCGGAGAGCGCCGCGGAGCGGGTTCGCAGCATACGGATGGGGCGCGTGGGGACGCCGGACGACGTCGCGAACGCCGCGCTCTTCTTCGCGTCCGACGCCTCGAGTTACGTGACGGGCCAGATTCTCGGCGTCGACGGCGGCATGCTCATCTGATGTTCTGGGAGCTCGAGCGTAGCGCCGACGGGCGCGCCATCCTCACGGAGGGGGCCGAGCAAGCCCCACGGACGTACGCCGAGCTCCTCGAGCAGGTGACGGCCGTCGAGCGTCGCATTCGCTCGGACGGCAAGCGATTGCTGACGCTGTTCGGCGACAACAGCGTGCCCAGCCTGACGGCGTACCTCGCGGGCCTGCGCGCGGGCCACGCGGTGATGCTCGTCAACGCCGCTACGGACGCGTCGCTCAAGGCGCGGCTGATCACGCTCTATGCGCCCGAATGGATCGTCGACGTCGATCGCGAACGGGTGCCCGAGGGATACGAGGCGATCGAGCCAGTCGCTGGACTCGCGATCGCGCGGGCCCTCCGGCCCTGCGAATCGCACATCGATCCGGCCACGGCGGTGCTGCTATCGACGTCCGGCAGCACGGGCAGCCCGAAGTTCGCCAGGCTGTCCTATCGGAACGTCCAGTCGAACGCGGAAGCGATCGTCGAGTACCTCGGGATCACGCCGGAGGAGACCGCGATCACGAGCCTTCCACTCAGTTATTCGTACGGCCTGTCGGTCGTGAACAGCCATCTGCTCGCGGGCGCAAGCCTCGCGTGCACCAACGCCTCGGTCGTGACGCAAGACTTCTGGTCGGCGTTCACGACGCGCAAGTGCACGTCGTTCGCCGGCGTCCCGTTCTCGTATGCGCTGCTCGAGAAGCTCCGCTTCGAGCGCATGCAGCTGCCGTCGTTGCGCACGCTCACGCAAGCGGGCGGACGCATGCCTCCCGACAAGATGCGGCGCCTCGCCGAGGTGGCGCGGCTCCGAGCGCTGCGCCTCGTGGTGATGTACGGACAGACGGAAGCCACGGCGCGGATCTCGTATCTCCCGTGCGAGCGCATTCACGACAAGCTCGGCTCCGTGGGGATCGCCATTCCCGGCGGACGACTTCGAATCGAGTCGGAATCCGGCGACGCGCTCGACCCGCACGAGGTCGGCGAGCTGGTCTACGAGGGCCCCAACGTGATGCTCGGATACGCGCATTCGCGGGAAGCGCTGGCGAATGGCGACGAGCTCGCGGGCCGGCTCCGCACCGGCGATCTCGGGTATCGAGACGCGGAGGGGTTCTTCTACGTCACGGGTCGCCGCGCGCGGTTCGTGAAGCTCTTCGGCTTGCGCGTCAACCTGGACGACGTCGAGAAGATGCTCGAGGCGGCGCTCGGGCGCCCGGTCGCGTGCGTCGGCAAGGACGACGACCTCCACGTCGTCGTCGAGTCGGACGACCCCGCCGACGTGGCCACGGCTCGGCAGCGCGTCGTGGCCCTCTACAAGATCCATCACTCGGTGGTGCATGCGCATGGCATGATCGCGCTGCCGCACAATCTTCCGGCAAGAAGGACTACGCGGCGATCACGCGTGAACTCGACTAGCTCGACCTCGGCCGACCAGCTTCTCGATGCGCCGCAGTACTCGCTGCGATGTGCCGAGAAGTGGGCGCTGCTCGTCCCCGAGCTCGCGCGTTTGACGGAGCACCATCGGACTCGCTGCGCCGCCTACGATCGAATCGTGCGGTGCCTGGCGGCGGAAGCGGCTCTCCCACCCACCAGCCTCGCGGCGATCCCGCTTCTTCCTGCACGGCTCTTCAAGACGCTCGAGCTGCGCAGCGTCCCGGCGGAGGACGTGGTCCGCACGCTCACGTCGAGCGGGACCACCTCGCAGCAGCCCTCGCGCATCGCCCTCGATCGCGCGACCGCGACGCTCCAGACGCGCGCGTTGGCCGCGGTGGTGAGCGCCTTCCTCGGCTGGAAGCGACGACCGATGATCATCGTGGACTCGCGCGAGGTGATGCGGGCTCGCGGCGAGCTGGCGGCTCGTGGGGCGGCGATCGTCGGGTTCTCGAGCTTCGGGCGCGATCCGTTCTTCGCCTTGGACGACCACGGACAGCTCGACCTCGCCGGGCTCGAGACCTACCTCCAGCGTCACGCCGGCGAATCGATCTTCGTGTTCGGCTTCACGTTCTTGGTCTGGCAGCACCTGTATCGCGAGCTTCAGCGACGCGGTGCGCGGCTCCCCCTTCACGCCGCCGTGCTCATCCACGGCGGCGGCTGGAAGAAGCTCGCCGACCAGTCCGTCGACAATCGGCGCTTCAAGGACGCGCTCGCCGAGCAACTCGGGATCGAGCGCGTGCACGACTACTACGGCATGGTCGAGCAAGTCGGCGGCGTCTACATGGAGTGCGAGCACGGCTTCCTGCACTCCCCGAACGTCGCCGACGTACTCATCCGTCGCGCGCACGACTGGTCCGTGGCCGACCTCGGAGAAACTGGCCTCATCCAAACCGCGAGCGTCCTTCCGCGGAGCTACCCGGGTCATTCGATTCTCACCGAGGACCTCGGCCAGATTCTCGGCGTCGACGACTGTCCCTGTGGACGATACGGCACGCGCTTCGTCGTCCGCGGGCGCGCGCCGCGCGCCGAGCTGCGGGGGTGCAGCGACGTTCACGCTGCCAGGGCAGAGCCCGCGCCCGAAGCTCGCGACGCCACGGTCCTTCAGCTCATCCCGCATCGCGCGACCGCGCCGGCGGTGGAAGCGCTCTGCACGCCGGGGTTCCTGGCGCGGCGCCCGATGACACCGTTCGATCCGCTGATCGTCGAGTTCCTCGACGCCGTCGGCGAAGAGCTCCGCAGACTCCCGGACGTGCAGATGCGCCCCGACCTCCTCGCGCTCGCCTTCTGGCTGCGACGGAGCCACGTGCACGCGATGGCGCGTCGCTTCGAGCAGAGCCTCTCGCCCGACGAGATCGTCCAGCCGGTCGGTCTGGTCTTCCACGTGACGCCATCCAACGTCGACGTGATGTTCCTCTACTCGTGGGCGATCGCCCTGCTGGCCGGGAACGCGAACGTCGTTCGGATCTCACGCGAGATCCCGCCGCACGTGGCAGCGATCTGCGATGCGATCTCGCGCCTGCTGGAATCGTCTCCGCTCGCCCCGATCCGCGAGCGGAACGTGGTGCTGACCTACGACCACGACGATCGCACCAGCGGCTGGCTCTCGCAGGTCGCCAACGCGCGCGTGATCTGGGGTGGCGACCAGACGGTCCAGCGCATTCGCGCGCTGCCAGCCCGGCCGACGACTCGTGACGTCGCTTTCGCCGACAAGCTGTCCTCGTGCGTCGTGAATGCTGCGCGCTACCTGGCACTGACCACGGAGGCACGCGGTCCGATCGCTCACGCGTTCCGAAACGATGCGTACCTCTTCGACCAGCTCGCGTGCTCGTCGCCGCAAACCGTGTATTTCGTCGGCTCGCTTGCCGAGTGCGAGTCCGCGAGCCGGGCCTTCTGGTCGGCGCTGGCCGCCGAGCTGTTGCAGCGCCCGGCGCCGGAGCGCCCCGCGCTACTCATGGACCAGCGAGTCAAGGTCGCCGAGCTCGCGGCCCGCAGCGGGACGACGAGCTGGATCAGCGGCAGACGTGCGACGGAGCCGGTCGTGGTGCGCGCGCGGCTCGAGGAGCTGGCCGCATGCCGTGATCGCGTCGGCGGCGGATTCTTCGTCGAGGCCTTCCTCACGGAACTCGCTCAACTCGAGGAGCTCGTGCAGCCGGACGACCAGACGCTCGGCTACGTCGGCTTCACGCGTGACGAGATGCTGCACGCGGCGAGAACGTTCACCACCCACGGCGTCGATCGAGTCGTACCCATGGGGCAAGCGCTCGCGTTCGGCCCCACCTGGGATGGTTACGTGCTGCTGAGCGAGCTCACCCGACGAGTCGTGATCGCCTGACCGGGATCACGAAGCGATGACGAGGCGATGAACGAATACGACTACAGTCAGCTCAAGTCCTGCGGGGAGGACGTGTTCATCAGCGGGAACGTCGAGATCCGGCGGCCGCACCTCGTATCCGTCGGCAATCACGTCGCCATCGATTCCGGCTTCTATTGCACGACGAACGCCGAGATCGGCGACTACGTCCACATCGCCCCGTACACCACCGTGATCGGCGGCGAACAGGGACGGTTCCGCATGGAGCACTTCTCCGGCATCGCCGCTGGAGTTCGCATCGTCTGCGTCAGCGAGGAGTACCAAGGCGAAGGCCTCAACAGCCCGACGGTCCCCGCGGCCTATCGAGACCGGCTGATCGTCGGACCCGTGGTGTTGGAGCGATTCGCGGGAGTGGGCAGCAACGCCGTGATTCTTCCCGGCGTGACACTCCGCGAGGGCTCCGTGGTATCGGCGTGCTCGCTGGTCACACAGGACACGGAGGCGTGGACGGTCTACGCCGGCATCCCAGCACGTCCGGTACGTCGGCGTCCCAGCGAGAAGATGAGGGCCGCTGCGGCGGCCCTCGGCTACGGCTGACCCGCGCTCGCAAGACGATGGCCGACGGTCTTTCACCGTCCGCGTAGTGCCCGAGGTGCGAGCGCCAACGAGGTTCGACGCGCCGCCGAGGTCTACGCGCCGAAGATCAGATAGCTCTGCTGCGGCGAGATCGGGTCTCGCACGATGTCGAAGCCGCCGAGGCCCCAGGCCTCGCGGAGCGCCACGGTCTCGCCCGGATACTCGCCGAGGACGAGCTCGTCGAAACCGATCACGCTGTTCTTGGCCAGGAATGGCTTGATCAGCTCCAGGCACCGCTTCGTCGGCTCGTAGAGATCGAGGTCGAAGTACGCCAACGCGATGATCGTCTCCGGATGCTCCTCGAGATAGGCGGGCAGCGTCTCGAGAACGTCTCCTTTGACCAGCTGGTGCTTCTTGACGTGGCTGCGTGGGGCGAGCCGTTCGTGAGCCTCCAGCAGCTTGCCGAGGTAATCCTCGTAGCCGGGCGTGACGGAGAGCACACCCGGCTGGGCGGTCGAGGAGCTGCCATCCGAGGGGTGGACGGACGGAAAGCCGGTGAACGTGTCGAATCCGATGATCCGTCGGCTGAGGTTGTAGGGCTCGTGGATCGAGCGGAAGGTGGTGAACAGCGCGAGGTTCTGACCCCAACGCGCGCCGAACTCCATGATCACACCGTGAGTCTCCAGCGCCTTCAGGTAGAGCTTGTACATGAAGAGCGTGCGCCCGAGAGACACGCGCGTGCGGAAGAGTCCCAGATTTGCCAGCACCTCACGGTCGGGAATCGACGACTGCCGACTCATCGCGAGCAGCTCATCGTAGGCGCGGGCCTCCTCCGCCGACGCGTAGCTCTTCGCGGTGACGATCGCACTCTTCGACGCTTCGTCGTGCATCGGATCCTCGCCTTCGCTGCCTCGCGTGCGCCGCGAGGCTAGCACTGCACGCCCATGGCGTGCAGATGCGCGCGGCGAGCACGGACGGGCCGGGACGCGATCCGATCGGATGCCAATCTCGCCACCAGCGACGCGCGTTGGCGCGAAAGCATGGCGATGATGGCTCGCGCGCCGGGGCGACCTCCGGCGCTCCCTTTCAGCGCGGTGCGGCGACGGCGCTCGCCGGCTCCACCGGCACGTCGAGGCGAACGGCGTCGTGGCTCTCGGTGAACCACGCGATCGTCTTGGCGAGGCCCGCGCGCAAGCTGGTCGGGCACGTGTAGCCGAGGCGCTCGCGCAGGCGGGTGACGTCGAAGCCCTTTTCCATCTGCCCGTCGGGCTTGCTCGTGTCCCAGCGCACTTCGCCCGCGAAGCCGGTGAGCTCCGCGACGGTCTCCACCAGCTCGCGGATCGTGACTGGAACGCCCGAGGAGATGTTGACGATGTCGCTGCTCGAGTAGGTCTCGGTCGCGAGCACGATGGCGCGACAGACATCCTCCACGTACACGAAGTCCCGAACGGGTCGGCCGGATCCCCACGAGACCACCACCCGATCGCCGCGCTCGCGAGCCTCCCAGAACTTGCGAATGGTCGCGGGGATCACGTGCGAGTTGCTCAGGTCGTAGTTGTCGTGGGGGCCGTAGAGATTTCCGGGAACGAGGACGATGGCGTCGAAGCCGTGCTGGCGCCGGTAGGAATCCGCCAGGATGACGTTCATCGCCTTGGCCAACGAGTACGGCGCGCTCTCCGGTTGCGGGAAGCCGTTCCAGAGCTCGGTCTCGCGGATGGGGCTCGGCGCGTGGGCGGGGTAGCTGCACCCGCCCATCAAGGTCACGTACTTCCTGACCCCCGCGGCGGAGGCCTCGTGCATGACCATCGTTTCCATCAGCAGGTTCTGGTAGCAGAACGATGCCGGATATTGCTTGTTCGCGAGGATTCCGGCGCTGAGCGCCGCGAGGTGCAGCACGACCTCCGGGCGGATCTCCGCGAACATCCGCCGCACCTGGTCTTGCTCGAGGAGGTCGTAGTCGTGCCGGGTGGGCGTGAAGAGCTCGCAGCCGGTGTCGCGAACGAGCGGCACCAGGTTCCGTCCGACGAACCCCGAGGCGCCGGTCACCAGGACCCGCTTGCCTTGCCAGAACGCGTTGCGATTCATGGTCTCATCCTGTCCCAAGAAGCACCCGCTCGCACGATCGTCACGCCGGCCGATAGAAGAGCAGTGTCGAGCCTTCCCGCTCGAAACGGAACGGGACCGGGCGCAGCTCCGGGAGCGCTGCGAGCACCTCGGGCTGGCGGCTCGGCGGGGCGAGGAGCAGCAGGAAGCCGCCCCCGCCGGCGCCCAGCAGCTTGCCGCCCACGGCTCCCGCGGCGCGAGCGCGCTCGTACCAGTCGTCGAGCTTCGGGTTGCTGACCTTGGAAGAGAGCCGGCACTTGATGCGCCACGCCGCGTCGAGGACGCCGCCGAACTCCGTGATGGGGATCGAGTCCCGGCTCAGGATGGCGACGCCTTCGGGAACCAGCGCGGAGAGTGCCTCGAGATCCGGCGCGTTGGTTCCCTCGCGCGTGCGGTCGATCTGCTCCTCGAGAACCTCGTGGGCGTGGCGCTGCAATCCCGTGTAGAGCAGCATCAGGTGGCGCTCCAGATCGGTGCGCCGCTCGCTCGACATCGGGATCGGGTTCGCCATCACGGTGCCGTCGGTATCGATCCGCAGATGACGGAGGCCACCGTGGGCGCAGAGGTACTGATCCTGCACGCCCACACGTTCGCGGATCATGTCCTGCTCCACCTGAACCGCTTCGCAAGCGAGCTGCTGGTGATGGACCAGCTCGCCGCGGAACGCGTGCAGCGCGTGCAAGAGCCCCACCGTGAACGACGAAGAAGATCCCAAACCGGTGCGGGCCGGCAGGTCGCCCGCGTAGCCGATCTCGACACCGCGCTCGATCGACAGAAAGCGCAGGCACTCGCGAACCGCCGGATGCTGGATCTGCTCGAGGTGCGTGACGAGCTCGGTGCGCGAGTAGCCGATGCGAATCGTGTAGTCGAAGAGCTCGGCCAAACGGTTGAGCGTGACGTACGAGTACTTGTCGATCGTGGTGCCGAGCGTCTGTCCGCCGTGACGACGAAAATGCTCGGGATAGTCGGTGCCGCCTCCGAGGAAGCTGATCCTGAGCGGTGTGCGCGTGATGATCATGATGCTCGCCTCAAGAGACCGTCGTCACGTCGCGCGGCTCCCCAACGGGCTGCTCGATCAACGCGGGCAGCGTGATGGCGGCCTCCGCGAGCGACTCCGGAGTGCCGATGTCGATGAGCGGCCCCGCCGTCCTCGTCACGAACAGGCTTCCCACGGGCAGCCGCGCGAACACGTCCCGCTCGACCGACGCCGCCCCGGCCGGGATCCGATCGAGCAGCGCACGGGAGAGCGCGTAGATCCCCGCGTTGATCCACCCTTCGCCGTCGACGCCCTTCTCGACGAAGCGCAGGACGACGCCTTGCTCGCCGAGCTCGATGCGTCCGAAGCGCGAGGTGTCGGCGCAGGGCGCCACCACCAGCGTTGCGAGCCCGCCGCGCGCCGCGTGCTCGCGCAGCAACACCGCGAGGTCGACCTGGACGAAGGAATCCCCATTGAGCACGAGAAACGGGTCGGATCGGATGGCGTCGCGCGCATGGCGCAGCGCACCGCCCGTGCCGAGCGGCTCGGGCTCCCGGCTGTAGCGGATCTCGAGGCCCCACGTCGAGCCGTCGCCGCAATGATCCTCGACCTGATCGGCCAGGTGTCCGATGCAGAGCACCACGTCGCGCACGCCCTGCGCGGCGAGGTGGGCGAGCAGATAGCTGGCGAACGGGCGGCCGGCGACCGGCGCCAGGAACTTCGGCCGGTCCGGCACGCTCGCGCGCAAGCGCGTGCCCAGCCCGCCGACCAGGACCACCGCGGTCGTCGCGGACACCGTGGGTACGCGCGAGTGACGCTCGTCCGGACGCGACCCGTCGGCGAGCGTCATACGTTCGCGAACCTTCGCCGCCCCAGCAGCCGGTAACCCTTCAGCAGCTCCGCAATCCCCTGGTCCAGGTCACGACGCGCCTCGAATCCCGCCTGACGCAGGCGCTCGTTGGACACCACGTAGTTCCGCTTGTCGGGATCCGAGCGCACCTCGGAGGCGATCACCGCGAGGCCGGGAACGTGCGCCGCGATCTTCTCGGCGAGCTCCGCCTTGGAGAGATTCGCGCTGTCGAGGCCGAGGTTGTAGGGCTTGCCGATCATGGCGGCGGCGTGATCGATGCAATAGGCGAAGCAATCCGCCACGTCTCGCACGTGCACGAAGTTCCGTTTGAAGTCCTTCTCGAAGAGCACCAGGCTGCCCTCGGTCAGCGCCAGATACGTGAAGTGGTTGACCAACAGGTCGAGCCGCATGCGTGGCGACAGGCCGAAGACCGTCGCGAGCCTGAGCGTGATCGCGTTGCCGGCGTCGAGAAGCAGCTTCTCCGCGTCGACCTTGGTGCGCCCGTAGAGCGAGATCGGCTCGAGCGGCGTCTCCTCGGTGCAGAAGACGTCGCCCGACTTGGTGCCGTAGCCGCTGTTCGTGGTGGGAAAGATCACGAGCTGGTCGCGGCTGCGCAGCCGGTTCAGGCTGCGCACCGCGCCGAAGTTGAGCGAGGTCGCGAGCTCGGGATCGCGATCGCAGGCCGGCGCGCCGACGATGCACGCGAGCGGGACCAGCACGTCCATCCCGGCGAGCGTTCGGCTGAGCAGCGCCTCGTCGCGTGCATCGCCGAAGATGAACTCGAAGCGCGGATCGGCGCAGAGGTGGAAGAGGTTCTGCTCGCCCCACAGCAGGTTGTCGATGACCGTGACGCGATGGCCGCGATCGAGAAGATGCTCGGCCAGGATCGAGCCCACGTAACCCGCTCCGCCGGTGATCAGCACGTTCACGCGTTCCACCTCGTCTCGGTCCGGCTCACCAGCCCGACCGCAAGAGCCCGATGACGCGCTCGACGTCGTCGTCGCTGAGCGCGTCGTGGGCAGGCAACGAAAGCTGCTCCTGGTCGAAGACCGCCTGGCCAGGCAGATCGGGACGGCAGCCACCGAAGAGCGGATGACGATCGATTCGCCGGTTTATCACGGACACGGGCACGCCCGCCTCGGCCGCCTTGCGGACCAACGACCCGCGGCCGTCGACCCGGACCGTGAAGAGCCAACACGCCGACGCGCTCTCGGGCTCGACTCGCAGCAGTCGCACGCCGGGCACGCCGGCGAGCGCCGCGCGGTAGCGACGGTCGATCTCGCGCCGCCGCGCGAGGCGAGGCGCATGATCGGGCAGGTTGCCGAGACCGATCGCGGCCGCGACGTCGTTCATGTGGTACTTGAATCCCACCTTCTCGAGCACGTAGACGCGCTCGCCCAGCTCGTCGGGCTGATCCCGGGCGCGATCGATCCCGAACCAACGGCGGCGGCGCGCCTCGTCGCGATCGGCGATCTCGGTGCAGCAGAGCGCGCCGCCGTCACCGGTGGTGAGGTGCTTGATCGCCTGGAAGGAGAAGCACGTGAACCGGGAGATGGCGCCGATCGGACGGCCGCGGTACGTGGCTCCGAGCGCGTGCGCGGCGTCCTCGATCACCGGGATGCCGTGCGCCGAGGCGATCGCGGCGAGTGCGTCGAGGGCACACGGCGAGCCCGCCCAGTGCACCGTGAGGATGGCGCGCGTGCGATCCGTGACGCGGGCGGCGGCGGACGCGGGGTCGAGGTTGCCGGTCGTGGGATCGATGTCCGCGAACACCGGAGTGGCTCCCGCGTGGAGCACCGCCAATCCGGTCGCGACGAAGGTCTGCGGAGGGAGGATGACCTCGTCGCCCGGGCCGACTCCGGCCACCGCCAGCGCGAGGTGCAGCGCCGCCGTGCCGCTCGCGAGCGCGACAGGCTGGACGAGACCCAGCTCGGCCGCCAGCGCGGCCTCGAAGCGCTCGACCATCTTCCCCTCGCTCACGAAGCCAGAGCGGAGCGTCTCCACCGCGAGCTCGACGGCGCGAGGGGCGATGTGGGTGTGAAAGAGGTTCACGAGCGCGGCTCGATGTCCCGTTGCTCCCAGGCGAGGTGAAGCAAGAGGTCGCCTGGCCAGCGTGCGTCGCGAAAGCCCTCCTCGCCGTAGTACTTGCCGGGCAGCGTGTTGTCGTCCTCCACGATCAGCTCGACGAGCGGCTCGGTGCGATTCGGTCGGAAGCCGTGGGCCGGTCGCAGGCAATCGGCTCCGATCTCGAGCAGGTACTCGCCTTCGTTGAGCAGCTTCCCCGGGAGCGTCGTCGACGAGACGCGGCGGCCGGCGGCGAGCTCACCCACCGCCCAGCTCGTGGTGTCGAGCGAGGTCACGATCTCGTGACCGTCGCCGGCGCGCAAGACGATCCCGATCCGCGGCTTCGTGAGCGGCACCTCGCTCGTCCATTCGATCTCGATGCGAATCGGGGACGCACAGGAAAACCGCAGCGTCGGGACGCCGCGCGCGGGGTCGCTCACCGAGACGCGCTCGACGCGGATCGGAATCCCGCCAGGAAACCGCAGCGCCGGCTCGAAGCGGCGCTCGCCGCTCCCGTCGATCTGGCCGTAGAGGTACGTCTGCACGCAGTGCGCGGCATCGCCGATCATCCGCACCCGCCCCTCGTGCAACCAGACCACCCGATCGCAGAGCCGTCGCACCGAATCCATGGCGTGACTGACGAACAAGATCGTGCGTCCCTCGCGCGCGACCTCCTGGATGCGGCCGTGGCAACGCTTCTGGAACGCGGCGTCGCCGACCGCCAGCACCTCGTCGACGAGCAGGATCTCGGGATCGAGGTGCGCGGCGACCGCGAACGCGAGCCGCATCTGCATCCCCGAGGAATACCGCTTCACGGGCGTGTCGAGGAACGCCTCGACTCCCGCGAAGGCCACGATCTCGTCGAATTTGCGGCGCACCTCGTCGCGACGCATCCCGAGCACGGCGCCGTTCAGGAACACGTTCTCGCGTCCGGTGAGGTCGGGATGAAAGCCGGTGCCGACCTCGAGCAATGAGCCGACCCGACCGCGGATCCGAGCCCAGCCTTCGCTCGGGTCCGTGATCCGCGCCAAGATCTTGAGGAGCGTCGACTTGCCCGAGCCGTTACGCCCGATGACTCCCAGGACC
>JAXLQJ010000010.1:0-200004 GCA_046331705.1 bacterium | reverse complement strand
ACGTGCCGGTGCTGGTGGACGTGAACCTCACGATCCGCGCGGGCGAGTTCGTGGCGCTCATGGGGCCATCGGGCTCGGGCAAGTCGACGCTGCTCAACTTGATCGCCGGCATCGACCGGCCCACCACGGGCGCGCTTCGCATCGCGGGGCGCGACATCCAGGGGCTGAGCGAGCGCGAGCTGGATCGGTGGCGAAATCGCTCGATCGGCTTCGTGTTCCAGTTCTACAACCTGATGCCGGTGCTCACGGCGGTCGAGAACGTGGAATTGCCGCTCACGCTGATGCCGCTCGACCGCGACGAGCGCATCGTGCGCGCCGAGGCCGCGCTGCGCGTGGTGGGTCTCGGGCACCGACTGAGCCACCGACCGTCCGAGCTCTCCGGCGGCGAGCAGCAGCGGGTGGCGATCGCGCGTGCGCTCGTGACCGATCCGCTGCTGGTGCTCGCGGACGAGCCCACCGGCGATCTCGACGCCGTGAGCGGCACCGAGATCCTGGGCATCATGCGGCTCTTGAACCGAACCGCGGGGAAGACGTTCATCATGGTCACCCACGACCCGCGCGCGGCGGCCACCGCGGATCGGCTCGTCCACCTCGACAAGGGTCGATTGACGGGTGCGGACGCGTGCGCGCCCGAGATCGCACCGTGAACGTCCTCAAGCTGGTGCTGCGGGGGCTGACGCGGAATCCGCGCCGCACGCTGCTCACGTTCCTCGGGCTCGTGGTCTCGTTCTTCGTCTACACCTCGCTCGCCAGCATCCTGTTCACGCTGGAGCAGGTGATCCATCGCACCGGCAGCGCCACCACGCTCTTCTTGCGTCCCAAGTTCGGGATTCGCTTCTGGCGCGCCGAGATCCCGCTCGCGTATCTCTCCAAGATCCGCGCGGTGCCCGGCGTGGTGGCGCTCACGCCGTACGATTTCTTCCTCGGCGAGGGCAAGAAGAAGGGCGAGTTCGACGTCGCGATCGGCGTCGACCCCGCCACCATCGCCGAGGTCCGCGAGCTCAAGGGCGCCTCGCGCGAGGAGCTGGTGGCGTTTCGCGGCGAGCGCAGCGCCGCGTTGGTGGGCGACCGCACGCTGGAAAAGCACGGCTGGAAGCTCGGCCAAGAGGTGACGCTCCGCAACCCGATCAAGGGCCAGAACCTGCCGGTGCGCATCCGCGGCAACCTCGATCGCGACGGCGACTTCGGCGACGTGCTGCTGGTCCACGACGAGTACCTCCAGGACGTGAACGGGCGAACCGGCAAGACGGTGTTCGTGATCGTGAAGGTGGCGCGGGCCGATCTGGCGACCCCCGTCGCACGCACCATCGACGAGGGCTTCCGGAACTTCACGGTGCCCACCGAGACCATCACCGAGAAGGCCTTCACCGAGACCGTGATCGGCGGCCTCGCCGACACGCTGCAAGCGCTCACGGTGATCGGCTACCTGACGCTCGGCGTGACGATGCTGGTGGTGGCGAACACGGTGGCGATGGGGGTGCGCGAGCGCACCAACGAGATCGGCACCATGCGGGCGCTCGGTTTCAGCGCGCGGCGCGTGCTGGCGATGGTCGTGAGCGAGGCCGCGCTGGTGTCCGCCGTGGGCGGCATCGGCGGCGCGCTCTTGGCGTGGACGATCTTCCGGTATCAGCTCATCAAGCTGCCCGAGGAGGTGGGGCTCGAGATCCAGGCCTCCTGGCGGGTGGTGCTGCAATCGTCGCTCTTGGCGCTGCCCATCGGTGCGCTCGCCGGGCTCAAACCCGCCTGGGACGCGAGCCGCATGGCCATCACCGAGGCCCTTCGTCACGCCGACTGAGCGCCGCGCCGTGCCGCTACCCCTCACCTACTCGTGGCGGAACGTGATGGCGCGCAAGCGCTCCACCGGCGTGGTGGTGCTCGGCGTCGCCGCCAGCGTGCTGGTGTTCGTGGTGATGGCGGCCACCGCCAGCGGCATCGCGCGGGTGGCGGTCTCGACCGGCGACCCGCGCAACCTGCTGGTGATGTCGAAGGGCGCGCCCTCGGCGGAGGCGTCCTCGCTGTCGCGCGAGTCGGCGAACATCGTGCGCTATCAGCCGGCGGTCGCGCGCGACCGTCGCGGCGAGCCGCTGGCGAGCGCCGAGCTCCTGCTGCAGCGACCGGTTCCCCGCAAGGGCGAGCCGCTCGGCTCGATGGAGGGCGCCCGCTACGTGCCGATCCGCGGCGTCACCCCCGACGCGTTCGCGGTCCACAGCGGCGTCCGCTTGCTCGCCGGACGCTTCCCCACCCATCCCGGCGAAGTGCTGATCGGCGCGCTCTTGCCGAGCAAGCTCGCCGGCGTGGGCGTCGGCGACGAGCTGGCGTTCGGCCGCCAGATGCACCGCGTGGTGGGCGTGTTCGCCGCCGCCGGCCAGATCTTCGAGGGCGAGGTGTGGGCGGAGCTCGACGATCTCATGAGCGAGAACATGGTGAGCGAGGTCTCGCTCTTGGTGGTGCGGCTCGCCGAGCCGCGCCGGCTCGGCGAGGTCGAGAAAGCGCTCGAGGACTCGAAGACCGTCTCCGTCGACGCGCAGGCCGAGCCCAAGTACTACGAGGACGTGGCGCGTTCGGCGGTGGGCTTCCGGTTCCTCGGCAACCTGATCGGCACGATCATGGGTCTGGGCGCCGTGTTCGCGGGCGCGAACACCATGTACGCCGCGATGAGCAAGCGAGTGCGCGAGATGGGGACGCTGCGCGCGCTCGGCTTCGGTGCCTGGTCCGTGGGCATCGGGCTCTTGATCGAGAGCACGCTGGTGGGGATCCTCGGCGGCGCGCTCGGGATCGCGGCCTCGTACGCGTTCGACGGCTACGGCATGGATCTCTTCGACCTCTCGTTCCGGCTCGACGTGACCCGCAGCGCCGTGCTGGGCGGCGCGGCGCTGGCGCTCGCTTCCGGTGTGCTGGGCGGCCTGCTCCCGGCGCGCGCGGCGACCCGGCTCGAGATCGTGGACGCGCTTCGACACGTGTGAGGACGCTCGCATGCAGCCCACCGACCGCTTCATCGAGCACCAACGCGGGCTTCGGCTCCACGTCGCCGAATGGGGCGCGGCGGACGCCGAGCCCATCGTGATGGTCCACGGCTGGATGGACATCGCGCGCTCCTGGGACCCGGTGGCCGAGCGCCTGGCGGCGCGCTACCGCGTGCTGGCGGTGGATCTGCGCGGCCACGGGCTCTCGGGCTGGGTCGGCGCCGGCGGCTACTACCACTTCGCCGACTACGTCCTCGACATCGATGCCGTGGTGCGCGAGCTCGGCGGCGGCCGGCCGGTGGTGCTGGTCGGTCACTCGATGGGCGGCATGGCGGCGGGGCTCTACGCCGGCACCTTCCCCGATCGGGTGCGCGCCTACGTCAGCGTCGAGGGGCTCGGGCCCGCCGACATGCGCCCGGACACGGCGCCGGACCAGTTCGCCGAGTGGGTGCGCTCCAACCACGACCAGCTCGCGAAGGTGCCGCGGCCCTACCGCGCCATCGCCGACGCGGCGGCGCAGCTCAGGCTCGCGAACCCGCGCCTCGGCGAGGAGCGCGCGCTGGCGCTCGCGACGCACGGCACCGAGCGCGGCGGCGACGGGCTCTTCCGCTGGCGCTTCGATCCGCTCCACAAGAGCCGCGTGCCGCAGCCGTTCTACGTCGAGCAAGCGCGCGCGTTCTGGCATCGCGTCACGGCACCCGTGCTGGTGGTGATGGGCGAGCTGAGCTGGGTTCGCGACCTGGTGCCGGACTGGCGCGAACGCGCCGCGGCGTTTCGCGACGTGCGGCTCGTCGAGCTCGACGGTGTCGGCCACATGATCCACCACGAGCGCCCCGAGGCGCTCGCCGACGCGATGCTCGCGTTCCTGGGCTCGCGCGGGATCTGAGCGGACGCGGCGTCACGACGCCGAGCGCAGCGCCTCCTCGACGAAGTCGAGCCGGTCGTTGCCCCAGAACATCTCCGCGCCGTTCACGAAGAACGTGGGCGCGCCGAAGGCACCTCGCTCGACCGCCTCGCTGGTGTTGGCGGCGAGGGCGTCCTTCACGTCCTGTTGCTCGATGGCCGCGAGAAAGGCGGCGGGATCGAGCCCCGCGCGCTCCGCCACCAGCCCGAGGCCGTCGTTCCCGCTGACGTCGATCCCCTCGGCCCAGATCGCGTGGAAGCACGCGTTGCGATAGACGCGCTCGCGGTCCTCCCGTTCCGCCACGATGGCGCCGCGCATCGCCTTGAGCGAGCTGAACGGGAAGACGGCGGGCATCTGGATGGTGACGCCGTAGCGGCGCGCCCAGCGTCCCAGGTCGCCGAACATGTAGGCGCCCTTGGCGGGGACGTGGACCGGTGGCGCGTTGCCGGTGGCCTTCATCACCCCGCCCAGGAAGAACGGACGCGCGATCAGCTCGCAGCCGGTGCGGCTCACGATGCCGGGCAGCTGGCCGTTGGCGAGATACGTGAAAGGACTGACGAAGTCGTAGAAGTACTCGAGCTTGCCGGACATGACTCTCTCCTCGCTGTCGCGACTCGGTAGCGATCGTGTGGGCCCGAGATTGTATCCCAGCATCGCACGCAGATCTTCGCGAAGCCCCGCGAAAGATGCCGATTTCCGCTTGACGCGCGCACGCGATCCTCCTAATTTCGCCGCATTCCACTTCATCCTTCGGCCGCATGGGGCGGCTCGAGTCGAGACGAGATCAAAGGCAAGAGAGAGGAGACGACGAATGGCGACCAAGAAGGCAGCGAAGAAGTCCGCCACGGCGAAGCCGCCCACCAAGTCCGAGGTGTACGCGGCGATCGCTGAGAAGACCGGGCTCGCGAAGAAGCAGGTGGCGGGTGTCTTCGAAGCACTCGCGGGCGTCGCTTCGGCCAACCTCGGCAAGAAGGGATCGGGCGTGTTCGTGGTTCCGCCGGGGCTCCTGAAGCTCACGGTGAAGAACATCCCAGCCAAGGCGGCTGGCAAGCGCATGGATCCGTTCACCAAGACCGAGAAGTTCTTCCCGGCCAAGCCCGCCAGCAAGCGCGTTCGCGCGCGTCCGATGAAGTCGCTCAAGGACATGGTCTGAGCGCACCTCGCACGACTCGTTCGCCCCGACGTCAGCGGCGGCTGCAGCGCCACGTGAGCTCGCGTGGTCGCGCAGCCGCTGCGCACGTCGGGGCAATCGAGGCCCCCTCCCGCGCTCGCGCCGTCACCCACGACGGGACCGCGACCGCACCGGCCTCGATTCCGACCGAAGCCTCACGACGCTGAACCCGCGACGACGACCCGGCGCTTACGGCCGGTGCCGTGCGGGACGGGCTTCGCCTGAAGCGGCTCAGCAGCCGGCGCGTAGGTCCGCGCAGTCGTGGCCGTCCAGATAGGCGGCGGAGCGGAAGTCCGCGTCGAGCATCGCGGACACGTCCTGACCGCAGACGTTGCGCGCGAGCAAGCGGCTCGTGGCGGTGGTGTCGCCGCGCAGCCAGCGGTCGAACCACGCGTGCGTGTACCAGTGCACGAGGTCGTGCTTGTCCGGCGTCCAACCGGTGCCGAACCAGCTGTGGGTGGAGGCCTCGAACACCAGCTCCATGCTGGGCATCGAGCTGCGGCGCCACCAATCGTACGCCGTCTTCTTCGCGTCAGGGTCGGTGGGCGTGCAGTCGTCGGAGGCCTGCCCCAGCGCGGGCACGCGCGGCGTGCGGTACTCGGTGCCGGTGTAGGCGCAGGTCGGCGAGCCCTCGTCGCCGGTCTCGCGCACGGCGAGGTTGTCCCACGCCACCATCGCCTTCACGCGCGAGTCGAGATCCTGGGTCTTGGTGAGCGAGCGAGCTCCCAGCGACCAGCCGGCGATGCCGATGCGGCCGAGATCCAGCTCGGCGCGAAGCGGGTCGTCCGCGGACGCGAGGAAGTCGATCGCGCTCGAGAGCGCCAGGTCGTACGAGTCGGGGCTGCCGCCATTCGACGGCTTCACGGTGATCGCCGCGTAGCCCGATCCCGCCAGCCGATCCGCCGCCCACTCGACCGAGTCCGTGTCGGAGAGCCCCGCCGGCAGGATCGCGATCACCGGATACGGGCGGGTCGGATACGCGCTGGGATCGGGCGCGTAGAGCTGCGCCGAGAGCGGCACTCCAGTGCCGCGCTCCAGCACGATCACCGACTGCACGCGCGTGGTACCGAGCGCGGGATCGCAGGACTCGGTGGTCGGTGGGCACTCGGCGCCCATCGTCAACAAACCCGCGAAACCCACCCACAGTGTGCGCGAGAGCGCGCGCGCAATCCCTCGTGGCATCGTCCCTGACCTCCGTGCGCAAGCCGACGGAGACAGACGATGCAAGACGTTGGCCGGCGAATCCGCGGGCGAATGTCGGCCGATCGTCGAGAATCGTTCGCGAAATCCAGGAGTCGTCGCGGGCGTCCGCGACACTCCGTTGACGATCGTCAAGCCGCCGTCGACGAGGCGCGAGCCTTCCCGTCCCCACGCGGATCATCCGCGCAACCGTCGTCTCGTGGAGGCACGCCCTCCGCGACGTCAGGCGAGGACGATTCGATCGAGGCGGAGCGCTTCGCCGACCGACCAGGCTTGAAACGGGCAGCCGCGCGGAGTGTGCGGCGCGTCGCCGTCGGCGATCTCGGAGAGGTGCCCGATGCCCGCCTCGTCGAGGTGCTCGAGAAGCGGGTCGAGGAAGCGGCTACGCGCCTCGCGCTTGGCCTCCGCCGTCGCGCCGCGGACGCGAACCCACGCTTCCACGAACGGCCCGACCAGCCACGGCCACACCGTGCCCTGGTGGTAGGCGCCATCGCGCTCGCGCACCCCGCCCTGGTAGCGCGGCGTGTAGCCCGGCTCGCTCGGTGCCAGCGAGCGCAGGCCGAGCGGCGTCCAGAGCCGCGCCTCCACCGCGTCGACGATGCGGCGCGCGGGCTCGCCTTCCACGATCGCCCGCGGCAAGCCTCCGACCGCGAAGATCTGGTTGGGGCGAAACGCCGCATCGTTCTCGTGCGGGCGGTGCTCGACGTCGACGACGTCGAAGAGAGCGCCGCGCGCGTCGTTCCAGAAGCGCTCGCGGAAGCTCGCTTCGCCGCGCGCGAGCGTCGCGCCGAGCGACGCATCGAGCCGCGCGCCCACCGCCAGCGCGTTGAGCCAGAGCGCCTGCACGTCCACGGCCTTGCCGGTGCGCGGCGTCACCACCCAATCGCCCACCTTCGCGTCCATCCACGTGAGCTGCACCCCCGGCTCGCCGCTCATGAGCAGGCCGTCGGAGTCGAGGCGGATGCCGTAGCGCGTGCCGCGCGCGTAGCCGTCGAGGATCGCGCGCACCGCGGCTTCGAGCCGCACGCGGTCGGACTCGGTGAGTGCCACGCGCCCCGAGCCCGCGGCGTCGAGAAGCTCGCCCACGGCGATCACGTACCAGAGCGACGCGTCGACGGCGTTGTACTCGGGCACGTCACCGCGATCGGGGAAGCGATTGGGCAGCATCCCCTGCGAGACCGTGCCGGACCACTCGACGAGGATGCGGCGCGCGTCGTCGAAGCGGCCCGTGGCGAAACACAGCCCGCGCAGCGCGATGAAGGTGTCGCGTCCCCAGTCGCCGAACCACGGATACCCGGCGATGATCGTGCAACCGCCGCCGCGCTTCACGAGATACGCCGCCGCCGCGCGCTCGAGCCGCGACGACATCGCCGCGCGCCGCGCGACCTCGGCCGAGCGGGCGGAGCGAACGAAGTCCTCGACGGCGCCGCGCGGCGCGCCTGGCGCGGCATCGATGCCGTCGGCGCTCAACACCCACAGCGCCTCGCCGCCGTCGAGCGCGAACTCGAGGACGCCCGGCGAGGCCAGATCCTCGACGTCGTCGAGCCCGCGTGCGCGCTCTTCGGAGTAGAGGAAGCTCCGATACCAGAGCGCTTCGGCTCGGAACGTCCCGTTCGATCCGCTCACCACCGCGGGCACGTCACGATAGGGCTGCCACCGGATCCAGCCCAGCTCGGCGTGCGGCGTGAAGTCGAAGCCGCCGTTCTCGCGGTGCAACGCGTGCGGATCGCGCCCCGACAGGAACGGCCGCACGCTCAGGTGGACCTTGCCGCGGGAGCTCTCGTGGCGCCAGGAGACGCAGGTCGTCGGCGTCCCGTTGAGGACGAGGATCTCCTGGACGAGCCACGAGCCATCCGGCAGGCGGAACGTCCAGCGCGGCCAGGGCTCGGCCTCGAAGCTCGCAAGCCGCTCGATGCCGCGGGGATGGATCACGTCCGGCGCGTAGCGCTGGGTGGAGATCGGCACCGCCTCGAAGCCAGCGTGCTCGCCCGCACCCGGCGAATCCACCCAAGCATCGAAGCCGTTCACCAGCACGAAGCGCCCCGCAGGCGGCTGGGACGCCACGAGCAGCAGCGCGTGATAGCGGCGGGTGCGCGCTCCGCCCACCGTGCCCGAGGCGAATCCGCCGAGCCCGTCGGCTTCGAGCCATTCCGCGTCCGCGTCGAACGAGCTCATGGCCGTCAGCCGTGCGCCGGCGAAGGCGCCGCGTGATCGTGGTCGCGCGCGGGCTCGGCGGCGCGCGCGTGCTTCTCCAGCAAGCGCACCACCAGGCCGGTCCAACCCGTCTGGTGGCTGGCGCCGACACCGCGTCCGGTGTCGCCGTGGAAGTACTCGTAGAAGAGCGTCAGATCGCGAAACGCGGGATCGACGGCGTAGCGGTCGTCGTCGCCGTGGCAGGGACGACGGCCGTGCTCGTCGGGGAGGAAGATGCGGCTCAGGCGACGCGCGATCTCTCGGGCCACCTCGCCCAGGTTCAGGAAGCGGCCGGAGCCGGTGGGACACTCGACCTCGAGCGAGTCGCCGTAGAAGTGGTGGTAGCGCTCGAGCGCCTCGACGAGGAGGTAGTTGACCGGGAACCAGATGGGACCGCGCCAGTTCGAGTTGCCGCCGAAGAGGCCGCTCGTCGACTCGCCGGGGTCGTAGGCAACGCGATGGTCGTCGCCGTTCACCCGGAAGACGTACGGGTGATCGTGGTGTACGCGCGAGATCGAGCGGATGCCGTAGGGCGACAGGAACTCGTTCTCGTCGAGCATGTAGCGCAGCACCCGCACCAGCCGCTCGCGGCTCGGCACCGCCAGCAGCCGGTGCCGGTGCTCGCCGTCGTCGCGCGTCTCCAGGTACGAGATCGTCTGACGAAGGTCGTCGCGGTTCGTCAGGAACCAATCGAGGCGCTTCGAGAACCCCGGGAGGCGTTCGAGCGTCTCGCCTTCCAGGACCTCCACCGCGATGAGCGGGATGAGCCCCACCAGCGAGCGGACCTTGAGCGGCGTGTGCCGCCCATCGAGGTGGAGCTGGTCGTAGTAGAAGCCGTCTTCCTCGTCCCACAGCCCCGTGCCGCCGAGACGATTCATCGCGTCCACGATCGCGACGAAATGCTCGAAGAACTTGCTCGCCACGTCCTCGGTGGCGGGGTTGTCCTTCGCCAGCTCGAGCGCGATCGAGAGCATGGTCGCGGAATAGAACGCCATCCACGCGGTCCCGTCAGCCTGCTCCAGGAAGCCGCCGGTGGGCAGCGCCTTCGAGCGATCGAACACACCGATGTTGTCGAGGCCCAGGAAGCCGCCGGTGAAGAGGTGGTTGCCCTCCAGATCCTTGCGGTTCACCCACCAGGTGAAGTTCATGAGGAGCTTCTGGAAGACGCGCGACAGGAAGAGGCGATCGCGGTTCCCGCGGCTCGCGGTCATCTTGTAGACGCGCCAGCACGCCCAGGCATGCACCGGCGGGTTCACGTCCGAGAACGCGAACTCGTAGGCCGGAATCTGGCCGTTCGGGTGCATGTACCACTCGCGCAAGAGCAGCACGAGCTGCTCCTTGGCGAACCACGGATCGACGCGCGCGAACGGCAGCATGTGGAACGCGAGGTCCCAGGCCGCGAACCACGGATACTCCCACTTGTCCGGCATGGAGATCACGTCGCGGTTGTAGACGTGCGGCCAATCGTGGTTGCGACCCGTCTTGCGCTCGGCGGGCGGCGCCGGCTGGGCGGGATCGCCATCGAGCCAGTCGCGCACGACGTAGTGGTAGAACTGCTTCGACCACAGCATCCCGGCGTAGCCTTGGCGGACCACGAGCCGCTCGTCGCTGGTGAGGTGCGCGGGGAGGTGCGTCGCGTAGAACGCATCGGCCTCGTGGCGGGCGCCGTCCACGATCGTGCCTGGCGATTCCGCCGAGGGATGCAGGTGCGCCGGATCGTCCGGGAAGAGCCGCGCGGTGACGGCGACGCTCGCGCCCGCGGCCACCTCCAGCCGGTAGATCGCCGCCATCTTGGTGCCGACACGCGCGGGATTCACGGCGTCGCCGCGGCCGTGGACCACGTACTCGTGAAAAGCATCCTTCACGAACGGCGCGGCGTTCGGCACGCCGAAGAGCCGGGCGCCGTTGGTCTCGTTCTCGGTGAACACCAGCTCGGGCGCGCCGCCGGTGGGACTGGCGCCGGGAACGAAACGATAGCGGCCGAGGCTCGCGTGCTCGCCGATCACGCTGCCGTCGGCGTCCACCAGCATCCGCGGCTTGCCCCAATAGCCCTCGTGCATCGAGCCCCACGACCAGGTGTTGCGGTACCAGAGCGTCGGCAACAGCACCAGGCTCGCGCGCTCCGGTCCGCGGTTGGTCACCGTGATCCGGATCGCGAGATCGTTGGGCGCGGCCTTGCCGTACTCCACCTCGACGTCGAAGTAGCGGCCCGCGTCGAACACGCCGGTGTCGACGAGCTCGTACTCGGGCTCGAACTTGCCGCGCTTGCGATTCTCCTCGACCAGGCGCGCGTACGGGAACTCCGCCTGCGGATACTTGTAGAGCGCCCGCATGTACGAGTGCGTGGGTGTGGAGTCGAGGTAGTAGTAGAGCTCCTTCACGTCCTCGCCGTGATTGCCCTCGGGACCCGTGAGCCCGAACAGACGCTCTTTCAGGATCGGGTCCTGGCCGTTCCACAGCGCCACCGCGAAGCACAAGCGGCACTGGCGGTCGGTGATGCCGAGCAGACCGTCCTCGCCCCACCGGTAGACCCGGCTGCGGGCGTGGTCGTGCGGGAAGTAGTCCCAGCACGAGCCATACGCGGAGTAGTCCTCGCGGACCGTGCCCCATTGGCGCTCGGAGAGATAGGGTCCCCAGCGCTTCCAGTTGCGGTCACGCTCGGCATCCTCGGCGAGCCGCTCGCGCTCCCGGCTCGCCAGCGCGGTGGTCGAGGAAGCTCGCATCGAGTCGAGAGGAATGGGCTTTCGTGTGGCCATGGCTCGCTCTTTCGGGTCACCGCGTTGCGGCGACGTGCGGTGCGGGTTCGGCCACCAACTCGAGCGCGTGGCCGTCGGGGTCTCTGAGCAGCATTCCCGATCGGAAGCCCAGCGGTGCGCCGTCGAGGCGAACCAGCCCGGGTGACACGAACGGCACGTCGGCGTCGAGCAGCGTGCGTTCCGCGCTCTCCGGTTCGCGCACCATCACGCGCGTCTGCCAGTGGACGAGGTCGTTCGCCTTCGCGTCGAGCGGATAGGGCCGCCCGTCGCTGGGCGCGAGGTATTCCAGGAGCTCGATCGAGGGTCCGCGCTCGGCGTGGAGCGAGGTGATCCGTAGTCGCGCGCCGAAGACCGCGTTCAAGTGCTCTTGCTCGACGCCGTAGTTCTCGCTCGCGCCCGCCACGGCGAGCCCGAGTCGATCGCGATAGAAGCGCAGGCTCTCGGCGGTGCTGTCGATCACGATCGCCGTGTGATCGATGCCCAGGAACAAGCGATCGGTGGGCTGCTGCCACCTCGGGTTCCCCTTGCCCGGGGGGAACGCGAGGATCTCGAGCACGTGTCCGTCCGGGTCGTGAAAATAGAACGCCTGAATTCCGCCGGCGTTCGGGTTCCAGTCCGGGAGGCGCTGCGGACCCGTCGAGGCGTACACCACGCCGTGGTCCCGGAGCCGCGCGTACGCCTCATCCATGTCGCGGACGATGATCGCGACGTGCTGGAACCAGCGATCGTTGCTGCGTGCGTCGACGGGAATCGGCCGTCCGCGCGGCGCCCGGTACTGGGTCAGCTCGATGCGCTCCGCGCCGAGCCGCATCCGCACCACCCGCGCCCGCGCGCCGAAGACGCCTTCCAGGTGCTCGAAGGCCTCTCCCGCGACCTCGACGTCCGACTCCTTCTCGAACGTGAGCACCTTCGTGAAGAAGTCCACGGAGCGATCCATGTCGGAGACCGTGAACCCGATCGGCCCGACCTCCACGACCATCGGCGCCGCCGTCGCAGCGGCGCCCATCGAGCCGACCGGCGCACCCGGATCTGCGCTCGCGGGCCGGCCCAGCGAGGGAGCGTGATCGACCGAGATCTGCGCCGAGCAGCTCGCGACGATCGCGAAGAGCGCGGCCAGCGCGGCGCGACGGAACGTATGGCTCGCCATGATCGCCCCCGTCTCAGCCCAACCGGGTCGCGAGGTGATCGCCCACCCGCAACGCGTTGGCGATGATCGTGAGCGCCGGGTTCACGGCCGAGCTCGAGGGGAAGAAGCTGCCGTCCACCACGTAGAGGTTCTCGACCTCGTGCGCCTTGCACGTGGGATCCAGGACGGACGTTCGCGGGTCCGAGCCGAAGCGCACCGTTCCGTTCTGGTGCGCGACGCCCGCGAGCGGGATCCGTTTGCCCACGTAGAAGTTGTGCGGCAGCAGGTGGTCCTCGCAGCCGATGTGCTCCAGCATCGACTTGAGCTTCTTCTGCAGCATGCCGTGCGACGTGAGGTTGTTGACGCGATAGCGCAGCTGGATCGCGCCGTCGTCGGTGAGCGTCACGCGGTTCTCGGGATCCGGCAGATCCTCGGTGGTCATCCAGAAATCGAGCGAGTGCTTGGCCATCACGTCGAGCGTGAGCCCCGGCACGATCTTGGGCGCGCCCGCGGCGAGCATGTACTCGTCGCTCTTGCCGACGAACGAGATGTGCCCCATCGGGTGCGCGTAGTCGTCGGTGCCGAAATAGAAATCGTTGATGGCCAGCGTCTTCTGGAAGACCGTGGGGTTCGGGCGCTTGGAGATCGCGAGCATCATCGAGTTGACGTGCGCCATGTAGTTCCGCCCGACCTGGTCCGAGCCATTCGCCAGGCCGTTCGGGTGCCTGTCGTTGGCCGAGCGCAGCAACAGCGCCGCCGAGTTGATGGCCCCCGCCGAGACCACCACGAGGCCGGCGCTGTAGGTCTCGAGGGCGCCGTTTCGCTTCACGTGTACCTTCGAAACCTCGCGACCGGAGGCGCTGGTCTCGAGCTTGGTGACCATCGCGCCCGTGAGCAGCGACACGTTGGGATGCCGCAGCGCCGGATCCACGCACACCACTTGCGCATCCGCCTTGGCGTTCACCAGGCACGGAAATCCGTCGCAGGTGCTGCACCGGATGCACGGGCTCGCGTGTGGGTTGCGTTCGTCGATCATCACGCCCACGGGCACGTGGAACGGCGCGAGACCGAGCCTTCCGAGATCGTCCGAGAGCTCCTGGATCCGCGGCTCGTGGCTCATCGCGGGGTACTTGTAGTCGGCGCTGGCGCGGGGATCGGTGGGATCGACACCCCGCTCGCCGTGCACGAAGTAGAGGTGCTCGGCCTGGGTGTAATAAGGCTCGAGCTCGTCGTACGAGATCGGCCATGCGGGCGAGATGCCGTCGGCGTGCGCCAGCTCGCCGAAGTCGCGCTCGCGCATGCGCAGCAGCGCCGCGCCGTAGAACTTCGTGTTGCCGCCCACGTTGTAGTGAGCGCCGGGATGGAACCCATGCCCGTTCGCGTCGAACCACTCTTCGGTGACGTGGTACTTCGCCTCCAGGATGACCTTCTTCGAGTCCCAGTTGTCGCGCTCCCGCGGCACGTAGCTCCCGCGCTCGAGGATGAGAACGCGCTTGCCGCTCGGCGCGAGCTTCCAGGCGAGCGTGCCTCCGCCCGCGCCCGAGCCGATGATGATGACGTCGTAGTGATTCGCGGACATGGCAAAGCCTCCGTCAGCGAGCGCTCGTCGCGACGAGATCGCCGAAGCGACAGTGGAAGACGACGCAACGCGCGTCGCCCACGTGATGGATCTTGGCGCAGTGGACCTTCTCGGCCCCCGCGAGCGCCAGGTACGACTGCGCGGCGAGCAGCATCCCGAGCGGCGGCGCCGTGAAGTAGATCCAGAGCGACGGCCACCAATCGGCGACCAGCGCCGGCGCGAACGAGCGCGCGGGATTCAGGCTCATGCCCGAGAGCGGCGCCTCGACGAGGATGTACGTGCCGACCAGGATTCCCACGAAGAGCGGTGTCCGGGTGTGCAGCGTGGGATGGTTCGAGACCGTGAGCACCACCGTCATCAGCCCGAAGGCGATGGCGAGCTCGCCGGCGAACGCCGCGGCGACGCCGCTCGCGCCCGGTGTCGTCACGATGTAGGCCACCGTGGGATGAGCGACCGGCGCGCCGACCAGCGCGCGGATCAGCACCGTCCCGAGGACCGCACCCACGAACTGGGCGACCACGTAGAAGAGCGCGTCCCAGCCGCCGATCTTGCCGAGACGCAGGAACGTGAGCGTGGTCGCGGGATTGAAGTGCGCGCCGCTCTGCCGTCCCCACGGCGAGACGATCAGCGCGTACGCCGTGCAGCCGATCAGCACGCCCATGAGGGCGCGCCGCGCGGCGGCGCTCGTGATCGCCGCGCGCAGCGGCGAGCCCGGGTACTCGAGGGCGACGGTGTACGCCGTGGCGAGGACCATGAAGATCCCGAGGAGCGCCGCCTCCATCAGGTACTCGGGCCAATGCTCACGAAGGGCGCGTCGCATGAGGATCTCGCTGAGCGTTCGTTTCTGGTGAGCGGCGCTGCGAACCTCGCGTCGGGCGCCCGCCTCTCAGTCGCGTTCGCCGCGCGCGCGTTTCAGCTCGATTGCGAGGAAGGCGCTCGTGGCGTTGCGGGCAGGCGAGCGGCGCTCGCCTGACGAGCCGCGGGCGCGCCCAAACGAAACGGGCGTGGGATTCGCTCCCACGCCCGCTTTCGCGACCCGCGACCGAGGCCGAAACGATCAGTTGACGACCTTTCCCTTCTTCGCGGCGCACTCTTCGGCCGACGTCTCCACCCAACCCTTGCCGGCGCAGCCGTTCTGGCCGGCGCAGCCGTGGCCCCCGCCCTTGCACGCGCCGTGGCCCTTGCAGGAGTTGATGCCTTCGCACTTCACCTTGGCGCCGGTGCCCGGCGTACCCTCCGCCGCCTTCGCGGCGCCCGCGATGAAAAGACCCGCCACGGCGGTTGCGACCAGAGCTCCCGTGATCTTCGCGTTCATGACCTACCTCCCCTTTTCCTGCGATCGCCAGCTCGTGGGGTCCACCATGGACCGGTTCGGCTGGACGTGTTCCTGGTTGCGACTGCTACCTGATTACGCGCCGGCTCCGCGCGCGGTTTTGGCGGTCCGGAGCGGTCGCCGCCTCACGCGGCGCGACGTTTCTGGACGAGCTTCTTCACGAGCGCGTCGAGCGAGAAGGCACCCGGCCCGAACGCGAGCACCAACACCGCGGTGAGCAGGAACAAGAACGGCTCCTGCTGCAAGAACGTGTCGGGATCGCCGAAGATGCCGAGCAACGCCTCGCGATGCGCGGTCGCGTACGCGACCAGCATCGTGATGGAAAGCGGCACCGAAACGAGCCGCGATCCCAGCCCCACCAAGAGCAAGAGCCCGCCCACGCACTCGGTCGCGCCCGCCATCATGGCGTTGAGATGGGGCGCCGGGATGCCGAGCGAAGCGAAGAAGTCGGTGACGGAAGCCAGATCCATCAGCTTGCCCTTGCCGGTCTGGAAGAACTGGTAGCCCCAATACCCGCGCAGGATCGCCAGCACGGGGTGCGGCAGGAGGTCCGCGACCCGCGTGAACACACCGTAGAGTGCCTCGCCTTTGGCGATGGCCGAGCGCAGAAAATTCGACGGCTTGGCATCGGTGGACATCGGAGTCTCCGCGATGGGCATGGCGAGGTTCACGGCGGCGGCGGTGGCGACGGTGGCGTGTGCGTGAGTCATGGCTTCCTCTCGAGCCGTCGCGCGCCGCGTGTCCGACCCCATCGTCGGTGCCACCCGGTGCCGCGGCTCACGGCTATCAGTCGCGGATCGCGCGAAAGCGTTTCACTCGGCTTCGCCGTCCGAGGGCTTGGTCCGCGACCAATCGCGAAAGCGGCGCTCGAGCTCGGCGCGGACGTCCTGCGGCATGGGCGCCGGCGCGACGCGCTCGAGCGCGCGAACCGTCTGGCGCATCTGCGCCAGATAGGCGCGGCAATGCCCGCACGCACCGAGGTGGAGCTGGAATCGCAAGCGCTCGCCGAGGGGCATGCGCCCCTCGACGTATTCGGTGACCAGCTCGGTGACGTCGACACAACGCATCGTTTCGCTCCACCCGTGCCGGGGCCGCGGCAATCGCCCCAGGTTCGGTCCACCGAGCGCCGCAAGCGTTACAGCCGCTCGCAGCGAAGCGCCCACGCGCGAAGAGGTGGAAGGCTGAGCGTCGAGACCGTGCTGCACAGATCGACTGGCGGGCCGTCGGTCCCTCGACGGCCCTCTTCCCCCGCCCGGCGGGCGTGGCGCGGTGTCCGAGGCCAAGTCACGCGGGATGTCGCGCGGTGAGCTCACTCGAGCTCAGCGGCGCGCCCGGAACTGTGAGAGCCAGCACCGTGGGATCGAAAGGCACGATCCCCGGCAAAAAATTTCGAAACCGGCGCGGGGCGCGCCCCGCGCCGGCAGGCACTCGCTCTTGCTTCACTCGCTCGCCGCGGGTCTTGCTCGGCGGTCCCCGCCTCGCCAACCCGCGCTCGCTCGCACCGGTCTGGCTGGCCGCTACCGCGGCCTCGCTTGGCGCACCCTGACCTCGGGCAAGGCGGAAGCCAAGGTAGTCGATGCGAACGCCGGCCCGTACCAGTCCCGGTACGCCGCACGCACGCTCCGCGCGTACGAGCCCCAAGAGCCGCCACGGAACACGCGATCCGAGCCCTCGGCCGGTCCTGTCGGATCGGTCACTGCTGCGGGGGCGTAGTCACCAAACCAATCGCCGCACCATTCCCAAACGTTTCCGAGCATGTCGCAGAGGCCCCACGGATTCGGTGCCTTCAAGCCCACGGGCCGAGTCCCCGCCTTCTTGTGCGGGTGCTGCTTCTTCGGCCACTTCGAGGAGTCCTCTGCTTCGGCCAACTCGAATCCCACACCGCTGTTGCCGCCGTACCAGGCGATGGCATCCAGCACCGGGCCGTCGTTGTCGCCGCGAATCACCAGCTCGCCTGCATAGGTGCTGGTCGTGGTCCCGGCGCGGCACGCGTACTCCCATTCGGCCTCGGTGGGCAGCCGCGGCTTAAGCTCCGGAACGCGCTCGCCGAGGCGAGCGAGGAACGCCTGGCAATCGCTCCAGCTCACGCGCTCCACGGGGCGCGTAGGGCTCTGGAATCTGCTCGGGTTCTCACCCATCACCGCTTCCCAGAGCGCCTGGGTACACGGCATCTCACCCAGCCAGAACCCGCTGCGGATCGTCACACGATGACGCGGTCCCTCGTCCGGCCACCGCCCCGCTTCGCCCTTTGGCGAGCCCATCCAGAACGTCCCGGGTCGGATCCAGCGCAGCCGGTGCGTGACCTCGCCCACCGCGAATCCCGCCCACACTCCGTAGCGATCGTCCCCCCACTCGCACGCCCACGACGGCGGCACGCCCGTCTCGAGCGGGTGAGAAGCGAAGGCCGCCGCCATCACGACCGTCCGCTGCACAAAACGAAGGGTGGGCGGCCAGCGAGCGCTCGACGCGGCATCCGCCGTGCTACGGGCACGCTGGCGCCCGCTTGCTGTTTGCCGCCGGCGTTCCCACCGACGGGCTGGACGAGAGTCGGGTCAGGGGCGGGCACCACGGCCCGCTCGTGCGCTCGGGCAAGGCGGAAGCCAAGGTTGTCGTTGCGATCGTCCGGCTCGTTCCAGTTCCGGTTCGCCGCACGCACGTTCTCAGCGTTCGAGTTCCAAGAGCCGCCACGGATCACGCGATTCGAGCCCTCGTGACTCTCGTCCACCGACCTTCTACCCAGCTGCCGCTCACGCGTCCAGCGGCGGATGGAGCACCAGCTCCGCCCGGCGCCAGCCCCGGCTCTCGGCGTGGAGCGTGATCGCGAGCGCGGAGGCATAGCCAGCCTGGAGGGTCCGGGCCTCGACCAGGCCGAGGCGGAACGCCTCTTCCCAGCGTTGCCGAGCGGCCCGGTAACGCACACGCCGCCGCCGAGAAAGCAGCAACGCGCCCCGCCGCACGCGGAAACCCAGGAACGAGAGCCCGTGCGAGCTGCGCTGAACGCGTGCGTTGGGGTGAACCTCGAGCAGTAGTCGCTCGCGCAGCAACTGGACCGCGTTTCGAAGCGATTCGCGAGCGTGTTCCTTGGTCTCGCACCACCACGCCACGTCGTCCATGTAGCGCACCAGCCCGGCCACGCGCTGCTCCTCCAAGAGGAATCGGTCGAGCGATGCGAGGTAGAGATTGGCGAAGTGCTGCGACGTGAGCGCACCGATGGGCAGGCCCTTCCCGGGTGCCGCGTGGTGCGCATCGATCACACGGGCGCAAAGTGCCAGAAGCCCCGGGTCCTTGAAGCGGCGCTCGAGAAGCGCTCGAAGAACCGCATGATCGACACTGGCGAAGTAGCGCCTCACATCGAGCTTCGCGTACCACGAGAAGCGTCTGAGATGGTGTTGCGCGCGCTCGACGGCGGCCAAGGTGCCTTTCCCCGTGCGACACGCGAACGTGTCGTCGACCAACGAGCGATCGAGCACGGGCTCCATCGGCCGCATCATGGCGTGGTGCAGCACACGCTCGCGAAAGGCCGGCGCGTGAATCAGGCGCGGCTTCGGGTCGAAGACCTGGAACACGTGAAACCGCCCGACCGGCACACGAAGCGAGACGATCTCGGCGGCGAGGGCCGCCAGCTCGTGCTCCAGTTGCGCCTCGAAGCGGCGCACCTCCAGCCGGTGGCGTTTGCCTCGGGCGGCGCGCCAGAACGCCGCTGCCAGATTCTCGAACGATGCGATCTCGCCGAGGCTGACCGCGCTGCGCCTCGGCATCGGCGGCCTACTCGGCGGCGGTGGTGGTGGTGGTGGTGGCCGTCAGGGCGGCTGGCGCCGCGGCGAGGTCCGCGGAGCACAGGATCTCGAGGAACGCGGCGCCGTACTTCTCCACCCGCGACTTGCCGACACCTTCAATCGACTCGATGTCGGCCGCCGTGCTCACTCACCGCTCGACCATCGCGGCGAGCTGCTCGTTCGTGAAGATGGCGTAGGCGGGTACGGCATCGCGCTCGGCCAAGCTCTTCCGAAGTGCGCGCAGGCGCACGAACACTGCGAAATCGCCGTCGGAAAGCACCTCTTTGTAGTCGACTTTGCCCTTCTTGATCGGTGCCGCGCCGCTCGTCGCGTCGAGGTAGGTGACGCACACGGCCCAAGCACTCCCCGGGCCGTCGTCGATCAGCCGGCGATCGATCGAAAGCACGCGACGGGAGGCGAGGAACCCGTTGAGCTCGTTCGCGGCAGTGTCGTCGGCGAAGACGGGAATCGTGAAGAAGCGCATACGCACGGCGGCTCCCACTCGTGAGCTTCGCGAAAAATGCGCGACGCGCGGCCAAGGGCCGCGCGTGGTCTGGCCATGAGCCTATTGCTTCCGCTTGGACGATGCGCGCGTCTTCGTGACACCCGCTCCTTGGCTTACGCCTTGGGGTCGCGTGCTTCGGGCCGGGCCGACGGCGGTCCCCGCCTGGCCGGCCCGCGCCGCGCCCCCTCCGGCACGCTCGCTTTCCTGGCCTGGCGCACCCTGACCTCGGGCAAGGCGGAAGCCAAGGTAGCCGTCGCGAGCGTCCGGCCCGCCCCTGATCCGGTGCGCCGCACGCACGTACTCAGCGTGCGAGAGCCAAGAGCCGCCACGGAGCACGCGAAGCGAGCCCTCGGCAGGTCCTGCGGGGTCTTGCACCGCACCCGGAGCGTACGGCCCGTACCCGTCGCTGCACCACTCGTAGACGTTCCCGAGCATGTCGCGAAGCCCCCATGGATTGGGCGCCTTCTCGCCCACGGGCCGCGTACCTGCTCGGCGGTGGTCGTACTGCTTCTCCGGCCAATCGGAGGAGTCGAAGCCCTTCTTCAGATCGAAGCCCTTTCCACTGTTTCCGCCGTACCAGGCGATCGGGTCCAGCAGGGGCGCGTTCCGCTCACCGAGGATCTCGAGATCACCGGCGTAGGTGGCGGTCTCGGTTCCGGCGCGGCACGCGTACTCCCACTCCGCCTCCGAGGGAAGTCGTGGCACGAACCCCGGCACGGCTTCATCGAGGCGCGCGAGGAACCTCTGGCAATCGTTCCAGCTCACCTGCTCCACGGGACGCGTCGGGCTCTTGAACTCGCTTGGGTTCTTGCCCGTCACCGCTTCCCACAGCGCCTGCGTACACGGGGTCTCCCCGAGCCAGAAGCCACGGCTCAACGTGACCAGATGCCGCGGTCCTTCGTCCTCCCACCGCCCAGCCTCGCCTTCGGGTGAGCCCATCCAGAACCGCCCCGGCGGAATCCATCGCAGCCGATGACGAACGCCCTTCACCTCGATCTCCGCCCACAACCCAAACCGATCGCGCCCAAGGTCACGTGCCCAATCGATGTCGTCGGGCGCACCAAACTCCGCAAGTAACTGGGTGCGAGAGGGGATCAGACTCGGAACTGCCTCGAGCCGCGCCGCGAGGCGAAACCCCAGGTCGCCGTTGGTCGCCTCGCTGGCGCGTGCGTAGCGAAACGCCGCGCGGACCTCGAGCGCACGCGAACCGCAGGAACCACCACGTGCGACGCGGAGGTCGCTCGGCGGAATTCCCTCCGGATGTGGCAGCACCGACCCTTCCGTGTCGAAGCGGTCGGCGCACCACTCGAAAACGTTGCCGAGCATGTCGCGAAGGCCCCATGCGTTGGCTTCTGGCCCACCGGATGCGTGCCTGCGCGCGAGTGCGCGTGCTGCTTCTCGCTCCAGGTCGAAGAGTCGTAGCCGTTTTCCAGCTCGAAGCCGATCCCGCTGTTCCCCGCGTACCAGGCGATTCCGTCGAGCACGGGGGCGTGGTTCTCACCGCGATGTCGAGATCGCCGGCGTACGTCGCGGACTCGGTGCCGGCGCGACAGGCGTATTCCCACTCCGCTCGGACGGCACAAGCGTCAGATCCGGCACGTGCTGCGCAAGCCGCTCGAAGAAGCGCTGGCAATCCGTTCCAGCTCACTTGCTCCACCGGACGGGTCGGACCTGAACATGCCGGGATTCGCGTTCATCACCGCTTGCCACAGATCCTGTGTGCACGGGGTTTCCCCGAGCCAGAAGCCGTGGGTGACCGTGACCTGCCGGCGGTGTTCCGCGGGAGCCTTCCCGGCTCATCTTCTGCGGTCCCATCCAGAACCGCCCCGGCGGAATCCATCGCAGCCGAAGACGCACGCCCTTCACCTCGATCTCCGCCCACAGCCCGAAGCGATCGCGCCCCACGGCGGCCGCCCACTCAGGACGCTCGAAGATCCCGAGCCGCAGCCGTGTGCGATCGGTGTGGAGGATGACCGACGAGCTTGGTGAAAGCTCGAGTTGCGCTTTCTGCTCGAGATCGACCTGGGCTCGTTCCGCCCGGGTTACGGACTCAACCTGGAGTCCAGGCTGCACGAGCCGCACGCGTGCGACGAAGCTCCGCGCGGCGCCGTGCGGTGCGAGACGCCTGAATCCAGGCAGCGCAGGAACTGGCCGTCATGCCACATCGAGGTCACGCGCCGACGCTCCGATCCGGAGGAGATCGTCGAGCCAGCTCTAGCTCGACGCCCGCTGGTGCCATCGTCCGCGTGTCACCATGATGAAGAAGGAGCCACGCACGGCCAAGTGATTCGCGGAGCTGTGGGTCCTCGGGCAGCACAGAGCGCCAAGCCTCCTCGCACGAGCGGAGCCAGCGCGCGACGGCGGTCTTGCCGGCGGCATCCACGTGCGGAGAAGGCAGCGTGGCCAGAAATCGCCACGCCATGTTCCGCGCCCGCACAGCGTCCTGGCCCGGCACGAGGCGCTTGCTCTCCCGGTCGAGTGCCCACCATTCGGCACACCAGACCTCCGGAGGCAGTGAGGAATGCCAGAGCGAAATTTGCTCCAGTACCGCGCGGCGGAGCGCCTCGGGCTCGTTCGCAAATTCCTGGCGCAGCCTCACTCGGAGCGCCGGTGGAATCTCCACGCTGGGGCCAGGTGTCCCACCCCAAACGTCGGCCTCCGTCCCCACGTCGGCGTCCGCCGCAGGCAATAGCCTACGGACTGCGCGCATGAGCCCCGGCTCAATCCACTCGGCGTGCGCCAACAGACGCATGAGGCGCTCAGCACGAACCTCGAGTGTGTCTGGGTCGCTCGCGGATGCGCGCGCTACGTGTTGCCTCGGTGGGGGTGCCGGCCGTACCGCTTCCCAAGCCACGCCGTGCCAGGGATTCGTGAGCCGCCGCGGCCAGCGCTCCGTGGGGCATGGCACAAGCGCAACCAGAGCCTGGCCGTTTCGCCGCCGAAGCTCTCCCTCACGAAGCCAGGAAGTTCGGGTGCTGGAATCCCCATAGATCCCGAGATCTGTGAGCGCGAGGATCGGACCGTCGCTCAGGTCATCGCGTACGACGAGCCGTTTCGGACGGTTTTCCCTGTCGAGCACGAGGCGCGTGCCATCGGGTCTGAAGGACTCGCTGATCCTGTTCGGGCCGCACGCCCGCAGGGACCCATCCTCGACGCGGTCTTCATCCTCCAGAAGGGTCGCAGCCGATGGCTCCTGTCAAAGATGAGGGTGAACCGCCCCGGCCACGCACGGCGGGTGCGATACGGAATGCGCGACACCACTTGGCCGCGGTACCAAGCACGAACCAGAGTCTCGATGTCGATCTGACGACCATGGGAGCGCCCCGCGAGGCGCCGCTCCAGCTCAGAAGCGTTGGCCACGCGCGTAACGGCACTGCAGGCGGGCTAGTCGGGCTTGTCTCGAGCGCTTGCTCGCCTCGGCGCTCTGCGCGCGTTAGAGGCCGGACTCCAGGGGGCAGCGGGTCTCGGCGACGTTTCGGGCGGTCGGGTCGTACGGTGATCTCTTCGGCGCGCCAGAATGGAGTGAGCCGAAGCGGTGACGCAGGAAGCTCGCTGCTGGGGAGGCTCGTTTCCGCCTCGTCGACCGAGGACGCGCGCGGACGCCGCGGCATGCGACCTCGCGGTGCAATCGCTGGCTCCACCAGCTCGTACTCGAGCAGCGCCGCAACGCTCGGCCAATCGCGCTGGGCGTTGGAATGGAGCGCGGAGCAGAAGATCCGCAAGACCGACGGAGGTTCGCGCGTGAGAGCGGCGCCGCGCGCCATGGCTGGTGCGACGACGCTTTGCGGTCCGGCGCGCCACGGCCTACACCGCGACCTCGTCGGGTGCTTGCGCAGCGCGAATCGCTTCACGTCGTTGAGCAGCTTCCTCTGTGCCTTGGCACGGTCACCACGCTTCGTTGCCGCAAGTCGCTCGAGAATCTCGCACCAGATCCAGGTACTCCGCCTGACCGGGGGCACAACCCGAGCGCTTCTTGATCACCACGCTCCTTCACGAGGAGTTCCGCGGCCTCGCGAAGGATGGGCTCCGTCATGGCGGGGAAATGGGCCTTTCCCCGTTTCACCAACCACTCCACGAGCTCCGCCGGCGACTCGGCCAAGCGGATCTGGAGCACGAGACAGCGACGGAGGAAAGGCGTCGGGAAGCGAGCGCTCCTCGTTCGTCGTGACGACCACGAGCGGAGCACGCTCGCGCTCGAGACGGATCGGCTTGCCGCCGCGGCCGAGGAACCGTGAACTCACCGTTCCCGAGGGCTTCGAGAGCCCGTTTGGGACCGAGCTGTCGGCCTTGTCGATCTCATCGAGCAGCACCACGGCTCGCGCTGCGGTGGCGTCGTTCGGTGACGGCGGGCGATGGGCGCCCACGCGGCGGGCTTGTTGATCCGCAGAAGCCCAGTCGAAGCCCCACCAAAGCGGACCGGGGGCGAGAAAGTTCTGCTCGTCGAGCCGCTCGGCGCTGGACTTGGAGCTTGGCACTGCGAAGCGCGCCCTGGAGCTGCGCTTCCGCAAGCCGTGCCACTGCGTCGAACGTGAAGAACAGATCCTGGACCTCGGTGCGGGCATCGATCACCTTCGACCTGTATCCCCCCTTGAGCGCCACGGCGGCGGCGCGCGCGAGCTGACTCTTCCCGGTGCCCGGTTCACCACGGACCAGCAGTGGCCGTTCTGCGGCGAGTGCCGCATTGATGGCATGCACCGATTCGGCATCGAACACGTGCACCGCAGCCGGGAGTGCGCCGTGAGCGGGCAGATCGATCCGCGTCCCCTCCGTGCATTCGAGGAAGTCCTTGGCCATGATCCTTCGCCCTCGCGTCAGTGATCGCCGATGATCTCACGAATCGCGAACTCGAGCCCGCCCTCGGCAGTGTCGTCGCCCACGTGAGGGCTCAGCGCCAGGACCACGAATGGCGTGAGCACGCTCTTCACGCGCTTCGCGAGACCGTTCACCTCTTCACCACGAGCATTCCCATCGCCGTCTGGATCCACGACGAAGTAGGGCTGAGCCTCAGGCGATAGTCGCTTGAGCATGCTGAGGGCGTCGGTCACTTTCTTTCGGGTGCGTCGAACGTGGGCGCCTCTGCTTGAAGTAGCTTGCCGCGAGCCTCGACCAATTCCTTGTTCGTCAGTAGACCGTCTTGATCCATGCCGGGCTTGCGTCGCACCCAGATCGCCGTGCTACCGACGACGCTCTCATTCGTCGCAACGAAGTCTGCCGCTGTCCTCGGGCACGCGCCATCAAGACCTCGGCGATGGCACACGTGGCTACGGGCACCACGATCAGGTCCTTGGACGCACTGCCGTCTAGCAACCACCGGTCGAGGGCCCGCGCGACTCCGTCCCAGTCGACGCAGTGAGGCAACACCACGCCGAGCAAGCGGCGGTACGGGCCGGCCCCACCGCCGGATGCACCGAATTGCGAGAGCGTCGCGCGGCCTTGGCCAGGGTGAAGAGCACGGTGTCCGCCCGACGATCCGCGAGAACCCGCCTCGCCACGTCGTCCAGCGGTGAAGCTGCGTCGAGGCCGAGCAGCGCGGCGAGCTCTGCGCGAGCAGGGTCGTCATGCTGGAGGATTCGGATCACCTCACGCTCGAGCTGTGCCAGCCGGCCCGCTCCGGGATCGCCGAGAATCGCTCGAAACTCGGAGTCGCCGAGAAACCAGGATAGGAGTAGCCGCGAGGTTGCGATTGCGCATCTTCCCAGGTGGGATGCGCTTCACCACCCCAACGAGGCGTGCCTCGACGAAAACACCGGCACCAGACATGCCGCCCCAATCGTCCCGGTTCTCGGGCAACGACGCCATCGAGGAGCAGCTGCGGACGTCTCGGGACCGATGGATGAATTCGTCCCTCGAACGGTGCGGGGCGAGCGGGTCCTCGCTGTCGATCGCAGCGCGGGAAAGCCCTCTGCTTGCCAGTTACCCACAGCGTCGAGCGGGTGGGCGGCCAGGATCGACCAGGGGTCAGCTTCTCATCGATGACATGCTCGACCTCGAGGAGCGCAATGTCCTCGTCGGTGGTCGGCGCCCAACGCAGTCGTGCCGGATGCTTGCTTCGATCGAGATTCACGAGATGCACGTACGGCGTGGCGTCTGCCTTGGCCTTCGCCGGCCGAGCAACGTGTCGCGCAGTCAGGATGAGATTCGGCGCGATGGCGTAGCCAGACCCGACAGACGATTTGCCCGAGGTCAGCTCGACGCTGATCGCGACGGCAAATCGCCGGTCCCAGTTAGACATGGCAGCCGCTCAGATTGAAGGTGACGCAGCGGCGTTCTCGACAGTCGTCACTGGCTCTCCAGAGGCAGATCCCGCACGTCCGAGACCAGCTTCGAGCTGTCGGCGGACGGCGCCAGCTTGAGCTTGATCGTCTGCGTCACCTTGCGGTCGAGCTTGTCGGTGGCCGTGCCGCTGAAAGGAAGGATCTTGAAGCCGATCTGGCCCCCGTCCTCTTTCGTCACGACCACTTGCAGCTCGAGGTCGATGGCTTGCAGCTCGAAGCGCAGGTCCGCGTTCTCCCCGTCCTTCATGGCTCGCGAGAGATCGGCCCGAAGCTGCTGGATCAGCTCTTGGAGTCCGATTCCCTCGGTCGTGATCTGAGTCGGTTTGCTCATGGGAGCCTCCGGATGCGAGCCGAAGGAGCATCCTGCCATCGAGAGAAACCCCAGTCGAGGGGCACAACGCGCGGGGCCGCGGAGGTGCTTGCGCTACTCGTCGGGGAGCGATGCCGGCGCGTTCTGAAGACGCCCTGGCGCGGCGCGGTAATCGCGCCGGTCGGAGGTTCCGTGCGCAAGCGGCGGGAGCGCTCGTGAGGGCGGCCGAGGGACCGGCCGCCCTCCAGCGGAGGCGGTCGCGGCATGGAGGCGCGTCAACAGACCGGCGCGGGGGAGCTGGGCGTCAGGCGGAGGTGGCGCCGGGCTCGGAGGTCGCGAGCCGCGCCGCGGCGCCGGCGTCGACGAGCCAGGTCAGTCGCCCGTGGCTGGGGCGGATCGCTTGCGCGGGGTGCCAGCGCGGATCGGTGCGACCGCGCTGGGTCGTGTGTACCGCATCGGCCTTGTCGGAGCCGCTCACCAGGAACACCACGTGGCGGGCCGCGTTGAAGAGCGTGGGCGTGAGGGTGATGCGGTGGGTGCGGAATTTCTCGACGTAGGGCGCGGCGACCCAGCTGCGGGTCTCCTGGATCGCCGCCGAGCCGGGGAAGAGCGAGGCCGTGTGGCCGTCCGCGCCCAGACCGAGCAGCACCAGGTCGAAGCTCGGCACCGGGTCGAGCGGCTGTCCCAGCGCCTGGAACGCCGCGCGCACGGTGGCCTCGTAGCGGCGCGCGGCCTCGGCCGCGTCCGCGAGCTCGGCCTCGATTCGATGGACCTGAGCCTCGGGGATCGGGACCTTGGAGAGCAGCGCCTCGAACGCCATGCCGTAATCGCTCTCGGGGTGCGCGGGCGGCACGTGTCGCTCGTCGCCCCAGAAGACGTGCGTGTGGTCCCACGGCATCTGCTCGCGAAACGGCGGCGCGGCGAGGCGGGCGTAGAGCCGGCGGGGCGTGCTGCCGCCGGAGAGCACCCAGGTGAACTGCCCGCGCGCGTCGATCGCCGCGCGCGCGTCCGCCAGCACCTCGCGCGCGGCGCGCTCGGCGAGCGCCGCCGCATCGGGCGCGACGATGGTGGTCGACGTGTCGAGCCAGCCCGAGAAACGCGTCGCGTCGTCGAGATCCACCGCTGCCGCGCTCTCTACACTCGGCCCGCGTAGATGGCGGCGGCGCGAGCGGCGCCGAGCAATGCCGTGCGATCGTTCAGGATCACGCGCACGGGCATCGCTTCCAGCACGCGCTGCATGCGGCCCTTGGCGAGAAAGGCCTTCAGGAAGCGCCCTTCGCCCATGCGGGTCGCGATCTTCGGCGCGATGCCGCCGCCCACGAAGACGCCAGCGGTCGCCATGAGCTTGAGCGCCAGGTTGCCGGCTTCGTCGCCGTAGATCTCGATGAAGAGATCGAGCGCCGCGCTCGAGAGCGACGATTTCTTGTCGAGGGCGGCGCGCGTGATGGCGGCCGCGGGATCGCCGGCCTTGATCTCGTCGGCGAGCCAGCGCGGCTCTTCGTGCTTCCCCGACTCCTTCAGGAATCGATAGACGTTGAAGAGCCCGGGGCCGGAGAGCACGCGCTCGTAGCTCACGTGCTCGAAATCCCGGCGCAGGAACTTGAGCAGCTCGATCTGCTGATCGGTGCGCGGCGCGAAGCTCGCGTGGCCGCCCTCGGACGCGACGGGGCGGTGGTGCTTCCCGTCCCACACCAGACCCGCCTCGCCGAGGCCGGTGCCGGCGGAGAGCACCGCGGCTTGGCCCTTGGGATCGGCCTCGCCGGCCTGCAGCGTGACGAAATCCTGGGGCTCGAGCGCGGCGATGCCGTAGGCGTTCGCCTCCATGTCGTTGATGAGCGTCACGCGCTCGATGCCGAGGGTCTTCGAGAGCTCCTTGGCGTCGACCACCCACGCGAGGTTGGTGGTCTGCGCCTTGCCCTGCCGCACCGGTCCGGCGACGCCGAAGCAGGCATCGCGGATCTCGAGCTGCCGTCCGCTCAGGAACTTCTCGCAGATCTCGGCGAGGCTCGCGTGCTCCCGGCTCGAATGCGTCGCTTGCGCGTCGATCCTGAGCCGCCGCCCCTCGGCGGTGAAGAGCGCCAGGTGGGTCTTGGTGCCGCCGATGTCGCCCGCCAGGATCATGGGATGCTCAATCGCCGTTCCACCACGCGCGCCCGTCCCGCTCGAGCAGCGCGTCGGCGGAGGCGGGGCCGTGGGTTCCGGCGGCGTAGTTGGGGAAATCGCGGGCCTTGAGCGTGCTCCACACGTCGAGGATCGGCGACGCGATCTTCCACGCGGCCTCCACCATGTCGCTGCGGTGGAAGAGCGTCGAGTCGCCCACCATCGCGTCGTAGAGCAAGCGCTCGTAGCCCGTCGCCGGGCTCTGCTCGCCGAAATCCGCGTAGCTGAAATCGAGCTTCACGGTGTTCAGCTCGATGGCCGAGCCCGGCCGCTTCGCCTTGATGTGGAGCGCGATCCCCTCGGTGGGCTGAATGTGCATCACCAGCCGGTTGGGCTCGATACCGGCGCTCGCGGCGCCTTGGAAGAGCAACAAGGGCGGACGGCGGAACTGGATGACGATCTCGGTCGCCCGCCGTCCCAGACGCTTGCCGGAGCGCAGGTAGAACGGCACGTCGGCCCAGCGCCAGTTCTCGACGTAAAGCTCGAGCGCCGCGAAGGTCTCGGTCTGCGATTGCGGCGACACGTCGCGCTCCTGCCGATAGCCGGAGACCTTGTCGCCGTCGACGAAGCCTTCGGCGTACTGGCCGCGCACGGTGTTTCGCAGCACTTCCTCGGGCATCAGCTTGCGGATCGCGTGCAGCACCTTCACCTTCTCGTCGCGCACGGCTTCCGCCTGGAACGAGATGGGCGGCTCCATCGCGACCAGCGCCAAGAGCTGGAACATGTGGTTCTGGATCATGTCGCGCAGCACGCCGGACTCTTCGTAGTACTTGCCGCGCGTGCCCACGCCGAGATCTTCCGCGACGGTGATCTGGACGTGGTCGACGTAACGGCGGTTCCAGATCGGCTCGAAGAGCCCGTTCGCGAAACGGAACACCAGGATGTTCTGAACGGTCTCCTTGCCCAGGTAATGATCGATGCGGAAGATCTGGTCCTCGTCGAAGACCGCACCGATCTCGTGGTTGAGCGCGTGCGCCGACTCGAGATCGCGACCGAAGGGCTTCTCGACCACCACGCGGCGCCAATGCCCGGCGTCCTCGCGCGCCAGGTCCGCGGCGCCCAAGCCGGCCACGACCTGCGAGAACTGGCTCGGCGGCGTCGCCAGATAGAAGAGCGCGTTGCGCGTGGAGCCGTGGGTGCTGGCGCACGTCTCGAGGGCGGCGCCGAGGCGGTGGAAGGTCTCGTGATCGTCGAAATCGCCGCGCAGGAAATGGATCCGCCGCGAGAGCGCCGACCACGCGGCGGCATCGACCGGCCCGGCGGTGAAGCTCGCGAGGTCCTCGGCCAGCTCCGCGCGGAAGCGCTCGTCGTCGAGCTCGCGGCGCGCGACGCCGAGGATCGAGAAGGTGTCCGGCAGGAGCCCGACGCGTTGCAGGTTGTAGAGCGCGGGGACCAGCTTGCGGCGGGTGAGATCGCCCGCGGCACCGAAGATCACGAAGGTGCACGGATCCACCGGACGCGGCGCGCGCTGCGCGGGGCTGGGCTGCATTCAGCGCTTTCCCGGCTCGCGGTGGCCGCCGAACTGGGCACGCATCGCCGACAGCAGCTTCTCGGCGAAGGTGTGCTCGCGGCGCGATCGGAAGCGTGCGTAGAGCGCCGCCGAGAGCACGTCGGCGGGCACCGACTCGGCGATGGCGGTCTCGATGGTCCAGCGGCCTTCGCCCGAGTCCTGGACGAAGCCCGTGAACCCATCGAGCGCGGGATCGGCGACCAGCGCCGCCGCGCCGAGATCGAGCAGCCACGACGACACCACGCTTCCCCGCCGCCAGAGCTCGGCGATCTCCGCCAGATCGAACGAGTAGCGGTGAGACTCGTCCACTTCCTTCGACGCCGCGTTCGCGAGGATGTCGAAGCCCTCGGCGTAGGCCTGCATCAAGCCGTACTCGATGCCGTTGTGGATCATCTTCACGAAGTGGCCCGCGCCCACCGGGCCACAGTGCAGGAACCCCTCTTCGGCGCTGCCGCGCCCCGCCGGCCGACCGGGCGTGCGCGCGATCTCTCCGACACCGGGAGCGAGCGAGGCGAAGATCGGCTCCAGCCGCCGCACCACCTCCGTCTCACCGCCGATCATCAGGCAATAGCCGCGCGCGGCACCCCACACGCCGCCGCTGGTGCCCACGTCCACGTAGTGGATGCCCTTGGGCGCGAGCTCGCGCGCGCGCCGCACGTCGTCCTGGAAGAACGTGTTGCCGCCGTCGATCACGACGTCGTCGCGTTCGAGCAGCGACGCGAGCTCGGCGATCACGGCTTCGGTCGGCCCGCCGGCGGGCACCATCACCCACACGACCCGCGGCGGCGCGAGCGTGCGCACCATCGCCTCGAGCGTGGTCGAGCCGAGCGCTCCCTCGGCCGCCATCTGCCGCACCGTCTCGGCGTCGCGATCGGTCACCGCGCACGAATGGCCCGCCTTGAGCAAGCGCCGGACCAGCCCCGCTCCCATGCGGCCCAGCCCCACCATCCCGATCTGCATGTGCGCCTCGTCTGCTGGAGAGTCGCTCGGATCGTCGCTGGGAGGCGCGCGAGGCGACGCCGTACGCTCGCCTCGGTGCCGGCCGCTCAGCGCAGCGCCGCGGCCACCGCCCGTTCCAATCTCGCCAGGCCCGCTTCCACGTCGCCGCCGAGATGAACGCGCAGCGCGCGCCGTCCTCGCTCCGCCAGCACCTGGAAATCGCCCCGCGCCTGGGCCGCCTTCACGACGCCGAACGTGTACTTCTGCCCGGGCACGGCCAGGTCCGCGGGATCGTCACAGGTGATCTGCACGAACACGCCGCTGTTCGGCCCGCCCTTGTAGGCCTGACCGGTCGAGTGCAGGAAGCGCGGACCGAAGCCGACGCACGTGGCCGCCCGAGTGTGCTCGAAGATGCGCCGCCGAATCGCCGCGATCGCGCGCTGGTGCGCTTCGCTTCGCTCCAGGTACGCGAGCAGCGCAATGTAGTCCCCGCGTTTCGCGCTCGCCAGGTGAGCGCCGATCCAGCCTTCGAGCGTGGCGGGCGCGCCGCCCGCCGCCGCGACGGCGCGCACGTGGGCGGTGTCGGCGAAGAGCTGCACCGCGCCGTCGACGAACACGGGCGCTTCGGACGGCAAGGTCCCCGACTCCTCGTAGGCCGACGTGAGCGCGCGCGTCGCGACCTTGCTGGCCTCGACGTCCGGCTGATCGAAGGGATGAATGCCCATGACGGCGCCGGCGACCGCGGTGGCGATCTCCCAGCGGAAGAACTCGGCGCCGAGATCCGCCTTGGCGGGCATGGCCAGCCGAACCACCGGATGACCCGCCGCTTCCAGCGCGTCCACGGCGGCGTCCTGCGCCGCATCGGGATCGCTCGCGAGGCGCACGTAGACGAAGAGCCGATCGTCGCCGTAGCCCGCCGGGCCCGCGAGCGGCTCGAGATCCACCGGGATGATGGCCTTGCCGTTCTTGCCAGTGGACTCGGCGACCAGCTGCTCGAGCCAGGCGCCCAGGTCGAAGATCGCGGGCGAGTTCACGATCGTGAGCTTGTCGCGCCCGGCGCGCGCCGCGCAGCCGAGGACCGCGCCCAGCACCACGCCGGGATTCTGCTCGGCGGCGAAGTCGGGTCCGCAGGCACGCGTCATCGCGCGTGCCCGCGCCAGGAAGTCGGCGACGTCGAGCCCCATCACCGCGGCAGGCACCGTTCCGAACGGCGAGAGCGCCGAGAACCGCCCGCCGATCGCCGGCTCGCCGTGGACGATGTGGCGGAACCCTTTCGCCTTCGCTTCCGCTTCCAGCTTCGAGCCCGGGTCCGTGACCGCGATGAAGCGCCGTCCGGCCTCCGCGGCGCCGAGCCGCTCGACGGCGCGCGCGAAGAAGTACGCGTGCAACACGTTCGGCTCGAGCGTGGACCCCGACTTGCTCGCGACCAGGAAGAGCGTGCGGTCGTAACCCACTTGACGCTCGAACGAGGCGACCTGCGCCGGGTCGGTCGAGTCGAGCACGTGGAAGGCGGGGTGGCCGGGCTGGCGACCGAAGGTGACGGCGAGCACCTCGGGGCCAAGGCTCGAGCCGCCCATCCCGAGCAGCAGCGCCGCCTCGAACCCCGCGCCGCGCACGTCCGCCGCCAACGCCCGCAGCGCGGGCAAGCTCTCGATCTGGCGATCGACGCTCGTGAGCCAGCCCAGCCAGCGCGCCTCGTCGCCGCCGGTCCAGAGCGTCGCGTCGCCCGCCCACAACCGGCGGACCTTCCGGTTGTCCTGACTCGCCCAATCGGCGAGGGTCGCGCGAACCGCGTCGCGCAGGGTCGACGGCAGACGATCGACGGCGTGCTTCCACATGGCGGCTACCTCAGCGCGCGTAACGAGACTCGACGGCCAACAGCTTGGCGAGGCGGCGCTGGTGGCGCTCCTCGTTGCTGTACGTTGCGCCCAGGAACGAGCGCACGATCTCCTTCGCGACCTCGACACCGATGATCCGGGCGCCGACCACCAGCACGTTCATGTCGTCGTGCTCGACTCCCTGGTGCGCCGAGTACGTGTCGTGGCAGATCCCGGCGCGGATGCCGCGCACCTTGTTCGCGACGATCGACGCTCCCACACCCGAGCCGCACAGCACGATCCCGCGCTCGGCCTTGCCGCCGGCCACCGCCTCGCCCACCGCCGCGGCGAAATCCGGGTAATCGCACGAGGCCGTCGAGTGCGTGCCGACGTCGTCCACGTCGTGCCCCAGCGACGCCACCAGCTTGCGAAGCTCTTCCTTCAGCTCGAAACCAGCGTGATCCGAGCCAATCGCGATGCGCATCGATGCCCTCCCGACGACCAACGTCGAGAGGTTCTAGCGCAGGCCCGACGGACTAACCAGAGCGCCGTGGCGCGGGCCGCGGCGCTCCCTGGAGCGAGAACTCACTCGCGGACGGCTTCCTTCAGGAGCTTCGGCGGATTGGAGGTCATGTCGAACGTGAGCGTCGAGACGCCCTTCTCCTTCGGTGTGCTGCCGAGCGACCACTTGACCGTCGCGGTCGCGGTCGAACCGGTGTCGACACCGCAGTCACCGGCGGTGACGACGAGCTTCTCGGGCGTGACGCCACCATGCGCCCGCATCGACCGGATGATCGCGCTCACGCGGTCGAAGGCGTCGCCCGCGCTCTGCGGCACCGACTTGAGCTGCGCTCCGTGGGTGCGCTCGAAGCCATCGGCGATGAGGCCCTTGAGCCCGTCGATCTTCAGCTGCGATCCCTCTCGCCACGCCTCCGCGTAGGCGATCAACGTCGGGTTGTACCTCTTGCCGTCGCAGAGCTCGGCGCGCGCGGAGCTGGCCAGCCCCGACGATCCGAGCACGGCGAGGAGCGCCGCAGCCAGCCGCGACCGCGAGCGCGCGACCGTGGGTCGGCGTCGCGCCCGCCGCTTTCCCTTCCGCATCGCGAGGCAGCTCGCGAGCGTGGTGGGCAGCATCGCCGTGGTGAAGCTCACCGTCGGGTTGCCGCAGGTGCCGCCCACCGTCGCGTTGCAGGTGACGGTGTTGTTGTTCACGGCGGCGCACGTTCCGCTCGGATCCGCCTGGTTGCCGTCGACCGACAGCTGGTAGGTGCCGTTGTCGACTCCATCGCATTGATACGTGCCCGAGCCGGGCACACCATTCGACGGCACCGTGCTCGTCGGGTGCGGCGAGTTGGTATCGACGCACGTCACCGTCTTGCCGTCCCCGAGATTGCCGGCCCCCACCTTGATCACGCCTTTCACCGTTCCCGCCAGCGGTTGCGCACGGACGACGCTGGCGGCGCTCACGAGCAGCGCGATCACGACCACGACTCGCAGGTGTTTCACGGTCTCGCTCCTTTTGCTTCGGGGCGAGCGCGCGTACCGCGACGCGGATCACCCCGCTTCGAGGGCATGGGCAAGCTCGTCCGGTTCCGCGACACCATCTCGGGTCACAGGTAACAGACGAGCGAGAGATAGAGGCTGTGTCGCGCGAGGTCCACTTCCGCATCGGGTGCGCCGATGATGTTTCGCGTCAGGCTCGTGCCACCGACATCGCGGCCGAAGCGGCCTTCGTATGCGAGATCGACGCTCAGTCGCGACAGGCTCAAGCCGATGCCGGCGGTGCCCACCACGACCGTGGCGGGCGCACCGCGCGCCGGCTGGGGGTCGTACGCACCGCCGGCGCGCAGGGCCAAGACGGCGGACGGCAGCGTCAGCGTTCGCTCCACCCCAGCGCGAACCGTCGTCACCGCGTCGATCGTCGCGGTGCCGGCGGGGTCTGCCGAGATCAGGTACGCCGCGCCTTCCGAGTCGAAGACCCGGAAGTAGCTCCAATCCACCCACGTGGCGTCCACCGAGATCAACCATGCGTCCGACGGCCGTAGCGCGATGCCGCCGGCCACCACCTCGGGAAAGCGGAACGCCACTTTGGCGCTGCCGCCGCCCTCGAGCCGAGTCACGCCGCCCGGCTCCTTCGTCACGAGCACGTTCGTGTCCAGCACGCGGCGGCTGGTTGCGTGAAAGGGCAGCTTGAGCACCGCACCCACGCTCAGCGCCTCGAGTGGTCGCCACAACGCGCCGAAGGTCGCGTTGGCGCCGCGGAAGCGCTCGAATCGCACGGACTCGAGACTCTGGGTTCGGGTGGTGACGACTCCCGAGAGGTCGACGGTCGAGAGCGTGCTGGTGTTTCGCCAAGCGTACGGAGCGCCAAGACCGTCGAACCAGTAGTTGAAGGCCGCACCGAGCGAGAGCTCCGGCAGAAGATCGAAGGCCACCGCGGGGATCGCCGCGTAGACGGCGCCGTCTTGGGTGAGCGCGCGCTCGCTGTGAGTGACGTCGCCGGCGAGGGTGCGCTCGTCGAGGGTGTCACGCAGCGCGTAATCGAAAGCGAGCATCTCTTGGTAGTTGAGCGACACGATGGCGTTGCGGCCGCGCCACGAGCCCGGCAGCGCCGCGCTCACGTAGTCGAGCCGCGCGACCGTCGCGTCCCCCGCCTTCTGGGTGACGAGGCGGCTCACGCTCTCATCGGATGCGTCGAGGGAACCGAACTCGACGCTCTGGAGCACACCAACTCCCACGACCGAGATCTCCGGTCGTTCGAGCTGAACCAGGCCCGCCGGGTTCCAAGACGCCGCGGTGGCATCGTCGGCGACGGCGACGAACGCCGAGCCGATACCCACGGCGCGGGCGCCGGCGCCCACCGGCGTGAGGCTCGTGCTCGACGCCACTTCGACGCGACCGGCTTGCGCCTGCGCACTGCCGGCACGGAGGACGAGCGCGCATCCCGCGGCGAGCGCGATCGACAGCGCATCGAGCCGCCCGGAGACGTCCCGACGGCTCGCTCGAGGCCGCTTCGCGCGCGACGTTCGACCCATCGATTACTCGCAGACACCGACCGATTAGATTGTGGAGCCGGTTCTACCACAACCGGCGACTCACGACGTTCGCGATCGTGCGGGCCGGATCGCGGACGTTCCTCGCAGTCGTGACGAGCCCAATCGCCGGAGTGATCGATGACCATCGTCGAGCCGAAGCCCGAGCCCGCGTGTGCCAACCGGGCCGTGCTCGACGATCAGCAGCTCGCCGAGATCCAGCGAGGCGCGCCTGGGCCGAGCCCGAGTGGTGACGGCGTCGTCGTCGGGCTGATCGAGGAGGTCGGCATCGACTACACCCACGGCGAGCTCGGGGGAACGGGCAACCTCGACTTCGATCGGCAGGCGGTCGCCCGCGGCACGCACCCGGCGATCGCACCGTTCTTCGATGCCGCCGGCTCGTGGGTCGACCCCATTCGCCACCCGCTGAGCGCCCCTCCCACCCACGGCGACGCGACCGCGCGCTGCATCGCCGGGCGGGCGCCATCAGGCGCACCGCCGCTGGGCGTCGCCCCGCGCGCACGTATTCGCTACGCGACGACGACGCCGGCGGCCGACCGCAGTCACCTCGCGCAGGCCCTTCGGGACCTGACCGACGTGCAGCGAAACCCGGTCCGGGTGATCGCCGTTCCGCACGCTGGGGCGCTGGCGCGCAAGGACGCCGTCGAGCGCGCCGTCGCCGCAGGCATCGTCGTGGTGGAAGCGCACGGGGCAAACGAGCGCGTGGCGATCGGAAATCCCCCACCGGGATGCTCGCTCGTCGTGAGCGCATACGACGTCGCCACCCATACCAACGTCGCGTCATACGGTCCCGGGCTCACGCTGCTCGCCTGCGGGCAGCTCGGCACCGACAGCCAGTCGATGGCCACGGCGCTGGTCGCCGGCACCGTGGCGCTGCTTCTGGAGGCTCACCCGGACTGGCAACCGTTCGACGTGATGCGCGCCGTCACGCAGACGGCGTTCAAGCCGCCAGCGATGGGTCGTGCGGTGTTCAGCGACGAGCTCGGATGGGGCCTGTTGCGCGCCTCCGCGGCGCTGCGCCTGACGACCGCGGATCTACTCCCGCTACCGCCGGTCGAGATTGGATGGGATCCCCTTGGCGGCGCGCGCGAGATGCCGCTCTCGTGGCGCAACCGACCGACGGCCAACGAGGTGGGGATGGTCGTGGGGTTGTTCCGCGATCCGGACCACACCGGTTTCGCTCGGCCTCCCGAGGTCGAGCTTCGCTTCGGCGGCGATCACCGCGCGACGCGCGTGCGTTTCCCAACGCCTGGCCGCTGGCGAATCGTGCTCCAGGCGGAAGATCGATTCGGCCGACGCTCGGAGATCGTGCCCTCGGTGATCGTCCCGCCGGGCGCCGAGCCCTTCCACATCTGAGGCACGGCTTTCCGGCCGGCGCCGGCACGGCGGTGCGCCCGCGCGAACCCGGCTACGGCAGCAGCACTGGCAGCACGACGCCGAGACCGAGCGCGAAGAGCCAGAGCGCGGGGGCCGGCGTGCCGAGCGGACGGATGCGCCGCGCCTCCCGCGCGGCCACGCGCGGGTCGACGCGCAACCACGCGACGTGCCGGCGCTCGAGAAGCTGGTGCACGAGCGCCATCACGGCGCCGTAGCCCAGGTGCAGCACCAGCGCCGGCAGGCTGGCCGCCGCCTGCGCGGTGCTCCACGTGGGATGCCCTTCGCCGATCACCGGCACCAGCGTGAGCGGGCCGGCGAACCACCAGATCAACCCGTAGAGCAGCCCCCACACCACCGCGGCGTTGACGCTCGGCGCCTCGTACTGGAAGAGCACGCCGAAGCTCGCGCCGATGAGCGTCGAGCTGGCGAGGTGCACCGCGATGCCGAGCGCCACCGAGCTCGAGCCGATCACCATGGCGAGCTTGGGCGCGAGCCCGCTGGCGGGCACCAGCGCCACCGTCGCGAGGCCGCCGACGAGGCCGGCCAGCGAGCCGTTGCTGAGCGCGCTCAGATAGCGCGAGCCCAACCCTTCCGGCTCGCGATGGATGGGATCGGACTCGGTGAAGAACCACACCCACAACCGATCGATCACGGCATAGGTGAGCCCGATCACGAGGCCGTACATGACGTGACCGACGAACGAGCCGAAGTAGAGCGAGCCCGCCTCGCTCGACCAATCGAGCGGCTCGCCGCTGGCGAGCGGCAAGATCGTGAGCGGCCCCAGGAACCACCACAGCATCCCGTAGGCGACTCCCCAGCCTAGGTTGGAGCCGAAGCCGCGCACGTCACGCTGGAAGAGCAGCCCGAAGCCGGCGCCGATCCCGAACGCGAACACCACGTGCAAGAGTGTCCCGAGCATCTCGGGATCGTCCTTGCCGATCACGCCGGCGACGAGCGGCAGGAAATCGACGCGCTCCATCGCTCGCCCGAAGAGCCAGCCGCCGATCCAGCCCGCGCCGCCGCCCACCCACACGCCGCGCCACACGCTGAACGGCGCAGCACCCGGCGTGGGACGAAGCGTGCTCGCCGTGCCCAGCGACACTCCGAGCGGTAGGCCGAAACAGAGCACGTACGCCACCAGATCGGGAAAGTGCGCGCGCGCCGAGTCCACCGTGCAGAGCTCGGAGCCGTGCCCCTCGCGAAGCGCCATCCAGCCCGCCGGCCACGCGACCCACAGCAGGAACGCGTAGCCGAGCCCCCACACCAGCCCGGCGCCCGGGCTCGCGAGGCGATCGCCACCCAGGGCCGCGAGCCCGACACCGTAGATCGCGCCGGTGGCGACGCCTTCCGCATCGGTACGACCGACCATCCGCGCGTACACCCAGCCGCCCAGCGCGCCGACCAATCCGCCCACCAGCACCATCACCCGCCGCTCGGCGCCGGCCGAGAATCCGCTGCCGTTCATGGGCATCCCCTCAGCGCAGGTCGATCGTCTGCACGATGTCGCGCGGGAAGAAGAGCTCGATGATCCAGTCGAAGACCACCCGCACCTTGCGCTCCAACCCCGGCAGCTTGCCGACGTAGATCGCGCGCCACATCAACCACGCGAGCAGTCCCGAGAAGCGCACGGTCTTGTCGCGGAAGAACGGCACCGTGAGCTCCGCGCACGCGGTGTGGTGACCCACGACGCAGAGCGCGCCCAGCGAGTCGAAGTGGAAGGGCTTGGGCGCCTCGCCGCGCACCGCGCTCACGATGTTGGTCGCCAACCGGCGTGCCTCGCGCAGCGCGAACTGCGCGGTGGGCGGGCACGGCTTGCCGCTCTTGCCGTCCGCCAGCGCCGCGCAATCGCCGAGCGCCCACACGCCGGGGCGCCCCTTCACCGCCATCGTGGAATCCACGACGACCGCGCCGCGCTTGTCGCGTTCGAGCGGCAGCGTCTCGAGCACCGGGTTCGGCGCGGTGCCAGCCGTCCACACCAGCGTCCAGGCGGGAACCTCCTCCGCCGGGTTGAGCACCACGACACCGGGGCGCGCGTCCGCCAGCCGCTTCTCGAGCTTGAACGTGACTCCGCGGGCCGCCATGCGCTCGAGCGCGTACCTGGCGAGCGGCTCGGAGAGCTCCGGCAGGATTCGATTCCGCGAGTGCACCAGGACGATGCTCAGCTCGTCCTGCGAGAGCGACGGATAGTCGGCGAGCACGCCACGGCAGAAGTCGTTGAGCGCGCCCGCGAGCTCGACGCCGGCGAAGCCGCCGCCGGCCACCACGAAGGTGAGCATCTCGCGGCGGCGCGCCGCGTTTGGCTCGCGCGACGCCGCTTCCAGCATGTCGATCGCGTGGTTCCGGATCTGGATGGCGTCGACCAGCGACTTGAAGTCGAACGCGAGCCGCTCGACGTTCTGCATGCCCAGGTAGTTGGACACGGCGCCCAGCGCCAGCACCAGCTGGTCGTACTCGAGGGTGAACGTGGACGCGGCGCGCTCGTCGCTACCGGGCACGTGCTCGTCGCGCGCGAGCGTCACGCGCTTGCCGTCGAGATCGATGCCGACGACTCGTGCCCGCACCACGTTCGTGCGCCGTAAGCTGGTGCGCAGCGGGCTCGAGATGTGCGTCGGCTCCAGGCTCGATCCCGCCACCTCCGCGAGCATCGGCGTGAAGAGCAGCGCGTTGGTCTCGCTCACCAACGTGATCTCGAAGCGCGCATCGGCGCCCACGGCGTGCTCGAGCGCCTGCGCGGTGGTCATGCCGGCGAAACCGCCTCCCAGGATCACGATTCGGGTGGGAGCGCTGGCCGGCGGTGCCGCGGCGGCGCGCTCGGGGCCCAAGAGCTCGAGCGCCAGGTCGGAGAGCGCTTGGCCGACGAGGCCGAGCACCGCGCCATAGAGCACCCACGCCGCCAGCTGCGGAAAGAGCTCGCGCATCTCGTACGGCGTCCACCGCACCGCGTCACCGAGCAGCAGCGGCTCGATCACGACGCTGAGCAGCGCCCAGAGCGGCACTCCCAGCGCGGCGGCCGTCATCGCGCTGTCCACGTAGGCGCGGGGCGTGGGACGCACGGCGGCCAGATAGAGCGCACCCAGCACCACCCCGAGCACCAGCACGAGCGCCGAATGCTCCTGGCTCGCCGCGAGCGGAATCGCACCCGCGAGACCGGCGAGCGCGCCGATCGCACCGCGCCGCACCAGCCGATGGAGACCGCGCGCTGCCGTCGCTGCAAGACGTTCCGGTGTGGGGCTCGAGGGCATGCCAGCGCTTTCGCGACCGCCCGTCGGCGCGGGGTGCGGCCGGGGAGCGATTGGAGGAGAGGGCCGGTCGCGGCGCCTGCCGCCACCGGCCCTGGGAACCGAGCTCTGGCCCATGGTGCGACGAGAGCGGCGCTCCGTTACACGCTCGTCAGGACGCCCGCGGGCGCGAGCCGACGCGAACGGGCGATCGTACGAGAGGCCATTGCCCGGCGCGCCGCGACGTCGCTAGCATCGGAACTGCGAGGCTCTGGATCCCCCCGGATACGCGGAGGTCGACGATGACGGCGTTGCGTGCACGACGGGTCGTTCCGGTCTTGGCCTTGGCCGCGCTGCTCGCGCTGGCGGCGCGACCCGCCAGCGCGGTGGTGAACGCCGCCGGGCTGTGGGCGCTCAGCTATCCGTCGCCGGGCGGCGTGTGGCAGCTCCGCCAGGACGGCGCCAGCGTCGAGGGGAGCACCACCAGCGGCCAGTACGCCTATTTCGGCGGCACTGCGCGCAACGCGGCGATCGGCGGAATCACCTGGCTGGCCCAGGGACCGCCGCCCAACATCCCGTACCAGAGCGGTTATCTGGTCGCCGCGGTGATCGGGAACAAGCTCTCCGGCATCGTGTTCTGGTACATCCCGCTGCCGGTGGTCGTGCCGGTGACCGGCACGCGCCTGGTTCCCTGAGGTTCGCCGAGCGAAGGCTCAGCGCGCGGGCGTCGCGACGGCCTGCATCACCGCGTCCGCCCGTTCCTCGACGCTCGCCGAGCCGTCCAGCCAGAGGAGCTGCTCGGGCGGCACCTCGCGGAAGAGCAGACCTTCGAGCAGCGCTTGGTAGTGGCGCTGGCGCCACGTATCCGGAGTGCGAACGCCGTCGTCGATCAGCGGCAGCGCTCCCCACGGCAGCACCACGATCCGATCGAGGTGCCCGGCGTCGCGGAGCGTCTCGCGGTGGAAGGCTTCGGTGCGGGCGCGCGGGCCACAGCGATAGAGCAGCCAGAAGGCGAAGAAGTCGACCGGCGAGCGATCGGCGACGAAGCCGCCGGCGGCGCGAATGGCCTGGTGCTCGAGCTGACGCTGCTCTTCCCAGAGCTCGATGACCAGATCGCCGAGCTCGGCGAGATCGAGCGTGTGCAGCTCGAGACCGCGCTCGATGCGGGTGCGCATGCCTTCGGGGACGTACGGCAACCCGAGACGCGTCGCGAGCGCCCGCGCCAGCGTCGTCTTGCCGGTGCCGGCCGAACCGGAGAGCGCGAGCCGCGGGCGCCGTGGCGGCTCGCCTTGCGCCGCTCGCTCGTGCGACGCGCTCACGGCGGCGGGAGCCCCAGCCACGGCCGCTCGCCGAGCGCGCCCACGACCGCGCCCGACTCGGCGAGCATCAGCCAGGTGTGCGAGGCGACCTCGGGCGTGAAGCGCAGGCTCTCGCTCAGCTCGAGGCCGAACGCATGACAGAGGAAGACCCGGATCACGCCGATGTGCGTGACGAGGATCCAGCGCCCGTTCTCGAGCCGCGGGCGGGCGCCCTCCCACCAGGCCGTCACGCGCGTGCCCAGATCGCGCACCGACTCGCCGCCGCCGGGCCGCGCATCCAGATAACGCGTCCAGTAGGCCTCGACACCCGCGGGATCGCTCTCGTTCAGCACCCGCCACGGCTGACCTTCCCACACGCCCATCGATTGCTCGCGCAGCGCGGGCTCGACCACCAGCTCGACACCCAGCTCGCGAGCCACCAGCTCGCCCAGCCGCCGCGCGCGCACCAGGTCGCTCGACAGCACGCCGCTCACTGGCGGGTCGAGCGTCACCAGCACGCGCTTCACCCAGCTCGCGAGGATGCGCGATTGCCGCTCGCCCTCGGGTGCGAGCGGTACGTCGAGCTGACCGCGCACGCTGCGCTCGGTGGGCGACTCCACCGCGCCGTGGCGCAGCAGATGCAGGTGCGTCACGGCCGTCGAGACCATCGACGCTCGGGTGCGCGGATCGAAGATCACCAGCTGTAGTGAACCGTGTAGCGGATGACGGCCTCGCCGTCCTTCGGCACCGTCACCGGGAAATGGACCGTGCGCGCGTCCACCTTCTCGAAGTCGTGGGTCTTCTGCGTGATCTGCCAGTTGACCCAGCGGAACAGGTTCTCCTTCACGACCACCTGCACCGGCTCCGATTTGTGGTTGCGCAGCTTGATCTCGATGTCCTCGTCCATCCAGTCGTGGTCGTTGTCGATGCGGAAATCGACCTGCTTGCGCTCGCCCACCACGTCGAAGGCGGTGCCCATCTTGACCAGCACCTTCTCGTCCTTGGCGGTGTGGTCGATGGTGTCCTCGCCCACCAGCTCGAGGCTCTGGTCGGCGGTATCGAGCTTCGAGACCCGGATGCGACCGCGCGGGAACGGGATGCCGAGGCCGGTCTCCTTGGCGTTCTTGAAGCGCAGGTAGACGTCGACCTTGGTGTTGGCGTCGCTGCCGAAGCCGCGGTCGGTCATGGGGTTCGGGAAGAACCCGCGCCATTGCTCGCCGAGGCCGTAGTAGACGAGCAGCTTCTCGCACGGCACGCCGCGCGCGACGGGGAAGAGCTCGATCTGCTTGGTGGAGCGGTCGGGCAACGTGGTGCGCCTGCCGAGCGTGTAGAGGTGGTATTCGAAGAACTCCTTCTCGGTGAATCCCTGGCTCTCGTCGGCCATCGCCAGCTCGGCGCGCATGGCCTTGCCCGCGTACACGCGCCCCTGGGGCCGCGGCGCGCGGTGGACGTCGCCGGCCATGAGCTTGAGCCGCGCGTCGTCGTAGCCCGCGCCGGATTGGTTCAAGATGCTCACCCACGCGCCCACGTCGAGCTTGCCGGCGTTGGCGTTCTCGCCCTCGGCGAACACGAGGTTGTAGTCCGCCCACCAGGCGATGCCGTCGGTCTCGTACGTCACGCGTGCGCGTTGCGCTCCGGGCTTCTCGGTGGAGAGCAACCAGACGAGCGTGGGCCGGGTGATGAGCCCGCCGGGCAGCTCGGGGAAGCGCAGGTTCGCGTAGCCGTTCAAGACCTGGATGCCACCGTCGGCGCCCTTGAGGACCAACCCGCCCACGGTGGAGAGCAGCGTGCCGGTGGTGCTGGCGACGGCGTCGCCGCGCTGCTGATCCACCGTGATCTCGCGATCGATGTAGCGCTCGAGGAGCTTCTGGCTGCTCACCAGATCGAATTGATAGCTCTGCTCCAGCACGCGCGTGCCGGGATCGCCGAGCGACGTGAACGAGACCGTGGTGGGGTCGATGCGCGCCGCCACGTCGGTGAAGCGCACCGTGGGCTTGGCGCCCTCGACCGCGAAGGCGCGCTCGTCACGCACCAACGCGAAACCCGGGACCTGCTGGCCCGAGTAGGCGCCCGGATAGCCCGGGGTCTCGGGCAGGGGCCGATAGAGCTCGGGCGGCACGGCGCCGGGCTCGGCGCTCGAATAGATCGTGAGCGCCACCGCGCGCTCGTCGGCCGCCTGCGCCACACCGAGCGCAAGCGCCGTGAGCACCCAGGCGAGAAGCCCCGCCAAGCGCACGCTTCGACCGAGAATCGCCTCGCGAGAAGTCCTCATCGAGCCTCCTTCCACTCACCCCGCACCGGGGAAGCGCGGTGGGCGACGGAAAGGTTCACCGCGCGTGGCCCGCGCAACGTCTGGCACGCACCTGACCGCGTACCCGAGCGGATGTCAACGGCTGGCTCGGGCCGCTCGACGGCGTCGTCGTGCGCGCGCTCGGGCCGGGGTTGGCGGGCGCGGCGCGCCCTGGGTTTACTAGCCGCATGAACATCCTCGGGATCAGCGCCTACTACCACGACTCGGCGGCCTGCCTGGTGCGCGACGGGGAGATCGTCGCCGCGGCCCAGGAAGAACGCTTCACCCGCAAGAAGCACGACCACGAGTTCCCGCTGCTGGCGACTCGCTATTGCCTCGCCGAGGGCGGTGTCGCGGCGAACGCGCTCGACGCGGTGGTCTTCTACGACAAGCCGCTCACCAAGTTCTTCCGGATCGTGAAGACCTACCTTCACACCGCGCCGCACGGCTTCGCGTCGTTCCGCAAGGCGTTCCCGCTGTGGATGCGGCAGAAGCTCTGGATCCCGTACGAGATCGAGCGTTCGCTCGCGAGCATCGGCGTGCGCATGCCCGAGACGCTGCTCTTCACCGAGCACCACGAATCGCACGCGGCGAGCGCGTTCTTTCCCTCGCCGTTCGAGCGCGCCGCGATCCTCACCATGGACGGAGTCGGCGAGTGGGCCACGACGACGATGGCCCAAGGCGCGGGCAACCACATCCGCATCGTGAGCGAGAGCCGCTTCCCCCACTCGCTCGGCCTGCTCTACTCGGCGTTCACGTATTTCACCGGGTTCAAGGTGAACTCGGGCGAGTACAAGCTCATGGGGCTCGCGCCCTACGGCCAGGGCCGTTACACGCAGACCATCCTGGACCACCTCCTCGACCTGCGCGAGGACGGCTCGTTCCGGATGAACCAGCGCTATTTCGACTATCTGGGCGGCCTCACCATGACCAACGAGCGCTTCGGCGAGCTCTTCGACGGGCCGGCGCGCAAGCCCGAGACGCCGATCACCCGCCGCGAGATGGACATCGCCAAGTCCATCCAGGAAGTGACCGAGGAGGTCGTCCTGCGGGTCGCGCGCCACGCGCACCGCGAGCTCGGCGAGAAGAATCTCTGCCTCGCCGGCGGTGTCGCGCTCAATTGCGTCGCCAACGGCCGGCTGCTGCGCGAGGGACCGTTCGAGAAGATCTGGATCCAGCCTGCCGCGGGCGACGCGGGCGGCGCGCTCGGCGCGGCGCTCTTCGCGTGGCACCAGCTCTACGACAAGCCGCGCACCGCCGACGGCGTCCACGATGCGATGAAGGGCTCGTACCTCGGCCCCTCGTTCGGCAACGACGAGATCGCCAAGTACCTCGAGGCCAACGGCTATCCGGCGGAGCGTGTCTCGGACGCCGACTGGCCCAACGCCGTCGCCGAGCTCATCGCCGATCAGAAGGTCGTGGGGTTGGTGAACGGGCGGATGGAATTCGGTCCGCGGGCGCTCGGCCACCGCTCGATCGTCGGCGATGCACGCTCACCCAAGATGCAGTCGGTGATGAACCTGAAGATCAAGTACCGCGAGTCGTTCCGCCCCTTCGCGCCGTCGGTGCTCGCCGAGCGCACCTCCGACTACTTCGAGCTGGACGCGGAATCGCCCTACATGCTGCTGGTCGCTCCGGTGAGGAAGGAGATCTGCCGGCCGGTCGACCAGCACCCGGACAAGGACATCATGGAGTGGGTGAACGAGGAGCGCTCGAGCGTTCCCGCCATCACTCACGTCGACTACTCGGCGCGCGTCCAGTCGGTGTCGGCCGATCGCAGTCCGCGCTACCACGCGCTCATCCGGGCGTTCGAGGAACGAACCGGCTGCGGCGTGATCATCAACACGTCGTTCAACGTGCGCGGCGAGCCGATCGTTTGCACTCCCGAGGACGCCTACCGCTGCTTCATGCGCACGGAGATGGACGCGCTCGTCCTCGAGAACTTCATCCTGCGCAAGGCCGATCAGCCGAAATTCGAGGACGGCACGGACTGGCGAAACGAGTTCGTCCTGGATTGAGCTTCCGCGGGGGCTCTTCGAGCCCTGCGCGCGCCGCGGCCACGTGGCGCCGACGCCGCCCAGCGAGGCGACTTGCCGCGCTCGCAGATCGCCGTCCGATCCGAGGCTCGATCGGACTCGGGAACGGCTGGACAGCACCAGGGGTGCGGGCTAGGGTGGCGCCGCCCGTCGCGGACCACGCGCTTCGACGATCCCGCTCATGCGTCGGCTCAAGCACCTCGGCCTCCTGCTCGGTGAGGTCACTCGCTACTCGCTGGTGAACCGGGTGTGGTGGCCCGTGCCGCTCCTGGGAACGCTGTTGCTGCTCGGGCTCGTGGTGGTCGTGGGTCAGGCGTCGGCGCCGTTCATCTACACGCTTTTCTAGCGGTTCCGCCCGCGGGCGGTCAGGGAAGCTGCCGATCGAGGCGCTCCCCTCGCGAGAGCTTTCGGTGCAACTCAGGTTGGGTCATCCCGGGGGGGACATGAAGAGCCAACACAGCGAAGCGACTGGGCCGGCGAACGGCGCCCACGGGCTGCGAACGCTCCTCGCGCTGCTGACGGCGCTGACCATCGCGAGCGCGGCGCGCGCCGCCGAGGTGGTCACGCTGAAGGGCGGCGACAAGGTCAGCGGTTCGCTGAGCTCGATGACCAAGAAGAAGCTCCACATCGACACCGACTACGCGGGCGCGATCGACGTCGACTGGACGCTGGTGACCGGGCTCGAGTGCGATCGGCCCGCCGCCGTCTGGACCCTCGACGACACGCGCTACGAGGGCACGATCAAGACCGGTCCCGAAGGCACGCTGACGATCCAGCCAGCCTCCGGCGCCGCCACGCAGCTCGAGCTCGCCAAGATCCGCAAGATCCGCTTGCTGGGTGCGGCGTGGAGCGGCTTCGTCGACGTGGCGGTCCGCGACACCGAGGGCAACTCGAGCACGGTCGGCGCGTTGCTCCAAGGCGAGGTGCTGCGCACCACCGAGGTGAACGAGATCAAGCTCAAGGGCCTCTTCCGTTACGGCGAGAACCAGACCTCGGTGAGTGAGGCGAGCTGGTACACGCTGGGTCGCTATCGCCACGACATCGCGGGGCCGATCTTCGCGTACGTGAGCGCCGAGTTCATGCAGGACCGCTTCAAGGACATCGACCTCAACACCATTCTCTCGGGCGGTCTCGGCGTCACGATCCTGGAACAGGACTGGATCGATCTCTCGGCGGAGGCCGGCGCCGCGTACGTGCGGAACGACTTCAAGGTCACGGCGGACGAGAACCACGTCGCCGGTCGCGCGGCGGCCGATGCGCGCGTGAGCCTTCCGCTCGGCCTCGAGCTCACGGACAGCGTGGTCTACGTGCCGAACTTCGAGGAAACGAACGATTGGCAGCTCCGCAACGACGCGGCGCTGGGCTCCGAGATCGTCGCCGGGTGGAAGGCCAAGCTCGGGATGATCCTCGAGTACGACAACAAGCCCGAGCCCGATCGGCAGAAGGACGACGAGACCTACTACGTGGGCCTCGGCTACAAGTTCTGAGCCGCGCGTGAGCGACACGGGTCTCGGCAGTCGAGGGATTTCACCTCGCGGCGGGCAATGCCTGGCGCGGGGCTCTTGGGGGGAATCATGCGGTACGCACGCGCCGCGGCACGGCGCGTGGCACCGGTGGGCTCGGGCGCCTGGCCGTTAGCGCTCGTCGTCCTCGGTGTCGCGGCCTCGTGCCAGGTCAACACGCTCTTCGCCACGGCTTTCCAGTCCGTCCTCGGTACCGACAACGGTCAGCCGCTGAGCGCGCTCTCGACGCTCGACGAGTCCGGGACCGCCAACGACTGGGGCCGGTATCTCGCGTTCTACCCGGGCAATGGCGGCTATCAAGGCGTCTTCACGTTCCAGCTTCCCGGCAGCGTCCCGCGCAACACGGTGGGCGCGCTCTACGTCGGCGCGAACTACAAGGGCCAGCCCGCGAGCGCCCAGCGCTGGACCTTCGACCTCCTCGACACCACCACCCAGCAATGGGTGACGGTCGGCGACAACGGCGCGGTGACGCAGAACGGCGTGTGGACCACGCTGCAGACCAACGTCACCGCGGACGTGGTGCGCTTCGTCGCCGGGAACGGCGCCATCCAGCTCCGCTACGCGACGACCTCGACGCTCGATTCGAGCAAGCTCGACTTCCTGGCGCTCGGCATCTCGGGTAGCGGTGCCGTCCCACCCGCGCCCACCGGCGGGCTGCGCAAGGTCTTCCAGGGCTCGTACTCGCGCGACGACTCCCAAGAGGTCGATTTCGTCGCCGCCCACGACCTGCACGTGATCGGCGTGGGGCCGAACAAGCTCGACGAGCTGCGTCAGGCGAACCCGAACCTCACCGCGCTCTACTACATCAAGATCGCCGGCGTGCACGGCCCCGAGACGCGACCGCCCTCCGGTGATCCGCAATGGGCGCAAGCGGTGGCGCAGAACCTGCTCTGGAAGGCCGCGAGCGGGAACTACGTTCGCAACACCACCAACGGCTGGTACTACATCAACATCCAGGACCCGACCAAGCGCGCGAAGTGGTGGGCGCTCCAGAAGAGCGTGCTCGGCCCGCAGATGGCCTATTACGACGGCCTCTACTTCGACAACACCACCACCATCACCTCCGACTTCGAGGATCTCGTCACCGAGCCGCCCGTGGGCTACGACGAGACGGCCTACTACGACGGCCTCTACTCGCTGCTCTCCTCCGCGCGCAGCGAGTACCCGGGCAAGACGGTCTTCTTCAACACCTACGCTGGCTGGGAAACGCCCGGGTTCCGGGGCGTCGAGCTGCTGCCGATGGCCGACGGCATGTTCTTCGAGGGTTTCAGCTACAAGGTCCGGGCCGGCCTCTTCGACAAGCCGCGGTTGCTCCAACAGCTCGCCGACTTCGCGAGCGTCGTGCGCGGCGGCAAGCACGCGGTGGCGCTCGACTACGCCGCACCCACCGACATCGCGCGGCGCACCTTCTCGCTCGCCTGCTACATGCTGGTCGCCAACGACAACGCGCTGCATTTCTTTTCCAGCCCCGAAGTCGACTCGGACGTGCAACAATGGCCCGAGGACGACCTCGACATCGGCGCACCCCAGAGCGAGTACGTGCTGACCACGAGCGGATTGCTGCAGCGCGACTTCAGCGGCGGACGCGTGCTCGTCAATCCCGAGGACACCGTGAGCCTGCCCTACGTGGTCGACGCGACGCGGCGCGAGAAGCTGGTCCTGAGCGGCGGCGGTGCGTGGCCGGCGGCGGGATCGCTCTCGTGGCAGCCCGTGTCGGGGACGATCACGGTGCCGCCGATGACGGGGCTGGTCCTGCGCGCCAGCGGCTGAGCCCGCGCACCCCGAGCGACCGACCGCACACGACCCGATGCCCACCGATCGCCCGAGTCGTCGCAGCGCGCGAAGCTCGAAAGCCGGGCACGGCGCGAAGCGCGGCGTGCGGGTGCTGGCCGGGCGCGGTCGCGCCGGCGAGGACCGCCCGCTCCTCAGGCTCACCCTCGAGCCGCCCGGGCTCACGGTCACGGGGGGTGGCACCGCCCTCGAGATCAGCACCACCGACAAGCCCGCGGGCACGGGTCGCGCGGGGCTGCGCGGCGACGTGCGCGGCGGCCTGGTGCGGGTCGAGCGCGCCGGGGTGCGTGTCGCGGGCCTGGTGGTCTCGTTCCCGCGCTCGCGGCTCACCTTCGACGGCACCATCGAGCCCGAGAACCACGGGATGAAGGCCGCGCTGCAGGTGCACGCGGATCCCCTCGACCTCGACGATTTCCTCGACCGCCTGCAGCCGGTGCGCGCGGTGATGACGCGCCGTCCGGGTGGCGCCACGAGCCGCGGCAAGGCACGCCGCAAGCACGCCTGGCCGGACGTCTCGGTTCACCTCGATCTGCGGCGCGTCCATTTCCGGCGGCGCACCGTGGACACGATCGCAGGCGATCTCGCGATCGAGCGCGGCGCGGTGTCGCTCGCGCCCATCTCGTTTCGCACCGCCGGCGGCGTGTTTCACGGTTCCATCGAAGGCCCCGGTCCCACGCACCCCGGCACGCGGGTGAGTGGCACGCTCAAGGCCCCGGATCCGGCGCCTTTCTTCGAGCTCGGCGGCTTGCCGGCGATCGTCTCCGGCGCGCTCGACGCGGAGCTCGACGTCACCTTCCCCACCCGCAGCGGCTGGAAGAGCGGCGGGCGGGGCTCGTTCCGCCTCGGCCTCGAGAAGGGTCGCCTGCACACGGTGCAGCTCCTCGCGGAGGTGCTCTCGCCGCTCGTCCCGGGCATGGTCTCGGGAGTGCTGTCGCCCTTCCGCAAGCTCATCGAGCTGGATGCGCTGGGCACCCGCTTCGAGCGTTTGCGTTTCGAGGGTGAGCTTCGCCCCGGACGCGTCCAGCTTCACACCGGCCACATCGAGGCCTTCGGGATGACCGTGCACGTGACGGGCACGATGAGCCTCGCCACCGGCGAGCTCGACCTGAAGGGCTCGGTTCGCATCGAAGCCAGCCTGCTCGAATGGATCGGCGTGGAACGCATCATGGGACCGCCGATCTTCACGATCCCGGTCACGGTGCGCGGCGCCCTGCCCACTCCGCGCGTGCTTCCCGATCTCGACGAGCTCAAGAAGTTCGCGTCGAGCCTGAGCCTGCGGCGCTTGCCCGGGCGCTTGCTCGGTGACGTGAACCGGCGGCTTCGTTCGCTAGCGGGCCTCGGCCCCGGCTCGGCACCGAGCGATGCCACGGCTTCCACGGAAACGGCCGCGACCAAGCCCAAGGCGTCCACCCGACGCCCGAAGCGCGCGGCCTCCTCGAAGCGCGGCGCCTGAGCCGATTCGCGCCGCGCCCCCGTCGCGGGGCGCGCGGCCCGTCGCCGGCGCGCGGAGAAACCCGATGGCACTTGCGCGATCGCACCGCCCCGCCGACACCTCCGAGCCGATCCTCGAGACCACCGTCGGCTCGGTGCTCGGCCACGCGCGCGACGCCACCCCCGACCACACCGCGCTGATCGCGTGGGGGCTCGAGCCCGGCACGCGACGGACGTGGACCTTCGCCGAGCTGGCGCGCGACGCGGAGCGCGTGGCGCAGGCGCTGCTGACCCACTTCGAGCCCGGCGAGCGGATCGCGATCTGGGCCCCCAACCTCCCCGAGTGGTTCCTGCTCGAGCTGGGAGCGGGGCTCGCCGGGATCGTGATCGTGACGGTGAATCCGGCCTACCGCGCCCGCGAGCTCGAGTACGTGCTGCGGCAGTCGCGGTCCGCGGGGCTCTTCCACGTCGCCGAGTTCCGCGGCAACCCGATGGCCGAGACGGTTCGCGAGGTCTGCCCCTCGCTGCCCGAGCTGCGCCGCGTGATGGAGATCGAGCGCTGGGACGAGCTACTCGCGAGCGCGGGTCCGGCGCGCGCGCTTCCCACCGTGACTCCCGACATGCCGGCGCAGATCCAATACACCTCGGGCACCACGGGCTTCCCCAAGGGCGCCTTGCTGCACCATCGCGGCCTCACCAACAACGCACGGCTGTGCATCCGCCGCCTCGATGCTCGCGCCCACGACGTCTACGCGCACGCCATGCCGTTCTTTCACACCGCCGGCTGCGTGCTCTCGGCGCTCGGGCCGCTGCAGGTGGGTGCCGCGCACGCGTTCCTGCCGGCATTCGATCCAGCCCGCGCCCTCGAGCTCGTGGAGCGCGAGCGCGCCACCCATTTCCTCGGCGTGCCGACCATGCTCATCGCGATGATGGAGCACGCGAGCTTCTCCACCCGCGATCTCGGCTCCTTGCGCGTGGTCGTCTCGGGCGGTGCCAGCGTGGCACCCGAGCTGGTGCGCTCCATCGAATCGCGGCTCGGGGTGAGCTTCGCGATCGTCTACGGCCAGACCGAATCCTCGCCGGTGATCACTCAGACGCGCCTCGACGATTCCGCGGTGGACAAGGCGGAGACCGTGGGGCCGCCGCTGCCGTGCACCGAGGTCAAGATCGTCGACCCGATGACGCGCGAGATCGTCGCGCCGGGCGTGGTGGGCGAGCTCTGCACGCGCGGCTACCTGGTCATGCACGAGTACTTCGAGAAGCCGGACGCGAGCGCCGCCGCCATCGATGCCGAGGGCTGGCTCAACACCGGCGACCTCGCGACCATGGACGAGCGCGGCTATTGCCGCATCACCGGGCGGCTCAAGGACATGGTGATCCGCGGCGGCGAGAACCTCTTTCCCGCGGAGATCGAGGCGACGATCCAGGAGCACCCGGAGGTGGCCGAGGTCGCGGTGATCGGCGTCCCCGATCCCAAGATGGGCGAGGAGCTGGTGGCCTTCGTCCGCCCCGCCACCGCCGTCGCGCCCTCGATCGAGTCGCTGCGCGCTCACGTGCGCGAGCGCCTCGCCGCGCCCAAGACGCCGCGCTACTGGGTCTTCGTGGACGCCTTCCCGCTCACCGGCTCGGGCAAGATCCAGAAGTTCGTGCTGCGCGAGCGCTGGGAGAGGGGCGAGCTCCGATCCAGCTGAGTGGCGCTCGGGCGGCGCGCTCGCCACGCTCTCGGCCACGAGGGATTCCATGGCCACCACCAGCTACGCCGTCTGTCATCTCTGCGAGGCGATCTGCGGGCTCGAGGTCACCCACGAGGGCGGCCGCGTGACGCGCATCCGCGGCGACGCGCGCGACCCGTTCAGCGCCGGCCACCTCTGCCCCAAGGGGGTCGCGCTTGAGGACGTGCAGCACGATCCCGACCGCATCCGCCAGCCGCTGCGCCGCGCCGGGAGCACCTGGAAACCCATCTCCTGGGACGAGGCGCTCGACGAGACCGCGCACCGGATCGTCGACATCCAGCGCCAGCACGGCAAGAACGCGGTCGCGCTCTACATCGGCAATCCCACCGCCCACAGCTCGAGCGCCTTGCTCTTCGGGCTGCCGTTTCGCGATCTGCTCGGGACGCACAACAACTACTCCTCGAACTCGGTGGACGCGCTCACGCGTCTCATGACCTCGTATTTCCTGTACGGCAACCAAGCGCTCATCCCGGTGGCGGATCTCGGACGAACCGAGCTGCTGCTGATCGTGGGCGCCAACCCGGTGGTCTCGAACGGCAGCGCGATGTCCGCGCCCGACGTGAGGCACCGGCTCGAGGCGATTCGCGAGCGCGGCGGCCAGATCGTCGTCGTCGACCCGCGCCGCAGCGAGACCGCCGCCCTCGCCGATCGCCACCACTTCATCCGACCCGGCACGGACGCGCTCCTGCTCGCGGCGCTGGTGACCACGCTCTTCGAGGAAGGCCTCGCCAAGCCGGGACGCCTCGCGAGCTTCACCGACGGGCTCGACGAGGTTCGCGCGCGGCTCGCGCCCTTCACGCCGGAACGCGTCGCCCCCGTGGTCGGCATCGACGCGCCGGCCATTCGCTCGCTGGCCCGCGACTTCGCCGCCGCACGCCGCGCGGTGTGCTACTCGCGGATGGGCGCCTGCGTACAGGAGTTCGGCGGGCTCGCCACCTGGCTCACCGACGTCCTCAACGTCGTCACCGGCAATCTCGATCGCGAGGGCGGCTGGATGTTCACCACCCCGGTCGTGGATCTGGCGGGAGTGGCGACGCTCCTCGGCCAACGCGGCAGCTACGACCGCTGGCGCAGCCGCGTGAGCGGCCTGCGCGAATTCACCAGCGAGCTGCCGGTGGCCGCCTTCGCCGAGGAGATGGACACCCCGGGCGCCGGGCAGATCCGCGCGCTCGTCACCCACGCCGGCAATCCGGTGCTCTCGCTGCCGAACGGCGGGCGCGTGGAGAAAGCGCTCGCCGGCCTCGACTTCATGGTGTCGATCGACATCTACCGCAACGAGACCACACGCCACGCCCACCTGATCCTGCCGCCGACCTGGGGGCTCGAGCACGACCACTTCCCGATGCTCGCCCAGGCGCTCGCGGTGCGGAACGTCGCCCATTTCTCGCCGGCGATGCTGCCCGCGCCCCGCGGCACCCGGCACGACCACGAGATCTTCCTGGCCCTGTCGGAGCGAATCGGCCGCCGCCGCGGCGGTTTCACGCGGCTGGCGACAGCGCTGGCCGCGTCCGTGGCGCGCCGGCTCGGCCCGCGCGGGGTGCTCGATCTGCTGATTCGCCTCGGGCCGCACGGGGACCGTTTCGCGCCGGGCTCGGCGGGGCTCAACCTGGCCAAGCTGCTCGCCGCGCCGCACGGCCTCGATCTCGGCGCGCTCGAGCCGCGGCTGCCGGCGCGACTGGCCACCCGCTCGAAGCGCATCCAGCTCGCCCCGGCACCGATGCTCGACGACCTCCCTCGCCTCGCTCGCAAGCTCGACACGGCGATCCAGGTCTCCGCGCCCGAGTCTCACGACGGGGCGTTGCTCCTCATCAGCCGCCGCGACCTGCGCAGCAACAACTCGTGGATGCACAACAGCGCCCGGCTGGTGAGAGGTCCGGATCGCTGCACGTTGCTCATCCACCCCCAGGACGCAGCACGGCGCAAGCTCGCCGCTGGCGATCGCGCGGCGATCTCCTCGCGCGTCGCCACCCTCACGGCGCCGATCGAGATCAGTGACGAGATGATGCCCGGCGTGGTGTGCCTGCCACACGGCTGGGGCCACGCCCGCGCCGGCGACGGCCTCGCGGTCGCCACCGCCCACCCCGGCGTCAGCATCAACGACCTGACCGACGAGCGGCTCTTCGACGCGCTCTCGGGAAGCACCCAGCTGAGCGGAGTGCCGGTCACCGTCGCGCGCGCGTGACGCTCGAGCGGCCTGGCTGAGCGCGAGCTCGGCCTCGTCACGGACCGGGCAGGTGGCCCGGTCCATTTTGCCCACCCCGGTCCATTCTTGCCCGGTCCGGTGCGGCGACCCCCGTCGCGATGCGCAGGCGCGGAAGGCCGTCAGACGCCGACACGCGCCCCGCCGCGTCGCCGTTTCTCATTTGCATTCCACGACTTACAAGGACACCTCGAGCCCGACGGCGAGGCCCGAGCTTGGCCCACCCTTCGCAGTGAGGCGCGGACACCTTGTTGCACGCTCAGGCTCTCGCTCCTCCACCGATGAACAGGAGGCCCGATGCCGCAAACCGACGAGCCCCTCGCCGAGCCTCAGCGTCCAACGGGAAGGAAATGGTGGGCGCTCCTCCCGTTGCTCGCGACGCTGGCCGCAACACCCGCCAGCGTGGCGGGCCCCAACCCCAAGCCCGACGGTCCGCCCCCGGCGGCGAGCAAGGTCGCCGCGCCGGAGTCACCCAGCGATCCCGCCGTCATGCCGGCGGCTGTGGTCGAGGTCATCGGCGCCAGCAAGCTCCGCCTTCGCGGCATCGACGGTAGCGGCGTCACGGTCGCGCTGGTCGACACCGGCGTGGCACCGGTGCCGGCGCTCGCCGACCCCGACAAGGTCGTGGCGATGGTGGATCTCTCGCTCGAAGCGGGCGTGCCCGAGGCGCGTTACCTCGACACCTACGGGCACGGCACGCACATGGCCGGGATCATCGCGGGACGCAGCCCCGATGGCGCGTTCCAGGGGGTCGCGCCGGGCGCGTCGCTGGTCTCGGTCAAGGTCGGCGACAACAGCGGCGCGGTGGACGTCTCGCAGGTGATCGCGGGCATCGATTGGGTGGTCGACCACGCCCACGATCTCGACATCCGCGTGCTCAATCTCTCGTACGGAACCGACTCCACCCAGGACTACCGAGTGGACCCGCTGGCGTTCGCCGTCGAGGAGGCGTGGCGGGCCGGGATCGTGGTGGTCGTGGCCGTCGGCAACGACGGCAGAGGGATACGCCGGCTCGCGGATCCCGCTCTCGATCCGTTCGTGATCGCCGTCGCCGCGGCCGACACGGCCAGGCGCACCATCCAGACACCGGCGTGGAGCACCAGCGGCGACGGGTCGCGCAACCCGGACGTGTCTGCACCCGGCGCCCACATCGTGAGCCTCAGGGCGCCTGGGTCGCGCGTCGATGTCGAGCACCCGGAAGGCTACGTGAGCGAGACGCTCTTCAAGGGTAGCGGCAGCTCGCAGGCGGCGGCGGTGGTCTCCGGCGCGGTGGCGTTGCTGCTCGAAGAGCGCCCCTGGCTCACTCCCGATCAGGTGAAGGCGCTGCTCCGCGGCGCAGCCGAGCCGATCGGGGGAGTCCCCGAGGAATTCCAGGGGCGGGGACGGATCGACGTCTTCGGCGCGAGCAAGACGGAAGCGTGCGCCACGAGCCAGGCGTGGCAGCCGTCTTCGGGCAGCGGGGCGCTCGAGCTCGCACGCGGCTCCGCCCGCGTGGTGATCGGCGGCGTCCCACTCAGCGGCGAGATCACGACCCTCGGCGAGCCGTGGCCCGGGCAGCTCGACGGCGCGAAACACTGGGCGGCCGGTGACTTCGACGGAGCCCACTGGACCGGGGCGGCGTGGCGTGGGGCCGCTTGGCGCGAGGCCGCGTGGACCGGCGCGCATTGGACGGGCGCGAGCTGGCTGGGCGCCAAGTGGACGAGCGCGAGCTGGCGGGGTGACACCTGGACTGGCGCCAAGTGGACATCCGCGACCTGGACCGGCGCGGCGTGGCGCGATGGTTCGTGGACGGGTGCCGCGTGGCGCGACGTCTCGTGGTCGGGCGCCGCGTGGCGCGGCGCTTCGTGGTGATCGGCTGGCGGGTCCCGAGCACGCTCCCCTTCTCGAACGCGACCGGCGCGGCACGGGCTGCGCCGGTCGTGCTTTCCGTACGCGGACGGGCCATCCTCGACTTCCCGCCGCCCCGAGCTTCGGACCTGTCGCGTGCGCGCCACTGACAAGCCACTCGCGCTGATCGCATTGCTCACGGTCGCGCTGTTCGCGATCGCCGCCACGCTCCTTCGGCTGGTCCCGAACGCGGACGTTGCTTACCTGCCCGCGTCGCTGCTGGTGGCGTTCCCGCTGGTGACCCTCGGGTTCTTCCTCGCCGAGCGATTCGTCTTCCACGTCGAGTTCCGCAGGGAAGCGATCTCCTTCTCACCCACCGAGATCCCGCTCGCCTACGGCCTGGTCTTTCTCACGCCGCACTGGCTCGCGCTCGCCTGGCTGCTGGGCGCATCCCTCGGTGCGCTTCGTCCACCGCGTCCGCCGTTCTACAAGCTGGTGTTCAATCTCGCGGTGTTCGCGCTCGAGGCGACGCTGTCGGCCACGATCGCGCGACGTCTCGTGGAGCCGAGCACCCCGCCGACGGTGGGGACCTGGTTCGCGCTGCTCGTGGCCATCGGGGTCGCGATGGCGATCGGCAGCCTCTTCATCTCGATCGCCGTCTCGCTCTTCGAGGGCGGCCTCCAGAAATGGCTGGCCATCGAAGCGCGGTTCGGGCACGCGCTCTATCTGGTGGGCGCGTCGACCGGAGTCTTGTGCGTGCTGCCCGCGATCCTCGATCCCCGGCTCGCGCTCATCGCGGTGCTGCCCATGGCGGCGATGTGGGCGGTGGTGCGAGCGCACGGCGAGCTCGGTCAACGTCATCGCGACCTCGAGAAGGTGCACTCGTTCTCGCGCGAGGTCGGACGATGGCTGGACATCGAGCGAATCGCCCACACCGCGGTCGAGCAGATTCGCGCCCAGCTCCGCGCCGAGCGCGCGTTGCTGGTGGTGTCGCGCGAGCCCGCGCCACCGCTGCGCGTCGCCGCGGGAACGAGCGCCGGGCTCGAGCTGCTGCCGAGCGAGTTCCCCGTCGCCGTCCCGAACGAGCCGCGGCTGGTTCGCTCGCTCGAGACCGCCGAACCGTGGCTGCGGGCGCTGGCGGCGAGCGGCGCTCGCGAGGCGATCGTCTCCGCGGTTTCCGACGACGCCGGCATCCTGGGCTTCCTCGTCGTGGTGAATCGCGTGGGCGCCGCCCAGCGATTCGGCTCGACGGAGCTCACGTGCCTGGGCGTGCTGCTCCCGCAGCTCGCGCTCAACTTGCGCAACGGCCGGCTGCACGAGGCGCTCGGCCGCGGCCGCGACGAGCTCGAGCGGCGCGCCGAGCAGCTGCGGCGCAGCGAGGAGCGCTACCGGCTGGTGGTGCAGAGCATCTCGGACGTCCTCTACGTGGTCGATTTCGCGGAAGGCACGGAGCCGGGGCAGGTCACGTTCGTGAGCGACCAGGCGAAGACCGTCACCGGTCGCGGTCCCGAGGAGATCCTGGGTCCGCTCGAGCGGCTGGTCGGATTGATCGACGTCGCGGACCGGCAGGGCTTCGTGGAATCGACGCGCAAGCTGCGCGAGGGTGAGCCCTCGGTCACCCGCGTCTACCGGATCGCGCGGCCCGACGGCGACGTGCGCTGGCTGGAGGACCGATCGGTCTGCCGCCGCGAGGCCGATGGGCGCGTGCACGGCTTCTTCGGTGTGGTGCGCGACATCACCCAGCGCAAGCGCTTCGAGCTGGCGCTGCAGGCGAGCGAAGAGCAGCTCCGCCAATCGCAGAAGATGGATGCCATCGGGCGCCTCGCCGGCGGCGTCGCGCACGACTTCAACAACCTGCTGACGGTGATCCTCGGCCAAGCCCAGCTCGAGCTGGACGGCGACGTCTCGCCTCGGACCCGGGAATCGTTGGGGCTGGTGATGGCCGCCGGCGAGCGGGCGGCGAAGCTCACGCGCCAGCTCCTCGCCTTCAGCCGCAAGCAGCGGCTCGCTCCCGAGGTGCTCAACCTGAACGCGTTGCTCGGCGATCTCACGCGAATGCTGCCACGGCTCATCGGCGAGGACATCGAGATGACGGTGAAGCCCGCGTCCAACCTCGGCACGGTGCGCGCAGACCCAGGGCAGCTCGAGCAAGTGCTGCTCAATCTGGTGGTCAACGCGCGCGACGCGATGCCGAAGGGCGGCAAGCTCGAGATCCGCACGGCCAACGAGGACGTCGCGGACGACGATCCCCGCCAGCACCTCGGCCTGGCGCCGGGAGCGTACGTTCAGCTCGTCGTTCGCGACACCGGATGCGGCATGGACGAGGAGACGCAGGCTCGCATCTTCGAGCCCTTCTTCACGACCAAGGGCGAGGGACGGGGCACCGGGCTCGGTCTCGCCACCGTGTACGGCGTCGTGAAGCAGACCGGCGGCCACGTCGAGGTGAAGAGCGCCGTGGGCGAGGGCTCGACGTTCACGATCTACCTGCCGCGCGTGAACGCGATCGAGCCCGAGGAGCCGCCTCTTCCGGAGCCGCGCCGCGTCGGCTCGGAGACGATCCTGGTCGTCGAGGACGAAGACCAGGTCCGCGCGATCCTGCGCCAGGCCCTGGCGCAGCGCGGCTACCGTGTGTGGGACGCGCCCTCGGGCGAGGCCGCGCTGAGCTGGCTACGCTCCGAGAAGATCCCGATCGACCTGCTCATCACCGACGTGGTGATGCCGCGGATGGATGGACACGAGGTGGCGAACGCCGTGCGTGAGCTCTTCCCGACCGCGGGCGTGATCTACGTCTCGGGCTACACCGCCGAAGTCCTCGACCGCCACGGGCTCGACGACAAGTCGATCGTGCTGCTCGAGAAGCCGTTTCGCCTCGACGAGGTCTTGCGGGTGGTGCGCAGCACGCTGGACGCGCGTCCATCCGTCTGAGGCGCGAACCGGCGACCAGGCGGCCGCCCCTGGAGCGCAGGGCTCAGGGCGTGATGGTCACCAGGATGGAGCCGAAATCGTCTCCTTCCTGGGTTCCCTGAAAGGGCGCCGAGAACTCGTAGAAGAACGTGGCCTCGACCACGTAATCACCAGCCACCGCATCGTCGTGCGCGGCGAGCGTGGCGATCACGCCGCAGCGGCGATCGGCCGACTTCGCCGGCGTTCCGAACGTCACGTCCAGCTGATCCAGCGCCAGCGCGGTGTCCGGATCCTGCTCGTTCAAGACGACGAGATCGCAGGATTCGAGCTGACCGCCTTCGGCCTCGCCGGCCTTGATCTCGAGCACCGCCTGCACGGTCTCGCCGCGCGCCACCGACACCGAGGTCTGGCCGCCACCCTTCTTGCTGCAACCGCCGATACCGAGCGCCACGCACGCCAGGGCGACGGCGCGAAGACCGCGACGTCTGGAACGGGCTTGCGTGAGCGGGATCATGCGGTTGCGCGACTCCGGCGGCGACGTTGCCACCGAAGCACCGCCAGCGGCAACACCACACCGAGCCCGGTGGCCGCGGCGCTCGCGGCGGCGGGCTGAGCGGGCCCCTCGGAGGCGGCGACGCTCATGCACGCGGGGTTGACCGGCGTCGCCGCGTTGCAGTCGTCGTCGATCCCGTTGAAGAGCACTTCCGTGGCGCCCGGGTTCACCGCTGGATTGGCGTCGTTGCAGTCGAGCTGCGCGTACGTGCACGCCGGAGATGCCGGGTTGCCGTAACCGTCGCCATCGGCGTCGGTGCAGGGGCACGACGCGTAGATGCGGATGCAGGAGTTGTTGGTCAGCGAGGCGCTGTTGAGCGAGTACTGGAGCGCCTGCGTGCCGGTGGCGTCCTGGATGCCGACGGTCGCGCTGGCACCGAAGTCGTACGCCGGATTCCCGAAGTCCACGTCCTGGTAGCAGAAGAGGATGTCGTGGGTGACGTCCTCGAGCTGCATCTGGAACTTGCCGGTCCCGCCGCCGCCGGCATGTGGGACGCCGTCCCATTGCACGACCAGGCGCTGCGGCTGCCCCGCGAGGGCCCAGCCCACCGAGTGCACGCCGCCCGAGAGCGATGGATCGAGATCGTCCCAGAACGGCGCGATCAACGCACCCGGAGCCGATACGTTCGGGAGCCCGACGTTGTTGGGATTGGTGCCGCCGGGCGGCGGCGCGAAGGAACAGCCCGGATTGAAGCCCGCGTTGGTCAGGAACGCGTAGCCGTTCGAGCTGATGACGATGTTGTCGTACGCGGTGCCGTAGAGCGTGAACGTGAGCGGCCACATGCACATGATCGCGGCGTCGTTGCCGAGCCCGAGATTGCCACCCATGCCCGAGATGTCGAACCACTCGTTGGTGGTGGGGAGCGCGCAGTACTGGGCGGCGCTCGGGACCGGGCGCAGCGTGAGCAAGGCCGCGATCGCGGCGGCGAGCGAGATGGTTCGATCGATTCGTCGACGCACGAGCCACTCTCCGTGAAGCGATGTGACGCAAAGGTCCCATGATGAGGGATCGCCAACCGCGTCGCAACCCAAGCGAAAAGCCCCGGGGCCGGACGAAACGAGCGAAGCCCGCCGAGAGCGATGCTCCCGACGGGCTCCGCGTCGATGGGGCGCGCGCCGCTTCGCGGTGGCCGAGCGGCGCGCTACTTCACGAGCGTGGCCGCGCCATGCGTCTCACCCGCCGTAGCACGAGCGCGAGGGCGGCACCCGGAATCAAGTAGAGCCCGAGGTCCACGCTCCCCGGCGTGGACGCCGCGCCCGTGCCGACCGACGCTTCCGCGAGCCTGGGCGTGCAGGCGCCAGGCGTGGCGGGATTGCAGTCGTCGTCGATACCGTTCTTCGGGATCTCGGTCTTGCCGGGATTCACGTCGCCGTTGGCATCGTTGCAGTCGAGCTGGGCGTGGTCGCAATCGGCCGACGCCGGGTTCCCGTAGCCGTCGCCGTCCAGGTCCTGACAATCGCTGGTGGCCGCGTTGCAGTCGTCGTCGAGGCCGTTGCCCGGCACCTCGACGGCGCCCGGGTTCACGTCGGCATTGCCATCGTTGCAGTCGAGCGCCGGATCCGCGCACATGAGCGACGCGGGGTTGCCGTAGCCGTCGCCGTCCGCGTCCGTGCACACGCACGCAGGGAACGAGGCGCAGTCGTCGTCGAAGCAGTCGTAGAGACCGTCCTGATCGTCATCCAGGCTGTTGTCGCAGACCTCGACCGGCGGCGGCGCGCACGCCGGGAAGCTCGCGCAGTCGGCGGTATCGGCGCAGTCGACGAGCGTGTCGCCGTCGTCGTCCGTGCCGTTGTAGCAGAGCTCGACTCCGTCGCAATCGTGGTCGCTGGCGCAATCGGGATCGAAGCAGTCGATCAGCCCGTCGCTGTCGTCGAACGTGAGGTTCTGCCACGCCTCACTGGTCAAAGGCGGAGTTTCGAGCGCGCCCGCTGGCGGCGTTCCGGCCGTCGTCATTGGATCCTCACCCCCAAGCTTAGCCTGGCGCTTCCCGGATGTGCGGATTGCCCTCTTCTGCGAGCAAATCCCCGAATTCGTCGGCTGCGGGCGTTAGTCTATCATCGCTATACAGCGCCGCATACTCGCACGTATCACGGAACTGCTTGATAAAGGCCGGGATCGCGTCCGGGTTGAATCCTCGATCTAGCTCAAGGCTGGTTTTCAGCTCCTGATCCGAGGGCAGACGTTCCGGGTAGTATTTGACCAATTCCTCGTGAATTTTGGGCCTCAGCGCTGCTTCCCGAATGGCCGTCGGACGTCGCGAATCGGACTCTGGCAGCAGCGCAAGCGGCCGAGATCGGTCAGCTTGAGGCGCCAGGTGGCGCCACCATCCCGTCTCCTCCATCAACCCAAACTGCTTGAGCGCTGACACGATCCGTCCACCAACCCCAGTAATGCCTGACTTGGGGTCCTGGCCCCAGGTAGTCGCGGCCGCCTGGATTGACGTCGGATTGGTCCGGTGGTCCTTGTAGAATTCGCCCGCGCAGTTGATCGCTTCCCGGAGCTAAGAACGGATTAAGCGGACTGCGGTGCTTCTTCTTGCGGTCGGCTTCGTCAGTCATCGTGTGATTCCTCCCGTAAATGCGCTAGAATACTCATGGGAATGTGGCGGGAGGGTGAGGGTCCAGACCCCGCTGCGGTGACAGCGGCCCCGTAGGGTGTAGAGCCCGGTATCGGACCGTCCGAGGTCACCCTCGTTGCTTCCCATCCTTCACGGCCCCAGGCTGCGCACCATCCAATAGCTACGTCAATAGGAACGCACGTCCCCTGACGCTATCAGTGGGATTCGCTAGAGTCCTATCCGTCCGCTAACGAATGGGGTCGGCGATGGCGAACGTGCTGAGCAAGTCCGAGCGAGGAGTTGGTCATCGGGTGCCTCGTGGACGGTACCAGCGTCCGCGCCACCGAGCGCAATAGCGGCGTGCATCGTGACACGATTCTGCGCCTCATGGTGCGCGTCGGTGACGGCTGTCAACGCCTCCTGGATCACGAGATGGTGAAGATCTCGGATGCGAGCGGATCGAGGTCGACGAAATCTGGAGCTACGTCGGCAAGAAGCAGCGCCACGTGAAGGCGACCGACGACACGAGCCGCGTCGGCGATCAGTGGACGTTCGTGGCGATCGATCCTGACGCAAGTTGGTGCCGAGCTACCGCATGGGAAGCGCGACTCCGAGGAACGCGACGGCGTTCCTGACCGATCTTTCGTCGCGCCTACTGAATCGCATCCAGCTCTCGTCCGATGCACTCGCGGCATACGTAGACGCGACCCGGAGGAGGCGTTCGGCGCGGACGTGGACTACGGCCAGATCGTAAAAGCCTACGAAGCCGAACCCATTGGCCCGGGTAGGTACAGCCCGCCCAAGGTCATCAGCACGAGCAAGACGGTGGTGATCGGCGATCCGGACGTCGCACGAAAATCGGCACGAGTCACGTCGAGCGCGGCAACCTCACCATGAGAATGTCGATGCGCAGATTCGCGAGGTTAACGAACGCGTTCAGCAAGAAGCTGGAGAACCTCAAGGCGGCTGTTGGATTGCATTTCGGCTACTACAACTTCACGTGCGCGGCCATCTCTCGCTCGACGGTGTGACTCCGGCGATGGCTGCTGGCGTCACAGCATCGGCCTGGGATATCGGCGAACTCATCGACGCCGCGTTGTCTGCCTGATGGAGCCCCGGAGAATGGGACAGCTCGAAGCGGGCGACGTTCCTCGTCGACATGGGCGGCAAGGGCGCCATCAGGCTCCGCGCGGTTCTCGTGGCCGACCAGATTGGAACTGATCGTCGTGCCGCTCGATCCTACATGGCGCTTCGACGCAACGTGCGTTCTCACGGCGGCCGATCATTCGCCGCTCAAGGACGAGACGGTGGTGGTTTACGAGCACCACCGCGCGCTCCATCCGGGTCAGCAGACGACGCTAACTGGTCTGTGGAACTACCAGCCCAGGAAACGGCTCTCATCCGCAGCGCTGGACAAGATCCGCAAGGCGCGATCTCGTCGCGGCACATTCCGCGAGACTTCAAGGACAGGATCAACGCCGCGCGGAAGGCGGCCTAGAGCGCGTCGAGAACGCCATCTCGGCGGCAACCTGCCGAGCCCTGCTCGATCTTCACCGCTGTACCTGTTGCGCCGGGTCGTTGTAGGGTCGATGGGCTTGGAGCTCGGCCCCAGGCTGTCCTCGGGCAACGTTTCGTGGAGTAACTCGACCAGCAGGCGTTCATGTTCCTTCCTCGCGCAGCGCTTCTTCGTCCTCGGCTTCTCGCGGTGGTCTTCCTTGGCGAGACGCGTACTTCTTCGCTCATCTTCGGCCATTCCGATCACCATCCGGCCGTAACCGGCGTCGAGAATGTTGCTCAGGACCGGGCCATGCCTCATGGCGAACATGGCGTCACCGGTGATCAGGACGCCGCGATCAATCAAGGACTGGCGGTCGGCCAGGTACAGCTCCTTGATCAGGTGCATGTAGTTGAACCGCCCGCCGTGCCGTTGGAGGACGTGGGCGGCAGCCTGCGCCGCACGCTTCTTCTCGTTGAACGTGAATCGCATGATGCCACCTCATGATAAGGCATCACGACACGGAATACCTCAACGCGTCGCGTCAAATCAAATTAAGGACACTACCGAAAAGCCCGGGGCCGAGACGAAGCGAGCGAAGCCGCCGAGAGCGATGCTCCGACGGGCTCCGCGTCGATGGGGCGCGCGCCGCTTCGCGGTGGCCGAGCGGCGCGCTACTTCACGAGCGTGGCCGCGCCATGCGTCTCACCCGCCGTAGCACGAGCGCGAGGGCGGCACCCGGAATCAAGTAGAGGCCAAGGTCCACGCTCCCCGGCGTGGACGCCGCGCCGGCGCCGACCGACGCCTCCGCAGGCCTGGGCGTGCAGGCGCCAGGCGTGGCGGGATTGCAGTCGTCGTCGATACCGTTCTTCGGAATCTCGGTCTTGCCGGGATTCACGTCGGCGTTGGCATCGTTGCAGTCGAGCTGGGCGTGGTCGCAATCGGCCGACGCCGGGTTGTAGCCGTCGCCGTCCAGGTCCTGACAATCGCTGGTGGCCGCGTTGCAGTCGAGGCCGTTGCCCGGCACCTCGACGGCAACGCCCGGGTTCCACGTCGGCATTGCCATCGTTGCAGTCGAGCGCCGGATCCGCGCACATGAGCGACGCGGGGTTGCGCTTGGCCCGTCGCCGTCCGCGTCCGTGCACGCAGAACGAGGCGCAGTCGTCGTCGAAGCAGTCGTAGAGACCGTCCTGATCGTCATCCAGGCTGTTGTCGCAGACCTCGACCGGCGGCGGCGCGCACGCCGGGAAGCTCGCGCAGTCGGCGGTATCGGCGCAGTCGACGAGCGTGTCGCCGTCGTCGTCCGTGCCGTTGTAGCAGAGCTCGACTCCGTCGCAGTCGTGGTCGCTGGCGCAATCGGGATCGAAGCAGTCGATCAGCCCGTCACTGTCGTCGTCCAAGCCGTTGCCGCAATCGCTCTCCGGCTCCTCGATTCGGCACTGGCTGCTGCAGCCGTCGCCGTCGGCGAGGTTGCCGTCGTCGCAGTCCTCTTCCTCGTCGAGGATGCCGTCCCCGCACACGCCGAGCGTGCAATCCGGGCGGCAATCGTCGCCGGGACCGGGGATCTCCGGGTCGCATTGCTCACCCGGATCGAGGACGCCGTTACCGCAGAACTCGAGCTGGCACGCGGCGCTGCAGCCGTCACCGTTGTCGTGATTGCCGTCGTCGCATTGCTCGCCCGGGTCGAGCTGGCCGTCCCCGCAGGTGGACGAGGGCAGGCAGTACTGGCTGCTCGCGCAATCGGGGTCCGCGCAGTCCACGAGCCCGTCGCCGTCGTCGTCGGTGCCGTCGTTGCAGCTCTCCGGCGGGATCGTGGAGAAGCTGCCGCCGCGAATGAAGACGTTCGAGTCCCAGACGTGATCGGAGGTGTCGGCGATGGCCAGCTTGATGTGGTTCGACTGATTGGCCTGCACGGACGCCTGGCACACCAGCGTCTGGGTGAGGCCGTCCATCTCGGTGTTGATCGAGCCGCCGCCGTCCTCGAGGTCGTTGTTGAGGTAGAGGTTCGAGTTGACTCCGCCTCCGCCTCCGTAGGGGTTGCCGTTGTTGATGGTGTCGATCGAGACCGGCACCAACGGCGCACCGACGACCGCGCAGTTCTGACCGTTGACGTAGAACGCGAACACGTCGTCGAAGCCGGTGTAGACCCACTCGTTGTACTCGTCCGACGCGAACACGTACTCGAAGAAGACCGTCGAGGCGTTGGGCACGAAGTCGAACTCGAGGATCGTCGCGTCGAGCGTCAGGTACCCGCCCACGAGCGAGTTCAGGTCCGCATCGCCGGGCAAGCCGTTGTCGAGCGAGATGCTGTCCGTGACGTTCGGGCCCACGACGTTGGCGACGTTACCTGAGCTCAGGATCACGCCGGACGGAAACGAGATGATGCCCGCGCCGCCAGCGAAGGTGCCGGCCGCGACCAGTGACCCCGTGAACGTCACGTTCGAGATCGTGACGCCGGGTCCCAGCAACGAGTACGCGAGATCGAACGGCGTGAGCGCGCCGGTGAGGTCATTGGTGACGAACGAGCCCGTCGCGCCGACGCGGATGGTGGGCTTGGTGGCGCCCACGCGCTTCGGCGTGCTCGGTGCCCCAGCGTGCGCCGCGCTCGCTGCGATGGCCAACGACGCGAGCATCGCGACGAGCACACCCAGGTGACCGCGCTTCCAACCATGCGAACGCGCGCGGCCCGAATGAATCGATCGTCCCACCATTCGCCCCTCCTCCAAGCGCCGGCGAGGCGAGTTGCCTCGGACCGAGACGCGCTTGCGCAGCTTGAGTGTGGGGCGCGGCCCGAGCGCACTCCATCCCACAGAGGTGGCAACGACGTACGTTGCGCCGACCACGGAATCGGCGCCACGCGACCGAACGTTCGTTCGACGAAGGATGCGTGCGCCGTGTGATCAGAGTCACAGCAACCGGATCGTCCGCAGCTGGCGTGGACCCGGCTCGCCCAGATCGAGACGCGGCCGGGCGTCGAGCCGGCGTTCGATGACGCCGGCAGCGGGTGGCGAGTCAGTTGTGGACGTGAGCGGACGGGTGTGCGTTCCACTTCGTCGCGCCGCCCGGGCCAGGCGTCACTCGCCCTCGCGGCTCGAGCGGAGCCGCCGCCGCCACCGCGGGCGCCGAGAACGAAGCCCCCGCCGACGCCATGCCGGCGCCACCGGGTTGCTGGCCCGCGTGAAGCTCGATGAGGCCGCGCAGCGAGGCCCAGGTCGCGGTGAGAACCGGCGTCACCTCGCCGTGGACGCGGTCGAGCAACGCGGTGCGCGAGGCACCTCTTCCCATGTCCGCGAGGATGCCGATCGCGGTCTCGTGCAACCGGCGATGGATCGGCTCGAGCTCGGCGAGCCGATGACGCACCGCCTCGGATCGCTGCTCGCCCGAGGCGAGCCAGCGGCCGAGGGCGCACTTGGTCGGATCCGTCGCCACGCCCGGGTCGGCACCGGAGAGCACGCCACGCAGGAGCTTGTCGCGCCATTGGAGGTGCATGAGGCTGATGGCCGTGAGCTTGGCGGAAGCGGGGATCGACTCGCCCGCTTCGGAGACGACCGCCGCGTCCACGCGAAACGCCTCCGTCAGGGCGCGCGTCGCCTTCACCATGTCGAGCACGACGCGCTGGATCGCGCTCACGCCCTCACCGACCTCGGCGAGCTCGGCGGCGCTCGCCGCCACCTCGTTGATGGACCCACCGACCTCGCCGACGTAGCCGGTGACCTGATTCAGGCTGCGGTCGAGCTCTTGCACGGTCGCGTGCTGTTCCTCCGTTGCCGCGGCGATCCCGTGAGCGAGCGAGTCGACCTCCTCGTTGATGTGAGTGATCTCCGCCACTGCGGCGACCGCCTGGGCTGCGTCCCGCTGGATGTGCTGGATCGTCTCGGTGATCTCGTCCGCCGCCCGCGCCGTCTGGGTGGCGAGCTCCTTCACCTCGCCGGCGACGATCGCGAAGCCCTTGCCCGCTTCACCAGCGCGCGCCGCTTCGATGGTCGCGTTGAGCGCCAGGAGCTGGGTCTGCTTCGCGATGTTGACGATGAGCTGCGTGACCTGCCCGATTCGCTCCGAGCTCTCGCGGAGCGCACCGATCACGCGCTCCGCGGCGTCGGTCTTGACCTTGGCGTCGCGCGCGACGCGAGCGGTATCGCTCACGTTGTGTGCGATCGATTTGGTGGTCGCCGCGAGCTCGGTGACCGCGCTCGCGATGGTCGTGAGGTTTTCCGTGGCCTCCACCGCCGACTGGGCGACGACCGCCGCCCGCTCCTTCACGGTGGTCGTACCGGCGTGCACGGCGCCGGCGGAGCGAGCCAGCTCGGCACCCGCCGCTTCCAGCGCGGCACTCTGGGTACCGATGGTGGAGATCAGGTTTCCCACGACGTGCAACACCGAGGCCCCGACCGGGGCGCCCTCCGCCTCTCGGCTCGGCATCCCATGGGCGAGATCGCCGCTCGCCAGCCGGTCGAGGGCACCGCGAACGTCGCTCGCTCCCGCGGCCCCGCGAGCGCGCGCCGCCCACCAACACAAGGGCGCGCCCACGCCGATACCCGCGATCAAGAGCCACGGCGACACGTGCATCCACGCGCCTGCAGCGACCCCGCCGGCCAGTGCCGCCACCGGAAGCGTACCCAGGGCAGGAGCGACGAATCGCGAGACGAACCCGGCGGGTGAAACGTGTTGCAGCATGGTCGCACCTCTCGTTCTGCGCAGGTAACGGGACAGCCTCAGCACAACGCGTGCCGAGCGGTCCCACGGCGAGCGGCGTGGCGGCAGGCGAGCGGAATCACTGCGTCCACGGTTGCTCGCGCCCTGCTCGCGCGCCCGCCGAGCACACCGGCGATCCACGCGGATCGCCCTGCGCGCCGGGCAGAATCTGCCGCTTGGCCCGCCCTCGCGGCGCGGCTGCGCGATCCGCGACGCGCCCGCGCGACGAAAGGAACGCGGGCGTTTCGTATCGCGACTCGCGCGTTCTCGCGCCGCCGCCAACCGGGAAGCGTCAGCGACGCTCGGGCCGGACCCCGGGGCGCGGCAGGTTCCCGCCGAGGGGTGCCGAGCCGATCGCCGCCCGCAGATCGTCCGGGTGGTTCGATTTCTCGATCGCGGCGTCGAGACTCACCACGCCCGACTTCACGAGCTGCGCCAGTGAGGCGTTCAACGTCTGCATCCCCGCGGTGGCGCCCGAGGTCATCAGATTCTCGATCTGATGGGTCTTCCCTTCCCGGACGAGGTTCCGAACCGCGTGGTTGGCGATCAGGATCTCGATGGCGCAGGCGCGGCCCGGCTCCTTGGCCTTCGGCACCAGCGTCTGTGACAGCACGCCCTGAAGCGTCGCGGCGAGCTGCATGCGGATCTGTTGCTGCTGCCCGCCCGGGAAGACGTCGATGATGCGGTCCACGGTGGAGGCCGCCGAGTTCGTGTGCAAGGTGCCGAAGACCAGGTGCCCGGTCTCGGCGGCGGTCACGGCCAGCGAGATGGTCTCGAGATCGCGCATCTCGCCCACCAGGATCAGATCCGGGTCCTGGCGCAACACGTGCTTGAGCGCCGCGGCGAACGAGCGCGTGTCGGAGCCGAGCTCGCGCTGGCGGATCAACGAGCGCTGATTCTTGTGCAGGAACTCGATGGGGTCCTCGATCGTCACGATGTGGTGCGCGAAGTTCCGGTTCACGTGATCGATCATCGCCGCGAGCGTCGTCGACTTGCCGCTGCCGGTGGGGCCGGTCACCAGCACCAGCCCGCGCGGCCGGCGCGCGAGCTGCGCCACGCTCGCGGGCAGACCCAGCTCCTCGAGCGTGAGCGGGCGCTGCGGGATGGCGCGAAAGACGGCGCCGAGCGTGCCGCGCTGCCACAACAGGTTGCCGCGGAATCGAGACAGGCCGGGGATGGACTGGGAGTAGTCGAGCTCGCGCTCCTCCTCGAGCGTGCGGCGCGTGTCGGCGTCGAGCGTCGAGAAGATCAGGTCCCGCATGCGCGCCTGATCGAGCACCGGAAAGCCCTCGAGCGGACGAAGCCCGCCATCGACGCGCACCATCGGCGGACTGCCGACGCCGAGGTGGAGATCCGAAGCGCGCACCTCGACCATGGTGCGCAGCAACGTCGCGAGATCGAAGGTGTCGTGGGCCGCGGACTCGGCGGGCGCGACGGAGAGATGTGCGGCGGCTTCCACGGATCGTTCTCCCCTGACGCAAGCGCGTCGTGACGGATGGATCGACGATCCGAAACGAGCAAGCTCAGTGCCGTGCGTCACGCATCGAGATCGGCGATTCTCGACGAGAAAGCGCTCGGCGGCGGGCACCTCCGGGCTCGATGCCCGGCATCACGCGCACCGCGCGCGGCGATCTGCCCACCGCGCCCACGGCGTGGGCGATCGGGCATCCGCTCGGCGGCTCGGCGACTGGCCGTCTCGCCGGCTCGACTCAGCCGCTCGCCGACGGAACGATGCGGATCGTGTGGCGCGCCTGACCGGGGCTGGCGACGAGCGTGAGTCGCTGCGCGGAGGAGTCGAAGCTCGCCGACCACGTCCCCGCCGGATCGCTCACGGAGAGATCCCAGCCTTCGGGATAGAGGCGTGCCGCGGGCAGGACGATGCGCGTCGGCCCGATCACGCCGGACTTCTCGTCGAAGACCAGCTCGAAGACGCGTGTATCGGGATCGTACGCGAACGACACCGGCTTGCCGGCGATGCGCTCCGGGTAGACCCGCACCAGCGCCTCGAGCTGGGCCTTCTCGTTGCGAGCCGCATCGATGAACCCGAAGCCGTCGCCCGGGTCGTAGCTCCAGTAGGTCCAGCCGGCACCCGCCGAATCGGCCATCGCGGCCACGTCTTTCAGGTAGCGGACGTGACCGATCCCCTCGGCGCTGGCGCCGAACTCCCCCAAGAGCAGCGGCGCGCCTTGGCGCGACGCGTCCGCCATCCGGTTGGCCTTCCACAGATCGATGAAGGTGGTGTTGCCGTCGTAAGCACCGCCCTCGTGAACGTCGAGCTGGTAGAAGTGCGGGAAGTACGCGACGCGTGTGTCGGTGAGCACACCGATGCTCGACGGCAGCCCCATGTTCGCGCTGAACGCCACCGGCTCGTAGAAGACCCACGCGTCGGGATCGAGGGCGTGAATGGCGTGCGACAACCGATCCGAGAACGCGGTGAGCGTGCCCGCTTCGAACTCGCCGAGCGGCTCCGATCCTGGATACGGCTCGTTCATGAGGTCGTAGCCGAGCACGGCGGGCTCGTCGCGGAACCGCTCCGCGAGCACGAGCCAGGCTTGCTCGTAGCGGTCCAGGAGATCCCCGTCCTGGAAGAAGTGATCGAAGGAATGGATCACGGGAGCCTGGAGGTAGTTGAGCCACCACGGCTCGAGCGGCGTGAACGGCAGGCCGTCGTCGCGCACGGCCCAGCTCGGCGCGCCGTCGCCGCCGAACTTCGCCGCGAAGAGGTCCTGGTGCATGTCGAGGATCACGTGCAAGCCAGCGTCGCGGCACCACCCCACTCGCTCGGCGACCCGGTCGAGGTAGCCGGTGTCGTAGGCGCCCGGCGTGGGCTCGAGCCCGTCCCACAACACCAGCAACCGCACCACGTCGAATCCCCACGTGGCGAGGCGCTCGATGTCGGCTCGAGTGGTCCACCCCACCCGCGCCGGGTCGTACTTCGAGGCGTTGTTGGAGTTCACCCCGTGGAGAATCAGCGCGCCGCCTTGCTCGTCCGTGAGGTAGCTCGGCTCGCCCGAGGGCGGACAAGCCGTGAGGAGCAGCAACGCCGCCCCGAGGAGTCCGTGGGCCAGGGCATGCGCGGCGCGCGGCGGCTTCGAATCCATTCGCATCTCGTGCTCTCCGTTGGATCCCACCAGCCTACGCCCGGCCGACCGTCGCGCGACAGCGCCCGCTGGCCGGCCGGCGCTTCGGAATCGCGCCCGACGGGTCCGCCGCCCCGCGCCCGCGACCAGCGGGGGACCGGCGGGGCTCGACCGTCCGGCGCTCGCCCCGGTCGCTGCCGGTCGATTCGGCGGGTGGACGCGAGACGATCGCTCCCCGGCCCGATTACAATTGCCGCGCTGCGTCGTGACGAGATCGGCTAGGCTCTCGGACGCAATCGACTCCAAGCATTCCCGCATTCGACTTGGCTACGAGAGGTGCCCGCGCATGCGCGAGGCGCGCGCGGAAGGATTGAGCCATGACAGCCGTTCCCAGCATTCGCAACGTGGCGATCATCGCCCACGTCGACCACGGCAAGACCACGCTGGTCGACCAGCTGCTGCGCCAAGCTGGCGCGCTCAAAGCGGCTCAGCTCCAGGAAGAGCGGATCATGGACCGCAACGACCTGGAGCGCGAGCGCGGCATCACGATCCTCTCCAAGTGCACCGCGGTCACCGTCGGCGACGTGCGCATCAACATCATCGACACCCCGGGCCACGCCGACTTCGGCGGCGAGGTCGAGCGCATCGTGCAGATGGCGGACGGTGCGTTGCTCTTGGTGGACGCCGCCGAGGGCCCCAAGCCGCAAACCCGTTTCGTGCTCCGCAAGGCGCTGGCGGCCGGCCTCAAGCCGCTGGTCATCATCAACAAGATCGACCGCAAGGACGCGCGCGCCGACGAGGTGCTGAACGAGGTCTTCGATCTGTTCTGCGAGCTCGAGGCGAACGACGACCAGCTCGAGTTCCCGGTGGTGTACGCGTCGGCGCGCCTCGGCATCGCGCGCAGCGAGCCGGACGGCCCCGATCAGGGCATGGAGCTCATCTTCCGCACGATCCTCGCCCACGTGCCGCCGCCCGAGGTCGAGGTCGGAGAAGCCCTGCGTTTCCAGCCCACGACGCTCGACTACAGCGAATACACCGGACGCATCGCCGTGGGGCGCGTGCTGAGCGGCAAGGTACGGGTGGGCACCAACGTGCTCATCCTGCGACCGAGCGGCGAGCGGCGCACCGGCACGATCACGCACCTCTACCTCTTCGAAGGCGTCGGCAAGCAGAAGGTGGAAGAGGTCACGGCCGGCAACATCTGCGAGATCCACGGCATCGACGACGTGTCGATCGGCGAGACCATCACCGATTCCGAGGAGGTGGCTCCGCTGCCGGGCATCCACGTCGACGAGCCCACGTTGCGCATGCTGTTCTGCGTCAACTCGTCGCCCTTCGCCGGACGCGAAGGGGACTACGTCACCTCGCGCAAGCTGCGCGAGCGCCTGGAGCGCGAGGTGCGCTCGAACGTGGCGCTGCGCGTCGAGTTCCTCGATCGCCAGGACGCGTTCCTGGTCTCCGGGCGCGGCGTGCTGCACCTCGGGATCTTGATCGAGACCATGCGCCGTGAAGGCTACGAGTTCGCGGTGGGTAAGCCCGAGGTCGTGCTCAAGGAGAAGGACGGAGTCACGCTGGAGCCGTTCGAGGACATCGTCGTGGAAGTGCCCGAGGACCTCTCGGGCAAGGTCTTCGAGCTGCTCGGCATGCGGCGCGCGCGGGTGACGCAGATCGTGCCGCGTGACGCGCAGACCAACATCCACGCGCGCATCCCGTCGCGCGGCACCATCGGGCTGCACTCGCGGCTGATGCGCGCCACCGCCGGGCGCGCGGTCCTCGACTCGAATCACGGCGGCTACGAGCCGATGCAGGGCGAGATCCCGCACCGCAACCACGCGGTGCTGGTGTCCATGGCCACCGGCGAAGCCACGGGCTACGCGCTCTTCGCGCTGCAGGAGCGAGGCGAGCTCTTCGTGGGCCCCGGTGATCCGGTGTACGAGGGCATGATCGTCGGCGAGCATCCCAAGGATCGCGACATCCCGGTGAACCCCACCAAGGCCAAGCACCTGACCAACATCCGGGCCGCAGGATCGGACGAGAACATCATCCTCACGCCGCCGCGCCAGTTCTCGCTGGAGGAGTGCCTCGAGTACATCGAGAGCGACGAGCTCGTCGAGGTCACGCCCAAGTCCATCCGGCTGCGCAAGCTCTTGCTCACCGAGAACGAGCGGCGCAAGGACGAGAAGCGGCGCGAAGCGCAGGCGGTGTGAGCGTCACCGCGGCCCGAGGTGATGCGCGGACCGGACAGGTCGAGCCGATCTCGCCCGTGGACGACCCAAGCGCTTGACGGAACCGCAATTCGAGCCCATATCCAAGGATTCAAACGAGCCGAGAAACCGCCTGGCTCCGACGCGCGGAGACCCGGCCAGGGGAAAGAGGAGCGAAGACATGAACGTGCGACCGCTGCAGGACCGAATCATCGTGGAGCGCCTGGAAGAAGAGTCGAAGTCGAAGGGCGGGATCATCATTCCCGACACCGCCAAGGAGAAGCCGCAGCAGGCGAAGGTGATCTCCGTGGGCAAGGGCAAGGTCGGTGACGACGGCAAGGTGATCCCCCTCGACGTGAAGAAGGGCGATGTCGTGATCATCAGCAAGTGGGCCGGCAGCGAGATCAAGGTCGAGGGCAAGGAGCTCTTGATCATCCGCGAGGAAGACGTCCTCGGCGTCGTCGAAGGCTGAACGGCACCGATTGCTGGCGGCGGCGCCCCCGGGCGCCCTCGTCGGGAGGGCCACCCGAGCTCGGGTGGCCCTTCGTGTCTCCGGGGCACGCGACCCTTCCACGGGGTCCGCGCCGAGATCGATCGGCTGGGTGGCGGCGCCCGACGCCGAGTGTGCGACGATCGTCCGAGCCGGCATCCGCGGGAGGAACACGATGCGACATTCGATGAACGCGCTGGCGCTCGTGATCGTGGCGTTGGCCACGGCGATGACGGGTTGCGGCGGCTCCGACGGCTCGGGACCGGTGAACACGACACCTCCCGAATCCACCAACGGCATCGTGTGGGACCGCGGTCGGCTCTGGATCGCCGCGATCCAGGGATCTCAGCTCGTTCAGGTCGATCCCGAGTCCGGCGCCATCACCCGCGGGTTCGGCCCCGAGGATGGGCTCGCGGCAAACGACGATCTGGTGATCCTCGACGGCGGCGGCTTCGTGGTGACCGAGCCCAACAAGGGCACGGTGTCGCGGTTCGACCCCAAGAGCGGCCGGACCGTGCTGGACGAGATCGGCTCGCAAGCGAACGGCATCACTCGCTGCGACGATGGGCGGATCTTCGCGAACCGCGAGGTTCCATCCGGGGGTGTGTTCGAGATCGATCCCACCGGCGCCTCGCCCGCGCGCCGGCTGACCACGTCCGTGCCCGCGCTCAACTCGATGGCCTGCGTCGGGGACGACCTCTACGCACCGACCTTCGCCCTCGAGGGCGGCGTCATCCGCATCCACCGCGAAACCGGCGCGGTCGAGCGGGTGGCCTCCGGGATGGTGCTGCCGTCGGCGGTCCACACCACTCCCGACGGCACGTTGGTGGCGCTGCAGACCGTGTTTCCCGCGCGCCTGGCGAAGGTCGACCTCGCCTCCGGCACGCTCGTCGAGCTGGTGCGTCTCGGCGCCATGGTCCCCGACAACTTCGCCGTGGGGCCCGACGGCACGTTCTACGTGACCGACTTCCTGGACGCCGGCGTGGTGGTCGTCGCTCCGGACGGGTCCACCCGCCGCATCGAGCTCTAGCGTTCGCTCGCGCCGCGGCCACGGATCCCGGGCGGCGTACAATGCTGCGCCCAGGCTGCGCTGATTGGTGAGATCGACCCCTCGTGCGTCGTCCCGCTTGGATCCCGACCGCTAGCGATCTGCCGGGCGTCGCGCTCGCCGCGGTGATCGGCGCGCTGGCGATCGCGGCGACGCACGCGCTCCCGTCGACGCCCTTTCTCTCGAGCGTGCTCGCCGGGCTCGTGCTCGGCGCCGTCGTCCTCAACACACCCGTGCGCGGCGCGCTCGGTCTCACCATGCCGAGCGCCGACCAGGACCCCGACCGCTACGCCGCGGGCCTGCGCTTCACCGGCACCTGGGTGCTGCGGCTGGCGATCATCCTCATGGGCCTCAAGGTCCAGTCGCGTTCGTTCGCGCACGGCGAGCTGAGGCTGATCCTCGCGGTGGCGGCGGTCGCCCTTCCCAGCACCTTCTTCGTCGCGCACGCGCTGGGAGCGGCGGTGGGGATCCGGCGCCCGATGGTCGACCTCCTGGCCGGTGGGACCATGATCTGCGGCGCGTCCGCGGTGAACGCGATCGCTCCCATCAGCAAGGCCCATCGTGGCGAGCAAGCCACCGCCATCGCGGTGATCTCGCTCTTCAGCATCGTCGCGTTGCTGGTGTTCCGCCCCGTCGCGATAGCGCTCGGCATCGATCCGAGCGTCGCGGGATTGTGGAGCGGGCTCGCGGTGAACGATCTGTCGTCGGCGATCGCCGTGGGCGCGCAGATGGGCGGCGATGGCGGCGTCATGGCCGCGGCCTCGAAATCCGCGCGCGTGCTCATGCTCGCGCCGACGCTGGTGGCGCTCTCGTTGCTTCGGCGAGAGGGCACGCCGACCAGCGTTCGCAGCAGCGTCGCGAAGGCGGTACCGGGCTTTCTCCTCGGCTACATCGGGCTCGCCGTTCTGCGCGGTGCCGGCGATCGGTGGCTCGGCGCGGACCCCACCTGGGCCCGAATCCTCGCCATCGACGCCTTCGTCGTCGATGCGCTGCTCACCACCGTCGCCGCCGGCATGGGCCTGCACCTGGCACTCGGCGCGCTGCTCCAATCCGCGCCCCGGGCGTTGCTCGTGGGCGGCGGAGCGTCCGTGTGGATGGCGGCGCTCACGCTCGCCACGATCTCGGCGGCGAGCCGGGGTGCCGCCCCTGCGGCAGCGCTCGCCGGCGGAACCGCGCTCGCGGTGAGCTTCGTGGCCTATCGCATCGGCTCCCGCGCCGACGTTCAGAATCGCCAGCTGCGCCAGCGCTTCCTTTCCGGCGCCCCGCTCTCCCTCGCCGAGTCCACACGGTTGCTCGACTTGCAGGAGAGCGACGGCGGGCTCGACGACGCATTTCTCCGGCGCGTGATGGTGCAGCTCCATCCCTCGATCGACGAGCTGCTGCCGGTGCGCAAGAGCCCGTTGCCGCATGGCGAGGGCTGCCGGTGGATCACCTACTGGGAGGGCGCGAGCGGGTGGGCGCTGGTGGCGCTGAGCCGTGAGCCGGGCGCCACCACACCGATCCACGCCCATCCGCACCGCATGCTGGGCAAGGCCATCGAAGGTGCCCTCGAAGAGCTGCGCTTCCGCGAAGTCGCCGCGGGCGAGATCGAGCTGGTATCGCGCGGTGTCCTGGGCCACGAGGAGCTGGTCGAAGCGGAAGGGCTCGCGACCATCCACGTGGTGCGCGCCGCGGGTCGCACCGCGGCGATCGACTTGCAGCTGCGCGGCCCCGAGACGGGTCGGCCGGGCCGCGTGCTGTGTGCACCCGCGGACGTCGACGTCGCCACGCTGCACGTCGGCGCGCGGCTCAGCGTGACCGAGGAGGCGGATTGTCGGCCGGGTCACGGGGGCGAGGGCGCGCACGCGGGACGCGTCGCCCCGGCTGCGGGCGATCCCGGGTAGGCTCAGACGTGGGCGCGCGCGGTGCGGCGCACGTACTACGCCGCCAACGTCGGCCCTGTACTGGTCCTCGTGCCCGAGACCGACGGCCGCTGGGTGGCCGACCTGGTGCTCGAATCGACGTGGTGCCTCCCCCACCGCAAGCCCCACCCTCCTGACGATCGACGCTCCCACGCGCAATCGTCCAGAGTCAACAACGATTTGCACTTTTTGTAAGTTGGACTTACACAAAGTGCATGCGCGTGCGCCGCAATCTCGCGACGGTGCTGGTACGAGCTGCGCGGCGGCACCCGATCGTCACGGTGACGGGCCCGCGTCAGTCGGGCAAGACCACGCTCTGCCGGGCACTCTTCCCGCGCAAGCCCTACGTCACGTTCGAGCGTCTCGACGAGCGCGAGCGCGTCCGAGCTGATCCGCGGGGCTTCCTTGCCGATCATCCAGGCGGCGCGATCCTCGACGAGGTTCAGCACGTCCCGGATCTGCTCTCGTATTTGCAAGCAGAGGTTGACGAGGACCCTCGCCCAGGACGCTGGGTGCTCACTGGCTCGCAGCACTTCGGCCTCGCGAGCTCGGTGGCCCAGTCGCTCGCGGGTCGCACCGCCATCTTCCACCTGCTCGCGCCATCGCGGGACGAGCTGGCGCGCTTTCCGAAACCGCCAGCGACGCTGCTCGCGAACCTGCTCACCGGCGCCTACCCGCGCATCCACGATCAGTCCCTGTCGCCGAGCCGTTGGCTCGGTGATTACGTAGCCACGTACGTCCAGCGCGACGTCCGCCAGGTGCTGGAGGTCACCAATCTCGCCGCGTTCACCACCTTCGTCCGTCTGGCCGCGGGTCGCACCGCCCAGGAAGTGAACCTGAGCGCGCTCGGCTCGGACGCGGGTGTGTCCCACCTCACGGCTCGCTCTTGGCTCACCGCCCTCGAGGCGAGCTTCCTCGTCACGCTCGTTCCCGCCTGGCATCGCACCACCCGCAAGCGCCTGGTGCGACGCCCCAAGCTTCACTGGCTCGATAGCGGCCTGGTGTGCCACCTGCTGGGCATCACCACGGAAGAGCAGCTCCGCTTGCACCCGCTGCGCGGCGCGATCTTCGAGAGCTGGGTCGTTTCCGAGGTCGTGAAGGCTCACGCGAATCGCGGCGTGGAACCGCGGCTCTACCACCTGCGCGAAACGCGCGGTGTCGAGCTGGACCTGCTCGTCGAGCACGGCCGCGAGCTACGAGGGATCGAGTGCAAGTCCGGCGCGACCGTCGCAGAGGACGCGTTTCGCGGGCTGCTCGCGCTTCCCGGATCGATCGGGGCGGCCGCGGATGTCCGCCCGGGCGTGCTCGTCTACGGCGGCGATACCGCTCAGCGCCGCCACGAGCACCAGGTCGTTCCTTGGCGACGACTGCCCGACGTGTCTTGGCTCAAGCGTGGAGCGTGACCGCATCCGCGGCGTCGAGCGAGGACGATGCCCAACGCCACGGTTTTCGTACGCGAGATCGGCGCGACCGTTAGGTCGCAGAGCCGGCGTAAGCTCGGCTGCATGAGTAGAGCGCTCGGGATCGCGCTGCTGGTCGTCGCCGCGTGTGTGGCCGCGACAGCCCGCGCCGCGACGGTGGGGCCGATCGAGGAGCTGCCGGCGGCCGAGGGGATGGGCCGCGAGGCCTTCCCCGTCGATCCGATCGGCCGCACGTGGAGCTACGTGCGCAGCGATGGTACGCGGGTGCGGCGCGAGATCCGGAAGTGGGACTACGAGTGCATCCTGCGAGATCTCTCCGGCACCGATTGCTACGAGCGCGCGCTCGCGACGGTGGCGATCGGAAGCGACGGAGCGCCACGGCGCGAGCGGGTGCTCACGGTGGATGCCTGTCGCGACCGATGGGTACGTCACGGGCTCGACTGGCGCGACCCGGGCGGCGAGTGGATGCCTCGAGACCTTCCAGCACGCGCCTGGTTTCCGTTCGAGTTCCCGCTCCGCTCCGGGTTGACGTGGGATGGGATGTCGAACGACGTGGATGGTCCCGCGCACAAAGAGGAGTCCGGACCGGCCAAGCCGGATACCCGCTATCGCGTGCTCGGCAAAGCGCTGGTGGAAGTTCTCGCGGGGCGATTTCCGGTCACGGCGGTGGTCGAGAGCACGCCGATTCAGCCCGGTGCGCCGCCCGCACGGCGCGTCTTCTACGCCGCAAACGTTGGAGTCTTGCTGGCCCGTCCGCGGTCTCAGCGGATCCACGCAATCCGCTGGCTCTCCGGCGCCGAGGTCGGTAGCGTGTGGAACGCGAAAGGTGCTTGCGCGTGAAGCGCGCCGTCGACGAAGTCCGCGAACGACGCGAAGTAGACGAACGATTTCCGCGGGTGAACGAATTGGTGCCGCGACGAACGGCTCACCCGCAAGGCTCGCCTCGGTGCTCGGATAGCGCCAGAACGAAGCCCTCGGCGATGTCGACGCCGATGGCGTTCGTCCCCATTGGGCGTTGTCGATGTCGCTCGGCACCCACGTGGCGAAACAGACGACGCCGTCGTGCATGAGCGGCGGCGGAATGGCCCGCCGCCTTCGGGATCCACCGGGTCCACGGGTTGAACGTGCGGAACGACCACAGCACGCCCCTGCACCGGATCGATGGCGTAGAGGTTCCCGTACCCGCGCCCGACGTAGAGCACGCTGTCGGGGCCGAGCCGCCGGCGCAGCCCGACGGTGCCGTTGAAGCTGTTCAAGTGGCCCCGTCCACAGGTCTTCGCGACCGGGTCGTACGAGTAGCAAAGCGGCACCGGGTTGGGATCGAACGCGGGCCAGAGCTCGGCGCCGAGATCCCACGTGAGCCCATGGACCCGGCCGTCGAACTTGGTCCAATGGGTGATGTCCGAAGTCGGCAACTGCGCCGTCGGTGCGAACTGCGCCCCACGTTCCAAAAACAGATTGCCGGCGGAGTCGATGGTCGCTGCGGTGTTCACGCTCAGCTCGCAGCCGAGATCGCGGCGAACCACGTTGCCGTCGTCGGCGCCGGCGGTGGGACCGACTCCGTGCTCTGGTGCGTGCGTTGGGTTCCTCCCACATCGGCCATCATCGGCTGCGCGACCCGCCGTCGCCAGCGCAGCCAGGGTGAAGAGAACGACTGGATGCTCGCGCGATGGCCGCTTGCCCTCGAGAAGCGCGAGCAGAGCAAGCATCGGGCCGGCGCGCGGAATCGCCGAGCACGCGCATGGTGCGCCGAGCCCGCCACCGACCCGAAAGAACTCGCCGCTGTGCACGCCGTCACGGCGTGCCGCGGAAGAGAGATCGGCAACACACTTTCCGCATACGCCAAGCCGCGCGGCGAGGCACGGATTGGCGTACGCTCGGGGCGTGATTCGTGTGCTCGTGCTTGCGCTCGCCTTGGCCGTGACCAGCACGGCGGATAGGCGTACGCCGCGACGGTGGGGCCGATCGCGGAGTTACCGGCTGTGCAGGGGATGTCATGAGGCCTTCCCGGTCGATCCGATTGGCCGCACGGAGCTACGTGCGCCTTGACGGGACGCGGGTGCGGCGCGAGATCCGGAAGTGGGGACTACGAGTGCATCGACCACATGCTCGACGGCATCACTACGAGCGCGGCGCCGCGACGGTGGCGATCGGCACCGACGGTGCTGGGGACGCGAGCGAGTGCTCACGGTGGATGGCTGTGCGCCGATGGGTACGTCATGCGCTCGACTGGCGCGATCCTGGCGCGAGTGACGCCCGGAGACCTTCCGCCGCGCGTGTGGTTTCCACCGAATTTCCGCTGCACACCGGGCTGAGTTGGGACGACACGTCGAACGACGTAGACCTGCTCAAGCGCGGGAAGAGGAAACGGGCCCGGTCGGGCTCGATACGCGCTATCGCGTGCTCGGCAAAGCATTCGTCGAGGTCATCGCCGGGAGATTTCCGGTCACGGCGGTGGTCGAGAGCACGCCGATCCAACCTGCGCGCCGCCCGCACGGCGCGTCTTCTACGCCGCAAACGTCGGCCCCGTGCTCGAACAACGCAGAACGCCACCGGCACCTGGATCACGGATCTCGAGCTCGAATCCTACGAGGCGAAGCCAGCAACGGTGATGGTCCATTCGGACAGCTTGCCGGACGCCCAGAACCTCGCTGCACTGTCCTGCGCGCGCGATCCCGTCGCCGCAGAGATCGGCTCCCCTCGAACCGCTTCCCGCGGGATCAGTGGGAACGCAGATACTGCTGCCATTCGAGCACCTGGGAAGATCCTGGCTCTATCGCGACGCCAAGCGTGGAACGCTTGTCGAACGCGTCGTGCTTCCACCCGACACGATCCAGCGGATCGTGCCTCATCCTGTCATTCGCTCGAATCGAGATCGTTCCCCTTGCAAAGAGCTCGGAGGTCGGCACGGGCGATCCGGCAACCCATGCCTTCGATCTCGACGCAGGCCGGTACTTCCTCTGCACGGATGGCGTGCTGTGGCAGCCAATCGTTCGGTGTGGCGCGACACCACGGGAGATCCCCGCGATACCGCCGACGATCGCGCAAAGTTCGCTGGCTCGACGGAGCCGACGACCTCGGCCTGTCGCTGCGCGTTCTGCATGGCCGGCTCACTCGGCCGACCCTGGCCGCGCGCGTGATCACTCCAGCGGGGTCGTTCGAGAACGCCGTGCTGATCGAGACATCCGAACCGGCGCACGGTGACAAGCCGGCTCGCGCGGTCCGCCGCACGTACTACGCCGCCAACGTCGGCGGTGCTGCGTGCTCGTGCCCGAGGCTGACGGCCGCTGGGTCGCCGACCTGGTGCTGGAAGCCATCGTCGTGCCGCCGCCCGCGGCGCCAGCCAAATCGCAACCGTGACCACGCTCGCCAGTGCGCTGGAGCCTGCCGGCGTTCCGCCGGAGGAGATCCCGAAGATCTACACGCGGCTGGCGCCGATGTACGACTTCTGGGCGCGGCTCACCGAATCGAGAGCGCGCGAGCTGGCCGTGGCCCACGTCCGCGACGGCGAGCACGTGCTGGAGGTGGCCGTGGGCACCGGGCTCGCGTTCGAGACGCTGGTCCACGCGAACCCGCACGGCAGGACCGAAGGTGTGGACCTCACGCCGGCGATGCTCGAGCGCGCGCGCCGCAAGGTGCGCGGGCTGCCGGGCAAGCACGCGCTCTCGATCGCGCGGACGCGTGCGCGTTGCCGTTCGCCAACGCCTCGTTCGATCTGGTGCTCAACTCCTACATGCTCGATCTGATGCCGGCCGCGGGGATCGCGCGCGTTCTCGCCGAGCTGCGTCGGGTGCTGCGCTCGACCGGCCGCCTGGTGCTCGTGAACATGGCCGAGCCGCCGCCCCGCAGGAGGGCGGCGTATCTGTGGCTCTATCGTCGTGCGCCGCGACTGCTCGGCGGCTGCCGTCCGGTGGCGCTCACGTCGGCGCTCGAACAGGCGGGATTCACCATCGCGACACGCGAGATCGTGACCCAGCTCGGATTTCCGTCCGAGCTGATCCTCGCCAAGCCGGTGTGAGCGCGGCGCGATTGCGTCGTGTACGTGTTTCCGCCGCGAAGGCTCGCGGGCGGCCGACGGAGCGGCCGCGCTCCATGCGAGCCGCTCTCGGCGTGACGGACACTCGTCCTGTCAAGGCGCGGTCGAGAGCCAGGTGCGCGTGGAGCCGCGCTCGAAGCCGTCGGCGAAGATGAAGCTGCTCCACAGCCGCGCGACGGCGGCCTGGGTTTCGCCGGCGGTTTCGGCGCTCCCCGCGATCACGAGCTTGCCGGCCTGAAGACCACCCGCGAGCCCGAGATCGTCGTCGACACCACCGAGGTCGAACGCCACCTCCGATACACCGAAGAAACCGAATCCGGAGTCCACGCCACCGTCGTGGTCGAGCCGGTAGGCGAAGAAGTTCCGGTCCGCACCGACGTTCGCCGCGTCCCCCGCGAGCAGGATGCGTCCGTCGCTCTGCGGGACGATCGACGCCATCGCCTCGACGTCGTACACGTTGTCCACCCACACGCCGTCGCCGTCGAACGTACTGTCGAGGGTGCCGGTGCTGGTGAGCCGCGCCACCGCCGAGCGCGTGGTACCCGTATCGGCGTCGTCGGACGCACCCGCCGCGAGCACTCGCCCGGTCACCGGGTCGATCGCGAGATCGGTCAAACGATCGTCCTCGCCATACGGGAAATCGAACGCGAGCGCGCCGTCGCCGCTGAACGTCGAATCGAGGACGCCGCCGCTCGTGAGCCGCACCACCGCGAACACGGTACCGAGCGCACCGCCATCGATCGTGCCGCCTGCGACGATCTTGCCATCGTCCTGGATCACGACTTGCCCGAAGTCCGCGCCGGCGCCCCAATCGAGGTCGAACCGGCCATCGCCGCTGAAGGACGTGTCCGGCGTGCCGTTGATCTGCAAGCGCAGGACGAGCAGTCGCTGGTTGGAGGATCCGTCGAGAATGTCGCCGGCGGCGACGATCCGATCTTGACCGTCGATCGCCACGTCGCTCAGGTGCTCCGCCTGATTGAGCCCGACGGTGTAGACACCGTCGCCGCTGAACGACGAATCGAGCGTGCACGCCGGATACAGGTAGCGAAGGATCAGAACGTCGTAACCGGTGCCGGCGAACGACGCGGTGCCGACCACGACCAAGCGCCCATCGGAGTCGAACGTCGCGGCGTTGGCGCTGGCAAAGAGCCCACCCCCGGGCGAGATCGGCGAGCAGATCGTGCCGGTTGCGGTGTCGCTCAACGAATACCAGAAGAGCGTGCTCTGACCATTCGCGAAGAAGCGTGTCCCGGCGATCACGACGCGGCCGTCGGGCGCCGCGGCCACCGCGTTCGCGTGCGGATCGCCTCCCGAGGGCGCCACGGTGATCTTGCCGTCGGAGAAGAAACCGGTATCGAGAAAGCCGGTCGCTTCCGCGCGCGCCGCCGAGGCAGCGACGACGTGCACGAGACACGCGAACCAGAGAATGCGTGCGGGATGCCGAGTCATTGGCGATACCGCGCGCACTCTACGCGATTCCGCGCGGCGAGCGACACCGATAGGGAGCGCGAGTCGCCGCCGCGCGGCTACTCGTTCGGATCGAAGGTCCGAATGTCCTTCAACGTGAAACCGGCGCGGTGCGCGAGCGGACTCGCCTTCGCGTAGTCGGCGTCCGAGAGCAGCACCAGCACGTACGAGTCGGACGCGATGTCGAGGGCCGCGAGGACTCGCTGATCCGCGCCGAGAAGCCTGGCGATCGCGCGCAAGCAATCGAGGGTCGTGTCCTCGCAATGCTGCGCCGTGATGCTCGCCTTGCGCGCGTCGGAGAGCGCCGCGTAGCCGGCGAGCTGCTCGAGATTCCAGATCACGTCCGCAGCGCCGAGCTTCCAATCCAGCTCGACGGCCCGATGGCGCGCGATCAGCTCATCGACGAGCGCGAGCCACGGCAGCCATTTCCTTCGGCCGGGCTCGTCGAGGGCTTGGAGTCGATCGGCGGTGGCGGCGTGAGTCTCGACGTAGTGCTGCGGCGCCTCGATCGCGGCGCGGATGGCCTCCGCCAAGCCGCCGTCCGCGGGCGCCAGCACCGCAGCCAATGCCAGAAGCACTTCCTTCACCGGAGCTCCTTGTAATAGTACGCGGTCGCGCGCAGCGCGCCGTCGAGCGCCGCGGCGTAGGCAGGAACCTCACCGACCCGCTTCCAACCGAGGTGGTCGTACACGGACTCTGCCGCCGAGCCTGCCTGGGTGTCGAGCACGAGCAGCGTACGGCCGGCGACGCGCGCGTGTCCTTCGGCCGTCTCCATCGAGCGCGAGGAATCCCAATCCCGCGCGCGCTACGCAGCACGAAGAGCTTCTGCACCTCGGCTCGGTGACGCGCGTTCTCGCGCTCACAGAGCGCGAGCTGCACCGAACCCACGACCTCCCTCCCCTTCCGCGACCCAAAGCACGAGGCCGTGGCCCAGGCTCGCCGACACCTGCGCCCAGTAGCGAAACGCCGTGTCGCGCTCGAGCGGCGCCAAGAACCCCACCGAAGCCCCACTCTCGATGGCATCCACCAGCGACGCACCGAGCCCCGTGAGAAGGATCGGATCGATCGCACGCGCCCGACGGATGCGAATCACCGCGAGTCCCAAGTCATCGGCCAACGATGAGAGCGAGCAGGCGGAGGGCGGGGAACCAGTCCCGCCGCGCGTTCCCGGACCGGCGGGAGCCGTTTCCGCTCCAATGCTTGGCCGGTCATTCAGCGCTCGTGCGGTGGAATCGCGCGCAGCTCGGCGACGAAGCGCGCGTGCGCAGCGAGATCCACCGGCCGATGCTTCACCTTCGTGCTCGCCGGGTCCTTGCCGAGGTAGTTGTCGCCCTTCCAGTTGCGCGCCGGCCGGATCGGTCGCGGCACGAACCCGCCACCACAGTTCGGGCATACGTTCGCGAGCAGCACCTCGACACAGTGCGCGCAGAACGTGCACTCGTACGAGCAGATCCGCGCCTCGCGCGAATCCGGCGGCAACGCCACGTTGCAGTGCTCGCAAGTCGGTCTCAGCTCGAGCATCGGCACCTCCCACGGTCGGCCTGACGTTCGCCCATCATGGCGCGGCGTGCTCGCGCTGCCACGTCGCGGGCAATTGCCTGACTGGCTGACTACCCCGCCGCCGCTCCACCGCGACGCGCGTGGACCTTGAACGGAGGCGCACACGAGGTGTATTAGTCATCTAGAACACCATATCGATCCCATGCTCGTCGTCCGACTCCAACCACTCAGCGGCCTGCCCATCTACCGCCAGATCGTCCGCCAGGTGCGAGCGGCGATCGCGACCGGCCGGCTCGCGCCCGGCGACCCGATTCCATCGGTGCGCGAGCTGTCCCAGCAGCTCGGCGTGAACCCGCTCACGGTGGTGAAGGCCTACGGCGAGCTCGAGCACATGGGCGTGGTCGTCACGAGACGCGGTACGGGGACGTTCGTCGCAGACGCACTGCCCGAGCACGACGCGCGCGCCCGCCGCGAGATGCTCGCGGAAGCCGCGGAGCTTCTCGCCGTCGAGGCGTACCACTTGGGCTTCGATCTCGACGCCACGCAATCCGCCGTCGCGACGGCGTTCGCCCGGTTCGCTCGCGAGCGGGCTCGAGGAGGCAGCCGATGAGCGCTCAGGTGGTGGAGACGGTCGGGTTGTGCCGTTCGTTCGGCCACGTCGAGGCGTTGCGGGACCTGAATCTCACGGTCGCACCCGGCACGGTCTACGCGCTCCTCGGCCGCAACGGCGCCGGGAAATCCACGGCCATCCGCGTGCTCATGGGGCTCATTCGACCGAGCGCAGGGACGGCCCGGGTCTTCGACCACGATCCGTGGACGGCGCCCACGGCGATCAAGCAGCGGATCGGCTATTTCTCGGAAACGCTCGAGCTCTATCCGTGGATGCGCGTGGGCCAGCTCATCGAGCTCACGGCCGCGCTCTACGCGAAATGGGATCGAGCCTACGAGGCGCACCTCGTAAGACGGCTCGAGCTACCGCTCGATCCCAAGATCTCCACACTCTCCACCGGAATGAAGCGACGGCTCGGGCTCTTGCTGGCGCTCTGCCCCCGCCCCGAGCTGCTGATCCTCGACGAGCCCGGCGGCGGGCTCGACGTGGTGGTCCGCCGCGAGTTCCTCGACATCCTCTTCGAGCTGCTGGCCGACGAGTCGCACACGCTTGCTCTTCGCTTCCCACATCTTCTCGGACGTCGAGCGCATCGCCACCCACGTGGGGATCATCGAGGCGGGCGCGCTGGTGGTCGAGCGCCCGATCGACGCGCTCTACGAATCGGTGCGGCACGTCCACATCGAACTCGATCGCGAGGTGCCGAAGCTCGACATCCCGGGCGTGCTGTCGGTGCGCCGCAACGGCCCGCGCCGCTGGACCGCCGCCGTCGACCACTTCGACGCCAGCACGCTCAGCGCGATCCAGCAGCGCCTCCCCACCGCGCAGCTCGAAGCGCAGCCCGTCGGCCTCGAAGAGATCTTCATCGATTTCGTGCAGGCGCGCCGTGGATGAGACCGTCCGGCGCGTCGAGTGGCCGTGCATGCGGCGCTTCGAGGTGAGCGCGTGATCGATCCCGAGCGCCACGTGCGTCGAGCCCTGTGGCGATGGGAGTGGGCACGACTCGTTCCCGGTCGATCCAAGACGCAACTCATCGTCTTGCTGGGCGGACTCACCTTCACGTTCGTCGCAGCGAAGCCGTCCGCGCTGTTGTGGGCATACATCGGCAGTCTTCACATTGCCGCGCGTTCGTGGGGATTTCGGCACGGGGCGCTCGCTGCCATCGGCGAATACCTCCCCAGTCACGGCGTCGCACGCGACGCGATCGTTCGAGCTCGATACCGCGCCGATTGGTCGTTGATGATCGCCGTCTGGGCTCTCACCGCATGCGGTGCACTGGTGAACCCGTTCTCGCCCGTGTGGGGGGACGATGGTCACCTGCGCGTCGACGCGGCGGCAATCCTGCCATCGCTCCTGCTGGCGGGCGGCCTGGGCTACAGCGCCTTGACGCGCACCATCACCCAGCGGCGAGACCTGGCGACCGGGCTGACTTGGGTCGGCGTGGCGGCCACAGGACTCATCGACTGGCTTCGGCCGCGATGGTTCTTCGTCGACGTCGTACCGCGGTTCCGCGCGGCGCTTCCGACCACCCCGCTGCGCTGGGCGGCGCTGGCGGTGGTTCTCGCGCTGCTGACGGTCCTCTCGCATCGCTCGATCACGTCCGAGCTGGTCGAACTCGACCCGACGACCCGGAACAAGACGCCGCGCTCTCCGGCGCCACGGCCAAGGGACGCGGCGGGCGCCGTCCGTTCGCGCCGGCTGTCACACGCGACGGCGAGCCAGCCTTGGCGCGCGTGGGCTCATGCGCTCATCGAGGGCGGCGCGCGATGGGTCGTGGCGCTCGCGCCTTTGCTTCTCGGGCTGATCATCGCTCTCGCGCTCACCTGCAGCTCGCGTCAGCGCCCACTCGTCGCGGCCTGGATCTGCGTCCCCTCTGCTTCGATTGCCATCGCGCTCGCCGTGTTTGGGAACGCCGATTCATCGCGCTCCCGACGCCACTCGACGGCGATGTGGGAGTTCGTCTTCACCCGGCCCGTCGGACGGTCCACGATTCGCCGTCCACGGCGCGAGCTTCCTGCTCGCGCAGTTGGCCCTCATCGGCGGGCTCGCCGCGCTCGAGATCGCGATCGGTCTCGCGCGGGTCGTGCCCCTGGATCCGTGGGTGACGGTTGCGCGCGGTGGGCTCACGGGCGTGGCTGGCCTTGCCCTGGGCACGCTCGCGCTCGCGACGGTTCCCGAAGGCCGAGGCTCACTCTGGCATTGGCTTCGTCACGAGCCGTTCAACCTCGTCGGGACCCTCTTCGGCTCCCTGGGCGCGGTGGCACTGACCATCCTGGCGAGCGCGGCATCGCTCGGCTCGGCGGGCGCGCCCTGCTTCCTGCCGTCGAGCTGGCTCGTGGCTCTGGCGCTGGCGACGCTCGCGCTCAGCGTCGCTTCCTCCTGGATCGCCTTCACGCGCTGGGAGCTGTCGAGCTGAATCGACAGCGCGGCGACTGCCACGAGACCGCGATCCGACTGCTGCCGGGCGAGCGCGCTCGATCCGCTCTCGCGCCGCGACGCCGCGCCCGAATCAGCCGTGCGCGCGTTCGGGGCCCGCCAGGGCGTCCGCGACGGCCTCCGCCTCCATCCGCTTCTGGCAATCGGGGCAGATGCCGTGGGTCACGGTGGCGTCGGTGTGCTCGGCGAGGTAGGCCTCGAACGACTCCCAGTAGTGCGCATCGCTTCGGATCTTGCGGCACCAAGCGCAGACCGGCAGCAGCCCTTGCAGCGTGCGCACCTTGGCGAGCGCCGCTTCGAGCTCGCGCACCCGACCGGCGAGCGCTTGACGCAGCTCGACCATGCGCACACCCACGTGGATGCGCGCCCTGAGCTCGTCCGCGACGAACGGTTTGACGATGTAATCATCCGCGCCAGCGGCGAAACCTTGCATGACGGCGTCGTGGCCTTGACGCGCGGTGAGCACCAACAAAAACGGCGGGGTCGCGAGGCCGCGGCTCCGTACCAGTCGGCAGACTTCGAGCCCGGTCATGCCGGGCATGTTCCAGTCGAGAATCGCGATGGGTGGCGCCTCGGGCCCAACCAGGATTCGGGCCGCTTCGGCGCCGTTGGCGGTGGCGATCGGGCGAAACTGCCAGCGCGCGATCAGATCCACGAGGGTCTGACGAAGCGATGCATCATCCTCGGCGATCAACACGTCCATGCGCGATTCGACTCCCCAGCGCCTGGGCCGAAGAGTAACGCGAAACCTCGGCGCCTCGCCTCATCAAAAGCAAGAACTGGGCCCAGCTTCCGGCACGCACGCACAATTCCGCGCGGGCACCGAGACATAAGGTTTCGTGCGGTCGACCCGAGGAAACGCCTGGCAATCCTGCGGCACCACTTCGTGACTAGGCAGGATCTGCCCGTCGCCATTGGCATCCACCCACACCGCATTGGTGAGCGAGAACGGTCGCACCGTTCCCGGCAGGTCGTTGGCGCGGATCGCCTCCAGCGAGATCGAATCCGCCGGCTGCCAGTTGTACGGCAAGAGCGGATAGAGGCTCTGGTCCCCGGTGACCAGCGCGGCGAGCCACGTGTCCTGGTCGATCGTCACGGGGATTTCCACGCGCGTCTCGTTTCGAAACGCGAGGGGTGATTCCGACCCCGCCACGGCCACGAGCGTGGGTTTGGCGCGCACGCTCGTCAGCGCACGTCCGCCTGCGAGCAGCGTCACCTGATCGCATTCGAGCCAGGCGGGGCTCTGGACGGTGATCACGGCGGTGACCGTGTCCGTCCGCGACGCATCGAGCGTTTCGCCCGTGCGAGCGAGCTTTCGTCCGTCGGCGCTGCGCACCTCGAGATCGACGAACGGACCGAGCACCACGCTCGATGCGCCGGCACGCACACCGGCGACGAAGCGGCCGGCGTCGAAGCGCGCGAGATCGTCGAAGCCCTCGCCCACGCGCACCAGGTTTCGTGCATAACCACTCGCCTCGACCCAGCGCGTGTGGGTGTCCGAGTTGCCGGTGGCGGTGAGTCGCCAGCCGGCGTTGAGCAAGTTCGACCAATCGGCGAGCCCTTGCACGTTCGAGAACGTGACGACCTCCATCGCGTTCCAGCGGGGCGTGAGCCATTGGGCATCGTCGGGCAGTCGCACCTCCGACGGCGGAACCGCGAGCGGGCCACGCATCGGACCGCTGCCGTCGAAGCGCAGATCGATCGACACGAAATAGTTGGAAACGTTTCCGGGAGCGGGCATCGCGCGCGGGTGCATGATCTGGAGGATCGCGTTCGGGCTCCGCGCGAAGACGGCGTCGGCGATCTGGACCGGATCGCGACCGATCCAGTCGACGGCGCCGCCGTTGGGCTCGCCGGTGCGCTGGAACGGAAAGGCGCCGAAATGGCCCGTCGCGAACGTGGTGATCTCTTGGCCGACGATCGACGCCACCTCGCCCTCCGCGCCGAGCGCTCGAATCGTGGGGCCGTAATCGCTCCAGAAGTCGTGATCGGTCGACACGATCACGTCGACTCCCTCGGCGAGCATGTTCACGACACGCTTGGCGTAGCTCACGGTGGAATCGGGGCCTGGATTCGAGTGCACGTGGAAATCACCCGAGAGGTACCCGCGCGTGTCCACCACCCGCGGCAGCGTCACCGTGCGCTCCTTCACGTCCCCGGCGTCGAGGTGCACGGGCTCGCGAAAGAGCGCGTACTCGACGCCGCGGCTCACCACCACGTCGACGTCGCCGGGCTCGACCAGCACGTCGAACGCGCCGTCGCGCGCGTCCTCCATGCGCAGCACGCCTGGCGCCAGTGGATCGAAGCCGTCGCCATCGAGACGCGGGTCCGGCGGGCTCGGATCGACGCCGAGGACGGTGAGCCGCGCGGGAAGGGGCATTCCGGCAACGTCGAGCGTCGTGACGCGGAGCCGCGCCGTGCGTGGAAGCACGATGGTCGGTGTGAGCGCGGCCGCGCCTCGCTCGGGAATCGTGAGCGCGAGCGGTTCGGGGCGGCGGCCGCCTCCGGCGTACGGGCGCCCCGGCTGCCCGGCGATCAGCGTCACCGGGCCGGGTGGCAAACAAAGGGAGAAATTGCCGTCGGCGCTCGTGCGCGCGTTGCTCAGCGCGGCGCCGCTCGCGGCGTCGGTTCCGGCGAGTGCCGTCACCTTCGCGCCCGGGATCGCGAGGCCGGTGCCCTCCTCGACGACGCGCCCCGCGACGGCGACGCAGTCGCGCGCGCCGCGCAGCCGACGGGCCTCCGCGAGGACCGCGTCCATGGAATGCCCCACGACCAACCAGCCGCCGAGGGTGACCGAGCCACCGGGCGGGACGTGATCCGGCGCACGCTTGGGGAAGAGCAAGAGCTGGGACGGCGTGCCACGAGCGGTGAGACCGTTCACGCCGAGCAAGCTGGCCATCGGCCGAGACGGATCGGGCTGCTCGGGCACGACTCCATAGGCCACGTCCACGGTTGGATCGTTCGACTCGAAGTACATGGCATCGGCGAGCGCGACCGCGCCGGGATCGAAGGCCGCGCCGGTCGGAACGAAGAGCTGAGTGAGGCCCGACTGCGCGAGCCAGAAGAGCGCCAACGGCGCCTGGGCGGCGCCGAGATTCGTCACGGTGACGTCGATGCGCAGCGCGCTCGCGTTCGGCTCGAGCCGATAGTGGATCGCGAAGCCGAGCGGCCACGGCTGGTCGAGATCGGCTCCCGTCAGCGCGAAGAGATCGAAGCCAATCAACGTCTCGATGCCCTTCGCGAGGATCAGATAGCCGTTGAGCGCGTAGCCGCCGCGCGCGACGACCTCGGCGGTGGCGCCGGCACCGCCAGCCGAGACGACCTCGACGGACTCGGTGGCCATCGTGCCCGCCAGATTGGCGAGCACGGCGAGCTCGCCGAAGGCGTCGCGCCCGGGCTCGCCGGCAGCGCGGCGCACGTCCGCGTCGATGACGTTGCCGCCGAATTGCGACGCGGGTGCGATGGCGCGAAGGGGTCGCTGGATCACGAAGCGCGAGCGTGCGTTCTCGAGGACGGTGTCCCCCGGCTGGCCGGTGGCGCGACCACCGCCGATCGCGTCCGCGTCGGTGTCGATCCGGCGCGCGCACGCATCCGCGGTCGGGTCGCACACGCCGGCGCGGGTTGGCGACGAGGATCGATCACAACCGCCCGCGAGCGCGGCGGCGGCGAGCAGCGCGAGCGCGGGCAGGACGACGCGCGCGCGACGGAGCCCGGTCCTCCCGTGGATTCGGCGCACGGACATCCGCGTCGTCGTCATGTGGCGCGGGCGGCCGGGTTCGCAACCGGCGCCACGCCCTCCGGCACGACGCCGTCGCGGTAGCACGCCACCGGCCACGCGCCGGCGCGGGCGATGCATTCGTTGCAGCGATTGCACTCGACGATCGGGCGCCCGTCGCGCAGCTTCGCCGGCAGCTCGGGATCGGCGATCAGCGCCCGCCCCAAGCTCACCACGTCGCAGTCGCCGGCGGCGAGGGCGGCGTCCATCGCGGCGCCGGTCTGAAACCCGCCGACGCACAGCACCGGGATCGCGAGGTGTCGCTTGAAAGCGTTCGCGTAGGAACGTTGAAAGCCTTCGACGCACGGAAAACGATCGCGGAGCAACGGCTCCAGGAGCCGCGCGCCGAGGCGCGACCACCACGGCAGATGGCGGCCGAGACCGTGACGCAAGAGCGCTCGGATCGGAACGCGACCGCGCAACATCGGAATGCCCGACTCGTACATGCCGCACGTGACCTCGATGCCGTCGAGGCCCTCCCGTTCGAGGGCCCGCGCAGCATCCAGCGACTCCTCGAGGGTGAGCCCGCGCCGGCCAGGCAATCGATCCTCGGCGTTGTGCTTGAGGATGATCGGGAAATCGGCGCCCACACGCTCGCGCGTGCGCCGATACACCTCGCGCAAGAAGCGGAGCCGGGCGTCGAGGCCACCACCCCAGCCGTCGCGACGGCGGTTGGTGTAGGGCGACAGGAACTGACTCACCAGGTAGCCGTGACCGGAGTGGATCTGGACACCGTCGAAGCCAGCGGCCCGGGCGCGTCGCGCCGCTTCGGCGAACGCGGCGATCGAGGCCTCGATCTCCGTCTCGCTCATGGGTCGCGGCCGGGTCCACATCAGCTTCTCGCGCACGTCCGAGGCGCTCACGGCCTCGCGGCGGCCGATCGCCCGCGGGAAAACCTGCCGCCCGCCGTGGTTGATCTGCGCGAACGCCCGGGCGCCATGACGATGGATCGCATCCGTCAGCTCGCGCCACGCGGGAATGCGCGCGTCGCTCTCGATGCCGGCCTGCAGCGGTGTCGACTGGCCGGGGGGCTCGGCGAAGAGATTGCCGGTGACGACGAGCCCGACTCCACCGGCCGCGACGCGCTCGTAGAAGCCGAGGTAGGCGTCGGTCAGGGTGCCATCGACCGTCGCCATCGTCTCCGACGTCGCCGTCTTGGCGATCCGGTTCGGCAGCGTGAGCGAGCCGATCCGAACGGCGGTGAAGAGCTGGCTCATCGCGCGCGCCCGGCGGCGGCGAGGCCACCGTGAGCGACGCTCTCGGGCTCGGCGGCGCGCGCTTCCCGGGGCCACACGAGGTACGGGTAGAGCATCGCCGGCAACAGCACCACGGCCATCGCCAACAACGTGAAGAAGACCGGCGACGAGAAGAACGCACTCAACGGGTACTCGAGACCAGCCTTCCACTCAGCGGACGTGCCTGCGTAGAGGAAGCGCCGGAAGCCCAGGCCGAGGATCGAGAGCATCCCGGCGTAGCCCGCGAGCCAGAGCTTGTGGACGTCGCGAGCCCGCCCCGCGCGGATCCAGCGCCAGGCCCACAGAAAGCCGAGCACTCCGAACACGATGTTGGTGGACGCGAACAAGCACGGCACCAGCGCGTGGACGTCGCGGTCGAGCATGAACATCGTTTCCCAGCCTGGGAACGCCCACAGCAAGTACACACCCGAGGGCGCGAAGAGCACGCTCAGGAAGAGCAGCGTGTACGTGAAGTAGCGGCTTTCGAGGGGTCGTTCGGTGCGCGCCAACGGCTTGGCGGCGGCGGCGGCGAAGCTCGATCCGATCGCGAACGTCCAGAACACGTCGACTTGCACCATGGCGGATCCTCCTCTGTGGTCGTCGTCGCGACGACGAGTGGTTGCTCAAGCTCTCGCGATTTCCCGCGGCGGCGGAGCCGAGGCCGTCCGCCCCGTGCCCTCGACCGGATCGCGTTCCAGCGACCCGCGCGCCATCGTGTCGTCGGCGGCTGCACGGCGTTCGCGCTCACCGACGCGACGGCCGACCCCCAGGTGCACGCGCACGTTCCACCAATGGATGCGCTCGACGAGTCGCGCGAGGTTCCGGCGCCAAAGCCACAGCGACTCGCGGAGCGAGCGCGTGAGCAGCGGCCCGGGCCACGCGACGATCGCGACGACCCGCGCACCGACTCGGAGCGTGCGCTGCCGAAAGATCGGGATCTTGGGGAAGAGCGCGGGATCGGCCGGGCTGGTGCTGCACGCCAGGTTGAGCGGCGTGTAGAGCTTCTCGACCCAGCGCGCGCCCCACGGAAGCAGGCGCTCGGGCCACTCGACACCGAGGTTCTCGCGATAACCAGGGGTGGCGATGCGCGTGGGGCTGCCTGCGTCGTAGCGACGCAGCGGATCGCTCGCCACCTCCGCGTTGGCCGAGATTCGGATGTCGCCGAGTGCCGGCGCGCCGAACAGCCGACTCACCTGTCCGAACGGAAAGTTGAGACGCACCAGCGCGGGCTCGGTGATGCCGAGCTTCGCCATCGCCACTTGCTCGACCTTCAGCAGATCCTGGCCGGCGATCACCGTGCACGTGTCGTGAACCGCGCCGAGCCGCGACAGGTCGATCGCCGCGGGGAACGGCATCGGCAGCCCGAGCAACGAAGGCCGATCGAGAAGGCGGAACGGGTTCTCGATCCTCCAGCGTCGCGACTTGAAGCCGGCGAACCCGTCGCAGGTGGTGGTCGCGTCCAGGAAGCAGAAGAGCCCGCCCTGGCGAACGTACGGAAGCGACGGATCGGTGATGAGGGAGAGCAGCGCGTGGGACCACGAGCTCAACCACGCACCGTGGTAGTGAAGAAACTTGTTGGGCTCGAAGGTGAGACCGAACAGGTTCTTGAGGCCGAGCGTCACCAGCGACACCGGATGGGTCTTCTGCTTGGCGAAGCTCACCATCACGTCGTAGGCATCGAGCGCTCGCGAGATCCGCTGACGCCCCATGAACGTCGACACCTGCTCGCGACTGCCCGCGCTGGTGAGATCCACGAACGGCCGCAGGTAGCCCGCGATCTCGGCGACGCGCGCGACGGTGCGGCCTTCGTACCAGTTCGAGTAGACGTTCTGGCTCTCGACCAGATCGACGCAGGTGAATCCGTTCACCTCGAGCCAACCCACGAGGTGCTCGACGAGCGCGGGGTCGGTGATGACGTCCGGCTCGTCGCGGCGCACGAACATCATGAGGTTGGGCTTGATCGCGATTCGAAGCTCGCCGCGTGAGCACGGCGCGCCGGACGCGAGGCCACGGCAGCGCGCATCGAGGAACGCGAGGAAGCCCGAGCGCTCGATCGCCTCGTCGAGCGCGCGGAACTTGTCCTCGTGGGTGACGACCGCCACGGGGGTGTCTCGGTCGGTATGCGTCCAGAGGATCGGCGTGTGCGCCGTGAAGCTAGGAATGACACGTCGTTCCGTTTCGTGAGACATGGTGCCCCTGGCTCGCTCGCGGCTACGCTCGGCTCACGCGCCGGGCTTCTTGAGCCCGTCGAACATCAGCGTGGTGATCGTCTGCGCCCACAGGCCGAGATTCGTGGACTCGGGACGCTTCAACGCTTCGCGCGCGGCCTCGAAGATCATGCCGTTCACGCACCGCGCCGTGGTGCCCACGTCCACCTTGCGCAGGAAACCCTTCTCGACGCCGTTGCGGATGAAGGCGCTGGTGAAGGTCGCCAGCAGCTCCATCGCGCGGTCGACCTGGGCATCGACCTCGTCGTTGAGCCCCACCGCTTCGCGCAGGAATATCCGTGTGAGATCGCGATTCACCAGCAAAGCCTGGGCGAGCGCCGCTGCCAGCCGAAAGGTCTGCGCCCGATATTCCTCGATGTCATTGGGAGCGGTCGGGTCCTCGGTGGCGAGCACCGCACGGATCTTCTCGATCATCTGGTCCAAGAGCGACTGGAAGATGTCGAGCTTGTTCTTGAAGTACCGGTAGAAGGTTCCGTGACCGAGCTCGAGACGCTGAGCGATGTCTTGGATGCCGGTCGCGTGGTAGCCCTTCTCGGCGAACACCGCCAGCGCCCCATCGAGAATCTGCTGGCGCCGAGCTTCCTTGCGCTCCATCGCCCGCTCGTCGCTGCGCTGCACACTCATGACTGACATGTCATTCCGTATAGCAGCTTCGTCCGCTCTCGGTCAACCTCCCCGTACCGCGGCGAGACCCGGAGCGCGCAGGTGACGCGGGTGACACCGCTACCGCCGCAACCGGTGTCCGCCCGCGAGCGGCGTTCGCGAACGCGCCATCACCAGGTCCGGATGGGGAGCCCGTGCCGCGCGAAATGCGTTGACGATTCCACTTCCACATGAGTGGATCGCGCGTTCGCACACACGGCCGCACCCTCGCCACGGAAGGAGCCGACATGGCTCGCGCCGCCCGGATCTTCCTCGCTCTGGTGGTATCGATCACGCTCGTGACGGTCGTGGTGTGGCGCTCGGGTCTGCTCGCGCCCGGCCGCACAGCGGTGCCGATCACCGGCAAGCCGTTCGCGGGCCCCAAGCTCGTCCGCTACCCGGTCACGCCTCGGCCTCTCACCGGCTTCGCAGCACGGCAGATCCTCCACCCGTTCATGGCGTTCGAAGGCGGTGGGCTTCACGGCAACGCCTACAACTCGGACGTCCACACCACCGGCGGCCCCCTGGGAAACGACGTGCAGGTGGCGACGCGGCGGGTCTCGCCGCTTCCTGGCGGCGTGTGCCCCACGATCACGTTCGCGAAGAGCGGCCTGGTGGTGGCGATGTGCGCGTCGTTCGCGGGCTTCGAGATCGATCTCTTCGAGCCCCACACGCTGAACCTGCTCGCGACTCACAGGCTCGTGACACGCCCCTCGACCTTCGAGGCCGCCGTCAAGCTCGATCTCGACATCATCTTCTTGGACACCAGCGGCGGCAGCTACTTCTACCTGGACGATCAGGACCGCGTGGTGCTCGCCGACGCGGCGCAACGCATCCAGCGCATCGCCCATCGTCAGCGCGCCGACGGCGAGTGGGAGCTCTACGTCACCGACTCGTGGGACATGAAGCCGTTCGCACCCCACGACTGCTTCGACATCGACAACTGGTTTCCCAGGGGCGAGTGCGATCCCATCACCTCGGTGATGCCCGACTACGCGGGGCGGATCTGGTGGGTCACGCGCTTCGGTCGAGTCGGCGTCCTCGATCCGACGACCGGGCGCGCCGCGGTGCACCGCTTCGCCGGCGAGGAGATCCAGAACAGCCTCTCCGCCGACGAATCCGGCATGTACGTGATCACCGACTTCGCGCTCTATCACATGGTCGCCGGCGACGACCTCACGCCCCGCACGCTGTGGCGCGAGGCCTACCTGCGCAGCAACCGCTACCGCTACGGCAACATCAATCTGGGGTCCGGGTCCACGCCCACGCTGCTGGACGACGAGCGCGGCCGCAAGTACGTCGCGATCACGGATGCGGGCGACGATCGCACCGGCTTGGTGGTCTATCGCCGCGAAGCCGACGTGACGGGGCCACGCCAGATCTGCCGCGTGCCGCTCTTCGGAGAGAACGGCTCGGCGGTGGAGATCTCCCCCATCGGTTGGGGTCGATCGCTGGTGGTCAAGAACGACTCCGGCTACCGCAGCGCCTTCCACGGCACCTCGGAGGCGAAGATCCCCGGCGGCATCGCGCGCATCGACATCCGCGACGACGATGGCGGTTGCGACGTGGTGTGGACCGCGCCCGACCGCGTGCCCGCCGTCGTCACCAAGCTCTCCACCAACGGCCTCGTCTACGCCTACACCTTCGAGCAACAGCCCGACGGCGAGAACGCCTGGTCGTTCCTGGCGCTCGATTTCGTGACGGGCAAGCCGGTGTTCAAGCAGTTCGTCGGCATCGGGAAGTCCTTCGACATCAACTGGGGCTCGCCGGCGATCGCCCGCGACGGCACGGTCTATCTCGGCGTCTTCAAGGGAATCATCGCCCTCTCCGATGGCGCGGCCGCGGGTGACCGGAGCTGAGCCCATGACCTTCCCCGCCTATCTCGCGTTCACGGACCCGCTCACGCTCTACCGAATCCTGCGCGCCAACGGCGGCTTCGACGCGCGCTTCCTGCCGCGCGTGCTGGTGCTCTTCGCCGTCTCGCTGGTGGCGCTGCCGTTCAACGCCTTGGAGCTGCTGGTCTACGGCCGCCGTGTGGCGCGCCAGAAGCTCAGCTCGAGCCCGCTCGTCATCCTCGGCCACGATCGCAGCGGCACGACTCACCTGCTCAATCTCTTGAGCCTCGACCCGCAATTCGCGTACACGCGGCCGTCGCAGATGGTGCTGCCCGGCTGCTGCATCCTCTTCGACCGAGCGATCGACGCGCTGCTCGCGTCGATCGATTACCGCCGCCCCTTCGACAACATGGAGGTGGGACCGGGCAGCCCGCAGGACGACGAAGTCCCGATGGTGAAGCTCACGCCGCATTGCGAGTACCACAAGTACAGCTTTCCGAGGAATCACCGGTTCTGGCTTCGCACCTACGTCTTCGAGTTCTCCCCCCGCTCGCCGTCTCATGGCGCCTGGAAGCGCACCTACCTCGGAACGCTGCGCAAGGCTGCGTTCCTCATGGGTCGCGAGCGCTCGCTGCTCAAGAGCCCCGCGACCATGGCCAATCTCGAGGCGCTGCTGGAGCTGTTTCCCGACGCCAAGCTCATCCACATCCAGCGCGACCCGCACAAGGTGATCCCGTCGCAGATCAACCTTCATCGCACGATGGCTCGGAAGTACGGGCTCGAGGCCGTGACGGACGAAGAGCTCACCGACTTCGCGATCGAGCAATATCGCGGCTACATGCAGGGCTTTCTGCGCGACAAGGGCCGCATCCCCGCCGGCAATCTGATCGAGATCCGCTACGAGGAATTCGTCGCCGACAGGATGCGCTGGCTGCGAGCGATCTACGACCAGCTCGCGCTGGGCGATTTCGCGGCGATGGAGGCCCGATTCGCCGACCACATCCGCACCAGCGAGCGCTACGAGGGTCACCGGTTTCCCGACGATCCGCGTCTGCGCGCCCGAATCGACGCCGAGCTGGGCTTCGCGTTCGAGGCCCTCGGCTACGCGAATCCAGGCACCTCGGCGACGAGCGAGCGAGCCGAGGCGTCGCCCGGGGTTTCGCCGCCGACGTGACCCCGTGGACGGGCTCGGCGAGGGCGCTCGCCATGCGATCATGCGCGGCGTTGCGCTCACGCCACTCGCGCCGCTCACGCCGGTCCGGCGCGCCACTCACGCTCGGCCCCGAGGCTCCATGATGCACGCACGTTGGCTCGTCACGCTCGTCGCCGCAGGGGCCCTGGCCGCGGGTTGCGGCGACTCCGGCCACGCTCGCCAGCCGCCCTCGGCGATCGAGCGTTACGGAATCGACTGGGTGCTCGAGGACGATGGTCGATACGCGCTGCGCGCGAACCTCGCGATCGAGGCGTCGGCGGCGACGGTCTGGGGATTGGTGCGCGACGTCAACCACTACGGAGACTGGTCGCAGGCGCTCACCGCTCGGGTGGAGACGCTCGAAGCCGGCGCTCCCATCGACCTGGCGATCCAGCTCCTCGACCCGCCCGCGCCGATGACCCCATCCCACGAGCAGGTCCAAGTCGTCGATGACGAGGTCCGCGCCGTGTCGTGGGGTCGGCAATTCCCGTTCGATCAGACCAGCGAGCGGTGGCAGCTGGTGGTTGCGGAGGGGCGCGACGCCTCTCGGTACTACACCGCGTTGGTGTTCACACGAGGGCTCGGCTCGCTGATGGAGGTGACGCTCGGCCCTCGAACGCTCGCGGCGTTCGAAGCGTTCGCGGCGGAGCTCGCTACCGAGGCGACGCGTCGGTAGCGGCACCCCATCGCCACCCCCGCTTCGCCACGAGGGCGTGTGAAGCGGCTACGCTCCTCGCCATGCAAATCGTCGGCGCGGCGCACGAGACCCAAGTGGCGGGAACCAGCATCCCGTGGGGTGAGATGGACGCCGGCCCGCCCCTCCTGCTGCTCCACGGCGCCCACCGGACCAGCTTGTTGCTGGCTCCCCACCGCACGCCGACTCGAGTTCGTCCGCCGACGCGCGGGACGCGGATCCGGGAACTCTTCGGTCCGCGCCAGCGGGGATGACGCCCGCGGGACGGCACCGCACGGGCGCGGTGGCGAAGCCACCGCGCACACCCGAGCGATCGCTGATCGGGATCGACCTCGCGTGGTCGCCGCGCAACCCGACAGGAGTAGCCGCGCTGGCACCGTCCGGGCGCGGGCTCGCGGTGATGGCCTCCCGGATCGTGCACGGCGACGACGAGATCCTGGCGTTCGTCGCCGCGCATCTCGCACCGACCAGCGTGGTGATGATCGATGCACCGCTCGTGGTGCCGAACGACACCGGCATGCGCGCGTGCGATCGGCTGACGCACGTGGAGTTCGGTCGCGCCCAGGCCGGCGCCTACCCCGCGAACCGAATCCACATGGGCCGCCTGAACGGCGGCACCCCGCGCGGCGAGGAGATCGCTCGGCGACTCGCGACCCTCGGCTTTCCGTGGCCGCCGGGCGATCTGCCGAAAGCGGGCGCGCACCGTGGCCACTGGGTGTTCGAGTGCTATCCGCACCCCGCCCAGGTGGTGCTCTTCGGCCTCGGCGCCACGCTCAAGTACAAGAAGAAGCGCCAATCGTGGCCCGCCGCGCGCGCGGCGTTCCAGCGCTACCTCGCCCACGTCGAGGCATTGCGCCGGCCGCGCCTCCTCCTCGATCCTGCGCTCAGCGCATCGCTCGATCCCGGGTGCCGCGTTGGCCGCGCCTACAAGGAGCGCGAGGACCGCCTCGATGCGATCTTCTGCGCCTACCTGGGTGCGCTCGCGCTGGATGGCCGGCTGCGGATGCTCGGTCGACCCGCGGAAGGCGGCATCGTGGTGCCCCGCGGCACGATCGACGTTCAGCGCGCGGCGCTTCCCAGATCGCGGACCACCTCGCGTACGCCTTCGACGACGCGCGCGAGGCGGACGTAGTCGATGCGATCCGGCGTGTCGGTCGGCCGGTGGTAATGCGGATAACGAAACGGCGCGGTGTCGGTGACCATCAGCCCGGGATAGCCCGCCTGCCAGAACGACCAGTGGTCGGACCAGCCGATCCCCGGCACCCAGCCGGGAAGAGCCGCACCCTCGGAAGGAAAGGACACGGCCCTTCGAAACACCTCGGTGCTTCGCGACACCAGCGCCCGCGAGCCCACGTTGCCCACGAAGCCGATGAAGTTGCCGGTGCTCGGATAGAAGAGCCCGAAGGGCCACGGGTAGCGCTGCGAGCCAGGCTCGTCGAGGAAATAGCCCATCGTCTCCAGGCTCAACATGCCGACGACGTCGTCGCCGCGTGCGCGGCAAGACTTCGCGTACACGAGGCTGCCCATGGTCTCCGTCCGGTAGTGGGGCGGCTCCTCGTTGACGAAGGCCACGAAGCGCACGGTGCGCTCGAGCGGCTCGCGAGCGAAGCGCCGCGCGAGCTCGAGCAGCGCGGCCACTCCCGAGCCGTTGTCGTTCGCGGCGGGGCAGTACTCGGCCGAGTCGTAGTGGGCGCCGACCACCACGATCTCGTTCGCGCGTGAGCGGCCGGGAACCTCGACGATCAGGTTCTCGCAACGCGTGCCATCCGCATCGAAGCCCTGACGCTCGACGCCGAGCCCGGTCGCGCCGAGCCGCGCGGCGAGGTAGTCGCGCGCCTGTGCGAGCGCTTCGGGACGACGGGTGTTGCGCTCGCCGATCTCGCCCGCGAGCGTCGCGACGTGCGCGTGGAGCGACTCGGCGAGATCGCGTTGCATCGCAGTTACCTCCGGCGGCGCCCCCACGAACGAGGTCCCGGGCATTCGCACCAAGCAGCTCGTGGCGAGCGCGAGCCCACCCACGAGCGTCGCGAGCAACCACCACCGCGTCTCGTGGACCATCCGCATCGAAGCCCTCGCGCCGCTCGACGTGCGCGCCGACGATACACCTCCTCGCGCAGGCGACACGTGCTCACCGATGGAAGCAGGCGCCGTCCCCGCGCGAACGGCAACGGTTCCGGCGCACGCGGATGACGGGCGTGCCGCGCGGACGCCGCGAACCGCACGTCGCTCAGGCGTCGGCGACGCGAACGGCCGCGGTGCTCGGGCCCGGCGCCGAACGTTCCAGGCTCGCGGCAACCTCCGCGGGCGCCTCGACCGTGCTCGAGACCAACGCTTCCGGCTCTCGCGAGCGGGGGGCGACGACGACGCGGTCTCGCCCTTCCGCCTTGGCCATGAGCAACGCGGCGTCCGCGATGGTCACCAGCTCGTCGAGGGTCTCGCCGGGCAGCGGATCGGCGAGACCGAAGCTGGCGGTGAAGCGGGGCGTGTCGCCACTCAACGTCGCCGCCGCCAGGCGCGTGCGGATCCGATCCAACACGCGCACGCCGTCGGCCGCCTTCATGCCGCAGAGCACCAGCACGAACTCCTCGCCGCCATAGCGAACGGCGATGTCGTCGGCGCGTGTGCACTCCCGAACGACCTTGGCGAAGGTCCGAAGCGCCGCGTCTCCCGCGTCGTGCCCGTAGGTGTCGTTCAGTCGTTTGAAGTGATCGAGGTCGGCCACCGCGAGCGTGAACGACCGCGCGCTCGCGTCCAGCTCGCGGAATGCAGCCTCGAAGGCGCGTCGATTGTGCAAACCCGTGAGCGGATCGGTGGATGCCTGCAACTGCGCCTGCGCCAGGCTGCGCGCCGCGCCCAGGCGGTTCGACGCCTGCGCGGCGAGCGTCTCCAATCGCGACAGGAAGAGTGCTGGATCGCCGGGGGACTCGGCGCCGATCGCGTGAACCACCCCGAGCGCATTGCCCATGAACGTCATGGGCACGCAGTACGCGGTACACCGCTCCGCGGCACGCTCGCGCAAGCGCGGACACGCCTTGAGTCCCCGAGCCGAGCTGAACGTGAGCGTTCGGCCGCGCCGCACGGCGGGACAATCCCAGGGCGTGGCCACGTCGCAGCTCGCGGCGCGCGCGGACGGATTGCTGGCGACGATCCGCAGATGGGCGCGGCTCGAGTCGGCGAGCAGCATCTGCATGACGTGGGTCGGATCGATCTCGCCGAACGCTCGCGCCGTGACGTTCAGGATTCCATCCTCGGAATCCGCCATCTCGAGCGCCTCCTGGAGCTCCACGCCGAAGCGGCCCTTCTGCGCTTCGAACCGATAGCGCTGCTCGGCCTCCGCGAGGCGACTCGCCTCCTCCAGCACCGCGCGCGTGAGCGGCCGGAACACCGTCCAGTGAATGGCGGCGAGCGCCATCAGCACGGCGATCGCGCCGAGCCCACTCGCCGCCATCACCCGAATGCGTCGCCGCTCCCCCCGCTCGGCGTAGAGTGCCGCGGCGCGATCGAGCAGTCGCATGAGCTCGCCGCGCGCGCCGCCGATCAGTGCCACGAGGTCGGCGGTGTCGATCGTGGGATCGGCGCGCTGCTGCCTCGCCACGCGCATCGCGGTTTGCTGGAAATCGCGCATGCGCGCATCGAGGCGCCCCGGCGGCTCGAAATAGAGCGACCACAGCTCCGCGGGAAGCGGTCGCGGGGGGTCGTCCGGTCCGCTGCTGGAGGTCAGCGTGCGCTGGGCGTCGAGAAGCGCCGCGACGTCCTCCCGAATGGAGGTCAGCGCAGCCAGACGCACGGGCTGCGGGTGCGCCGCTTCCAGGGCGTGGGCGTTGAGCGCGATCCGCCCCACCAGCATGCGCTGGCGACCGGCGAGATCGACCATCCGCGTGGCCTCGCCCATCGAGCTGGCGAGCCACAGATCGAGCCCAACGCGCACACCCACCAGCACGGCCAGCACGATCAGCGCGCTGGCGAAGCGACGGCTGAAGCGCGCGAGCAGCGCCACCGCGCCGGCAACACCACCCTGGAGGCCCCGTGACCCACCACCGGTCGCGGGTCCTGCGTCCGGTTTCTCGGTCGCTGTCGCCATCGTCGTCGCCGTCGCGCCCAGGAGATCGGTCGACGCGCGCGTGCGACGACGCGACCCGGTCGCATCTCGAGATCGGCTCGCGATCGCGACTCGATCGCCCAATCGGCGAACGGTCCTCGCGCTCCGGCCTCCTCGAAGACATCGGCAGCGCCATGAAGCGACTTGAGGCGGCCGGATCGCGCCCACCGGAACTGGCCGGCGCGACTGCGATCCCACACGCCACGGCCCGCGCGGGGCTCCTGGGCGAGACAGCGAGCCGCGCCAGCGACCGCACCGATCCACCCGATCGGCAATCCGAAACCGCGAGCCGCCCGTGAGGGACGCCGAAGGCGCCGAGATCGAGCTGGGATCGAGACTTGCGTCAGCCGGCGCGCTTGCGGCGCCACCACAGGTCGAAGACTTCGCGCGAGGTGTAGGTCGGCGTGAAGCCGAAATCGCGCTTGAGGCGGCGGTTCGCGAGCACCGGGCGGTAGCGCAGGAAGCGCACTTGCTCGGGGCCGTACTGGGTCAGTCCGAGGGTCTTGAGCACTCCCAGCGCCGCGCCCAGCAGCTCCGCGGGAATCGGCAGGTAGGGCTTGCCCAGGCGGCGCGCGATCTCGCGGGTGGTCATGGCGCCGTCGCCGGCGAGATTGAAGATCCCGGTCTTTCCGTCGAGCACGCCCGCGACGATGCACGCCACGACGTCGCGGTCCCAGATGAACACGAACGGAGAGTCGGATCCCGCGACCCCGAGAATCACGGGCTTCTCGAACAGATCGGTGATCGGGCTCGAGGTGCCGTCGCCCAGGATGGTGCCGGGCCGAAGCACCAACTGCGCGAGCTCCGGGTGGCTCACGCGATGCTCGGCGAGCATCTCCTCCACCAGCCGCTTGTGACGCGAATACGGAAACTCGTCGTTGCCGCGGATGGGGTCTTCCTCGTCCAGCCAGGGAGCGTTGTCGGCGTGGTAGCCGTAGGCGGCGCCGCTCGACGTCACGATCAGCCGCTTCACGCCGTTGCGCACGCACGCCGCGAGCACGTTCCGCGTGCCGAGCACGTCCACGCGATACGCGAGGTCCTCCGGCGCTCCCTTGGGTGCACGCACGATCGACGCCAGGTGAACCACGGTGTCGATCCCGTGCGTTCCGATCAGCTCCGCGAGCTTCGGGTCACCGATGTCGCCGTCCACGTACTCGACTCCCGGACGCCGCTCGGCCGACGGAACCGAGCGCACGTCGAGCGCCACCAACGCCGCCAGGTCCTTGCGCCGTCCCGCGAGGGTCTCGACGGTGAGCCGCCCGAGGTAGCCCGCGGCGCCGGTCACGAGCACCGCGGGCTTGCTCGCGGCCGCCGGGCCGGCTTTGCCGTGCGCGCGCTCGGCACGCGCGGCACCCTCGGCACGCGCGCCGCGGCGCTTGCCGGCGCGCGCCTTCGTCCCGGGCCTCTTCGCGGCCGCCATCAGCCCGCGGGCTCCTGGTGCATCGCCTTGAACTCCTGGAGCCCGGGCGCGAAGAGGTGCTGCATGGGATCGACGTCCACGTGGACCACCGACGGCCGCGCCTCGCCCACACACCGCAACAACGCCGCGCGCAGCTCGTCGGGCGAGCTCACGCGCTCGCCGTGGGCGCCCATGCTCTGGGCGAGCTTGTCGAACTCGATCTCCTGGAAATCGGCGTTGATCACGCCCTCGCCCTCGACGCCGAGCTGCTCGCGGATCGCGGGCAGCGCCATGGTCTGGGTGAGCTTCACCATGCCCCATTGCCGATCGCAGAGCACGATGTAGGTCACCGGCAGGCGATGACGCACGGCGGTCTCGAGCTCCTGGGCGTGGAAGCCCATGGCGCCGTCGCCGATCACGCAATAGACCTGCGCGTCGGGCCGCGCCACCTTCGCGCCGAGCGCTTGGCTCACGCCCGCGCCGAGCATCCCGAACTTGAACGTCGACAGCACGCCGCCCGGCCGCTTCACCTCGTGGAAGAACGTGGTCCAAACGGCGGTGTTGCCGCCGTCCACGACCACGATGGCGTCTTCGTCGAAGACCTGATCGCAGACGTGCGGGACCTGCGCCGGATGAAGCGGCGAATCGCGATTCTCGAGCGCCAGATCCAGCTCGGCGCGCGCCTTGGCCTTGGCGGCCGCCAGCTCCACGATGCGCTCCTCGCGGGCGCGCATGCGCTCGGCCGTCACCCGCTCGGCGCGTAGCGCCTGCGCGAGGTCGGCGAGGAACGCCTTGGCATCGGCGAGGATGTTGAGCTCGGCGGGCTTGTTGAGACCGAGCAGCTCCTCGTCGCCATCGACCTGCACGAGGCGCTGGGCCGCGCCGCGGCCCCAGTACGGCGCCTTGCCCCACCAATCGGTCTCCCCGAGGCGCGAGCCCACCACCAGCACCACGTCGGCGGCGGCGCGGCACTCGTTCACCACCGAGAGCAACGGCACCGGCAACGCGAGCTTGTGGGCGTCCGGCATCACCGCGCGCGCCCCCCAGCTCGTGCTCACCGGCGCGTGCGCGAGCTCCGCGACCTCCAGGAGCTCGTCGTAGGCGAGCGCGTGGACGATGCCGCTGCCGGCGTGGATGAGGGGCCGCTCCGCCTCGCGGAGCATCGCGGCCACCCGCTCGACGTCCGCGGGCGCGGCGCGCAAGGGCTCGGTGCGACGGTATTGGTGCGGCGTGCGCACCCAGTCGTCGCCGGCGGGAAACGCATTGTTGAGCACGTTCTCCGGCAGGTCGACGTGGACCACGCCTGGGCGTCCGCGGTGCGCGATCCGGAACGCGCGCCGCATGAGCTCGGGAATGCGATCGAAGCTCGGCACGGCGCAGCTCCACTTGGCCATGGGACGCGTGACCGCCGCCTGATCGAAGTACTGGTATGTGCCGCCTCGATCGGGATAGGCGATGCCCTGACGGCGGCAGCTCGTGAGCAAGAGCACCCGGTTGCCTTCGCCGTTCTCGACCGCCACGCCGGGCAGCGCGTTGGCCACACCCGGCCCGTTGCTGGCGATGCACACGCCGAGCTTGCCGGTGAGGCGCGCGTAGGCGCCCGCCATGTGCAGCGCGCAGGTCTCGTGGCGCGGCGAGTAGAAGCGGATGCCGTACTTCTCGAAGCTCGCGAAGAGCCCGAGATACGTGCCGTCGACGATGCCGAAGACCGTGTCGACGCCCTCGGCGGCGAGCATCGCCGCCACCACCTCACCGCCCAATCGCATCGTCATGTCGTCACCTTTCTCGCCTCGCGTAGACGGCGGCGCGTGAGCCCTTTCTCGATCTCGACACCGAGGAACGTGAGGCTCGCGAGCCCCACGCACCAGCCGAGGTCGGCGGGTCCGAGCGCGACCGTGTGGAAGACGGTCTGCAATCCGGGAACGAATACCACAATCATCTGCATCGCGACCGTCAGAATCACCGAGCCGAGCACCCACGGGTTCGAGAACAGCCCCTGGCGGAAGAGCGAATCGTGCTCCGAGCGGATCGCCAGCACGTGCGCCATCTGCGCGAACGCGAGGGTGGTGAAGAGCATCGTCTGCCATTGCTCGCGGCCGGCGCGCCACGGCACGTAGCCCACGCCCAGGCACGTGACGGTCATCAAGAGCCCGACCCACACCGCGTGGAACCCGAGCCCGCGGGCGAAGAGGCTCTCCCGGGAGTCGTAGGGGGGACGGCGCATGGTGTAGCGCTCGGCTGGCTCGAGGCCGAGCGCCAGCGCGGGTGGGCCGTCGGTCACCAGGTTGATCCAGAGAATCTGCAGCGGCAGCAACGGCAGCGGCATGCCGAGGAACGGCGCCAGCAGCATCACCAGGATCTCGGCCGAGTTGGTGGACACGAGGTAGCGGATGAAGCGCCGGATGTTGTCGTAGATGACGCGCCCCTCCTCGACCGCCGCCACGATCGTCGCGAAGTTGTCGTCGAGGAGCACCATGTCCGCCGCTTCTTTCGACACGTCGGTGCCGGTGACGCCCATGGCCACGCCGATGTCCGCCTTCTTGAGCGCGGGCGCGTCGTTCACGCCGTCGCCCGTCATCGCCACGTCGTGACCGCGCGCCTGAAACGCCTCGACGATGCGCAGCTTGTGCTCGGGCGAGACCCGCGCGAACACCGAGACGCTCCGCACCCACTCGTCGAGCTCCGCATCCGATGCCCGCTCGAGCTCGGCACCGGTCACCACGCGCTCGCTCGTGATGCCGAGCTGGCGCGCGATCTCGAGCGCGGTGAGCGGGTGGTCGCCGGTGATCATCACCGTCCGGATGCCGGCGCCGATGCAGGTGGCGACGGCCGCTTTCGCTTCGGCGCGGGGTGGATCGACCATCGCCACCAGCCCCACGAACGTGAGGTCGCGCTCCAGCGGATCGCCGTCGCCGCCCACTCCCGGATCGACGCGAGGACGGACGGCGACGCCGAGCACGCGCATGCCGCGCCCCGCCAGCGCGGCGTTCGCGGCCAGCACCCGAGCGCGTCGGTCGGCGTCCAGGAACTCGACGCCGCGCTCGCCCCAGACCCGCGTGGACACCTCGACGAGCCCGTCGACGGCGCCCTTGGTGAACGCGACGAACGGCGTGTCGGCGAGTGCCTTCGCGAGCCCGGTGAGGGCCGGGTCGCTCGCGGCGCGCGCACTCAGCTCGGCGGTGGCGTGCACCGTGGTCATGCGCTTGCGCGTCGAGTCGAAGGGCAGCTCGGCGACGCGCGGCAGCCACGGCTCGAGCGCGTGCTTGTCGAGCCCGTAGCGCGCGGCGACCGCCACCAGCGCGGTCTCGGTCGGATCGCCGACGGCGGACGCCGCACCGAGCTCGTGCGCCGCGTCGTTGCAGAGCGCCGAGCCGGCGAGCAACAGCGGCAGGGCCGGATGCTCGGGCAATGCGAGCGAAGCCACGGCGTCGGCTCCCACCGGCGGCACGTCCACGCGCCGCCCCGCCACCTCGAGCGCCGTGACCGTCATGCGGTTCTCGGTGAGCGTCCCGGTCTTGTCGGTGCAGATGACGGCGACCGACCCGAGCGTCTCGACCGCCGGCAGCTTCCGGATCAGCGCCCGCCGCTTCAGCATGCGCTGGGCACCGAGCGCCAGGGCGACGGTGACCACGGCGGGGAGCCCCTCCGGCACCGCCGCCACCGCCAGGCTGACCGCGGTGAGGATCATGTCGCGGGCGCGTTCGCCGCGCGCGATGCCCAACAGGAAGACCACCGCCACGATCGCGAGCGCCGCCCCCGCGAGAACCTTGCCGAGGCGATCGAGACGCTTCTGGAGCGGTGTCGGCTCTTGGCCAGCCGACTGGATCAAGGCCGCGATCTTGCCGAGCTCGGTGCGCATCCCGGTCGCGGTCGCCAGCAACAGGCCGCGTCCGTGAACGACGTTCGTTCCCATGAACGCCAGGTTGCGCCGGTCTCCGAGCGCCTCGGCCTCCGCGCCCAGCGCCGCGACCGACTTGTCGACCGGCTCCGACTCGCCGGTGAGCGCCGACTCCTGGGTGCGCAGGCTCGAGCTCTCGATCACGCGACCATCGGCGGGAACCACGTTGCCCGCTTCGAGCAGCACCACGTCGCCCGGCACCAGCTCGCGCGCCGAGAGCTCGCGCAGCGCGCCGTCACGACGCACTCGGACGGTCGGCACGCTCAGACGCTTGAGCGCGGCGATGGCCTTCTCCGCGCGGTACTCCTGGCTGAAGCCGAGCACCGCGTTGAGCAGCACGATCGCGAGGATCGCGATGGCGTCGTGGTAGTCGGCGAGCCACACCGAAATACCCGCCGCGAACAGCAAGATCACCATCATCGTGGCGGCGAACTGCTCCCACAGGATCCGCCACGGCCCCTTGCCGCCGTGCTCGACCAGCTCGTTGGGGCCGAGCTCGTCGAGCCGCGCGCGCGCGGCGGCAGCGCTCAGCCCGAGCGCGGGATCGACCTCGAACCGCGCGGCGACCTCCGCGACGGAGAGCGTGTGCGCGGGCGTCTCCAAGCTCATCCGGTCAAGCGGCGCGACGGCTCGCGAACCGGCACCGGCGCAGGCGCGGGCTCGCCGCGCAGGAAGAGCGCCGAGAGCGGCGGCAGCGTGAGCAGCACCGAATGCTGGCGTCCATGGATCGGCCAGGGCTCCGCGACCACGCCACCCAGATTACCCGCGCCGCTGCCCGCGTAGTGACGGGCGTCCGAGTTGAGGCATTCGCGCCAACGGCCCGGAAACGGCACGCCCACGCGGTAACCGATGCGCAGCACCGGAGTGAAGTTGAGCACCACCAGGGTCTGCGCGCCGTTGCCCTTGGGCTTGCGCAGGAAGCACACGACTCCGTTGTCGGCGTCGTGGCAGTCGACCCATTCGAAGCCCTCGGGAACGCAATCGCCCTCGTGCATCGAGGGCTCGTCGCGATAGAGGCGGTTGAGATCGGCGAGCCAGCGACGCACGCCTTCGTGCTCGGCGTGCCGCAAGAGCTCCCAGTCGAGGCTCGCTTCCTCGTTCCATTCGCTCCACGGCGCCAGCTCGCCGCCCATGAACATGAGCTTCTTGCCCGGCTGCCCGAACATCCAGCCGTAGAGCAGCCTCAAGTTCGCGAACTTCTGCCAGCGATCGCCAGCCATCTTGCCGAGCAACGACGACTTCCCGTGCACGACCTCGTCGTGGGAGAGCGCCAGCACGAAGTTCTCGGACCACGCATAGAGCGTCCGGAACGTGAGCTGGTTGTGGTGGAACTTGCGGTGGATGGGATCGAGGGCGAAGAACTCGAGGGTGTCGTGCATCCAGCCCATGTCCCACTTCAGGCCGAATCCGAGGCCACCCACGTAGGCCGGCCGCGACACCATCGGCCACGAGGTCGACTCCTCGGCGATGGTCTGCACGTCCGGGAAGCGCTCGTAGATCATGGCGTTGAGGCGACGCATGAGCTCGATCGCGTCGATGTTCTCGCGTCCGCCGAAGCGATTCGGGATCCACTCGCCCTCCTCGCGCGAGTAGTCGAGGTAGAGCATCGACGCGACGCCATCCACGCGCAGCCCGTCGACGTGATAGCGCTCGAGCCAGAAGAAGGCGCTCGAGAGCAAGAACGAGCGCACCTCGTGCCGGCCGTAGTTGAAGATCAGGCTCTTCCAGTCGGGATGGAAGCCCTGGCGCGGGTCGGCGTGCTCGTAGAGGTACGTGCCGTCGAAATAGCCGAGCCCGTGCTCGTCGCTCGGGAAGTGGGCGGGAACCCAATCGAGGATGACGCCGATCCCCTCTTGATGGAGGGTGTCGATCAGGAACATCAGGTCCTGCGGAGTGCCGAAGCGGTGGGTCGGCGCGAAGTAGCCGGTGACCTGATAGCCCCAGGAGCGAAAGAGCGGATGCTCCATCACCGGCATCAGCTCGACGTGGGTGAAGCCCATCTCGCGCACGTGGGCCGCGAGCTTGGGCGCGAGCTCCCGATACGTGAGCGAGCGATTGCCTTCCTCGGCGACGCGCATCCACGAGCCGACGTGCAGCTCGTAGATCGAGAGCGGCGCGCCGAGCGCGTTGCGGCTGCCGCGGGTGCGCATCCACTCGCCGTCGCCCCACTCGTAGTCGAGGTCCCACACGACCGAGGCGGTGCGCGGCGGCACCTCGTGCAGGAAGCCCTGAGGATCGGCCTTGTCGACCTGGTAGTCGTTGACGCCGGACGCGATGTGCAGCTTGTAGACGGCGCCTTTCCCGACGCCCGCGATGAATCCTTCCCAGATCCCGGAGCCGCCGATGCGCGTGAGCGGGTGGCGGGATCGATCCCAGGCGTTCCAATCGCCGATCACGCTCACGTAGCGCGCGTTCGGCGCCCACACGGCGAACTGCGTGCCGGACTCGCCGCTCCGCTCGCGCAGGTGAGCGCCGAGCTTGTCGTGCAGGTGGAAGTGGTTGCCCTCGTTGAAGAGGTACAGGTCGAACTCGGTCAGGAGACTCTCGGGCGAAAGCGAGGGAGAGGGAGAGGGCGAGGATTCGGGCGGACGTCGGGCGGACTTCACGGATCGCGCTCCCAGGACGATGTCAGCGCCCGTCGCGCGCGAGCACCCGCGCGAGCCTCGCCGTCCACCGCCGGTCTTCGAGAATTTCTTCCAGCGTGAAGCGGTTCTTGTGTCTCCAATTGGGATGATCGAGCCCGGTCCCAGGAACGTTGTGGGGCACCGTCTCGAGCCACAGGTCCTCGAGATTCACGAGCACGAGCCGTGCCGGGCTGGCGGCCATCCAGCTCCAGCAGTGGGCGAGCAGCGCCTCGCGGGCTCGCGCGCCCCGGGCGCCCGCCGCCACCGCCAAGCGGCGCACCAGGGCGGCCCGCTCGGCCCGCGCGTCTCGCGCCGCCGCCGCGCCGAGCAGGCCCAGGCGTCTGCGCAGGTTCACGTCGCGTGCCGCGAGGAAGCCCGCGAAAGTCGCCATGTCGTGGGTCCCGAACGCGAGCGCCGTGTCCGTGGACGGAGGGTTCGGCAGCGGGTCCCCGCGGTGTCGGTCGAGCTCGGGGCCGAGCACCCGCGTGCGCAGCAACCCATGACGCCGCATGGCGGGGCGAACTCCCCTGGGCACCGTGCCCAGGTCTTCCCCCACGAGCGCGCAGCCGCTTCGAACCGACTGCAGGCAGAGCATGGCGTAGAGCGCCTCGCGCGGCATGCTCACGTAGACGCCGTCCGCGGGCTCGGCACCGAAGGGGATGACGAAGGTACGGTGCAGCCCCATCACGTGGTCGATCCGTAACGCTCCCGCGAAGGTCATCACCGTGGCCAGCGCCTGGCGCAGGTAGTCGATCCCCGGACGCGACGCGACGACGCTGGGGTCGAGCGCCGCGACGCCCCAACCCTGCCCGCGCCGGAAGAAATCGTCCGGTGGCGCACCGAGCGAGCAGCCCTCGAGGAACGCGCTCCGCTGGGCCCACACGTCGAAGCCGTCGGCATGAACACCCACCGGATGGTCGAGAAGCAGCCCGAGCCCCGCGGCACGCGCCCGCGCGGCGAGCGCGCCGAGCTGCTCGTGCGCCAGCCACTGGACGTACGCGTGATAGCGGACGCGCGGGTCGGCGATCTCGAGGTCGGCGAGCACGCCATCGCGCTCGGCGGACGGCCAGCGGCGCCAGCTGGTGCCGCGCCGCTCGACGTTGGCGCGAAAGCGCGCGTACGCGAGTGTGCTCGGCGAGCGCGCGAGGAACGTCTCGAACGCGGCGAGGCGCGCTCCACCCGCGGCAACGAGTCGCGCGGCGCAGCGTTCCAGGCACGCGCGCTTCAGTCGCATCGCGCGCCGGTAATCGACGTCCGCCGCGGACGCGAGTGCCCGCGCCTCGCGGGCTGCCGTGCGGGCGAGGCGCGGCGAACCGTCGCCGAGGCGCTCGACCTCCGGCACCGTCGCCAGGTTCAGGTAGAGCTCGTTCCAGAAGAGCCGGCTCACCGGGGCGTACGGGCTCGGATCGAAGGGTTCGTCGAGAAACGCCGCGAGAATGGGCAAGGTGGCGACGCCGTCGCCGCCCAAGCGACCCACCGCCTCGGCCAGGTCGCCGAGATCGCCGAAGTCGCCGACGCCGAGGCTGCGGCCGGTGCGCAAGGCGAAGAGCGGCGCCACCACCATCGCGCGACGGCCCGCGAGCGGGTGCGCGCGCTCGGGCGCCACGATCCAGGTGGCGACGGCGCGCTGGTCACCCCATTCGATCGCGAGCTCGTGCACGCCCGCGCCGCCGGGCGCGGCGACTCGCAGCTCGAGCTGCGCGTACGCGATCCCATCGACGGTGCGCTCCTCGCGCACGGTTCGCGCACCGGCGGCGAGATCGTGGAGGACGCGCTCGCCGTCCTCGTTCGCGACCGTCACGCGGATCGGCGCGCGCCTCGCCCGCGCGGGCACGCGCAGCGCGACGCGCGCCGCCGCGTCGCCCCAGCTCACCACGCAGCCATCGGTGGGCGTCGTCCAACGACGACGCTCGAGCGCGGCGGTGCAGCGCTTCGCGTCCTCGACTCGTTGGATCGCGATGCCACACGCGCGCAGCACCGCGAGCAAGCTGTCCACGGGCGGCACGCGCCGCTCGGCGAAACCGTCGCGATACGCGGTCGCGATCCCGACGCGCGCGCAGAGCTCGCGCAGCGCCCGCGGAATCGGCGGCGCGGCGCTCGCGGCGCGGGCCGCGGCGGATCGAACCCGGGACGCGGCCATCGCCTCGAGCCTCGCGCCTCAGACGGCGAGCCGTGCGCGGCGCCGCATCCCGCGTTCGACGGAGATCGGACGCGGCGCGGCCCCCTCGAGCCCGCCGCTCACGCGAGCCGCCGTGGGTCGCTCGGCGTGTGCTCGTCGACGCCCTCGTCGCCGCGCGCGTCCACCGCCCCGTCGGCGAGCGGGATCGGCGGCGCGGACACCACGTGCACGACGCGCTGCGGGAACGGCACCTCGATCTGCTGGCGCCGCAAGGCGTTCTCGATCGCGTAGCGCAGGTCGCTGGCGACCTCGTCGCGATCCTTCACGTGCACCCACGCGCGCAGCACGAAGTCCAGGCTGGAGTCACCGTGCTGCTTGAAGAGCACGTCCGGCGGCGGGCGCTTGAAGACGCGCCCGTGGCGGCGCGCGGCTTCGAGAAGCGTGTCGCGCACCAAACCGGTGTCGCTGCCGTAGGCGACTCCGATCGGCACGTCGATGCGGAGCTTGGGATCGCTGCCGGTGAAGTTCGTGAGGCGCTGGGTGATGATCTCCTTGTTGGGGACCAGCACGAACTTGTTGTCCTGGGTCCGCACCGTGGTGCTGCGGATGCTCACGTCCACCACCTCGCCCGGGCGCCCGTCCACTTCCACCACGTCGCCGATCTTGAGCGGTCGTTCGAAGAGGATGATGATCCCGCTCACGAAGTTGGAGATGATCTCCTGCAAGCCGAAGCCGATCCCCACGCCGGCGGCCGCGAGCAGCCATTGCAGATCCTTGAGATCGACGCCGAGCTTCCCCAGCGCCTTGGCGCTGCCGACGAAGAGGATCAGGTAATGCGTGACCGTCGAGACCGAGTAGCGCAGGTCGCGCTCCATCCCCGCCCAGGCGAGCACGAAGCTGTCCAGCGCGCCGCGCAGCGCTCGCGCCAGCACCACGGTTCCGACCAGCACCAAGAGCGCCAGCCACACGGCGCCCACGTTGAGCGCCGAGCTGCCCTCGGCCTGCAGCGGCGAGACGTGGCGCAGCATGAGCGCCTGCAGATCGGCGGGCGCCACGCGTAGCGCCAGCAAGAGCCCCCACACGATCACGGCGGCGGCGATGAGCACGACGGCGGTGCGCGCCTGCTGCAACAGGAACTCGCGACGCTGCTCCATGAGCACGTCCGTGACCGTCACGTCCGCGCCGTACGCGAGCGCCTGCAGCGCGGTGCGCGCCGCGGCGATGCCCACCGCCAGGACCCCGACGCTGCCGAACGCCGCCGTGAAGTTCCAGCTCGCGAGCTTGGCGTAGCCGGTCCAGTCGGCGATCACCGTCACCACCAGCGCCACGAGCAGCAGGACCCGGATCGGCCCGAGCCGGCGATCGGCCACCGCCCGCATGCGCGCCGGCAGCAACGCCAGCAGCGAAGCGCGCGAGATCAGCGCCACGCCGATCGCGATCGCGAGCGTGGTGCGCACCACGCGGCCGAGCAGCGTGGTCAGGTCTGGGTTGCACGATTCGTAATTGATGGCGCCGAGGTAGTAGTGCGGCAGCCCGAGCGTGAGCACGATGATCGCGCTCACCGCGGCGACGCGCCGGTAGCGCCGGCTCACGCGCTCGTCGCGCACCGCCGTGAGCAAGCCGCGCACCAGCGCGTAGATCGCGAGCACCGCGGCGCCGATCCAGCCCGCTTCCACGAGCGCGCGCGCCTCCCCCGCCTCCGCGTCGATGACCGAGGCGGCGAGCCAACCGATCAACGGCGCGAGCGGCACCCACGAAGCGCGAAGCCCCACCGTGCGCCAGGCGCGGCGCGCCTCGAGCTGGCTCGCATCCACGTCGCCGCGCGATTCCAGCCAGCGCGCGGTCACCCGCCTCACCCGCGCGATCGCGATCCGCCAGCACAGCGTCAACAGCACGAGCGCCGCGACCACCGGCCAACGCACCTCACGCCCGCTCTCCATCCAGGCGCGATAGTCGACGAGCGCTTGTCCGGCGGCGCGCCGGACACTCGGCATCGGGCTGCGGCTCAGCAGCGCGCGCCGCTCGAGCCAACGCTCCTCGACCTCGAGCATGCCGGCGAGCGTATCGGCGCGCTCGAGGCGCGCCTGGTACTCGTCGGAGATCGCCCGCAACGCATCGTCGAGGGCGCGCAGCGACTCGCGGCGCTGCCGCTGCGCCTCCTCCCAGATCGGCAGCTCCTCCGACTCCCAGAGCTCGGTGAGCGCTTGCGGCTCGCCGGCGCTCGCAGCCAGCCACGCGTTGCGCGCGCTGGCCACGGTGCTCCGCCAGGTCTCGTCGAGGTCGGCGAGCTGCGTCTCGATGTCCTCGAGCGCGGTGACCGCGTCGGCGCGCGCGTTCCGCCAGCGTTCGCGTTCACCGCCGCCGAGGAACGTCTCGCGATCCTTGGCGACGCGCTCGAGGCCGCGCTGGATCAGCGGCACGGTGTCGATGCCCACGGCGCGGCTCTTGTCGTAGCGCTCGCGCAGCTGGTCGAAGCGCGCCTTCGCGGTGTCGAGTGCGTCCGCGCGCAATCCCGCGCTCTGCACCGCAGCCAGCTCGCGCTTGCGCGCGGCGGTGCGACTGTCGAGCGAGAGCGAATCCGCGCGCCAGGCTTGCAGCAGCCGGTCCCACTCGCCGAGGGCGCTCTCGACGCCACGCGCGGCCTCGCGCCGCGCCGCCTCGGCCTCGCGTTGAACGCGCCCGAGTGCGGCACTCTCCGCGTCCCACGCGGCGCGCAGCTCCTGGTCGGCGCGCTCCACCGCCTTCGCCGCCGCCTCGATCTCGATGTCGACGAGCGCGAGCTGCGCCGGGATCGCCTCCGCGCGGCGGGCGAGGAACGCGAGCAGCCGATCGTCGTGCTCGAGGGTGAGCTCGAGGACGTGCAGGCGCACCTCGACCGCCTGCTGTTCCTCGAGCGCGCTCGCCGCGTCGCGCAGCCGCGGCAGCTCGGCCTGGTAGCTCGCGAGTCGGGCCGCGCTTTCCGCCCGGTGCGCGGCGACCCGGTCGCGCTCGCTCTTGGAGCCCGAGTCCCGCTCGCTCTCGAGCGCCGCGCGGCGCGCCTTGAGCACCTCGAGCTTGCGGCGCATGTCCTGCGCCGCGCTCGAGAGCACGTTGATCTGCTCGGCGCTGGGAGAGCCGCGGAACGAGCGCGCCACGGGCGGCTTCGCCAGCGCATTACGCGCCAGCGTCTCGCGCGTGGCGCGCGACATCTGCTCGGCATCGAGATCGCCGACGCGGCCGTAGAGCACCTCGATCTCGCGCAGCAGCGCCACGAACTCCTCGCGAGCGGCCGTGAGGTGCGCGCGCGGCGACGGCTGATCGCGCTCGGCCGCGATGTCCTTCTCCAGCGACTCGCGAATGCGACGCGCCTCGGCGGCCGAGCTCGGGTAGCCCGCGGCATCCGCGTGAGCGGGTTGCCCGAGGACGAGCCCTCCGCCGAGCAGCACCACGAGCGCCCCCAGGGCGCGCGCGACTCGCGTGCGGAAGGTCTTCGACGCGTCCATCGTCATCCCGGGCTCCCTCGCTCGGCATCTCGCGAGGCCGTCAGTCTAGACCAGCGCCGCGCGAACCGAGCCGGCGCGCACCGTCCGCACCGACCGACGGCCACCGTCTCCGGTGCCCGTTTCCGGTGCCAGACCCGTGTGCTAGCTTCGACGCGGAGCGACATAAACCGTTCCACTCCGCACCGCATCCAGTCGTCCGTCTCGCGAATTGCCACTCTCGTTGCGAGGGTGTTGGCGGAAACGGCTGAGACGAACGTATCTGCACGCCCGCCTCGGGTGCGGGGCCGGGGTGAACAAGGGGGCGAAGCATGAACGCGACGTTGCAGGCATGGGTCGATAGCTGTGCCGCGCTCACCAAACCCGACCAAGTGGTTTGGTGCGACGGTTCGGATCAGGAAAACGAGCGCCTGATCCGCGAGATGGTCGGCAGCGGGACGCTCACCCCCCTCAACGAGAAGAAGTACCCGAACAGCTTCCTGCACCGCTCCAACCCCAACGACGTCGCCCGCACCGAGCACCTCACGTTCATCTGCTCGCACAAGCCCGAGGACGCCGGCCCCACCAACAACTGGATGGCCCCCCAGGACGCCAAGGCGCAACTCTCGGCGCTCTACGCCGGCTGCATGAAGGGCCGCACCATGTACGTGGTGCCGTACTGCATGGGGCCGCTGGGCTCGCCGCTCTCCAAGATCGGCATCGAGATCACCGACAGCCCGTACGTGGTCGTCAACATGCGGATCATGACCCGCATGGGGAAGGCGGCGCTCGACCAGCTGGGCGGCTCGGACGACTTCTGCCGCGGCCTCCACAGCCTGGGCGATCTCTCGCCCGATCGCCGTTTCATCTGTCATTTCCCGGAGACGCGCGAGATCTGGTCGATCGGATCGGGGTACGGCGGCAACGCGCTGCTCGGGAAGAAGTGCTTCGCGCTGCGCATCGCGTCCGTCCAGGGACGGGACGAGATGTGGATGGCGGAGCACATGCTGCTGCTCGGGCTCGAGTCGCCCGAAGGAGAGACGTCCTACGTGGCCGCCGCGTTCCCCAGCGCCTGCGGCAAGACCAACCTGGCGATGCTGGTTCCGCCCGAGTCACAGAAGAAGCTCGGCTGGAAGGTGTGGACCGTCGGCGACGACATCGCGTGGATGCGCAAGGGCCCCGACGGCCGGCTGTGGGCGATCAACCCGGAAGCAGGGTTCTTCGGCGTGGCCCCCGGCACCAGCACGAAGACCAACCCCAACGCCATGCTGACCTTCAACCGGAACTCGATCTTCACCAACGTCGCCCTGACCGACGATGGCTGCCCGTGGTGGGAAGGCATGGGAGGCGATCCGCCGGCCACCGCCACCGATTGGCAAGGTCGCCACTGGACGCCGGAGAGCAAGGACAAGGCGGCCCATCCCAACAGCCGCTACACCACCCCAGCGCGGCAATGCCCGTCGGTGCATCCCAAGTTCGACGATCCGCAAGGCGTGCCCATCAGCGCCATCCTGTTCGGCGGGCGCCGCGCGCGCACCGCACCGCTCGTCTACGAGTCGTTCGATTGGAAGCACGGCGTCTTCGTCGGCTCCGCGATGGCCTCCGAGACCACCGCGGCGCAAACCGGCGCGGTCGGCGTGGTGCGCCGCGATCCCATGGCGATGCTGCCCTTCTGCGGCTACAACATGGGCGACTACTGGGCGCACTGGCTCAAGATGGGCGAGCACGTGCCCAATCCGCCCAAGGTCTTCCACGTCAACTGGTTCCGCACCGACGCGAACGGCCGCTTCATCTGGCCGGGATACGGCGACAACGTTCGTGTGCTGCGCTGGATCGTCGAGCGTAGCAAGAATGGCGGCACCAAGGCCCAGGAGAGCCCGATCGGCTACCTGCCGAACGTGGCCGACCTCGACACCAACGAGCTTCCGATCGATCAGAAGACCGTCGAGGGTCTGCTTTCGGTGGACCGCGAGGTGTGGCGCGACGAGGCCCAGCAGGTGGGCGAGTTCCACCAGGAGTTCGGCCGGAAGCTGCCCGAGGAGCTTCCCAAGCAGCTCGACGCGCTCAAGAAGCGGCTGGGGTGAGTCGACCGACACGGGGGGCCGAAACGAGCCCGAGTCCCCCGTCCCGGCCGTGTCGCGTCGGGGCTTTGAAGCAGTTCCGATGAAACGAAACGGGGTCTGGCGTTCGCCAGACCCCGTCGTCGCTCCCGCGACTCGCGCGCTCAGTTCTGGGCGCTCTCGCCACCGCCCTTGAGCAACGCCGCGAGCTCGCCGTTGGCGTGCATCTCGCGGGCGATGTCACAACCGCCGACGAACTTGCCGTCGATGAAGAGCTGCGGGATCGTCGGCCACTGCGAGAACTCCTTGATGCCCTGACGGATGCCGGGATCCGAGAGCACGTCCACGTCGACGAACGGCACGCCGTACTGATTGAGGATCTCGACGGTCGCCGCCGAGAAGCCGCACTGCGGGAAGAGCTTCGAGCCCTTCATGAAGAGCACGACCTTGTTGCCCTTCACCAGGTTGTCGATCCGATCGTGGACTTCCTTGGCACCTGCCGAAGGTGCCGGCGTCGCGGCGCGAGCGGGCGCTGGCGCGCTGGGCGCAGGCGCCGAGGGTGGCGCGGGTGGGGTGTAGGCCGGAGCAGGCGCGTCCTTCTTGCCGAGAAACTTGTCCAAGAGACCCATGGTGCTCTTTCCTCTTCTGGGTGCTGTTCGATGAGTGATTGCGCCCGCCACGCTAACCGTGGCCCGGGGGGCGGTCAAATCCGAACGGGATTCGCTGGGCTTTCGGTCAGGCGCCCGCGGGGACGCGGGTGATCATCGTATCGACGGCATGGATGGGCGCGTCGCCGCCCGCCATCAAGTCCGTGATCGTGCCGTACACCAGACGCTGCTTCTCGAGGGTGCTCTTGCCCTTGAACTCCGCGGACTCGACCTCGATCGTGAAGTGGCCACCGCCGCCCTCGACTTTGGCCTTGGCGCCGGGGATGCCGGTCTCGATTCGTTCGCGGATGTGATCGGTCAGGGAACCGCCGGTGAAGCGGGATGGATGCGCGTCGGACATGCTTTTTTCTCTCCAGGAAGTGCGCCCAGGCGGGCGCCGCGTGAGCGCCGGAGAATAACCGCCCGTCGACACGGCCGCCACGGCCGCTGCTACTTCGGGCCGCTCCCGAGCAGCCGCTCGAGGAGGGCCACGGCGCGATCGCCCCAATCGAAAGCGAGCGGCCGTCCGCGCTCGGCCGACGCACGGGCGAGACGCGCGAGCGCGTCCGGGTCGCGGGCCAGGGAGGTGAGCCGCGCGGCGAGATCGCCGGGCTCGCGGCCGTCGAAGAGCAGCGAGTCGTCCCCGACGATCTCCACGCTTTCGGGAGTCCGCGCCGCAAGCACCGGCAGCCCCGCGCCCCAGGCTTCGAGGAGCGCGTTGGAGGCGCCCTCGTGAACCGATGGCAGGACGAAGAGATCGGCGCCCAGCACGAGCGGCAGCGGCTCCTCGATCCATCCCGCGAAATGGACGCGCGACCTCAGACCGAGGACGCTGACACGGTCCTCCAAGGCCTGCCGCGTCGGCCCGTCTCCCACGACGAGCAACGTGACGCGCGGCTCCGGGACGAGCGCGAGGGCTTCCAGCGCCAGCGCGACGTTCTTGCGCTCGCTCAGCACTCCAGCGGCGGCGACGATCAGTGCGTCCTCGGGCCAGCGGGTCTCGCGACACAAGCGCGCGCGGGCCACGGCGCGGCTCGGTAACCCCTCCGGCGGCGCCACCAGGGAGTTCGGCAGCACCGCGCAGCGCGGCTCGATGCCGGGCACGCGCTCCGCCAGTTCCGCGATCATCGCGCGCGTGATGGTCACGACGTGCGCGCTCGCCCGGAGACCGACGACGTCGAGGGCCGTCGCGAGCCGCCAGGCAACCCCCTCGGCCGCGATCCGCATCCGCGCGCGCCACGGGGTCGCGCGCACGAACGACACGATCGGCATCCGCGCGCACGCCGATGCCACGATTCCGAGCACCGCGTAATAGGGATCGAAGACCAGCAACGCCCGCGGCCGAACGGCGAGCGCCACCCGCAGCAGCGTCCAGGGCGCCGCGAGCGTGAACCAGAGCCAGAACGCGAGCCCGCCGGGATCGACGCCGGGCCACCACACGCGGTGCGCGATCACGCTGGCGCGCGGCGCGAGCGCGAGGGGTGCCGCCGACACCACGTGGACCTCGAATCCGCGCGCGGCGAGCGCTTCGACCAGGGTGTAGAAGCGCTTCAGCAAACCGCCGCGCTGATGGCGGAAGTAGATCGTGAGGATGCGCGGCGGGCGGCCTTGCATGGGCCGATACCATGCGCCGCCGCGCGCGGCGCCTCAAGGGCGGCGACCGCGAGCGCCGCGGCTCGAGGTGCCGCCGGCTCAGCGCGCAGTGCCGGACGTGTGCGCGGACCACCGATGCGCGCGGCGCCAGAAGCGGTCGAGATTGCGGCGCGCGCGCTCGAGATCGCGCTCGTTCCCCCACACCGCGAACGCCACGAGGTGACTCCGCGTGGGGTTCTGGATCCAGAAGGTCCGGATCGCCGTTCGCTCGCCGTCGGAGCGGCGCGAGCCGGAAGCGCATGCGTGGCAGCGCTCGGAACGCCCGCGACGCCCGTGGGCGTAGAGATCGAAGCACGATCGACACACTCCGTGACCGTGGCGAGCGTGCCGTCGAAGCTCGGGGTGAAGCGTCTTTTCCATGGGTCCCTCGTCGGCGCGATGACCGGGAGGGTCGATGTCCCGGCCATCCCACGCAGGGCAACCGCCGTGCCGCGCACGCCCCGGTGAACGCGTGGAAAAGCGCAGCGTTTCCAGGGCCGCGACGCGGGCGACGCGCTCACCGTCGTCCCAGCACCGAGAGGGAATCCCGCAGCGGCTCAGCCGAGAGACACCCCTTCGTGATTGTGCCAACCTCTCGGGATCACCCCGCGCGAGCCGCGTGGTGATCCCCCAATGGAGGAACGGTGATGGGTGCACTCTCGGCCATCGTCATGGCCGCGGGAGAGGGCAAGCGGATGCGCTCCCGCAAGCCCAAGGTCCTGCACGAGGTCGGCGGACGGCCGATGGTCCGCTACCCGATCGAGCTCGCGCTTCGGCTGGGCGCCCGCCCCGTGGTGGTCGTGACCGGCCATTGCGGCGAGCTGGTGCGCACCGCGATCGCCGGGTTCGCGCTGGCCGACGTCTCCACGGTGGATCAGGGCGCGCCCCAGGGTACGGGTCACGCAGTGCTGACGGCGCTGCCCGCGCTCGCGGGATTCGACGGCACGGTGTTGATCCTCTCGGGCGACGTACCGCTGCTCACGGACGAGACCGTGCAGGCGCTGGTGGCGCGCCACGAGAAGGCACACGCCGCGCTCACGCTGCTCGCGATGGAGCTGGGAGACGCGGGGACGTACGGGCGAGTGGTCATCGGCCCCGGCGGCGTCGCCGAACGAATCGTCGAGGCCAAGGATGCAACCGCCGCCGAGCGCGCGATCGGGCTGGCGAACGCGGGAATCTACGCCGCCGACGCCGCCTTTCTGCGCGCGACGCTGCCCACGCTGAGCAATCGCAACGCACAGGGCGAGTACTACTTGACCGACCTGGTGGCGATCGCGCACGAGCGCGGCCTCGTCGCCGTGCACAGCGTGGTCGCCGATCCGGACGAGGTCCACGGCGTGGACGATCGTGCGAAGCTCGCGCGCGCCGGCGCCATCCTCAATCGCCGCGTCCTCGCGGGATTGATGCGCGACGGGGTCACGGTTCGCGATCCCGAGACCACCTGGGTGGACGTCGGGGTGAGCGTGGGCGCGGACAGCGTCCTCGATCCCGGCGCCGAGATCCGCGGCGCCACGCGGATCGGCGAGGGGTGCAGGATCGGCACCGGCGCCATCGTGGTCGATTCCGTGCTCGACGAGCGCGTGACGATCAAGCCGTATTGCGTGATCGAGGAGAGCCGCATCGGCGCCGGCGCCGCCGTCGGACCGATGGCGCACCTCCGACCGGGCAGCGATCTCGGCGCCGACGTGAAGGTCGGCAACTTCGTCGAGATCAAGAAGGCGAAGTTCGGCGCCGGCTCGAAGGCCTCGCATCTGACCTACATCGGCGACGCCTCGGTCGGCTCCAACGTCAACATCGGCTGCGGCACCATCACCTGCAATTACGACGGCGTCGCCAAGTACCAGACCGTGATCGAGGACGACGTGTTCGTGGGCTCGGATACCCAGCTCGTCGCGCCGGTCACGGTGGGCCGCGGCGCTTACATCGGCTCGGGGTCCACCATCACCCGCGACGTGCCCGCCGAGGCCCTCGCGGTGGCGCGCGGGAAACAGCGGAACATCGACGGGTGGGCGACCTCGGCGCACGCCCCTCGCAACAAGAATCGACGCGAGGGCTGATGGAGAATCGGCCCCGGACGGCGCCCAGCCGACACCGCGCGCGGGGCCGCGCATGCCGTCCTCGACCCGAGCCGACCCATTCGTCCCAGCGTAGAAGCGGGCGCGACACGCGCCGGCCACACGATCGTCCGCCGGCGATCGCCCGGCCGCCCCGAGCAACCACTCACGACGACTCGTCCGGGGGCAGCCTGCTCGCCCACGGCACGTTTCGACTTTCGGAGCATCCTCGTTGACTCACGATCCGTTGGAAGGTCTCAATCCGCCTCAGCGCGAGGTGGTCTTGCACCAAGGCTCGCCGCTGCTCGTGATCGCCGGCGCGGGCAGCGGCAAGACGCGGGCGCTCACCCATCGAATCGCGCACCTGGTGAGCGCGCGCGCCGTGGAGCCCAGCTCGATCCTGGCCGTGACCTTCACCAACAAGGCCGCCGGCGAGATCCGGGAGCGCCTCCACGGCCTGCTCGGCGAGGCGGGGCGTGGGCTGCGCGCCGGGACGTTCCATTCGATCTGCGTGCGGCTGCTGCGCGCGTACGGCGACCGCATCGGCCTGTCCCGCCAGTTCACCATCTACGACGAAGCGGATCGCTCCCAGGTGCTCAAGGCGCTGGTGCGCGAGGCCAACCTGGGGGACGACACGTTCCACCCCAACCGCCTGGTGCACGCCATGGGCGTCCTCAAGAGCCGCGGCATCGACCCACGCGACTCGGACGCCGAGGTCCCGGGCACCGCCGGCGAGCGCAAGCTCGAGCTGTTGCGCCGCTATCAAGAGCGCCTCGCGGAGGCCGGCGCGCTCGACTTCGACGATCTCTTGCTGGTGGCGGTGCGCTTGCTGCAACGCAACGAGGCGCTCGTCGACTACCTGCGCCGGGGTCCATTCCAGCACCTCTTGGTGGACGAGTTCCAGGACACCAACACGGTGCAGTACCAATTCGTGAAGCTGATCGCCGACCGCGGCGAGCGGCTCATGGCCGTGGGCGACGAGGACCAGTCGATCTACGGCTGGCGCGGCGCGGACGTCTCGCACATCCGCCGGTTCGAACGCGACTTCCCGGGCACCGCCGTCATCAAGCTCGAGCAGAACTACCGCTCGACGGGAAACATCCTACGCGCCGCGCACTCGGTGATCGCCGCCGACGCCAATCGCCGCGACAAGACGCTGTGGACCGCCGGCAGCCAGGGCGAGCCCGTGCTGCTGCGCGCCACCCCCACCGACCTCGACGAGGCACGCTTCGTGATCGGCGAGATGCTGCGCCTGGCGCGCGTCGAGAACCGCCGCCCGCGCGACTTCGCGATCCTCTACCGAACCAACGCCCAGTCGCGCCCGCTCGAGGACGAGCTTCGGCGCTGGAATCTGCCGTACATCATCATCGGAGGCATCCGCTTCTACGACCGCGCCGAGATCAAGGACGCGCTCTGCTACCTGCGCGCGGCGCTCTGCCCCAACGAGCCCGTCGCATTGCGGCGCATCCTCAACCGGCCGGCGCGCGGCATCGGCGCCACCACGCTGGAGCGCGTCGACGCCATCGCACGCGAGCACGGGGTGAGCTGGGGCGAGGCGTTGGCGCTGGCGACCCAGCGCGCGGAGATCACCCCCAGCTCGCGGCGCTCGCTGACCAAGTTCTTGACGTGGCTCGGCGAGATTCGCGCGGTGGCCGAGGAGCTTCGGCCGGTGCCGTTGCTCGAACGCCTGCTGCGCGAGAGCGGCTATCTGGCGGCGCTCGAGAGCGACGACGACCCCGAAGCGCAGAGCCGCCGCGAGAACCTCGACGAGCTGCTGCGCGTTGCCACCGAATTCGAGAGCCGCGAGCCCGAGGGGACCGCCCGCCAGTTTCTGGACGAGGTCTCGCTGGTGGCGGACTCGGACGATCTGAACGCCGAGCGCGACCGGGTGAACCTGATGACGTTGCACACCGCCAAGGGACTCGAGTTCCCGGTGGTGTTTCTCGTCGGGCTCGAGGAGGAGCTGCTGCCCCACGTGCGCTCGATGAACCTGCCGCTGGCCACCGCCGAAGAGCGCCGCCTGCTCTACGTGGGCATGACCCGGGCGCGGGAACGCCTCACGCTGAGCTACGCGGACGCGCGCATGATGCACGGCGAGCGCCGCCCCTCGGTCCCCTCCCGCTTCCTGCGCGACCTCGATCGCGAATCCACCAAGTTCGTCGGCGTGACGAGCCTGAGCACGCCCCAGTATCAGCGCACCACGCCGCCCTCCATCCCTCGATCCGCGTTCGCCGCGAGCGCCGCCGAGCCGCACGCGCCCGCGGAGCGAACCATCGACACCGAAGCGAGCCAGGAAGCCGTCCGGAAGCTACAGCCGAACGACGACATCCGCCCCGGGATGGTCGTGGTCCATCCGACGTTCGGGCGCGGCACGGTGCGCGGCACCTCGGATCACGGCGACTCGCGCAAGGTGCTCGTCCAGTTCTCGAAGGTCGGGCTCAAGAAGCTGCTGGTGCGGCAAGCGAACCTGGGTGTCTTCGATTGATTCGCGACGCGTCCTGCGGCGTCGGACGCGCGCTGCACGAATGGCGTCCCGCGCGGGGCGGTCAGGTGCTGGAGACGCGAAAGCCCAAGGCGAATGCGCCTTGGGCTTTGCCCTAGCGGGCGGACGGCGGCGCTCGAGTGCGCCGGTCCCGGGTGCGTCGAGCGACGCGCGCGTCAGAGCGCGACGCCGGACTTGCTGTCGGTGATCAACGTCTCGTTGATCTTGTGGCCCGAGATGTCCGAGACGTACGGCAGCGACATCACGTAGTGGTAGGGGCGGAAGAACACCCACTGAAGCAGCGTGCCGACCATGTTCACCGGATACGCTACGATCCGAACCGGATGATCGTCGACGACCGACGAGTACTCGGCGTTCGCACGCGCCGTTCCGCTGAGCGCGGCCACGAGAAGAGCGACAGTCGTTGCGCTGACAAAGAGGCGTTTCATCGCATTCCTCCGAGTATCGTTCGAGATCGACCGAGCAACGCTCGCGTCACTCGACGACACGATTCGACCCGAGCGTAGGAGAATGCATTTCAGCTGTCAAGCGAAAGTTGCCGAGGTCATTCAGATTTCCGCGCGGGCTTCGATTCCCGCGGCGATCCCGGCCGCGGTCGGGGCGGTGCGTCGGTGCGCGCCGGGACGACGCCCCGTCGCACAGCGGGGGTCGCGAACGGGCAAGAGCGAGCGGCGATGATCTGGGTCCTGGCGCCCACGGGCGGCGAGGCCCGCGCGCTGGCGCGCGTGGTTCCGCTCGCCGCGAGCGGGAGCTGGTCGCTGCATCGGATCGCGATGGGACCGGCTCGCGCCGCCGACGCCACCCGTGCGCTGCTGACCCGCGAGCGCCCCGACGCCGTGCTCTTGGCGGGCCTCGCCGGCGGCCTCGATCCGACGCTCGCAATCGGAGACGTGGTCGTTCCCACCCGCCATCACGCGCTTCACGGAGGCGCTCTCGGCGACGCCGTCGAGATGACCGCCGCCCTCACGGAGCGACTGACCTGCGGCCTGGCGAAAGCAGGCATCCCCCATCGACTCGGGGCCTTTCTCACCAGCCCGCGGGTGCTCGCCGATCCCAACGAGAAGCGCGCGTTCGGTGATCGCGGCTGTCTCGCCGTCGAGATGGAAGGCCTCGCCGTGGCGCAGGTCTGCCACGAGCACGGCGTTCCGTGCGCGTCCGTGCGCGTCGTCCTCGATCCCGTCGAGCATCGCCTTCCCGATCTCTCCGGCGCCGTCGACGATCGCGGCGAAGTCCGCCTGCGACGCCTGATTCGACGGGTGCTCGAGCGTCCCGGGCTGATCGGGGACATTCCGCCCATGCTGCGCGCGGCCCGTACCGCGCACGGCGTCCTCGCCGACGTCGTGCGGCGTATAGCCCCCGGGCTACGCGCGCCTTGAGCGTTCGCGCGCCGCGCAGGCTCGGGCCAAGAGCCGCTCCAGCCGATTCCATTCGGCCGCCGCTGGATGCGCGGGTAGACTAGCGGCGCCGCGAGACCCTGCGACGCTCCTCCCAACGAGGCTTCGTGTCCGAGCGCGCCTTCGACTTCCTGCATCAGCCGAGCCTGGGCCGCGGCTGGCTCGAGAACCGCGCGGCCATCCTGTCGCTCAGGCTCGCGCTCGCGCTCGTCACGACAGCGGCGCTGGTGTCGGCGGAGGCCCCCGCCCCGGGCCCATCGCTCGCACTCGCGGCGCTCTTTCTCGCCAGCCAGATCTGGCTCGCCCGCCAGCCGCCCGAGCGCTTCGGCGATCCGCGGCTGCAAACCGGTCTGGTCGTCGGCGATCTGCTGGTGATCACGTCCGCCGCCGTGCTCACCGACGGCACGCGTGGCCAGTTCTTTCTCTCGTACTTCGTGCTGCTGCTGGTCGTGAGCTTGAGCGGCACCTTCCAGCGCGTCACCGTCGTCACCACGGGCGCATGCGTCGCCTATGCCTTGGCGCTGGTGGTCGGTCACGACGCGAACGAGCCGTGGAGCTCCGCGCTGTGGATCCACGTGCCGCTCCTGTTCGGCACCGGCACGTTCTTCGGCCTGGTCGCGCAGAGCAGCCGCGACGAGCACCAGGCGCTCACGGCGAGCGAGCACCAGCGACGAGCGCTGGAGACCGTGCTCGCGGTGACCGAGCGGCTCGATCCCGACCTCGACGTCGACGAGATCGTCCGCGCCGTGTCCGAGCAGCTCGCCACGCTGGTGCCCCGGGCGCGCCTGCTGCGGACGCTCTACCAGCCCAACGCCGGCCTGCGCCCAGCCGAGATCCTCACCACCGCCTGCGAGAACGCGGAGCGCGACGACGACGCCACCGCGCCGGGCGAGACGCTCGCGTGCGTGGCGATGGTGCGTCGCGGCGAGATCGTGGGAACGATGGTGATCTCCGCCGACCCGCCGCTCGATGCCGGCGAGCTCGCGGCAGCGCGGCTCCTGGCCAACAGCGCTGCCCACGCGCTGGCGAACGCGCACCTCTATCAGCGCGAGCACCACGCGGCGGAGCGCTTCCAGCGCCTGGAGGCGGAGCATCGCCGCCTCTTCGAGAGCGCCGACGACTGGATCGCCGTGTATCGCCGCGACGGCACCATCGAGGCGTGGAACCGGGGCGCGGAGCGCATCTCGGGCGTGCCGCGCAGCGCCGCGATCGGCTCGCGGGTCGATCGGTTCTTCGCGCCGGGGCACGACGCCGCGGCCTTCCTCGACGAGCTCGGTCGCGGAGCGCCGCGGTCCGGCGTCGAGACCATCCGCGTGCGCCGCGACGGCACGCGCCGCTTCCTGGTGTCGACGATCTCGCCGATCTCCACGGACGGCTCCGGCGACGCGCGGCTGCTCGAGATCGCGAAGGACCTCACGGATCAGCGCGAGATCCGCGCCAGGCTCGACCAAGCCGAGAAGCTGACCGCGATGGGCAGCTTCGTTTCGGCGGTCGCCCACGAGCTCAACAACCCGCTGACCGCGGTGCTGCTCTGCGCGCGCGCCCTCGAGCGCAACCCGGCGGGCTCGCCCGAGCGCCTCGACATCCTGGTGAGCGAGGCGGAGCGCGCCAGCCGCATCGTCGCCGAGCTCTTGACCTACGCGCGGCCCGCGCACGAGGACCACACGGACGTCGAGCCGGTGATGGTGATCGAACGCGCCGTGCGCGCGTTCCGGGCGGCGCGCGCGAAGGAGACGCCCGAGATCGTGATGGATCTGGCGGCCGAGCTCGGCTCGATCCGAGGCAGCGCGCGCGAGATCGAGCAGGCCTTGCTCAACTTGCTGCGCAACGCCTCCCAGGCGATGCGCGGCGAAGGACAGATCCGCATCGTCGCGCGGCGCGACGCGCGCGACCAGACCCTCACGATCGACGTCGAGGACGACGGCCCCGGAGTTTCCGCGGGGATCCGCGCGCGCATCTTCGAGCCTTTCTTCACGACCAAGGCGCCCGGCGAGGGCACCGGGCTCGGCCTGCCGCTGGTGCAGCGCGTGATGACGAGTCACGGCGGCCGCGTGGAAGTCCTCGATCACGCCGGTGGCGGCGCGGTGTTCCGGTTGCGCTTTCCCGCTACGGCGGGAGCGCCCACACGGCTGTTCGCACGCGCGCCTCGCGAGATGCCCCTTGCGTGACGAGAGCGAGAGCCGCGACGCGGGCGCCGACGGAACCGTCACAGCCGACGCGGCGGCGCAGCGCGACTGGACCGTGCGCGCGCGCGGCTGCATCGCGTGCGGCACCGAGAACCCGTTCTCGCTCGGCATGCGCCCCTATCGCGAGGGCGACAAGGTCGTCTGCGAGCTCGAGCTGCGGCGCGAGTTCCGTGGCTACTCGAACGTCGCGCACGGCGGCACCACCTGCATGATCCTCGACGAGCTGATGGGCGCCGCCGCCTCGCTCACGTCGCCCGACACCGTGGTGGCCACGGTGCGGCTGCAAGTCGAGTTCGCGCGGCCGCTGCGGGTCGAGACCACGATTCGCGGCGAGGCGTGGCTGGTGGGGCGCAGCGACCGCGACGTGGAGATCGAAGGGCGCTTGCTCGATCTCGCGGGAACCCTGTTGGCGCGCGCGACCGGGACGTTCCGCGTGCTCTCCGCCGAGCGCGGCAGGACGTTCGTCGGTCCGCGATCGACGGGCGGATGACGGTACGCGCGGCGCGCCGCGCGGCGCGCGTTGCTTCAGTGAGCGAGCAGATGCCTCGCGAAGTGCTCCTCGATCCGCGCTTGGATGTACGGCAGGAAGAGCACCGCGCTGTAATGGCCGCTCGGCAGCACGATCCGCTCGGGGCGATGGGCGGCCTCCCACAGACGCGTGCCCGCCTCGAACGGGATGATCGGATCGAAACGCCCCTGGATCAGCAGCGTGGTGGCGGGGTCGAGGCTCGCCGCGTGACGCAGCGGATCGATCCCGTCGAGATAGGCGTGCGCCTCGTGACGAATCCGATTCGCGTCGTAGCCACGGGAGGCCAGCCCTTCGAGGAACGCCTTCACCTCCACCTCGTCGCGAGCGCACTCGAGCACGTTGGCGAAATCGCCGCCGCTGAGCACCAGCGCTGCAGCGTCGATGCGAGGATCGTAAGCGGCGATCAGGTTGCCGATCATCGATCCCATGCTGATCCCCAGGATCCCCACGCGCGCGAAGCGCATCGGCTGATGGGCGAGCGGCGAGCGCGACGCGAAGAGGTCGAGGCCGCGGCGCACGTCGACCACGCTGTCGCGGATGCGCCGCGCCGCCAGCTCGAAATCCCCCGCGGGATCGAGCACGTCCGTCTTCCTGTCGAAGCGCAGCGTCGCCATGCCGGCGGTGGCGAGGCCGCGCGCGAACCAATCGGTCTCCGAGTAGTCGCCGCCCAGGATCGGCAGCACCACCACCAGCGCATCGGTGCCCGCGCGCGGATAGCGCAGCACCGCCTGCACGGTGGGGTTCTTCGGATCCTCACGATCGAGCGCGTCGTAACGCAGGTGCCAGGTGGCGAACTCGGGCTGCTCGTCCGGCGCCGCTTCCAGGGTGAACGGGAACTCCACCGGTGGATGCTGAAAGGGGTCTGCGCGACGCGTCCAGCCGCCCTCGCGCGGCTCGGGAGGGGCCGTCCGGACCGCGCAGCCCGCGCCGGCGATGGCCACCAACCACGCTCCGATCCACGCCACGTAGCGACGCTCGATCATCGGTCCACACCTCTTTCTCGGGTCTCTCGCGCGCCTTCCGCCAGCTCGCGATAGAGCTGGTCGTAGCGGTGCGCCGTGGCCTCCCACGTGAGCCCGCGCTGGCGCAACAGGGCCCGACTCCGCTCGCCCATGCGCTCACGCTCGGCGCCGTCCGCGAGCAAGCGTGCCAGCGCGCTCGCCAGCGCTGCGGGCGACTCCGACGGGACCAACAGACCGTTGCCGCCTTCCTCGATCAGATCGGGCAAGCCGCCGACGCGGGTGGCGACGATCGCCCGCCCCACTCCCATCGCCTCGAGGACGACGTTGGGGAGGCCCTCCGAACGGCTCGGCAAGACGAGCAGGTCGCACGCGGCCATCCACGTGGGCACCTCGTCCGTCGGCCGGAAACCGGTGAACTGCACCCGCTCGCCGACGCCACGCTCGCGCGCGAGCGCTTCGTAGCGCGGAATGTCCGCGCCACCTCCCACCAGCACGAACCGGACGTCGGCGAGGTCGCGTCGTGGGGCGAGTTGCGTGACCGCCTCGATCAGCACGTCGATCCCCTTCACGTGGATGACGTTGCCCACGAAGAGCGCGAGACGCGAGCGCAGGTCGAGGCTCAAGGCCGCTCGCGCCGCCTCGCGCGTCGCGAAGCCCTCGGTCTCGGCCCCGTCCGCCACCGGGCAGGTCCGGTCCGCCCGGGCGCCGAGGCCGATCGCACGATCGGCCAGGTCCTGGCTCACCGGCGCGATCCCATCCGCCCGCGCGAGCAGCCAGCGCGCGGCCCAACGCAGCGGCCAAGCGGACTCTGCGAGCGCCAAGTCGCTGCCACGGAGCGTCAGCAACAGCGGGACTCTTCGCGCGAGCCGCGCAGGCAGGGCGGCGAAACCGGTGAAGAGCCAGTTCGCGTGCAACACGTCCGCATCGCGCGCCGCGCGCAACGCTTCGAGCGCGAGCCCGAGGATCAGGAACGGCACCTCCAGGATGCGCCCCGGATGCGCGCGCAGGTGCACGGGGATGCCGCCGTACCCGTAGGGCAACCGTCGGAGGCGCCGCGGAAGATAGCGCGCGCGGCGAATCACCGCGCCACCCGTCCAGGTCGCGGGCTCGGCGCGGTCGTCGGCGGGAGCGACGACCGTGACCTGGTGGCCGATCGCGAGCAACCGGCGCACCGAGCGCTCCACGTGGGCGCCCGCGAAATCTCCCGAAAAACGCGGATAACAGGTGGTGAGCACGACGACGCGCATCGCCCCACCCTCGGCCCCACGCCGTCAGACGGGCGCGCGGCCGATCGTGTCGAGTCCCTCGGTGCGATCCAGGCGGAGCTGCGCGATCTGCTCCGCCACGAGTCCCAGCATGAACACCAGCACCGCCGCGACGTAGAGCAGCGCCGACATGTTGGTGAACACGAAATGCTTCTGGAGCACCGAGCTGTACGTGTAGTTGGCCGTGCCGAGGATGAACGCGAGCAAGCTCACGGGAATGAACACCCGCAGCGGCGAGAACAGCGTCGCGATCTTGATGATGATGAGGAAGAAGCGTGTCCCGTCCTTCAGGAGGTGGATCTTGCTGGTGCCCTTGCGCTCGCGGGCGCGAATCGGAACGTAGGCGAGCGAGCGCCCGGTGCGCAGGATCGCGAGCGTGAGCGTCGACGGCGACGAGAAACCATTGGGCAGCAGATAGAGATAGTGCAGCAGCAGATCGCGTCGGATCGCGCGGAATCCGCTGGTCAGGTCCAGGATGGGGAACTGCGTCACGTAGCTGGCGAAGACGTTGTAGACGTTGTTGCCGAAGCGCCGCTTCAGGTTGGCGTGCGTGCTCGGCTCGCGGGCGCCCACCACGAGGTGATACCCCTCGAGCTTCGCGACCAGCCGCGGGACGTCCTCGGGCGGGTGCTGCCCATCGCCATCCAGGAAGACCACGATGTCGCCGGTCGCGGCCCGCGCGCCCGACTTCACCGAGGCACCGTTGCCGACGCAATACGGGTGCGTGACGACCTCGGCGCCAGCGCGCCGCGCGATCGTGCCGGTGTCGTCGGTCGAGCCGTCGTCCACCACGATCACCTGCGTCACGTCTGGCAGCGCCTTGCAGGCCGTCACCACGCCGGCGATCGCCTCCGCTTCGTTGTGCGCTGGGATGACGATGCTGATGCTCAACCGGCACCTCCGCCGACTGCGGGTGCCTGAGCCGTGGAGTCGATGAAGTAGAGGTCGTCCTTCTGGACCACCTTGCGGCGCTCGACGAGCACGCGCACCACGCCGTCGATCGCGCGCCAGCTCTGCCCGACACCCTGCGCGAGCGCGTTGAGGTGCAGCCCCTGCGGGTTGTTGGCGAGCACCATCAAGATGCGATCCTCGAGGTGATCGCCCACCAACGAGGGTGCTCCGAGCGCCTGCGCGAACCGCTCGTGAGCCCGAAGCTCGAGATAGCGCTCACGCAAGTCCACCTTGGGCAAGCGCCACAGGCCGACCAGCGCGGCGAACGCCCACAGCTCGACGGCATAGCCCAGGACGGCGCCCACGAGCGCCCAGCCGAGCGCCGAGCGATGACGTTCCTCGGCGAGCCGCCACGACGCGTATCCGATCGCGCCCGCGAACGCGATGCGCGCCACCACGTGATCGATGATGCCGAAGCTCATGACCGTGTCACTCGTCGTACCAACCCTTGTCGGTGTTGAACTTGCGGATGAAGCGATCGACCATCGCCGTGAAGCGTCCCTTGAGCGTGCCCTTCGCCTGCTGCGATCCGGCGGTGGGCGCGGCGTTGGTGGCCTTCCACGAATCGTAGGCGGCGCCCTTGTCCTTCTTCGCGGGCGGTTTGGGCTCGGACTCGGCCATGGCGTGACCCTCCTCGTCGTGCGAAACCGCCCGAGTCTATCAGGCTGCTCGCGACAGCGCGGAGGCGTCTCGCGAGGATCGCGGGACGCGCGCGGCCCGCGGATGACACCCATCGCCGAGACCGTTAACTTCGCACGGATGCGTCTCGGTACCGACTGGCTCGAACACGTGCGTTCGTCGCTCTCCGGGCGCCCGCGCCGCGCGCTGGCGGGCGAGCCCACGCTCATTCGCGCCGCCGTGCTCTTCCCGCTCATGCTCGCCGAGGACGGCGTGCGGGTGCTGCTCACGCGTCGCACCGAGACCGTCGGCACGCACAAGGGGCAGATCAGCTTTCCAGGCGGCAAGACGGACCCTGGCGACGAGAGCCCGCTGCACACGGCGCTGCGCGAGGCCCACGAGGAGCTCGCCATCCAGCCGGAGGACGTCGACGTTCTCGGCTGGCTCGACGACAGCATCACGATCACCAACTTCCTGGTCACTCCGATCGTCGGGACGCTTCCCCATCCATATCCGTTCCAGCCGCTCGCGGACGAGATCGCGGAGGTGATGGAGATCCCCATCGAGCGCTTCCTCGATCCCTCGATCCACCGCGTCGAGGAGCGTGGCACCCGCCTCGGCCAGCCGCACCTCGTCCACTTCTACGACGTCGACGGCACGATCGTGTGGGGCGCTACGGCGCGCTTCATCCACGCGCTCGTGCGCCTCGCCTTCCCCGACCACGCTCCGCCGCTCACCGCGCCGGGTTGAGAGAGTCCGCGTCCATGGCCCATCACGAGCACCGTCGCGCCGCGCCCGCGAGCCTCGCGTGCGCGATCGTCACCGTGAGCGACACCCGCACCGAAGCCACCGACACGAGCGGCGCCGCGATCCGCGAGCGGCTCGTGGCGGCCGGGCACGAGGTCACGCGCTACGCGATCGTGCCGGACGAGCCGGAGCGGATCCGCGCCGTCGTCGCCGAGATCCGCGCCAGCGGGGCGGCGCGCGCCGTGATCGTGAACGGCGGCACCGGCATCTCGCGCCGCGACCGCACGTACGAGGCGATCGTCGGCTTGCTCGACAAGACGCTCGATGGCTTCGGCGAGCTCTTCCGCTACCTCAGCTACGCCGAGATCGGCTCGGCCGCGATGCTGTCCCGCGCCATCGCCGGGCTCTCGGGCGAGCTGGTGATCTTCTCGATCCCGGGCTCCACCGCCGCCGCGCGACTGGCGATGGAGAAGCTCATCGTGCCCGAGCTCGGCCACATCGTCGGCGAGGCCGCAAAGGGCTGACCCCGCGCCACCCGGCGCGGGGTCAGTCCAACACCGAACTCGCCGCTACTTGCAGGTCTTCTTACCCGTCTTGCCGGCACAGCTGAGCGAGCAGCACTCGCTGTTGGCCGTGCACGAGCTTCCGGCGGCCTTACACGTCGGACAGGCCGGCGTTCCGGTGCAATTGGAATCCGCGCAGTCGATCGTCGCGTCGCAGTCCTCGTCGAGCCCGCCGGTGCAGACCTCGGCTCCCACCGTGCAATCGAGCCGGCAATTCCCGCAGCTCTCGCCCACGCTGCACAAGGTGTCGCCGCAGCAATAGCTCTGCGACACCGTGGGAACGGTGGTGCAGCTCTTGCCGTTGGCGTTGCAGCGCGAGTCGCTGCACGCCGTCGTGCTGCCGCAGCAATAGCGTTGGCTCGCAGGGCCGCTGGTCTTGCCGTTGCAGTCGGCCGCGCACGTCGAGCAGCTCTCGCCGTTCGCCGCTTCGCAGATCCCGTTCCCGCAGACCGCGCCGGGCGTGCTGCCGCTCACGCAATCGCTGGCGCAGTTGGTGCAAGTCTCGCCGACCTCGCAGAGCGCGTCGTGGTCGCACGACTCGTCGACACCATTGCAGTCCTCGTCGATCCCGTTCCGTGGGATCTCTGCCGCACCCGGATGAACCGCGGCGGCGGTGTCGTTGCAGTCCACGGCACCGCAGGACCCGCCTTGCAGCGCGTACGCGTCGTGATCCTTGTCCGTGCACGGATCGCACGCATCCCCGATCCCATCCGAATCGACGTCCTGCTGCCCGGGATTCGCGTTCAGGGGGCAATTGTCGACCTCGTTCGCTACGCCGTCGCCATCCTTGTCGGGATCGCACGCGTCACCGAGCTCATCGCCGTCCAGGTTCTCCTGTCCGGGGTTCGCCACCGATGGACAGTTGTCGCGGCTGTCGCGAACGCCGTCACCATCCGTGTCGACGGGAAGTGCGAACACGTACGCCGCACCGGCAGAGGAGCCGGCCTGGTCGTCGTACGGCGCGCCCACCCACAGCCGATTGCCGGCCAATGCGATCGTGCTGCCGAACGCGGCGCCGTATCGTCGGTCCTTCGGCGTCACCTTCGCCGTCTGGGCCCACGTACCCGCGCCGTTCTTGGCGAAGAGGTAGACAGCCCCCGCCGTGCCGTCATCGCCGTCGGATCCGACGGCGAGCAGACCATTCCGCAACGCCACCGAACGACCGAATCGATCTCCGGCAGCGACGTCCGCGGGCACGAGGCGAGCCCGCTGCGTCCAGCTCGAGCCGACCTTTTCGTAGACGTACGCCGCGCCAGAGTCGACGCTGGCCGCATCCACGTACGGTGCCCCGACCACGACCGTCGATCCCTCCGACGTCGCGGATGCCCCGAACTGACCGAACAACCCGTCGCCGGGGGCCAGCGTGGCCTCCAACGCGAACGTGCCGGTGGTGGGAGAGCGACGATACACCCAGGTAGCGTTGTTGGTGATCGCGCCCGCGACCAGGAGATCGCCGTGCAGCTCCACGTGCTTCGTGGACTGACCGAGGCCACCCGAGGGCGTGATCACCTGCCCAGCCGACCACACTCCGTTCGCACGGTTGTAGATCCGAATCCGAGGCGCCGGGTCAGCCGTGCTGCTCGGACACGCGATGGCCAGCCTGTCGCCTTCGAGCGCCACACCTTGACCGCAATAGCCGCCGGCGACCGGCGTGAGCACGGCCTCGGGTCTCCAGATCCCGCCGCTCTTGCGGAACACGTAGGTGTTCCCGATGCTCGATCCAACCGCCACGGTGTCGCCGCTCGTGCTGACGCTGTAGCCAAACGTTTCCGACGTCGCGAGCTGCGAGCCGACCATCTTCAGGTCGGTGGTCCAGGCCGTGCCGTTGAACCCGAAGAAATATGCCGAGCCCGAGTTCTGGCCGAGATCGTCGTCGAGCCAAGCGCCTGCGGCCGGCAAGGTTCCATCGAAGGCCACGTCCCAGCCAAAGTTGTCGCCGGCCTGAAGCTGAGCGGGCACGATCTTCTGCAGCTGATCGATGTCGTCGTCGCAAGCGTCTCCCAAGCCGTCGTGATCGCCGTCCCGCTGATCCGCGTTCGGCACGGTGGGGCAGTTGTCGACGACGTCTTCGACGCCGTCACCGTCTCGATCGCGGCCCGCGACCAGGAACTCCGCCGCGCCCAAGGCGGTGAGATTCAGCGTCCGGTGATTGTCGCGTTGATCGGCGATACCCGTGGCATAACCCGCGTAACTGATCGCCGGATTCGAGAAGTAGGGAACGCGCGTACAGCCGCTCGTGCAGCCTGTGGCATAGGACATCACCGTTCGGAACACGCCGTTGACGTAGTGGCCAAACGACCACGGATACGACGCCTCGGAGGGGTCGGCGCCGTTGGCGGGATCGTGCTCGGCCCCCAGATTGTGGCCATGCTCGTGGGCGTACGAGAGGTTGCCCACCGCGCACGAAAGGCTCGAGACCATGAAGGCCGACGTCGCGAACTCGGGCGAGACGACGCGCTGCACGTACGCACGGCCGCAGATCCCGCTCTCGAGCGTCCCTGTGATCAAGCCGACCAAGTCGGCATAGTGCGCGACGCGCAGCGAGGCGACCGTCGCGTCCGTGCTGAGCCACGCCAAGTCCTTGGCGCTGTCGAGCTGGTCGTCGTGCGCGACGAGCGCGGTGTGAACGAGATTGTAGTGAGCATCGATCTGGCTGTTGATGAACGCCGTGTTGGCGACGTCGACCGCCGCTTGGATCGTGGTCTGAATCGCGGCAACCCCGCCGGCGGCCGTCTGCGCTTGCGGCGTGTAGACCGCCATCACGTCGATCTGCGCGGTACTGGCGGTACTGGCCGCGCTGGCGGCACGACCAGCCTCGGCGGCCTGGGAGGCGCTCAGCGCGGATCGCTCGTCATGCTCGTGCCCGGCGTCCGTGGCACAGCCACCGAGGCGACTCTGGTCGATCTTCGCGATTCGCTGGCCCCGGCGGCCCCGCGTGAGGATCTCGAAGACCTCCCCGTCGCTCACGATCAGGCCGGCGAGCATCCCGCGGTGCGCGGTCAAGGTGACCTGGCCAGTCGATCCGACGGAACCACGCCAGGTGTAATCGTCCGGCGCTCGCTGCTCGAAGCTCGTCCGCTGCGCTTCGAATGTCGTGCCATCGATGCGGGCCAACGTGATCGATGCGGCGCCCGCGGCAAGCGGGGCGAGGTTGAGCGTGATGACGCGCTCGTCCACCGAGGCGGGCGAAAAGGGCGCGCCACTCGCGGGAGCGCGGCTCGGAGCGAAGATCGGCGGGCTCTGGGCGAGAGCCCGGCCGCCCACGAGAGCGCTCCCGACTGCCAACACGAGCGCGACTCGCGCGATGCGTCGGCACACGACTCGTAACGGAGACTCGATCGCTCGCATCACCAGCCTCCTCGACCTGTCTTGGGTGAAGACCCAAGCGCGCAGGGCGATTTATCGCGGATTGTGAGGACTCACCACGATCGTACGACCCGCGACGAATCGCAGTCAATCGAGATTCGCGATGCGAGCGCGAGCCGAACCGGCTCGACGCGACCGATCAGGTGAAGCAGAAGGCTAGACGAACGTTACTTCACTTGAAGCCAATAGGTGGGGGCGCCGGCGGCGGCGGCTTGCTGCGGGAGGTCGACGCTCAGGCGCTTGCGCGCTTCGGCCAGCTCGGCCTGCGCCTTCGCGAACTCCTTGCGAGCCTCGCGCTCCTTGCGGATCAGGGGGGTGCGAATGGACTCTCCCTTGAGGTGCTCGATCTTCGCCTCGAGCTCGTTGATCGTGCGGCGCGTTTCGACGACCTGCGACTGCCACCACGCCTGGTCGTGGCCGTCGCGATCCGTGGCGGGCTTGTCCACCGCCGAGCTCGCGCCAGGCGACTCGCCGGAAGCACCCCGCGGGCGCGCCGGCGTGCGCTCGGTTCCCTTCGCCTGCGGGCTCGACGCTTCCGCCGCCGGCTTCGCCGACGAATCGGGCACCTCGACGGCCGTCGAGCGAAACTCTTCCGGAACCTCGTCGAGCGAGCGCGACTTGTGAGGTCGCCCTGCTCCGTCCGCCCACTCCCAGAGACCGGCCCTCGCGGGGGCGGCGAGCCCCACGGCGCAGGCGAGCACGAGCGGCAGCAACGCAGCGTGGCGGATGGCGAACCGTCGACCGCGGGTCATCACGGCACGTTCCTCCGATCTCGGGGCAGCGACTGGCGCGAGCCTACCACACGCCCGCGGCCTCCCCGCGCTTGCCCACTTGTCCACTCGGGGCGCCGCGGTTGACCCGATGCAAATTGCGGGACTAGAGTGACGTTGTTCCCCCGAGGGAGGGTTCACGTCATGAACGAGTTCCAGGGCGATCGGCTCAAGGTTCTGCTCAAGCGCAGAAGCCTCGACCAGAAGCGCCTCGCCACGTTTCTCGGGGTGTCCGAGACGACGGTGTCGCAGTGGACGAAGCAGAAGCGAGATCCGGGCACGCACCATCTCCAGCAGATGGCTCGCTTCTTGAATACGAGCGTCGATTACTTGCTCGGACTCTCGACCAATCCGCTGCCCCGTGACTTCGACTACGAGAATGTTCCGCAGCTCACGGCGCTCGCGATGGGGTATCGCGAGGCACCGGACGAGGTCGAAAAAGAACTGTGGCGCAACGCCATCGCCGATGCGATCCTGATCGCGGAAGCCAAGCGTCGCCAACTTCGCGGTAGCTGAGCCACACCCATCGAGGAACGAGCGCGCACCATGCAGTTGCACTTCCCGCTCGAAGAACGCTACCCGTTCTTCAACAAGCGCGCGCTCGACATCGACGACCTCGAATACATCTGCGAACGCGAATCCATCACGCTCAGCGTTCGCAAGCTCAACTGCCACGGGCTCTACGTTCGCGTCCACGACGTCCCGACGATCTTCATCGACGAGTCGCTCACGCCGAATCAGCGCGTGTTCGCCCTCTTGCACGAGCTGGGGCACCACTTCCTGCATCCCAACCTGAGCAAGAACTACCTCAAGGACAGCTTCTTCCCGTACGTCGAGATCGAGCAGCAAGCCAACGACGTCGCGCTCGTGGGTGTGGCGCCGGATCCGTTGCTCGAACCCATCCACCGCCAGCACCGGCTCTCGCCCGGACAGCTCATGCGACGGTTCCCGGTGTTCGCCGAGATCAATCGCATGTCGGCCAACACCACGCTCCAACCGCTGCACTTCTTGCGCAGACGCATCGAGCTCTTCCACGAGCGCCGCGCCGAGCCGGGGCTCGACTTCCTGGGACTCCTGCAGCAGCGCGCCAAGCGCCTCGCCACCCGCCATCGCAAATGCATCGCCGCCGAGCACGTCCAGCGTGGCCTGAGCGAGGTGGAGGCGGTCTTGCGGTGGGGCGAGCCCCAGAAGGTGCTGACGCGCGGCCGCAAGGGCGCGAGCGTCTCCAAGTGGCTCTACACCAAGCTCGATGACACGGGGGCGCCCGTCGCCCAGCGACTCTTCTTCCGCAACGGCAGCTTGGTCGGCGCCCGACTCTGAGTCCCCGGCTTCGCGCCGGCACAGAGCAATCGGCACTCGCTTCGGCGACAACGAATTGTCAGCCATCGTCAAACCGTTGGCGATCAGGGCATCGCCATGCAGCACCTGAGCTCGCTCCGAGAGGGTGGCACCGCGCTGGTCTTCGACCTGTGGAACACCCTCGCGTTCGACTCGCTCCCCCAGAATCCGTTCGACGCCACGGCGGCAGCACTGGGTCTCGACCCAGCCGTACCCGCCGAGCGAGCGCTCGTCGAGCACCCGTTGATGTCACGGGCGTATCGGGATTTGGACGAGGCCCTGGACCATCTGGAGGCGACCGTGGGGCTGACCGTCGCCGCGCGTGACCGCGTGCGACGGCTGTGGGACGAATCGGCGCGCACCGCGCGGCTCTTCGACGACGTCGAGCCCTGCCTCGCCGCCCTCGGCCAGCGCTATCCGCTGGCGCTGCTCACCAACACCCAGTCGTTCGGCATGGAGCCGATCGTGGCGAGCGGCCTCTTCCGGCACTTCTCGGCGGTCGTGCTCTCGTACGAGCACGGGCTCGCCAAGCCGGACCCGACGTTCTTCGCGATCCCCGCGCGCCTCCTCGGGTGCCCCGCCGAGCGGTTGGTGATGATCGGCGACAGCATCGAGCGCGACCTGCTCCCGGCCCGCGTCGCCGGCTACCGCGCCACCGTGCTGCTCGATCGCGGCGGCGCCGCGTCGCGACCCGCCGAGGCGAGCGCGGTGATCCACTCGCTGGGCGAGCTGGTCGCGGCGCTCACGTGAGCGCCGCGAGCCGCTCGCTCGCGTCCCGGTTCTGCGCGCGCCGCGCGCGTGCTATGCGATAGCGCTCGATCTCGTTCGCGGGGTGTGCCGCCGGCAGCGGCACCGCTCGGCCCCGACGGAGCGCACGCATGGTTCCAGCTTGGTCTTTCATCCTGTTCGTGATCGTGGGCGGATCCGCCGCCCACATCGGCTTGCACGCGCTCGTTCACGGCGGCGTGAACGTTCACCAGGCGGCGCTGGCGTTCTTCCTGGTCATCAACCTGCTGGTGAACTTCTGGGAGTTCGCGCTCCACAAGTGCGCGGACCAGATCCGGCGCGAATGGGAGGAGACGCGCGAGCCGTACAAAGGCCGCGAGACCGCCCGCGTCAACGAGGTCATGCTGGCGCGAATCCCGTTCCGCGAGCTGCTGAGCTTCCGGCGCTGGACGGGGATCTGGTCGAGCTATGCGCTCTTCGATCGCGGTTATGCCGACCGGCGCGCCTTCGGTTGGAACATCGACGTGGGCAACGCCTGGTCCACCGTGCTGCCCGCCGCGCTCACCGTGATCGGCATGACTTTCGAGCTGGTGCCGGCGCGCGTTCTCGGCATCATCGGTATCGCGATGTACTGGCAGATGTTCTACGGCACGGTCGTCTACTTCTTCCAGTTCTTCAACAACCGGAACCACGTCGGCCATTCGCCGGCCATGATCGCCTCGTTCGTCGGCGCGTCGAACGGACTCTGGTTCGTCTTCCCGATCTGGGGGCTGTGGATCTCGACCGTGCTCATCTACGCGGACAGCTACGCGATCCTGAGGTGATCGCCGGAGCGCCGCGGGGGCGATTGGCTCTCCGCTGAGCCCACCCTCGGCCCACCGCCGCACGCGGCGAGCACCCATGCCGGGCCGATTCCGCGCCGCGTGCGAGGGAACGCTCGCGGTCGTCGCGATGGCGTCCGCGCACGCGTTCGCGGCGGCCGGGTGCGCGTACTTGCTCACCGTGTCGCCGGCCTCGGCGGCATGCCTTCTCGTCGTCGCGCTCGATGCCTGGGCGCGCGCGATCCCGCGCGGGCCGCGGACGACCGCGCTCCTCGTCGCGGGCGGGTTGCTGGTGGCGGCGGCGGCGCGCGGCAACCCGCTCGGAGCCCTCGGCGCGTACGTCGCCGTGGCGACGGCCGACGTAGCCACGCTGCGCTGGCTCGTCGCCACCCGAGTCGCTCGGCTCGGCGCCGATCCGCGCCGCGAGCGCGTGCAGGTCGCGCTCTGGATACCCGCATTCGCCTTCCTGTGCGCGTTCGTGAGCGCCGTCGCGATCGTGCCGCTCTTCCTGCTGGCCGTCGGCTATCACGCACCGCTGGGCTGGCGCATCGCACGCGCCAAGCCGGGCGGCGCGCTCGGCGAGGCGGATGAAACGAGACTCGTCGCACCGGCGAGACAGGCGCTGCTCGCAGCGGCGCTGGTGTGGTGCGTCACGGTGGCGGTCACCCAGCACGCCTCGCACGAATGCCGGGTGAGTGACGTCGACGGCATGGCCGCCGGGCGCGACGCACGGGACGCGCGCGACTCGTCCGCTCCGGGAACGAGTGGCGCTCCGCTACGACTCGCCATCCTCGGCGATTCGTCGCCCTACGGATTCGTGGTACCCGATCGCGCGACGTTCGGCAGACGGCTGGAACGAGACACCGCACGACTCGGGGACACGGCCGCGCGCTGGGCCGGCGTCCGGGTGATCAACTGCGCGTTCCCGTCCGCCGAGCTCGACGATCTCGCCGCGCAGGCGGCGCGGGCGCTGCATCATCGACCCGATGCCTTCCTGGTGTACGCCGGTGTCCGCGAGCGCCTCGTCGATCCGGCCACCGGCGACGGGTTGTCGGAGCGTTACGCGCGGATCGTGCGCGCGCTCGCCTCGACGGGACGGCCGGTCCTCGTGACCACGTATCCCGTGGCCCTCCTCGGACCCGAGGCGCAGGACGTCGCCGCGCGCAACGATGCAATCCGCGCCGCCGCTCGCACCACGGGTGCGGAGCTCGTGGACCTCGCGGCGGAGCTGCGTTGCCTCGGGACGATCCGCGCCTGCTTCACGGTGGACGTGGTGCATCCCAACGTGCTCGGCCACGCCCGCCTCGCGACACGAGTCGGCGACGCCTTGCGCGGAGCGCGGCTTCGAGCGCGGCTGCAGCTCTCGTTGGACACACGCTGACGCGAGCGCGTCCGCGGGACGGTGTCAGCCGCGGCGCTTGCCGCGCGCCGGGCTGAGGTCGACGACCGTACCGCTCGCGACCAAGGGGCTCCCGGTCACCAGCCACGCCACCGCGCGCGCGACGTCCTCGGGATGGAGCACCTCGGCCACGTCGGGGATCGTCTCGGCGAGCATCTGCGTCGCCACCGAGCCAGGGCACACGGCGTAGACGCGCACGTCCTTGCGACGCGCCTCGAGCGCCAGCACCTCGGTGAAGCCGAGCAATCCGTACTTGGACGCGACGTAGGCCGCCATCCCCTCGAACTTCTCGACCCCGGGCCGTCCGCCCACGCTCGACACGTTCACGATCGCGCCCGAGCGCTCCGCGAGGTGCGGCAGCGCGGTGCGCGCGAGCAGGAAGGGGCCCGAGAGGTTGGTCGCGAGGACGTCGTTCCAGGCACCGAGGTCGAGCCGCTCGATGCGCTCGAGGCGGTTGGTTCCGGCGTTGTTGACGAGGATGTCGAGTCCACCCGTGTCGTCCACGATCCGGCCCACGACCGCCGCGATGTCGTCCTCGCTGCGGACGTCGAGGACGTGGCTCGACGCGAGCCCGCCCAGCCCGCGGATCGACTCCACCGTCTCGTCGAGCTGGCGTTGCGTGCGCGCGCAGCACGCGACGTGCGCGCCGCGCCCCGCCAGCTCCTCCGCGATCGCGCGACCGATCCCTCGCCCGGCGCCCGTGACGAGCGCCACCTGACCATCGAGCGAGTGCTTCCAGCTCACCGCCATGCGCGGCGCCTCACGCTGCCGACGACCCGGCCGCGCCCACGAGATCGAGGAACCGGCGCCGCTCGCCGGCGTCGCTCTCGAAGACGCCCAGCAAGCACTCGCTCACGGTCCGGATGCCGGGCTTGCGAGTCGCGCGCCCCACGACGCAGAGCTGAGTCGCCTCGATCCGGCAGGCCGCGCCGCGCGCGCCCAGCCGATCGACGAGCGCTTGCGCCACCGAGCGCGCCAGGCGCTCCTGGCTCTGCAAGCGGCACGCGTAGCCGTCCACGAGCCGTGCGATCGACGAGAGGCCCGTGAGCTTGCCGTTCGGCAGGTAGCCGACGTGGGCGCGGCCGAGGAACGGCAGCAGGTGGTGCGAGCACATCGAGACGAACGGGATGTCGCGGACCACCACCAGGTCGTCGCCGACACCTTCGAACTCGACGGCGAGACAGTCGCCCGGGTCGCTCGCGTAGCCGCGCAGGAAATCGTCCTGGAACGCGCGCACCATCGAATCCGCGCTGCGCTCGGCGTCGACCTCGCCGGCGGGCAGCTCGAGCGCCGCGATGAACTCGCTCAGCGCGCGTCGGGCGCGTTCCGGATTCATGGCGGCGCATTCTATCTTTCGCATTCCGGCGGCGATAGCTTGCGCCGAGACGCGAACCGAGATCGGGCTCGAGTTCGCGCGCGAGCCGGCTCGCGCCGTCGAACCACCCCATGAGCACCGCGACGCTCGCGCACCCGCCCAGCGACTCCCCGCCAGGAGTACGCGTCGAGCTGCAAGCGGTCCGCCGGGTCTACGCGGAGGGCCCCGGCGGCTCGCCGCGGGTCGCCGTCGAGCGCTTCGATGCGACGTTCGAAGCAGGCGATTTCGTGGCGCTGGTGGGTCCGTCCGGCTGCGGGAAATCGACGCTGCTCAGGCTCATCGCGGGCCTCGACGCGCCGAGCGCGGGCACGGTTCGAGTCGGCAACGAGGGCGCACGCCACCCAGGCTCGATCGGATACGTGTTCCAGGACGCCACGCTCATGCCGTGGCGTACCATCGCGGACAACGTGGCGCTGCCGCTCGAGATCGCCGGCGTGCCGCGTGGCGAGCGCCGCGCAGCCGCCGAGGCGGCGCTCGAATCGGTCGGGCTCGCCGGCGAAGGCCGCGTCTTCCCGAGCCAGCTCTCGGGCGGCATGCGGATGCGCGCCTCCATCGCCCGCGCCCTCGTCGCCAAACCGCGCTTGCTGCTCATGGACGAACCCTTCGCCGCCGTCGACGAGATCACGCGCCACGGGCTCGACCAGCAGCTGCGCGAGCTCTGGGAGCGCTCGCCGCTGACGCTCGTCTTCGTGACCCACTCGGTCGCCGAGGCGGTCTACCTCGCACGGCGCGTGGTGGTGCTGAGCGCCCGGCCCGCCCGTCTCGTCGAGGACTGGGTGATGGATCTACCCGCGCGGCGCGAGGCCGCGCTGCGCTCGGATGCGCGCTACGCCGAGCTCGTGGGGCGCGTGCAGGCAGCGCTCTCGCGCGGCTCGGTCGCGGGGGCGCGCTCGTGAATCGCCGCACCCTCGCCGCGTTGCTGCCGCCGACGCTGCTCTTGCTCGCGGTCGGGGGCCTCTCCGAGCTCGCGCTCCGGGAGCTGCCCCTCGACGCGGCGCACCGCATGCTCTTGCCGTTGCCGAGCGCGGTGCTGCGCGAATGCTGGCTCGCGCGCAACGAGCTGGTGGCGCGCGCCGGCATGACGGGGCTCGCCGCGCTGCTCGGATTCGCGGCGAGCATCGCGCTCGGCGTCACCGCAGCGATCGGTCTCGCCACGCTGCCGTGGGTGCGCCGTGCGTTCTATCCGTACATGATCTTCTTCCAGACCGTGCCGATCGTGGCGCTGGCACCGATCCTGGTGGTGATCCTGGGAGCCGGGCTGAAGCCGGTCGCGGCGTCCGCGTTCATCGTGTCGGTGTTCCCGGTGATCGCGAACACGCTGAACGGGCTGCTCTCGACCGAGCCGGCGCTGCTCGATCTCTTCCGGCTCTACGGCGCCGGGCGCGTGTTCACGTTCGCGCGGCTGCGGCTGCCGGCGGCGCTGCCCGATGTCTTCACGGGCCTCCGTGTGGCCGCCGGCCTCGCGGTGATCGGAGCGATCGTGGGCGACTTCGTGGCGGGCGCCACCCATTGGAGCGGCGGCGGACTCGGGCTCTCGATGGCCGAGGGGCTCAGGCTCTTTCAGACCGCACGCGTTTATGCGTCCGTGCTGCTGGCGTGCTTGCTGGGACTGGCCATGTTCGGGCTCGTGAACGCTGCCGGCTGGCTCGCGTTGCGCCGCTGGCACGCGTCGCAAGTTCCGGGACGCTGAGCCGCGAGACGCGTGGCGGTGGCGCGGTGGTCGCACGAGGTAGCGGCCGCGAGTCCGTGGCTGTAGCCTCGCCGCTCTCGCCGCTCGAACTCCCAGGGGGACGCTCATGCACACCTTGCGATCGTCACGCATCCTCGCGCTCATCGCATCGCTGTCGGCCGCACTCGCGGTAACCGCGGCGCCGAGCGCGCGTGCCGCGGACGCGGCCCGCGGTCGCATCACCCTCGGCCTCAACTGGGTGCCGGAGCCCGAGTTCGGCGGCTTCTACACCGCCGAGATCGAGAAGCTCTACGCAGCGCACGGCCTCGACGTGGCGATTCGCCCCGGCGGACCCGGCGTGCCCACGGTCCAGGAGGTGGCGCTGGGACGCCTCGAGTACAGCGTCGCGGAAGCCACGGAAATCGCGCTGGGACGGGCGGCGGGCCTCGACATCGTGGGTCTCTTCGCCGTCTACCAGACCTCGCCGCGGGCGATCATGGCGCGCAAGGAGATCGGCGCCACGAGCCTGGCGGAGCTCTTCAACCATCCCGCGAGCCTCGCCGTCGAGCCCGGCAGCGTCTTCACCAAGTACCTCGAGCGGCGCTACGGCGGCGGCAAGGTCTCGATCGTACCCATGGCCGGCGCGATGGAGCGCTTCCTCACCGAGAAGAGCTTCGCCATGCAGGCCTTCGCCACCTCCGAACCCATCCTGGCTCGCCGCCGCGGCGCCGATCCGCAGGTCTGGTTGCTGTCCGACGTCGGTCTCAACCCGTACATGACCGTGGTGATCACCAGCGGCAAGCGCTGGCGCGAGAATCCGAAAGAAGCACGTGCCTTCGTCGCAGCCGCGCGTGACGGCTGGACCCGCTACCTCGCCGATCCCGGCCCGACCAATGAACGCATGCACGCGCTCAACAGCACGATGGATCTGGATACCTTCCGCGATTCAGCGAAAGCACAGGAACCGCTGGTGCTCGGGCCGCAAGGCTCTGCCGGACTGGGGCGCATGACACTCGACCGCTGGAAGACCGTGGTCGATCAGCTCGTCGAGCTCGGCCTCGTCGACCGCGCCAGGGCGCCCAAGCCGGAGGACTGCTTCGTCGACGCGATCCCGCCCGCGTAACGCACGCGCCGCCCGCGCCACCGCAGACGCCGGCCTCGATCGTCTCCAAACAGAAGCTCACGACCTCGATCGGCCCGAGCGCCAGCACGACACTCGCCGTGATGGCGGAAGCCAGTGCAATGCCTGAGCACGCACCGCCATCAGGACTGTGGGTCGAACTGAAAGACGCGCAACTCCTGGGCGCAGCGGCAGGCCTTCGCGATGCGCGCGGCCCACGCCACGGCCTGCTCGCGCGAAGGTAGCTCGAGCACGGTGAATCCGCCGTCGAGCCGAGGCGCCCACGGGTAGCCACCCTCGACGACCGTGCCGTCGGCCGAGACGAGCACGGGCGGAACGCCTTCGTCGATGCCGCCGCCGAAGACGTAGACGCCAGCGGCCTTCGCCTCGTCGACCACGGCGTGCGCGTCGCGGCCCACCGCCTCCCACTCGCTGGTGGGCACCACCATCGCCGCGCTCGGGAAGGAGATCAGGTACTTGGCCATGGTGCTCGTTCTCTTGGAGATCGAGGGCGATCGTGAGGCATCGTCGCGACCTGCAAAGCGCTCAGCAGCGGCCACGAATTACCACGAACCCCAGCCGCGCGCACCCCGAGTGCCGTCTGCTGCAACCTCGAGTCGGATTCGCCCTCGGATCCTCGGCGAGCGCATCACCGACCTCGAGCTCTACCTGGTGCGGCAAGCGAAGGAGCACGACCCAAACGCTTTCCATCTGCTGCGCTCGATCCCGGGTGTCGGCAAGATTCTCGCGCTCACGATCCTCTACGAGGTCCACACGATCCAGCGCTTCCCGCGCGTGCAGGATTTCGCGTCGTACTGCCGGCTGGTGAAGTGCAGCCGTGAGTCCGCGGGCAAGATCCACGGCACCGGCGGCGCCAAGATCGGGAACGTTCACCTCAAGTGGGCCTACTCGGAAGCCGCAGCGCTCTTCCTGCACGGCAACCCCGAGGGGCAACGACTGCGGGAGCGTCTCGCGCGGAAGCACGGCAAGGGCAAGGCGATGTCGATCCTCGCTCATCGTCTCGCCCGCGCGAGCTACCCCATGCTCACCCGCGGTGAACCCTTCAACCGGGAGCGTTTCATGAAAACGTAACGATCTTGGGGAAGCGCGGGTGAGCCCGATGTCGAACTGGAATCCACAAGGGTCGAGCTCCAGCAACGACGCTCCACGAATCGTCTGCCTCGAGCAGGACTCGGACGTCATGAGCCACGTGCCCGGACAACCGTTCGTTTTGACTGGCCACCCGCGCTTGCCCCGCTCTTCCGTAGGTACTCGAGACGATGGTCTTTCGCTGGCTCTGCTCCTCTCCGAGCCCGCAACCAACGGACTTCGAGCCTGACGCTTTGAATGGGACGGGAAAGGACACGAAATGGTTTTCTAGGTCGGCGCGTCCTCTCTGCGCGGCACCGCCGCAAGGCGGCTGAGCCTCGATAGGCGTTTGGTGCAGCGCCACCGTCGTGAGCGCCCGCGCCGTACCGGAAACGAAGTCAGAGTCCGTCAAGCGCAAGGCCACGACTCGAGGATGGGATCAACGACGAGAAACACGTCGCACAGGAGAGGTTCACACTTGACGGACGGGGGCCTTATAGGGAGTTGGAGCGCCTCTGCTCCGGTTGCACCTTCTGACAATGAGCTATTTACCCTTGGACTGCCGAAATCCGATTATGATCCATTTGAAGATGGAATTCAGGCAATAACCAGCAGCAGAACCATAGCCGGCACGATCAAGGCTAGGATAAGCACATCACCCCGAAGTTTCATGTAGGGCTCGATCGTCCCGGCGCGGGCCTCGCTGGTCATCTGATCGGCACGCTGTTGCAGGACCGCGCAATTGACTGAAAATTCGCCATCCCGCCAAAGGCTGAGCCGACGATGTGTCTTTGAATCGAACCAACGGAAGTAGAGATGGCTCTGAGAATCGCATCCATCATGGAAATCACGCGCAAAGGATGAAGTAGTCAGCTCGCTGACGACTTGACCAGACACAAAAATGAGCCAAACCGCGGACAGAACCACATAGATGCGTTGCCATCCTGTGAGACTCGTGAGCCGAACTTTGACGCGCATGCTTCCGGGTGTCGTTAGAAGGAACTAGCTGATACAAACGGTAGAAGCCGATTGTATAGTGTATGTCTGCCGTGACAGATAATGAAATCTGAATCGTTAACGATATCGCTCTGATAGAATGCAACCCCTTCAAGCGTCGCGATTCGTCCCACCACGATTGCAACTCTCCGGATCCTTGCGGATTTGCATTCTCCAAAGTGCGCCACCGCTCACGCCCTTGAAGTCGCGTGGAAGGTGCGTCTGGGTCGAACGATTGAATTCAATGCGGACGTAGTCAATCCGTCGTGCTTCGAATACAGCGGGACACGGTCACCGCAGAACGCTGCTGGTGATTCTGCCGGTGGTCGAGGCGAATTCGTGTCGTTCGGCTGCGCGGCAAACCACCATCCAATGGTCAGCATCAGGTCTCGGCGCCTGGGCGGGGGCCTCGCCTTCGCGCAGGTCGAGCGAGTACACAACGCTCTCGAGTTTGACGGCACTCGCGTCAGGTTCCGGGAATCTCTACCATTGCGACGTCAGGGCCGCGTGCGGGGTCTGGTCCACGAAGCAATGCCCAAATGTGGAGAGAGTCGCGTTGATAGAGCCTCACGGTTTGATTGTATGGTGTCGCAAAGCCGAGCCGACCCCAGTGCGCGAATTCTGAGAGCAGATGCTCCGCCGTCAGCAAGAACACGCGGTTAGAGTACGACGAGGTCGCGCTTCCAGCGAAGGTCAGGTTTGGGTTCCAACGTCGGCGGCGACAAAGACCGCTGCGAGCGAGCGACTCAGGACGCGAGCGACCCGATCATCGAAGGCTCGCTCCAGGGCGTCAGGCGAGAGAGCCTCAACCTCAAGGTGCGACAGAATCATCGTCAACTATAGCGTGGAGCGCATGCGGCGCCCTGCAGTGGCTTGGTTAAACATGGTTGCGCGCCAACGAAAAGGATTCTATCCAGGGTGCTCGGGCCGAGGTTGTGCGTCGTCCGGGGTGAGAGCCGGCCCCGAGCGGTCTGGATAGGATCCCGTTGGACTAGACCGCGGTGGGAGGCCTTAGGCGTCTTTCCCTATGGGGATTGTTGAGGAGGACGGTCCCGCGGTCAAGGGCGTCGGGCGGGATGGTGGATGCCCGGACGGCTGGAGTCGCACGGTTCGTGTGTTGGATCCGGCGAAGAGATCGCTTGCCGAGGGCGGCTGCGGAGCCGGCTGGGCGGAGCGTTCCCGATCCGGTCGCTGGACCGGGAGAGACGACGTCAGGCGCACGGGGCAGGATCGTGATCACGGATGGCGGCTCGGTGCTCAGGAGGTGTCGAGAGGGAGCGATGAGGCCCTCGCGGGCTCGGGCGCAACGACGGCGACGACCAGCCACGCGCTCTCGCCGCAGGCCGGACAGCGACGGGGAGCGCGCTGCGCCACGGGTTCGACCGGACGCGTACTCGGGGACTCCGGGGTCGGCGTCGTGTCCCGTGCCGCGAGCCGCTGCGCCAGCGGTAGGAGCGTCTTCCGCGCTCGGTTCGCCAGGAAGCCGTAATGCTGGATGCGCATGAAGCCGGACGGCAGCGCGTGCAACAAGAACTGTCGGAGAAAGGTCACCGCCGGAAGCCGCATCGTGCGCGGGCGTCGCGCATGGGCCGAGTCCTTGTACCGGAAGGCGACGTGGTCGTTGTCGAGGGCGAGGATGCGGTCGTTACCGATGGCGATGCGGTGGGTGTAGCGGGCGAGGTAGCGCAGCACCTGACGCGGCCCGCCGAAGGGGGGCTTGGCGTACACCACCCATTCCTTCGCGCGCATCGCGTCGAGGAGCGCGCTCCAGGAATCGGCGGCGGCCAGCGGTGTGATCGCGCCGCCGAACCGAAGCGCACCACGATCGCGAAGCTGGGCCAGCCCGCGCAGGAATCGGGTTCGAAAGGCGCGGCTCAGGACTCGGACCGGCAGGAAGAAGCGTTTGCGGCTGGCGATCCAGCGCTGGTGATCGGAGCCAGTCCACCGCCGGGCACGACGCAGTGAACGTGCGGGTGGTGCCGGAGCGTCTGCCCCCAGGTGTGGAGCACGGCGAGGAAGCCGATGTCGGCGCCGAGACGCTTGGGATCGCGGCCGATGGTGGTGAGCGTGTCCGCCGCGGCGTGAAAGAGCAGCCCGTACACGTGCCGCGGGTTGGCGAGCGCTACGGGCGCCAGCTCGTCGGGAATCGTGAAGACCACGTGAAAGTACGGAACCGGGAGCAGCTCGCGCTCGCGGTCGGCGAACCACGTGGCCTGCGCGGTGCGCTGGCAGCGCGGGCAGTGACGGTTGCGGCAGGAGTTGTAGGAGAGATCGACGTGGCCGCAGCGCTCGCATTCGAATCGATGTCCACCGAGCGCCGCCGTGCGGCACGCGGCGAGATCGCGCAGCACGCGGCGCTGATCGCCGAAGAGGTTCGCTCGCGCCGCGAGCGCGGACCTCGAGCGCCCCGGCCGCGACGTGCAGGTAGATCACCGTGGTGCCGAGCGACGAGTGCCCGAGCACGGTCTGAATGGTGCGCAGGTCGGTGCCGCTTTCGAGCAGGTGTGTCGCGAAGCTGTGGGGGTCATGCCGAGCTCGGCACAACCCGGTACTCGGTATAGTGGCGGAGGGTGTGGCAGGTGGCGCGTTTCGAGAGGCGCGCGCAGACCACGGCGATGGAGACGGCGCACTGGCGCACGGATTCGTGCAGCTGGTGGCGGCGGCGAGCGCCGGTGGGCGGGTGGAGGTAGGTTCGGGTTCGCGCCTCCAGGCGAGCTTGAAGCGGCGGAGCGACCGCGCTCAGCGGGGCACGGCGGCGAGCGCCTTGTCGAGCTCGGCGCGCACGGTGGCGTCGATCTCGCTCGTGGCGCGCTGCCGCGCGGTGGCGATCAGCGCGGCGCTGGGTCGAAGCTTGATGAGCGACTGGGCGGCGTCGTAGCGGACGGTGGCGTCGGCGCTCGCCGCGTTGGCTTGCCAGACGCGTTCGGCGACGGCTGGCTCACGATCGCCGTAGGCGCGGATCGCGACCGCCAGGACGCGGCGGGCGAGCGCGGGCGGGAGATCGGTGCGCGCGGACTCGGCGTCGAGCAGCGTCTTCAAGTCCTCGCTGGGATAGCTCCCGAGCAAGTCGAGGGCCCGCATCTTGTGGAGCATGGGGCTCGCGGGGTCGCGGTAGATCTCGAGCAGCGCAACGCCGACGTCCGGCCCGAGCGCTTCGATCTCGCCGGAGGTCGGCGCTTGCTCGTAGCCCTGCCCCAGCCGCGCGCGCACCCGCGACACGGTGTCTTCACCGCCATGCGTGGTCGAACAGAACACGAGCGTCGTCCCCATGATCACCAACGCCAAGGTTTGCAAGCGTTTCATCGGTCGTAAGCTCCGGCGCGCCGTGGAACGTCACGGCACGGCGATCGGGTTCCGTTGCAGGACGATGTCCTGATCGCGACTGAGATCGTCGTTCGACGTACCGGTCCAGAACATCAGGTTCGGCGCGTCCGGGCACTCGTCGGGATCCAGACGCGTGTTGCCGTTGGCGTCGGCGGTGATGAAGCACTCCGGCGTGTCGCCGATGGGGTCGTGCGCGCTGCCGTCGAACTCGCTGGTGTGATTCAGGCCCAACCAGTGGCCGCCCTCGTGCGCCATCGTGACCGCGAGCAGCTCGGCGTCCACCACCAGACCCAGCGGCCCGGTGTGACCGGCCACCGAGACGAGCACGCCGTTGTCGCTGGACCGCGGCCAGCCGTACGAGCCGGGGATGCCGAGCGCCAGACCGAGGAGGGTGAGATCTTGGTCGACGCTCGAATCGGTCACGTCCTGGAGCAACCAGAACGTGAGCGCGTCTTCCTGGGGTGCGGGGATCGAGAGCAACGAAGGCAGGTTCGAGCCGGGACTGCCGGGGTTTCGGATCACGGCGTTGCCGGCATCGCCGCCGGTGAAGAACTCGATGGGGTCGAGCGTGAGCCCGGCTTGCGCGTAGATCTGGTTGATCCGATCCATGACGCCGCCCAGGTCCTCGGGCTTGAGGCCCGATTGATCGTGCACGAACACGTTGCACGGGATGCGGCGCCCGGTGATCTTGCCGCGCCGCACGGCCACCGCGACGGGGACCGAGCGATTGCTGCTGCCGTCGCGGATCACGCGGAAGGTGTAGGTGCCCGCTTGCGGCAGGCCGCTCGGCGACTTCGGGATCAGCAGCCCGTTGGCGCCGTAGTCGAAGCTCGGCTTGAGCGGGCCGTCCTGGAACTGATCGAGATTGCTCCCGGGCGTGAGCAGCTCGCCCGACGGGCTCACCACGTCGGCGATCGTGCCGAGGCGATCCGCGGCACCGCTGTCGGTGAGATCGGTGAGCAGCGCGAACGACACGGTGTCGCTCGCGATCTTCGCGGAGATCGGCGCGGTGGCGGCGAACGATCGTCCGCCCGCCTGCACCGTCGAGCCGAGCGGGAAGGTCCCGAGCTCCACCAGGCGAAACGCGTTCGCTTCGCCCAGATCGTCGCCGCCGCCGCCCCCTCCGTCACCACCACCGCCGCCCCCGCCTCCTCCACACGCCACGGCGAGCGACACGGCAACGAGGGCTGCCAACCAGACGCTGCGGTTCGATGTCATGAGGCGACGCTCCCCGTGATGGACGCGCGGCCGATCGCGACGAGCGATCGTGCGACGGCTCACAAGGTATAGAGCTTTTCGTCCCGAGCCGGTAGCCGCGAGCGCGTGGGGGCGGTGCGCGGCGCCGCGGAGTCGCCCGCCTTCTCCGCGCCGGGCACGAACGGATCCTCGCCCTCGAGCAGGTCGCCCATCTCGGATTCGACGGATTCGGGGTCCTCGCCCGCCTCGATGCGCTTCAGGGCCTCTTCCATGCCGGGACCGATGTTCATGCCCGCCATCTCCGACAGCCGACGCATCATCTGGGCGGCCTGGCGAGGATCGTCCTCGTTCAAGCCCTCGGCCTCGCGGGCGAAGGTCTCCATCGCGCGTTCCATGCGCGCCTCGTCGAAGCTGCCGGCATCGCGCTCGCCGGCATCGCCGCCGCCGCCCGCGTCGCCAATGCTCTTCACGGTGGCGAAGCGCGACAGCTGGCGCTCGAGCGTGCGCTTCTGACAGCGCGGGCAGGTGGGCCTCTTGGTGGTGTTCACGCCCGCCGAGAAGAAGTTGAAGATCCTGTGGCAGTCTTGGCAGTAGAACTCGTAGATCGGCACGATCACGCCTCCCCGGTTCGCGCACCTCGCAGCGAGGTCGCGAGCAATTAACGAGGCGCCCCTCCCGGAGTCAATCGCCGATGAGCGCCTTTCTTTCCGAGACCCGAATGGCGTGGGTGGCGCACCGCGGCGCTTCCGCGGACCGTCCCGAGAACACCATGGCGGCGTTCGAGGAAGCGGTGCGGCAGGGCGCCGACGCGATCGAGCTCGACGTGCGGTTGAGCCGCGACGGCGAGGTGGTGGTGATCCACGACGCCACGCTCGCGCGCACGGCCGGCGCCGACGGTCACGTCTGGGAGCGCAGCGCGGACGAGCTCGCGCGGCTGGACGCCGGCGGGTGGTTCGACCCGCGTTTTCGCGGCGAGCCCGTGCCGCGCCTCGCCGACGTGCTCGCACGCATCGCGCCGCGGGTGCCGATCAACGTCGAGCTCAAGGGCAAGGCCGGCGCGGGGCTCGCCCGCGCCGTGGTCGACCTGGTGCGAAGCGCGGAAGCGCGCGAGCGCGTGCTCGTCTCGTCGTTTCGCTTCGCGCACCTCGACGAGCTGCGCGCGCTCGATGCCGAGTTGCCGATCGGCCTCCTGTACGAGGAGCCGCCCGTGACGCTCGACGCGGACGCGCGACGGGTGGGCGCGTCCTTCGTCCATCCGCGCTTCGACCTCGCCACCCCCGCGCTCGTCGCGCGTGCTCGAACGCTGGGGCTGCGGGTGCTCGTCTGGACGGTCGACGACCCGACCGTCGCGAACGAGCTCATCGACCGCGGCGTCGACGGAATCATCTCGAATCGCGTCGCCGAGCTGCGCGCGCGATGCGCCCAATCTGCCGCCGGCTGATCGGCAAGTCTCCCACGCGGCGTGCGCCACGTCGGGCTTGACATGGTGAACGCTCGTCCACTAAACTCGCGTTCACCATGAACACCCATCCAGCATCCACTCGGAACGCGGGCTCGAGCGAGCTCAAGCACATGGGCATGCACGTCGAAGGCGTCCGCGCACGCGGCGTCGATGGGCGGCTCCTCATCACCCGCAACCTCGCCAGCGGACGGCGCTGGATCGTGGATCCCGCAACCGGCATCGGCGAACCGGCGCCAGACGAGCCCGCCACGCAGCCGCTCGTCGTTCCGGCCCCGGGGAACACGGTCCGGGCGGCGCGTCGTTCGTCGGGCGGACCGTTCGTGTGCGAGCACTGCGCTCAGAAGCACCTCTTCGTGCTGCGCTTCCCGGACGGCACCATCATGAGCAAGTGCCTCTCGTGCCGGCGCTTCGTGGTCGACGGCAACGTCGAGCGCGACGCCAATCGCAGCGGCAAGCGTGCGGCGCTGCGCCAGGCGCGGCTCTGGCAGAAGCGCAAGCGGACGCGGCCCGCGCCGTCGTTGCCACTCGGCGAATCCAACCACGGTGAAGCGCCCTGCGCGACTTCGGACAGCGAAGTGCCGGCCGCCGCCCAGCTCGCGCGAGCGGGCGAGACGTGGGCGGATCTGACATGAATCTGACGGTCCGCCAGCAGAAGATCCTCGACTTCATTCGCGCCCGGATCCGCGAGCGCGGCTTCCCGCCGACGGTACGCGAGATCGGCGAGGAGTTCGGCATCCGCTCCACGAATGGGGTACACGGCTTCCTGCGCGCGCTCGAGAAGAAGGGCGCCATCAATCGTGATCGTGGCCTCGCTCGCTCCATCGAGGTCCTCGATCCGGACACGGGCGAGCTGGATCGTCCCGGCGTGCTACCGCTCGCCGGCCGCATCGCCGCAGGTCGCCCCATCGAAGCCATCGAGCAGCAAGACACGCTGGATGTCCCCTCGCTCTTCGAGGGCTCGGGCCGTTTCGCGCTGCAGGTTCGCGGCGATTCGATGATCGATGCGGGAATCCTCGAAGGCGATTACGTGATCGTCGAGAAGCGCAACGTCGCTCGGAATGGCGAGATCGTCGTGGCGCTGCTCGCCGACGGCGAAGCCACGCTGAAGCGCTTCTTCAAGGACGCGGACCAGGTCCGCTTGGTCGCCGAGAACCCAAGCTACGCGCCGATCGTCGCGCGCGAGGTGGCGCTCCAAGGCGTGGTGGTCGGGTTGGTACGCGCGCCGGTTCGCTGATTCTCGACCGCATCCGTGGTTGAATCGCGCTGCCGCTGGATGCGCGCCGGGATCGGCGCGCTCGGCACCCTCGATTCATGCTTCGGAACGTGCGCTGCGCCGCGCTCCTCGTCGCCGCGATCGTCGGCGCGGTCGGGTTCATCACGTACCGGGGGCCCACCACGGGCTACTGGGACACGTACATCGCGGTACCGGCGGCGCTGATCGCGGGCACACCCGTCGAGTTCGTCGACGTCGACGGCTCGCCGCTCTACACGGCACGCGCTCCGCAGCGCCTCCCCCACGACCTCGTTCAGCCGGACGCGTTCCGGATCGCCACCAAGGATCAGCAGATCGGCTCCGGCATCCACCACGCCCTCGGCTTTCTGGCGCTGGGGCGAGCCGGCTATCGCTTCGCTCACGCGTTCGGGCTGGCGCTGGCGGCGCTGCTCGCGTTCCTGGCGATCGAGGCCGCGGGGGTTCGACCGGCGCTCGCGTTACCCGTCGGCGCGCTGGTGGCGCTCAACCCGATGAGCCTGGCGCTCGGTACGCTCAACCCGGGGCTGGTGAGCTTGTCGCTGATTGCGCTGGTCTTCCTGCTGCTGCTCACGCCCGAGCCTTCGTGGCTGGCGGCCGGGCTGGTCCTGGGTGTCCTCGGCGGCGTCCGCGACATGAGCATCTTCTTCATCCCAGCGCTATTCGTGTGGCTGGCCACCGAGCGTACGCGCGGCCGCGCGCTCGCCCTCTTCGCGCTCGGCGCGCTGCTCACCATCGCGCCCGTCATGGCGTGGAAGAGCTACGCCTACGGCGACCCGCTCGCCAACCCCACGCAATACGCGCACTTCGAGGGGTTCCGTCCCTTCTTCCCGCACCATCTCGGGCCGCTCGAGTTCCCGTTCAACGGCCTGCTGAATCGACCGTTTCACGCCACGTGGGTCCGCACGCCGCACTTCGCGTTTCCGACGGTGCTGTCGCTTCCGCTGGTGTTCCTGCGCTGTTTCGGCGCCGTGCTCGGCGCCGCCGCGCTGGTGGGGAGCGTGGCGCTGATCCGAAGAGCGCCGCGGCTTGCGGCGCTGACGTGGACGTGGTTCTGGCTCTTCGTCCTCTTCCTCGCCTTTCAGGAGAACTGGGAAGAGCTGAAGATGAGCACGGTGCTCCTCGTGTTCGTGCCGTGGGGACTCTGGATCGGCGTCGCGGGCGAAGCGCTGCTCGCGCGCGCCACCCGTCGTGTCGCGCTTGCTGCGGTGACGACGCTGGCCGCGCTCTTCTGCATCTTGCCGCGATTCGCGGGCTCCGTGGATCTGCCGCCGGACACGCGCTGGTACGAGCGCTTCCCACACGCCGCGCGAAACGAGAGCGGGCTCGCCGACCTTCCCGACGACGAGCGGCTCACGTGGAAGTTCTTCTACACCCGCGAGACGCCGAGCGAGGTCGCGCGGAACCGTCGCCTGCTCACCTCGATCTGGCCCTGGCCCATGCCCTACGTGCCGCGGCCGCCGGGGCCGGCGCTCTCGTCGAGCCGGCTCGCCGAGGAGTGGGGTGCGCACGACCTCCGGATCTTCGAGGTGTGGCGACGGATCTACGGCGAGGTCGCCTTGACGCCGGCGGCCGTCGCGGCCTCGAATTGAGCGCGATCGGCCACCACCACGATCCAGCGCACCGCCGGCTGGCCGCCGCGATTGCGATCCCCGAGCACGCGCACGAGCCGCTCGGCGTCGGCGGGCGCGCCGCCGAACGGCGCGATCGCCACCTCGGTCACGCCGCGCTCCGCGGCGTGACGCTCGATGTCCGCCACGGCTTCCGCGAGCGCCTCGAGGGTGCGCGGGACCTCGCGATACTCGAAAAAGCCGAGCCAGCGCGTCGGTGGGCTCGGGAGGTCGAAGAGATGCAGCGAGCCCGGTCGACGCGGGCGCGTGCGCAGCCGCCGCAGCATCCCGGGAGCGGCGGCGTCCAACACGCGGCGGGCGGTCGCGCTCCCGGGGCCCGCGAGCGCGCCCAGCGCCCCGCGTGCTCCGGCCACCACGCGTAGCGCCGCCGACTGCTTCGCCAGCGAGCCGCGCACCACCGTGACCCCATCCACCACGCGAACGGGTTCGCCCGAGTTGAAGCCCCGCGGAAAATAGATCGGCATCGCTGATCGGAAACCAAGACGACCGGCTGCGCCGCGCGTCGACGCCCCCGCACGGCCTCGGCTCGCCCACCACGCTACGCGGAGTCACACGCGGTTGGAACCCCACGGCCTCGGGCATAGGCTTCGCGAATGGCTTCGAACATCACCAACGACAATCGCGAAGGTATCCGCGGCCGCGTGGCGATCGTCACTGGCGCCGCGAGCGGAATCGGCCGCTCGATCGCCCTGGCGCTGGCACGCGACGGCGCGCGGGTGGTGGTACTCGATCGGAATCTGCGCGGTGCCGAGCGCACCGTCGCCGAGATCCAGCGCGAGGGTGGCGAGGCGGCGCCTCAATTCTGCGACGTGACGCGCTCCGCCATGATCGACACCGCGGTCGCCGCGACGCTCGCGCGCTGGGGCCGCATCGACATCCTGGTGAACGACGCCGGAGTCGCGGGTCCGATGCTGCGCGTCGACGCCATCCCCGAGCACCAATGGGACCAGGTGCTCGACGTGAACCTCAAGGGCACGTTCCTGTTCACGCAGCGTGTGCTGCCGGCGATGGCGGAGCGTGGCTTCGGCCGAATCATCACGATCGCGTCCGCGCACGGGCTCGTCGGAGCGCCGCTCTCGGCGGCGTACGTGGCGAGCAAGCACGCGGTGATCGGGTTCACCAAAACCGTGGCCCTCGAATGGGGCACGCGCGGCATCACGGCCAACACCGTGTGCCCCGGCTACGTGGACACGCCCATGGGCGTGCAGCCCGATCGCATCCCCGACCATCTGGAGCGGGTGCTGGCGCGCAGCGCGATCAAGCGCATCGCCGAGCCGAGCGAGATCGCGAGCTTGGTGCTCTTCCTGGCGTCGCCGCAGGCCGGCTACATCACCGGGGCATCGCTCGCCATCGACGGCGGCATCACCGCCGGCTGATCCCGCGAGCGAGCGAGCGCGCCCGACCTCCTCGAAAGCGAAAGGCCCACCGCGACTGCGGTGGGCCTCGCACCCGGCGCATCGGCCTCGAACGCCGAGCGCGGCATCCGCCCGCGATCTACGCCGCGCGGCAGCGATCCACGGCCGCCACGATCTGCGCGGCGGTGAGGCCGTACTTGTCGAGCAGCTCTTGCGGCTTGCCGCTCTCGGCGTAGGTGTCCCGGATGCCGACGAACGCCATGCGGCACGGCGCCTCTTCGGCGACCAGCCGCGCGACCGCGCTGCCCAGACCACCGTCGAGAAGGTGCTCCTCGGCCGTGACCACGCGCTGGGTCTCGCGGGCCGCGGCGAGCACCGCCTCGCGATCGAGCGGCTTCACGGTGTGCATGTCGAGAACACGGCACTCGACGCCGCGCTTGGCCAGCTCGGCGGCCGCCTCCAAGGCGAGCGGCACCATGAGCCCGCACGCGATGACGGTGGCGTCCTTGCCCTCGCGCAGCTTCACGGCCTTCCCGATCTCGAGCCCCGCGGCGCCGTCCTTGTAGACCACCGGCACCTCGGGTCGACCGGTGCGCATGTACACCGGCCCCGCGTGCTCCAGCATCTTGCGCGTCAGCGCCCGCGCACTCGCCGCATCGCACGGCGCCAGCACCACCATGCCGGGGATCGACGACATGAGCGCGAGATCCTCGATCCCCATCTGGCTGGGGCCGTCCTCGCCGATCGAGATCCCGCAATGGCTGCCGACCAGCTTCACGTTGGCGCGCGGGAAGCCCACGCCCATGCGGATCTGATCGTACGCGTTGCAGGTCAGGAACGCCGCGAAGCTCGACGCCACGGCGATGTGACCCGACAGCGCGAATCCCGCCGCCATGCTCACCATGTTGCTCTCGGCGATGCCGGCGTTGAAGAAGCGCTCGGGAAACTTCTTGCCGAACACCTCGGTACGCGTCGAGTTGCCGACGTCCCCGTCGACCACCACCAGCGTGGGAAACGCCGCGCCCAACGCCGCCAGCTCCTCGCCGAACGCGGCGCGGGTGCTGAGGCCCATCTCGAGACCGATCGACTTACCGATGTTCATGCGCGTTCGATCTCCTGGATCGCCTCTTCGGCTTCCTGCGCCTTGAGCGGCACCCCGTGAAACTTGTTGCCTGGGTCGTCGACGATCTTGGTGACACCGTAACCCTTCACGGTGCGCGCCAGGATCGCGGTCGGCCGGCCGCGCGAGTCGCTCGCCCGGCTCAGCGCGCCGATCACCTGCTTCCAGTCGTGGCCGTCGATTTCGTAGGTCTCCCAGCCGCATGCCTGCCACTTGGCGGCGAGCGGCTCGAGGGGCAGCACGACGTCGCCGTGCCCGGTCTGCTGGTAATGATTGCGATCGACCATGGCGATCAGGTTGTCCGCCTTGTACTTGGATGCCGTCATCGCGGCCTCCCAGACCTGACCTTCGTCCAGCTCGCCGTCACCCGTGAGCACGTAGGTGCGGGCGTCGTTCTTGGCGAGCTTCTGGGCGAGCGCGATTCCGAGGCCGATCGACAGGCCCTGGCCGAGCGATCCCGTGGACGCTTCCACGCCCGGCACCCGCCGCAGGTTCGGGTGGCCCTCGAGCGGGTTGCCGATCTTGCGCAGGTTCAGCAGCTCGCTGGTCTCGACCACGCCCTTCTCGGCGAGCGCCGCGTACAGAATCGGCGCCGCGTGGCCCTTGCTCATGATGAAGCGATCGCGCTCGGGAGCGTCCGGGCGCTTTGGATCGAGTCGCAGGAAACCGCCGAAATAGAGCGCCGTCACCATGTGCGACGCGCTCAAGCACGACGACGGATGGCCGCTGCCCGCGGCGGTCGTCATGCGGATGCTCCAAATCGCGAGCCGTTTGCGGATCTGCTCGAGCCGCGCCAGATCCTGGTCACTGATCGACATGCTCTCCTCGGGTCTGAAATGCACCGTCACCGCATTCGCCGCCCCACGACCGCCTCGCAAAGCGACCACTCCGCGCCTGGTTGCAGCCCAAGCGGCCGCCCGAGCACACAGACGTGACCAAAGTCGGTTGTGAACGAAGGTCGATCCGGCGTCGACTCGGGCAATGCTACCCCTCCCCCCCATCGCCGGCAAGCGAATCCGACTCGCGTCCGCGCGCAGGCGGATGCCCGCCGCGCGAGGGCGATCGTCACGCCGACGCGAGATAGAGAGCCGCCACCACGAGCCCGACGACTGCGCCGATCGCGGTGTTCGCCACCGTGGTCCGGCGTGACGCGTCGAGCGTCGCCCGCGGCCCGGTGAGCGGCCAGAGCACGGTGGCCGCGCGCATCTCGAGCGCGGTCCCCACCCCCAACACCGCCACCCAGACCCACGCGCCGCGGCCGCCGAACGGGCTGAGCCCCAGCGCGGCGGGCACCACACACGCCATTCCCAGGCCGCACGCTGCGGCGAACGCCGGCTCGAAGGTTCGCTGCCTCCACAGCACCATCGCCCCGGCAGCGAGCGCGACCGCGACGACCAGCATCACGAGCTCTCCGCCGATCCCGGGCGTACCGACGCGCGGCCCCCAGCCGATCCACGACGCGACGGCTTGGACCGCCAGCGCGAGCGCGACGAAGCCCGCGGCGGCGGCCGCCACGCGGGCGGGCGCCGCCGCCTTGGTGCTCAGATCGAGCCATTGCTTGGACGGCGCCCCGGCAGCGCCGGCGGCGCTCACCCATTTGCGGCTCATCGCGCCGACCACCGGCGCGCGTGCCGGCAAGCGACGACGCAACAGCCAGGTGGTGGCCCAGGGAATCGCTGCGCCGGCGAGCGCGCCCAGCACCAGACCGGCGGCGAGCTCACGCCAATCGAGCCACCAATCGAGGCCGCGCATCACGATCGCCAGCGGCGTCTCGTCGTTCGCGTACGCTCCCATCCCGGGGACGCCGCTCTGGCCGAGCGCCCAGCTCCGCATCAGCTCGCGGACCTCGCCACGGCCGAGCGTGCCCGGGTCCGTCGTGTCGGACTCGGGCTCCGCGGGCGGCGCCACCGGGTCGCGCACCACGGGCTCCGCCACCGGCGGCGGCGCGACGGCAGGCCGCTCGGGACGTCTGGGCTTCACGGGCGGTTCCGCGACCGCGGCGGTGGCGGCGGCGCGCACCGCCGCGAGCGAGCGCTCGAGCTGCTCGAGCTCGCCTTGGTACACGGCGACGTAACGAGCGTTGGTGCGCATCTCCTGTCGCGCCGAGAAGTTGGCGCCGGTGTTCGCGGGATTGGCGTCGACGCCGCGCTTGAGATCGGCGTTGCGGCGCTCGATCTGCTCGATCGCGCGCTTCTTCTCGGCGATCTGCGCTTCCAGCGATGCCGCGCGCTCCTCGAAAGGCGTGGCGTGGACACGATCGGCCGCGCCGAGCAGCACCAGCGCGCACCCGAGGGCGGCGAGCGTGCGCCAGCGCGAGCCTCGGCATGCGATCACCACGGATTCCTCCCTGTCGCTCGACGGCGCACGAGCTCCTCGTCCAGACCTGTTAGCAGACCGGAGTTTTCCCTACAAGGTGACCGACGCCCCTGCCGCCGCGCGCGCCCCGCGACATCGAGGAAGGTAGGATGCGGCCTCGCGCGCGCCCACACCCCACCACGCCATGCCCACGCGATCACGCTCCCACGCCTCGGCGCGCCAACTCACCGGCGAGATCGCGCGGGTCGAAGCCGCCGTGGCTCGGCTGCGCGCCGAGCGCGCCAAGCGTCGTTCGCAGGAGCCCGAGCCGGCCCACGGCCTCGGCGCCCGTGCCCGCGCCGACCTGGCGATCCTGGACGCGATCCTGGCCAGCTACCTCCGCACCGTGGGTGTTGCGGACGCGCGCCGCCGCAGCACCGAGCTGCTCGGACTGCGCGCCCTCGAAGCACCCGGCGCCGGCCCTCCGTTCACCCTCGACGCGACCGAGCGCGAGGAGCTCGAACGCACCCTCGAGGGCGTGCCCTGGCTCGAATGGGGCGCGCGCGGCCTCGACGAGCTGGTGCGCGACTTCGGCGTGGCCCACGACCGCAACGCCATGGGCAAGTTCTACACGCCGAGCGCGTTCGTCTCGCACATCTTGGACCACACGCTCGACCGCGCGCTGCGCACCGTCCCGCTGGAGGCGCTCAAGGTGCTGGAGCCCGCCTGCGGCTCGGGCGATTTCGCGGTGCCGATCCTGGAGCGCCTCGCAGCCGCCTGGATCGCCGCGGGCGTCGATCCGCGCGAGGCGCGCCGGCGCGCGCTGACGCGGAACCTTCACGCCGTCGACTGGGACCCGGTCGCCGTGGTGGTGACGCGCATTCGCCTCGTCGCGCGAGCGATCGACTCGTACCGCGACGGCGGCGAGCTGGCTCGGCCACGGGTCTTCCACGAGAACGCGCTGTGGGACGCCGCGGCACCTCCCGAGCCCGGCGACGAGAGCCTGGAGCTGCCGTTCGGCGACCCTGGCCGGCGCGGCCCACCCCGCCTCGACGACGGCGGCGGGCTGCTGGCGAGTCGCTCGCCGTTCCACGTCATCGTTGGCAACCCGCCCTACGGTGGCCGGCTCTCGGCCTCCGAGAAGACCTGGCTACGACGCCGCTACCGCCTGGCCCGCGGCAGGATCGACACCGCAGCACTCTTCCTCGAGCGCTCCCTCGAGCTGCTGGCGCCCAGCGGATATTTGGGATTCGTCCTGCCGCATTCGCTGACCCGCTCGGGTGCGTACGGACCGGCGCGCCGGATGCTCACCAGCCGGCTCTCCATCACCACCCTCGTCGACCTCGGCAACGCGTTCCCCGGGGTCTCGTTCAACACCATGATCGTCACCGGCACCACGGGCAAAGCGCCGCCACGGGTCGACGTGTTTCGTGCGCGCGGCGGCGACCTCGTGCGCAGCGCCCGCATCCCGCGCAGCTTCGTGAACCGCCACGAGACGTTGCCGCTCGGCGTGACCGAGGCGGGGCTGGCGATCTTCCGCGCGATGGAAGCGCGCGCCGTGCCGTTGCGCGCGCTGGCACGCAACCAACGCGGGCTCAACCTGCCGAAGCGCCGCCAGCGCCTCGGACGAGCCCTGACCGCCGACTCGGTCGCGGTGGTCCAGGGACGCGACCTGACGCCCTTCGGCCTCCTCGATCCGGCGGCGCTCCCGCGCGTCAGCGCCAGCGATGCAGGCAGCGCGCTGCTGAGCGAGCCCGCGATCGGCATCCAGAACGTCTCGAACGAGATCGAGGCCACGCTGCTGCCGAGCGGCATGCTGCCGCTCGACACCGTCAACGTCCTCACGCCCACGGATTCCCGCGTCGACACGTTCTTCCTGATGGCCATGCTCAACTCGTCGCTCATCCACGCCTATCTTCGCGACGTGGTCATCAGCCACGCGACGCTGACCGTCCATCTCGACGATCCCGTGCTCGGCGGCCTGCCGATCGCGCTGCCGCCGGACGATCGGACGCGGCGGGAGATCGGCAATCTCGCGCGGGTGCTTCTCGGGCTCGCCGGTCCCGTGCCCGCCGGCGAAGCGCGTGCGCGCGTCCTCGCCGAGCTCGATGCGCGGGTCGCAGAGCTCTACGGGGTGTCGCCGGATCGGGTGGAAGCGCGTTTCGGCGCTGGCACGCCCGACGATTCGCGTTAAGTTCGCGCGTCCCGGCGCGCCGCGGCCCCCACCCTCCATCCGGCTTCACACTGGCATGAAGAATCCCAATCGCTGGGAGTGGAACAAGGTCGGCGCACCGCCCGTGGTGTCGCACGCCCCCGGTCCGGCACGCGTGGTGGCCGAGCTGCTGATCCCGCTCGCGGTCGCTGGATTCTTCTATTGGCGCGGCAAGCCGATCGCCGCCGCGGTGGTGGCGGGAGTGGGTCTCACCCTGTTCGCGGTGAGCCGGGCATCGCGCACGGCCGCGTCACGAATCCAGGGGTTCTTCGCGAAGCTCGGGTATTGGGTCGGCGAGGCGTTGACCTGGGTTCTGCTGCTGCCGGTCTTCTTCGGGCTCTTCACACCGGTGGCGCTCTGGCAGCGGCTCCGTCGCGCCGACCCGCTCGACGCTGAGCCCGACCGACGCGTGTCGAGCTATTGGGTACGCGCCGATCACGAGCGCCCCAAGGTGCGCTACTTCCACCAGTTCAGCGACGAGACCTACGTTCACCCGAGCGTGCGTGGGCGTTCGCCGTTCTTGGTCCGGCTCGTCACCGCCGCGTTGTGGCTGGTGTTGCTCAACGTTGCGCTGGGAGCGGCGCTGCGCGCCACCGGATGGACGGACCGCGCGCCACTCGACGCGCGCGCCCATTCCGCGGTCTACGCCGGCAAGGCCTGGGCGCGCGACTATTTCCGGGAGCTCGCGGCGACCCACGCGCGCTATCGCCCCTTCCTGGGGTGGCAGCGCAGCGACTTCCCCGAGGCAGGACACACGGCGCAGTACGTCCACGTCGAAGGTGGGTTGCGTCGGACCGAGAACCCGCCGCCGGCGCCGCAGCCGCGCCCCCTCGAGATCGATTTCTTCGGCGGATCGACGGTGTGGGGGGTGGGCAGCAGGGACGGCGGCACGCTGCCCTCGGCGTTCGCCCGTTTGGCCACCGAGGCCGGCTTTCCGGTGCACGTCACCAACTATGGCGAGGATGGTTACGTGCAGTGGCAGGAGGTGCTGCGGCTCAGCGAGCTCGCCGCGGCCGGTCGCGCACCGGACCTGGCGATCCTCTACGACGGCGCCAACGACGTGTTCGCGCACTTCCAGTCGCCCCTCGACGGCGAGCGCGAACGCATTCACCAGAATCTGGCGCGGTGGCAGGCGCGCTTCCTCGATCGCCACGAGTTGCTGCCCGCCCTCCGCGACGTGAGCGGGGTGCACTTGCTGCTGAAGGCGATCGCGAGCCGCGGCGTCGCACCGGCACCCCGATTCGAGCTGGCCTGGCCCGCGGAGCTGAGCGTGGAGCAAGTGGCCGCCACGGTTGCGCGGCGCCACCGCGAAGGGGCCGCCCACGCGGCGCGCCTCGGCAAGGAGTATGGTTTCGCGGTGACCGCGTTCTGGCAGCCCGCGGTCTTCACCAAGCGCGCCAAGAGCGACGAGGAGAAGGCGCACGCCGACGCGTTCGGGCCGAACCTGGCGGCGATCTACGGCGGCACGCGCGCCGCCATCGGCAATTCGATCGTCGATCTCGGCGATACGTTCTCGGACTCGACCCAGGACGTCTACATCGACTGGTGCCACGTGGGCGAGGAAGGGAACGAGGTGCTCGCGCGACGCATCCTCGAATCCGTGGCGCCGCTCATGCGAGCGCGCCTCGCCGCGCGCTGATCACTCGCGCCCCACCTGCCCGCTCGCCCGTTCACTCTCCCCGCGCGACGCCGATCACGCGCGGCGCCAGCCAGTGGCGCCGCGCGCGCGAAGCGACACGGCTTGGGTGGGGCGGGGGTCTGGAACGGACCCCGAGACGACGTCCGGTGCAGCAGCGTTCCGGTGCGCGAAGCACGCCGGTGCGCGGCTACTCCTGCCAGATGACGTGCTTGCGCGACGAGTACCAGCCGTCGGACATCGGAGTGTAGGTCTTCTCGACGGCGGCACGTTTGATCTTGAGCGTGGGCGTGAGGTAGCCGTTCTCGATCATCCACGGCTCCTTCGCGACCACCAGGAACTCGAGCTGCTCGTGGGGATCGAGGGTGGCGTTCACCTGCTCGACGAGCTTCTCGAGCTCGGGCGTGATCTGATCCCGGGTCACACTGCCCTTGGCCAGATCGGCGCGTAGCTGCTCCGCGAGCACGATGATCGCGTGCGGCTGCGGTTGCCCGGAGCCGGTCACGCACGCCTGCTCGAGACGGGTGTTGCTGAGCAGCTTGTTCTCGATGGGCGCGGGCGCCACGTACTTCCCCTTGCTGGTCTTGAAGAGCTCCTTCACACGGCCGGTGATCCGGAGCCGGCCCTTCTCGTCCATCTCGCCGCGATCGCCGGTCTTGAGGAAGCCGTCGGCCGTCATCATCTCGGCCGTGAGATCGGGGGCCTTGTAGTAGCCGAGCATCGTGCCGGGGCTCTTGACCTCGATCTCGCCGGCGGGACTGATGCGGCACTCGCAGTCGGGATACGCGGTGCCCACGTAGCCCACCCGTGCCTCGCCGGGCTCCGAGGCATGCGAGTACGAGAAGTTCTCGGTCATCCCGTAGCCCTCGAGGAGCTCGAGGCCGAGCCGCCGGTACCAGCCGATGACGTCCGCGGGGATCGGCGCCGAGCCGCTGCCCGCGAAGCGCACGCTGTCGAGGCCGAGTCCCTTGAGGACCTTCTTGCCGACGATTCCGCGCACCACCGGGATCTTGAGCAGGCGATCGAGCTTTTCGGGCGGCATCTTCGCGAACACGCCGAGCTGGAACTTGAGCCACAGGCGCGGCACCGAGATGAAGAGCGTGGGCCGCGCGCGCTGCAAGTCCTGCACGAAGGTGTCGAGGGATTCGGCGAAGAAGATGTGGAAACCCGCCGCCATCGAGCCCATCTCGACCACGAAGCGCTCGAAGGCGTGGGCAAGCGGCAGGTACGAGAGCATGCGGTCGTCGTGGGTGACGGTGAGGTGTCGGGTGATGCCGACGCCGGAGAGGCCCATGGTGCGGAAGCTGTGCATCACCCCCTTGGGCGTGCCCGTGGAGCCCGACGTGTAGATGATCGTGGCGAGATCGTCGGCGTCGCGCGCAGGGCTCTCGCGCAGCGGCTGGGTGCTGGGGATGATCTCGTCCCAGGTGGGCGCGCCCGAGATCGGGCTCATCGGCAGCGCGATTCGCGGCATCGCGGCCGGCACGCCGTCCTTCATCATGTCCCACGAATCGAGCTTGCCGATCAGGATCAGCTTCGCCTCGCTGTGGTCGAGGATCTGCGCCACGGTGTCCGACGTGAGGTTCGGATAGAGCGGGATCGACACGTGCCCCGCCACCCAGATCGCGAGGTCGGTCATGATCCACTGCGCTTGGTTCTTCGCCATCAGCGCGACGTGACTGCGGGGCGGCAGTCCCAGCGAGCGCAGATGCGCCGCCATGCGCCGCACCTCGTCCATCGCCTGCACCCAGCTCCAGTCGCGCGTCGTCCCGCCCGGATACGGCTGGGTCAGATAGGTCTTGTTCGCGAGCACCTTCTCCCAGTGATAGGCGTTGTCGAGTGCCAACGGTGAATCGCATCGCTTGGCCATGGCGCCCCTCCGTCTTGCGCACCCCATCGCGCGATCGTCCAGTATTCGCGAGGAATCCGCCTGGCTCAACCCGCGCCAAAGCGATCGGACGATCACGGCTCGACGCGGGTGCCCGATGCGCGCCGGCCGGCGAAGGCAGACGACGACGTCAGTGCGGCTGCCCGCGTGGGGCTTCGGCTTGCTGCACGCGTGACGCCGGCAGCCGGTCGAGCAACGCGACGCCACCCGGCCCGAGGCTGCCGAACGAGAGCACGCCCGTGGGGCAGCTCGCGACGCAAGCCGAGCACCTCACGCATTCGGGGTCCTCCATCGGGCGCCCCTTGTTGGCGAAGCTCATGACGTCGATGCCCTGGTGACACACCGAGGTGCACACGTTGCACGAGATGCACTTCTTCTTGTCGGCGAAGATCCGGAACCTCGAGAAGCGCGCGTAGACGTGCATGAGCGCCGCGAGCGGACACGCGAAGCGGCACCACACGCGCCCCGAGAACCAGAAGTAGCAGCCGACGCCGACGATCCCGGCCAGGAAGACGTCGACGACGTGGTAGTAGTCGAGATGGACCACGCCGAGCACCGTCGCGTTGGAGACCAAGCGGTCGTAGAGCGACTGCAGCCCGCGACCGACGGCGCTTCCCGGAAAGCTCCAGCTCGCGATGCGCGCCACGAAGAGCGCGCTCGCGAAGGCGAGCACTCCCTGCCCGACGAGATTCACCTGGTTCCAGCGCGGACCGTGCGGCATCTTGCCGCGATGGAGATCCCCCATCGTCTCGGCGAGGGCACCGCACGAGCAGATCCAGCCACAGTAAGCGCCCTTCCCCCAGCGGCGAACCATCCACGGGATGAGCACGAAGGTCTGAACGCAGCCCACGGCCAACCACGCCCACATCGGCTTGGCCGTGAAGAAGTTCCAGATGAAGAGCGGCCACGCCAGCACGAAGCCGAACGCGCGCCAGTACTCGCGCCCCTGCCCGTAGCTCGCCAGCGGAAAGAACGCATCGGCGAAGCGGCGGCCGATCCCCGCGTCGAACCAGCCCGCGTGCCCGGCCCACGGCAGCAGCACGTACGGCAAGAGGAACAACGGCAGCACCTGGAACGCCGCGAGGGCCGCCGTCTGGAGCGTCACGTAGGGCGTGCGGCGGCGCCGCACTCGCGCGACACCGAAGCAGAGAATCGCGGTCGTGTAGGCGAGCGAGTAATGGAACCCCGGCTCACGAAACGTGAGCCGAAGCGCCGTGGCGAGCGCCGATGCGCCCGAAGCGGCTTCGGCGACGTTGTACGGAAACCAGCCGTTCTGCTGAAAGAGCTGGTTGAGGGCGCCCCCCGCTTTCCAGTTGTAGACGAACGCACAGGCGAGAACGAAGGCGGCGAAGGCCACGCGCGAGCGGTGCGTCCACTCGCCGCGGATCGGGATGCCCGAGCGCCGGAAGAGCTCGAGCGGGGCCGCGCGCCCGATCATCGCGAACACGACGTCGTTGGCGAGCGTCTCCTCCGCGCCGCTCTCGTGACGCAGCACGACGTCGTCCGGGCGCACCTCGCGTACCGTGGTGGCGAGACGAAGCTCCACGCTCGCGTCGCTCAGCCGCGCGACGTTCTCGGGCTTCGGCCGCGACAGCTCACGCCCCCGGTAGCTGAGGGTCACCCGGGCACCCGCGGCGGCGAGCGCCGACGCCGCTTCCAGCGCCGAGTCGCCGCCGCCCACGACCAGCACCCGTCGGCCAGCATGGTCCTTGGGATCGTGGAGGCGGTGGAAGACCTTCGGCAGGTCCTCGCCTACCGCGCCGAGGGCGCGGTACTCGCCGCTGCGTCCGATCGCCACGATCACGCGCAACGCTCGAAACACGCGCGCTTCGCCTCCGGCGGTATGGACGAGAAGCTCGTCGCCGCGCCGCTCGATGCGCTCGGCGCGGGCTTGCACCGGCTCGATCCCGGCGCGCGTGCGCGCCGCTTCGAGCTCCTCGATGAGCGCCTCCTTCACGCTGGCGCCGATCTGTAGCGAGCCGGCGGGCACCAGCTCGCTCGGGTACGTGAAGATGGGCTTCGCGACTGGAAAGTCGCGGATCGTCTGAAACGGCCGCCCTGCCTCCAGCACCGCGAAACGCAAACCCGCCGTGGCCGCTTCCACCGCGGCGGCGATGCCGGCGACTCCGCCGCCCACGATCACCAGGTCGAGGCGCTCGCCGTCGCGGTCGCCAGCGCGCTCGCGGCGCGCGGCGAAGTCGGGCTCGGCGAGGATCGCGTGGACGGCTTTCGCCCCGCTGTCGAGAGCGATCTTGAGCAGCGGCACTCCGGTGAGATCGCCGACCACGCGCACACCCGGCACCGCCGTGGTTCCGTCGGCGCTCACCTCGGGAAGCGCCTCGACGGTTCCCGCCGGCCAGCCGGTGTGGAGCCACCGCGCGTAGCGCGCGAGCCAGCGCGGAATCACGGCGGCGTCCCCCGCACCCACGAATCGATGCCGGAGACGAGGGCCGCGGCGCCGCGCGGAGCAGCGCATTCGAGCGGGTTGCGCTGCGCTGCGAGGGCGATCGATTCGTGAGCGCGCACGTTGTCCTGGGGCGGGAGCTCTTCGAGAGTCCGCGTCACGGCTCGTTGGCGCGCGCTCTCGAACGTCGAGTCTACCCACAGCGGCGAGTCGTCGTGCCGCCGCGGACCCTGACGGAAGAGCTGGATCTTCGTGAGCACCACCTCGCCGGCCACGCGTGCCCCCGCGCGCGCGAGTCTCGCGCCGGGCTCGACTCAGGCGGGCTCGGCGAACTGGATGACGTTCTTGATGCCCGTCGCGCGTCCCAGCAGCAGCTCGCGATGCGCCTCCACCGGAAAGCGGCCGGTGATGAGCGCGCTCACCGCCTTCGGGAAGCGCTCCACGAACGTGCCGAGATCGCGGATGGCGTGCTGGAACGTCTGCTTCCCCGCGTTGACGGTGCCGAACACCACCTGATTCTTGAGCACCAGGTTGCGCATCAGGAGGTCGGTGTCGACCTGGATCGGCGCCTTGCGCCCTGGCACGCCGGTGAAGATGAAGACTCCGTTGGTGCCGAGCACCTTCATCACCTCGAACGAGATCTGAGATGCGCCCACCGCCTCGTAGACGAGGTCGATGTTTCCGACCGCCTTCGCGAGCCCGTTGCCGTCGACCTCCTCCGACGCGACGTACTTGGCGCCCAACGACTCCACCAGATCCGCCTTGTCGTTGGGCTTTCTCGATCGCGAGTAGACGTAGGTCTCGAAGCCGTTGACGAGCAACGCCATCGCGCCGAGCAGCCCCACCGGGCCGGCGCCGAGAACGACGGCTTTGTGGCCCGCCCCGATCGGCGCGCCGGGCTCCTTCGACACCACCCACGGCAGCCGCAGCTGAACCTGCGCGAGCTGCTCCAGCGCCTTCTCCGCGATCGTGAGCGGCTCCACCAGCACGGCCACGTCACGCAGCTCCCTCGGCACGACGTTCATGTAGCTCGCGTCGTCCACGACGTACTCGGTCATGAATCCGTGGCATTCCTTGATGCCGCGCTCGCGGAACTCGCCCGTGTAGCAGAAGTCCTGGCGCCCGGAGCTGCAGGCGGCGCAATCGGCATGGGCACACGGACGGCGCACCATCGGCACCACCAAGTCGCCCTCGCGGATCCCCACCACGTCGGGTCCGAGCTCGAGCACCTGCCCGAGAGACTCGTGACCGATCACGAGCCGCTCCGAGCCGAACGGCGGTGTGCCGTAGTCGAAGGCGCAGATCTCCCGGTCGGTTCCGCACACGCCGACGTCGAGCATCTTGAGCTTCACGTCGTTGCGGTGGACCAGCGTGGGCTCGGCGTGGTCGACGATCCCGACCTCGCGAGTGGACGGCTTGACGGCGATGGCTTTCATGAAAGGTTTCCTCGTGAGCGCAGGGCGCAGCCGCGCCGAGTCGTGATGAGCCAATCGGGCTTCAGGCGGCGGCACGCCACCAGCGTCGCATCGTGGAGCGCGCACGTCCCAGCAGACGGTAGGCGCGGATGCAGCGACGACACCCGCCGTCGTGCTCGATCCAACCCGGGTTGAGTCGCCGGATCTCGACGAGCACGAAGTTCTCGAGGTCGCGATGAGCCACCCACTCGCGCGCGGACACGGTGTCTCCGCAGAGCGAGCACTCGTAGCTCGCGTCGTCGCTGCGCAGGCGGTTCGGCTCGCGCCCCGCTTCGCCGCGCGCGGCTTCCGCGACCACCGGTTCCCGTGACGAGCTGCGAAGGGGCGTGAGCATGGCGAGTTCTCCGGTTGCGAGCTGCTTGACGTACCGTCGAACGGCCGCCCGGTTCGTTACGGCCGCGATCGTCACGGCTGCGCGTAACACCGGGCGGGCGGCGAGCGACCATCCCTCGAGCTCCCGAACCGGAGGAATCGCATGCGTGCAGCCGCCCATCGCCCGACACCCGACGACGCAATCCTCGAGGCGCGCGCCCGCGAGATCGAAGTTCTCGCGCGCTGGGCGGGGGTCGCCGCGGTCTACGCACCGACCCCCGCGGACGAGAACCCCGGGTGGAGCCTCCACGTCGTCGAAGCGCGCCTCCTGCCGCCCGTCGTTCCGGTCACGCGCAGCGCTGCGTGATCGCGTCCGCCCCACCGCCAGGGGTCGGCGATCCGTGGACGAGCGATCGCGGCTTCCGTTCGAGCTCGGAACGCCCACGACGCGCGCGGTGCTCGCGCTCGAACTCACGCCCCGACGCCGCTGCGCGCCACAGCGTGTACCTTCTCGCCGAGCCCATTCACGCGGCCCGCCGTGCGATGCGCGGGACGAGCGAGGACACCCGACCATGAAGCGAAAGGCATCGGCGCAGTGGACCGGAGCACTCAAGTCCGGAAAAGGCACGCTGGCGAGCGATAGCGGCGTGCTCGCGAGCACCCCGTATTCGTTCGTCACGCGCTTCGGCGACGAGCGCGGCACCAATCCCGAGGAGCTGATCGCGGCGGCGCACGCCGGCTGCTTCGCGATGGCGACCTCGGCGGAGCTCGAGCGCGCCGGCTTCACGCCGGGCAGCGTGGATGCCGCCTGCACCATCACGATGGAGCCCGTCGACGGAAAGCCCACCATCACCGCGAGCCATCTCGTCGCCACCGTGCGCGTCCCGGGCGGCGACGCCGACAAGGTGCGCGCCATCGTGGACGGCGCGAAAGCCGGCTGCGTCGTGTCGCGGGCGCTGAACGTGAAGATCTCGCTGGATGCGACGATCGAGGTCTGAGCGCGAGCGGGGCGCTCGTGCTCACGCCATCGTGAGCACGAGCTTGCCCGTGGTCCGTCCCGATTCCAGGGCGCGGTGTGCGTCGGCCACCCGCTCGAGCGCGAACGGCGTCACGGCCGGCGCCCGGATCGCGCCGGAATCGAGCCATTCGAGCAGCTTCTCCATGCCGGCGCTCAGCCGCTCGTGCTGCTCGAACAGGTACGAGAGATTGAACGCCAGCACGCTGCGGTTCCGCGTGGTCATGTCGAGCGGGTCGAAGCGCGGCGTGCGCAGCCAATCCCACGCGAGCTTCGGATAGCTCGGCCTCCCGGTTCTGCCGCCGCGCGGCAACATGGTCGCGAAACCGTAGACCACGAGCTTTCCGGGCGCGGCGAGGTGTCGGTAGCTCCGCGCGAGTGTCGCGACTCCGTTGGCGTCGAAGATCACGTCGACCCCGGACGGCGCGAGGCGAGTCACCTCGCTCCAGAGATCGACACGGCTCGCGTCGATCACCGCGTCCGCGCCGAGCGCGCGCACGCCCTCGACCTTGGGAGTCGCGCCAACCACGCCGATCACGCGGCAGCCCGCGAGCTTGCCGAGCTGGACCAGCATCCCGCCCACGCCGCCCCCCGCGGAGTGCACGAGCAGGGTGTCCCCGGCGCGGGGATGGGCCAGCTCGAAGAGCGCGAAATGGGCGGTGAGCGCCACCGCGGGAAAACCCGCGGCGGCGAGCGTGTCGAGTCGCGGCGGGCGCCGCCACACCCGATGCCGCGGCACCACGATCTCGCTCGCGTAGCCGCCGAAGCGCGTCACCGCGACCACCGCGTCGCCGACCTCGAGATCGGAGATCGCGCTGCCCCGCTCGGCCACGCGCCCGGCGACCTCGAAGCCTGGCGTGATGGGCCAGCCGACGTACTTCCGTGCGGAGGAATAGAGCCCCATCCGCACCGCCACGTCCGCGAAGTTGACCCCCGCGGCGGCCACCTCGATGCGCAGCTCGGCGGCGCCCACGGGCGGCACGTCGCCGCTCTCGAGGACCAGCCGATCCCACCCGCCCGGGCGGTGGACCACGACCCGTTTCATCGAACGCCGCGTACCGGTCGAGCCGGCATCAGCCGAAGAGCTTCTCGCGCGCGAGATCGCAGATCGCCAGGACCGCCGGGTGCTTGAGCCGACGCTCCGCCGAGATCGCGTAGAAGCGCTCGCGCACGTCCTCGGTGACGCCGATCCGGCGCGATCCGTACTGGCGCATCGCCTCGTTCTCGATCACCGTCGACACCGGGAACACCCCGAGCCCCGACTGCCCGAACGTCTTGAGCAACGCCGTGTCGTCGAACTCGGCCACCGTGCGCGGGCGGATCTCCTGGGCGTCGAACCATTGCTCGAGCGCGCGCCGCAAGCTCGTGTGCTCGCTGGGCATCAGCATCGGCGCGCCGTGGAGCGAGCGCGGGAACCCTTTCCGCAGCTGCTTCGCGAGCTCGGGCGCGGCGTGGAACGCCACGCCGCATTCGCCCAGCAAGTGGTTGAACGCGCGCACGCTCACCCCGGGTGGCAACGGGCCGTCGGAGATGACGAGGTCGAGCTCGTGGAGCGCGAGCTGGCCGAGCAGCCGCTCGGGTTGATCCTCGCGACACACCAGCGCGACTGGCTCGGGCAGCTTGAGCGCCGCCTCGATGAGCCGGTACGCAACGAGCTTCGGGATCGCGTCGGCGATACCCACCGTGAACCGAAGCGGCCGTCCCGTGGGCCGATCCTTCACGGTGTCCATCAGCTCGCGCCCGATCGAGAAGATCTCGTCGGCGTAGCGGTACACGATCTGGCCCATCTCGGTGAGCACCAGCCCGCGTCCCTCGCGCCGCAGCAGTCTCGTGCCCAGCGACCGTTCGAGCATGCGGAGCTGGCCGCTGATGGTGGGCTGCGCGAGACGCAGCTCGCGCGTGGCCTTGGCGATGCTGCCTTCGCGCGCGACCACCCAGAAGTAGAGCAGGTGGTGGTAGTTGAGCCATTCCATCGCGTGCGCAGGGTATCAGGATCCCCACCGGCCAGGTGACGCGGGCGCGGGCGACGAACGCTCGGCCACCGCCGCGGCCGCCTCCGCCGACGTGATCACCGGCACGACCTCGAAGTCCACGAGATCGCGCCACGCCTCCATCCACGTGTCGAGCAAGGCGGTGTCGGCGCACTCCATGAGCTGATAGCAGCGTGTGAGGTCCGTCGCGACCCAGCTCCCGAGGTACGTCAGCCCCTCGGGCGCCATCCGACCCCGTTCGCCGAACCGACGATAGACGGGCGCGGGATCGCCGCCGCGGAAGGTCTCGATGACCAGGAACAACATGCTCACCTCGTGTGCGGATCGCGCGCCACGCGCGAGCGTGCCGCGAAGCGCCGCCTGTAGGTCGTCGAGCGTGCGCCGTCCCGCGTAGCGCGTCTCGACGATGCGCGCGTCCGCGAGGAGGATCACCGGCCAGGGCATCTCGATTCTCCGCCGCGCGCCGCAAGCCCCGTTGCCGCGCTGCGCCGCACCAGATCCGTGCGCCGCTCGCGTGCACCCGCGGCGATCGAATCCCACGCGACCCCGAAAGCCAACGAGCGTTCGGGCGAGCTCATGGATCGCCATTCTCGATGTATTGCCGCTGAACTTTCTATTTGTCGATGTCTCGCTCGATCCATAGGTTGCGCTCGCTCGAACGAGGTCAACGCATACCGAACACGAAGCGCAGGCCAGGAGATCCCCATGCGAGTCGAGATCCGCGATCGAGGAATCGAGCCGACCGAATCCATCCGCGACCACGCCGAGCGCCGTCTGCGCTTCGCGCTGGGCCGCTTCGACGATCGTATCCGTGTCGTGCGGGTCTCGATCGGCGACCTCAACGGTCCCCACCACGGCGGCGTCGACAAGAGCTGCCGCCTCGAGGTCTGTATCGAGGCGAGCCGGGACGTGCACATCGAGACCCGTCACGAGGACCTCTACGCGGCGATCTCCGACGCGGCCGATCGAGCCGGCCGAGCGGTCGCTCGATCGATCCGACGCGACGCGCGCCCCGCGAGCATGCGGGCCACGAGCCGCTGAGCCACACAACCCGACCACCCCCCTTCACCCGGAGCACGAGCATGGCCCCGCTGAATCCCAAGAGTGTCCGTTTCAACGTGATCTATTTCCTGATCGCCGCCCTGAGCGTGATCACGCTCCACGATCTCTGGATGCAATCGCAGTTCGTGGAGCCGATTCCGTACAGCGAGTTCCAGCAACGCCTGCGCGGGGGTCACGTCAAGGAAGTCGTGATCGGCAGCGACACGATCCAAGGCGAGATGAAGGAGTCGGCGCCGGTCCCCAAGCGCCGCTTCGTCACGACGCGCGTCGAGACCGATCTGTCGCGCGAGCTGGACGCGCACGGCGTCGCGTACTCCGCGCGGATCGAGAGCCGCGTCCTGCCGACGCTGCTCTCGTGGATCGTGCCGGTGCTGATCTTCTTCGGCGTGTGGGCGTTCATCATGAAGCGCTTCGCCGGCAAGATGGGCGCGGGCGGCGGCTTGCTCTCGATCGGCAAGAGCAAGGCGAAGGTCTACGTCGAGACCGACACCAAGGTGACCTTCCGCGACGTCGCGGGAGTGGACGAGGCGAAGCACGAGCTCGAGGAGATCGTCGCGTTCCTGCGCGCCCCCACGAGCTACGGCCGCCTCGGCGCACGCATGCCGAAAGGAGTCCTGCTGGTCGGCCCTCCGGGCACCGGCAAGACGCTGCTCGCGCGGGCCGTCGCCGGTGAAGCGGGCGTCCCCTTCTTCTCGATCAGCGGCTCGGAGTTCGTGGAGATGTTCGTGGGCGTGGGCGCCGCGCGCGTCCGCGACCTCTTCGAGCAGGCGCGCCAGCAAGCGCCCTGCATCATCTTCGTCGACGAGCTCGATGCGCTGGGCCGCGCCCGGAACGCGGGCGGCATGCTCGGCGGGCACGACGAGAAGGAGCAGACCCTCAATCAATTGCTGGTGGAGCTGGACGGCTTCGACGCCGCCGCCGGCATCGTGCTGCTCGCCGCCACCAATCGGCCCGAGATCCTCGATCCCGCGCTGCTGCGCGCAGGCCGTTTCGATCGCCAAGTGCTGGTGGACCGCCCCGACCGCCTGGGACGCGCGCAGATCCTACGCGTCCACCTGAAGAAGGTCGTCGCCGCGGCCGACCTGGACGCCGAGCAAGTCGCCCAGCTCACTCCCGGCTTCACCGGCGCCGATCTCGCCAATCTCGTCAACGAGGCGGCACTGGTGGCCACGCGACGTCAGTCGGAGTCGGTCGCGATGGCCGACTTCACCACCGCGATCGAGCGCATCGTGGCGGGGCTCGAGAAGCGCAACCGGCTGCTGAACCCCCGCGAGCGCAAGGTCGTGGCGTTCCACGAGATGGGGCACGCGCTGGTCGCCGCCGCCCAGCCCGGGACCGACCCGGTCCACAAGGTCTCGATCATCCCGCGCGGGATCGGCGCCCTGGGTTACACGATCCAGCGCCCCACCGAGGACCGCTTCCTCATGACGCGCGAGGAGCTGGAGGCGAAGCTGGCGGTGCTCTTGGGGGGACGCGCCGCCGAGCACCTCGTGTTCGGTCATCTCTCGACCGGTGCCGCCGACGATCTCGGCCGCGCCACCGAGATCGCGCGCAGCATGGTCACGCGCTTCGGCATGGTGCCCGAGCTGGGACACGTGGTCTACGACCGCGAGCCGCAGGGCTTCCTCGGCCCCGCCGCGCTCGCCGCGCGGGAGCGCAGCTACAGCGAGGAGACCGCCCGCGAGATCGACTGCGCGGTACGCGCCATCGTGCGTGGCTCGTTCGAGCGGGCCCGCGCGATCCTCGAATCGCGGCGTGAGATCCTGGAGGCGAGCGCCACGGCGCTGCTCGCGACCGAGACGCTCGACGAGAAAGCGCTCGCGCCCTACCTGGCGCAGATGGCCGGCGCGGCCACGAGCCCCGGCGCGAAGCTCGCCGAACGAACCGATCGCGCCGCGGCGTGACCGCGGCGCGGCGAAAGCTCACCCACACCGAACCGAGACCGACCTGACTCACACAGCGGCCCGCACCGGCCGATCAACGGAGATCGCACATGCCCCCCACCAGCATCGGAAGCCCCGGCCTTTGGATCGGATTCGTGGGCTTCGTCATCGTCATGCTCGCCCTCGACCTGGGCGTCTTCCACCGCAAATCCCACGTCGTCGGGTTTCGCGAAGCGCTCGGCTGGAGCGCCGTCTGGATCGCGCTCGCGCTGGTCTTCAACGTCGGAGTGTGGTGGGCGTTCGGCGCGCAGCCGGGAATCGAGTTCCTGACCGGCTACCTGATCGAGAAATCGCTCTCCATCGACAACATCTTCGTCTTCGTCGTCATCTTCTCGACCCTCCGGATCCCAGCGCTCTACCAGCACCGGGTGCTCTTCTGGGGCATCTTGAGCGCCCTGATCCTGCGCGCCCTGATGATCTTCGCCGGCGCGGCGATGCTCGAGCGCTTCCACTGGCTCATCTACGTCTTCGGTGCGTTCCTGATCCTCACCGGGATCAAGCTCTTCCGGCAGCGCGGCCAGGAGCAGCGGCTCGAGGACAGCGCGGCGCTGAAGCTCGCGCGCAAGCTGGTGCCGTCCACCGATCGCTTCGACGGCGATCACTTCTGGACCATCGAGAACGGCAAGCGCGTCGCCACGCCGCTCTTCCTGGCGCTGATCCTGGTGGAGTTCACGGACGTGGTGTTCGCCCTCGACTCGATCCCGGCGATCTTCGCCATCACCCGCGACCCGTTCATCGTGTTCACCTCCAACATCTTCGCCATCCTCGGGCTTCGCTCGCTCTTCTTCGTGCTCGCCGACATGGTTCAGCGCTTCACCTATCTCAAGGTCGGCCTCGCCGCGGTGCTGGTGTTCGTGGGCGCGAAGATGTCGCTGGTGGACCTCGTCAAGGTGCCGCCCACCGTCTCCTTGCTCGTGATCGCAGCGCTGCTCGGCGGCTCCATCTGGATGTCGCTGGCGAAAAGCCGCCGCACGGCGGCGGCGAGCGAGCAGACGGACCTCGCAGCGTGACGTGGCGACTCGCGACGCGCGCGGCGGAATCTCGCCGCGCGCGTCACTCCCTGGCACCGGTGACGTAGAATCGCCGACGCGCGCCCCGACTCGCGACCGAAAGGCGAACCCCCGATGCCGACCGCCACGCTGGTCAAGATCGAAGAGACCTCGTTCCTCGGCTACGCCGCCATACGCCTCGCCATCGCGGATCTCTCGGTGCTGCTGGTCCCCGACGTGGGTGGCCGCATCCTCTCGATCAAGCATCGCGGCGAGGAGCTCTTCTTCGTCCACGACGAGCACATGGCCGAGCCGCTCGACGTCGCGGCAGCACGCGATCTCGCCGCCGAGAAACGGCGCCTCGGCTTCCGACTGTGGGGCGGCGACAAGACGTGGATCGCGCCGCAGCGCCAGTGGAACCAAGCGATCCCACCGCTCGACCTGGACGCCGGCCGCTACGGCTGGCGCCGCGAGGGCAAGGCCATCGTGATGGAAAGCCCCACGTGCCGCGAGACCCAGCTCAAGGTGATCCGGCGCGTCGAGCTCTTCGCGAACGGCGACGTCTCGCTGGACGAGAAGATCGTGAACGTCGGCAAACGGGAAGCCGCTCGCGGCATCTGGAACGTGACGCAGCTGATGCGGCCCTTCGACGTCTACCTGCCCGTCGCGCTCGACGACTTGCGCGGCTATCCCGACGAAGGCGAATCCGTCGCCATCCGCGACGAGATCCTGCGAGCGCACGACGGCTGGACGTGCGTGCCCTGCCGCGAAGCTCGGCACTTCAAGTACGGCGGAGTGGCAGAGCGCGGGGTCGTGGTCGCGCTCAGACCGCGCGCCGAGGAGACCCTCGCGCACACCCGTCGCTTCGATCTACAGCCGGGCGCCCAATTCGCCCACGACTCCTCGGTCGAGGTCTACAACTCGCCCAATCACGACTACCTGGAGATCGAAGTGCACGCGCCGATCAAGACCCTCGCGCCGGGCGCCGCGACCCACCAGCGCCAGACGTGGCGCTTCGGCCGCCTCCCCGCCGGCATCGGCCCCGACGAGGCCCTCCTCGCGCTGGGATGAGGCCATGCGACGCGCGCTCCACACCGTCCCGAGAGGCGCACCGAATCCATCCCGTGCACCATCGCAATCGAAGCGGATCGGTGACTCAGTGCCGGTCGAGGAGGGAGCCCGTGCCCGTTGACGACCTGTTTCACGAGGGGATGCGGCGGCTTCAGGATCTGCGCGAGACGCGCCCGCTGGCCGATCGGCTGAACGACGTCACGGTGCACACGTCGTTCACCGACGACGACCGCGAGTTCATCGAACGCTGCGCGATGCTGTTCGTCGCCACCGCCGACGCCGAGGGGCGGCCCGACTGCTCGTACAAGGGCGGCCTGCCTGGGTTCGTGCGCGTTCTCGACGACCGGACGCTCGCCATTCCCGACTACGACGGCAACGGGATGTACCGGACGTGGGGCAACGTCCTCGCCAACCCGCACGTGGGATTGCTCTTCCTCGATTTCGCCGAGTCCCGACGCGTTCGTGTGAACGGCACCGCACGGCTCGCAGCGAGCGATCCTCTGCTCGCGGAATTTCCTGGCGCGGTCTTCCTGGTGCGCGTCACCGCGACGCAGATCTTCCCCAATTGCCCGCGATACATGCACAAGATGCAGCTCGTCGAACACTCCGAGCACGCGCCGCGCGCCGACTACACGCCGCCGGTGCCCGCCTGGAAGACGTTCGACGTCTTCCGCGATGCGCTTCCCGCCCGAGACCGCGCGGTGGGAACCGAGGAGTGAGCGCGTGGCGGCGCCGACCACGCGCGGCCACGCCTCAAGCGCACGCGAGCCAGGCGAGGGAAAGAGCGACGGCGGCGGCGGCGAGGGCGCTCGCCAGACGCCGGCGGGCGCGGTGATCGAGCGGCTTCGCGAAGGCGACGGTCGCGAGCGCCGGCACACCGAGCGCCGCTGCGTTCGCGAGCCGTTCCGAGAGCGGGGCTAGCGGCGCTGCGGCAGCGACGGTCGTGGTTGCGCCGACGATCAGCCCGGCGGCGGCCGCAAGCGCGAGAGTCGTCAGCGCCGAGCGGCTGCTCACGCACGTGAGCAGCGCGAGCCCGAGCAGCACGCTCCCGCGCGAGAGCGAGAGAGCCCAGGGAAGAGCCGACTGCGCGAGCGCGACGCTGGTCGCGACGACGTAGATCGCGGCAGCGAGCCAACCGCTCGCGCCTTCCCGAACGAAGAGCGCGAGCGCCAGCGCGAGCGTCGCCGCGGCGGCGACGGGGACCGCGAGCGATGCCGCGCCAGCGGGTGCGAGAGCGCCCGCGGCGAGGCCAAGAGCGCTGGCGATCGCGACCGGCCACACCGTGGGTTGTGCGAGGGCGCTCGCGAAGGCGGCGGCCAGAAACGCCATCCACATCGGCAGCCCGCCGCGAAGCTGCTCGAGCACGGCAAGAGCGAGGGAGCCGACGGAGCCGCGCCCTCCAGGGGAGGCCTGGCTCGAGTGACGCGGCGCGAGGACCCGGTCGCCGGCCGTGAGCACCTTCTCGACGACGCCGCCGACGCGGCCATCCCTGCCCTGCCACTCGACCCGCGCGAGATGCGCATGGGTGGGCGAGTCGTCGAAGAAGGCGTCGTCACGCAGCCGGAAGCCGTGATCCGTAGGACAGGACACGTTCCATTCGAGAACGATCCAGCCCTCCTCTCGCTGGCCCGTCCCAGGGCCGCTGCCCACCGGCGCGCACGAGCCGGACGCGGAAACGAGCACCAGACGCCGCGCCAGGTGGTCGCCAGCCAACAGGCCCGCGCGGGCAAAGCTGTCGGCGTCGGCCGCCGAAGCGGCTTCGCCGCTCGCCCCGAAGCGCCGCGCCACGGCAACCGGGACCCACGCCTTCACCCGCGCCGTCGTGCCCTCGATCCGCCACACCGACATCGATTGGGTGGCTCCCTCGGCGCTCGCCACCTCGCGCGACGCGCCGAGGAGCGCGAGCACCCCGCACGCCGTCATCGCGAAGCGCTTCACCGCGGATCGCGCTGGACGATCGCGTGCGCCCGCAGATCGTCGAGATAGCGCGTCAGCGCGCGCTCGCCAGCGCGGCGGCGCGCCACTTGGCGTGCTTGCTCGCGGACGGCGGCGAGCGGTGGGATCTCACCCGGTTGGCGCTGGTCCACGATCAGCAGCATGACGCCGGCGCTGGCCCGAATCGGCTCGCTCACGCGTCCGATGTCGAGCGCAAGCGCCGTGGCGGCCGCGGTCGGACCGAGATACTCGCGCAGCTCGGTCGGGGTGAGCGGGCCCGCGGGAAGCGGGATCACCGGCGGATCGGCGAGCTCGCCGGCCACCTGCTCGAACGCCTCCCCGGCAGCGAGCCGTGCTCGCGCCCGCTCCACGCGCTCACTCACGGGCTCGGTGCGGCCCGCGGCACTCTCGCGAAAGAGCAGCAAACGCACGGCGAGCCTGGCCGGCCTCCGGAAGAAGTCGGGACTCTCGGCGTAGGTCGCCGCGATCTCGGCATCGGTCGGCTCGCTCGACTCGGCCTCACGCACCACCGCCTCGATGAGGGTCTTCACCAGTTGCTTGCGCGCCAGGAAATCCTTGCGCGGCAGCTCCAGCGCGACGGCACGCTGGAAGAGCAGCTCGTCGTCGATGGCGCGATCCAGCGCGGTCCGCGCGAGGCCCGCTGCATCGCCGCCGCGATCCGGACGCTCGCTCTCGAGCGCCTCGGCGAAGCGCGCGATGCTGGCGCGCGGGATCGCCACGCCGTTCACGATCGCCGCCGCGGGCTCCGCGTCCACGGGTGCGAGCACGGCCGGCACGCGCGGGCCACCCACCAGCCCGACGGCGATCAAGACCCATCCCGCGAGCGTGCCGAGCGCCAAGAACGCGTTCGCTCGTCGCGCGTGCGTCACTGCGACTCGGCCGGCACCGCCGGGTTCTTGGGCGGCGAGAAGTCCACGAAGATCGGCGACGACCACGCGCGCTCGCCTGCGGGCGCCAGGCAATCGTCGCTCTGCGGCGTGCGGTAATCGCTGTAGCAGGGCTCGATCTTGGTGCAGTTGCCGTGCTCGTCCCAGGTGCAGCGCAGCGTGGCGCCGTTCACGGTCGCGGTGTCGGGCTCGACGGCACGCACGTAGTAGACGTTGGTGCGTCCGCTCGCCACGAAGTCGGGATCCTCGAAGGTGACCACACAGCCGGCGGGATCGGCGGGGCAGCGGATCACCTTCCACGGGTCTTCGATGAGCTTCTCGAGCGGCTCACCCTGCCGAGCTTGCGGCCGAATCCGCACCACCTCGATGCGATCGACCGCCTGCCGCTCGTCGCTCGGGTTGTAGCACTCGCCCACGCACACCCGATCGATCAACTCTTGCCCCGCCGCGGCCAGCGTGTCGGCAGGACAGCCGGGCTTCTGCTTGAAGGCGCCCACGGCGCGCACCTCGAAGCGCGGCGCCCCGCCCAAGGTGACCTCCGAGCCCATCGGCTGCCGCGTGCCGTCCGCGCCGAGCAAGTCGAACCAGAGCAGCATCCGCTCGCCCGAGGTGCCGTACACGCGCCTCTCCTTGAGCGCCTGCCAGATCGCCTCGCGCGTGCGGTTTTCCGCGTGCACCGCCACCAGCCCTCCCGTGTACCAGTAGCTGCCCTGGCGCTCGAGCTCCCAGTCCATGACACCGCCGCGGCCGTGGTTGCGGCGGCGCCCCACGTCCATCACCCATTGCGTCATGCGATCGTGGGCGCCGGAGGCGTCGGTGAAGGCGCTGCGGTCGTCCTTGTAGCCGGTGCCGGGCTTGGCGCGGTGGGTATCGCTCGAGGCGATGAGCCCGAAGCGGAACTTCACGGGGTTCGCGGGATCCTCGAAGCCGGTGGTGGCGAGAGCGGCCTGCACGGTCATGCGCGGGCGCATGTTGAAGTCGGGCAGATAGCAGTCGCGGCACTGGCCGCAGTCGAGCCATTCCTCGGGCTTGGCGTCGGGGATGGAGCTGGCGCCGTAGACACCGCCCTCGATGTACGCCTCGCGGGCCGCCAGCACCTGGGCGTCGCATTCGGTGGATCGCGGATCGGCGCAGCGCGAGCGGACGATCTCACCGGCCTGCCAGCAGCACGGCAGATAGCTCTTGGTGGGCTCGCGGCACACGTTCTGGCCGTCGACCACGTCCCACTCCTGCCACGAGCGGAACTCCTCCGAGTTGCCATGGCCGGAATAGACCTCGATGAGGTTCTGGCGCGCCGGATCGTGCCAGCCCGGTCGCGCCTGCAGGTCCCAGCTGGCGTGCGGCGGCACGTGGATTCCCCACGCGTTGCCGTGCGGGATCACCAGCGCATCGAAACCCCATTGGTCGAGCTTCTCGAAGAGCGTGGGCGGATCGGGCGCTTCCTCCTGGCAATCGTCGGGAAGCTGGCGGGTGTCCACGCCGCTCGGGCAGAAGCTGACGTTCGAGAGATCCAGCAGGTGATGACGGAAGTCGAAGTAGGTGCCGGCGTTGCCGGGATCGCCGAGGAGCGCGAGCAAGATGGTGTTGGCCTGGCCCTTCACGGCCTGACGCTGATCGCGGCTGGTGGCCTCGATGGGGCGACGCGGGAGCTGGTCGTCGGCGGTGCCCTCGAAGATCACGTTCTTGTGTCCGAAATGGTGCTCGGGGTCCGGATCGTGCTGGGTCCACTCGAAGCCGGTGAACGCCACCACGTCGGGGTCCTCGGCGGGACCGGCGAGCGCGTTGCAGCCGCGGATCGACTCCTTGATGCTCTTCCAGTCCGAGGGGAGCGTGGCCATCGCGTGGTCGGTGATGGCGAAGAAATCGAGCCCCGAGCAGAAGCGCGCGAAGTCGCACGCCTCGTCGGGCGGATGCGCGCCGACACCGCCCATGATCGGCAGCGACATGAAGAACGCATCCAGCGAGATCGTGGTGTGGACGTGCAGGTCGCCGAACAGGATGCGGCGCTGGGCGTCGAGCGCGGGATCGGGCGCTGCCGGCGCCCCGGTCTTGGGCAATCCCACCGCCGGCGCCTCGCGAGCAGCGCGCACCGCCGCCGGCACCCGCGCGGAGGACGCAGGCTTGGGCTTCGAGCATCCTGAGCTCGTGCCCACGACCAGCATCCACGCGAGCATTCCGATCGTCGTCGCGGCCGCGCGCCGCCGATTACCGCTTTTCATGTCGCGCTCCGGGGGGTCGAAAAGGCGCGCGAGTATACGCCCGCCCCGCACGCCCGATCCACGACGAACGCGCCTGCATCGGCCCTGCACGGAGAACGCGCACCATGCGTGACGGACCGGGACGCCGCGCGCTCAAGGCGCTCGCCCGCGGCGTGTTCCGCGTCGACCTTGCGCTCGTTCGCGGCTGGCGGCGGGTGCGACGGGAGGATCGGTGGCAGCTCGGCGGTGCCTGCGTGAAGAGCGGTCATTGCTGCGAAGCACCGGCGATGCGTGTCGGCAGGGCCGTGTGGTTCCTGCCGTCCGCGCGGCGGCTCTTCCTGGCGTGGCAACGGCGCGTGAACGGCTTCGAGCTGATCGGCGAGGAGCCGGCGGCGCGCGTCTTCGTGTTCCGCTGCACTCACTTCGACACCACCACCCGCGCCTGCGACAGCTACGCGTCGCGCCCCGGCATGTGCCGCGACTATCCCCGCGCGCTGCTCGACGGCGCCTGGCCCGACTTCTTCCCCGCCTGCGGCTACCGCGCCGTCGCCAGGAACGCCGCGGCCTTCAGCCGATCCCTCGAATCCCAGAAGTTGCCGCCGGAAAAGCTCGCCGAGCTGAAGAAGCGCCTCCACCTCGAGTGACCAGGATTCGCCCCGCGGACGTGGGATCTCCACGCCGCCGACGCGACGGTCCTCGCGCTGGATCGGCACGGCAAAAGGCGTATGATCCTCGTCCTTTCCTGGACCGGGTCGGTGCCGATCCGCGCGAGGTGACCATGAAGATCGGTGCGTCGGCTCGAACGTTCGCTGCGGCTGCGGCCTGGTTGCTCCTCGCGATCCCCCAGGCCCGGGCGACGGGCTCGGGCATTCCCGGCATGTGCGCGACCGCCACGCCCGCGAGCGAGCTGATCGCCGAGTTCGAGGGGCTTCCTCCGGAGAAGCGCCAGGATTGGCTCCGCTCGTTGCGCCGCGCGATGCACTGCGATTCCGACTTCGCTCGCTCCGTGCCGGCGCTGGCACGGATCGTTCCGCAGCTCAGCGACGAAGAGCGCTCGCGGGTCGCGTGCTTCTACGGGCTCTCCGATCTGGACCACACGATGGATCCCGTGCTGGTGCCGCTCGGCAGCGACCCGAGCGCTCCCGTTCGCGCGTGTGCCGTGCGCAGCCTGCTGCAGAGCAACCCGAGCCGGATTCCCCTGGGCGTGCAGGCGTTGGCGGACCCCTCGCCCGAGGTGCGCGCGAGCGCCGCGCAGGCGCTGGGCGCGCTCGCCCACGAGCACGAAGACGCCCGCCGCGCGCTCGCGAACGCCGTCGAGGACGCGAGGCCCGAAGTCCGCAAAGCAGCGCTCGGCGTGCTCGCGTTCACGAGTGTCGACGGCGTCGACTCGGATCATCTCCTCGAGCTGCTCGCCGATCCGGACCTGGACACGCGCATCAATGTGGCTGCGGCATTGGCGCGCAACGGAAAGCACGTCGATCGCGCGCTGCCGGTCCTCACGGCGGCGCTCGCGAGCAGCAACGCCGACCTCCAAGCGCGCGCCGCGGCCGCGATCGGGCTGCTCGGCGCCAAGGGTGCCGCCGCCGCGCCTGCGTTGGTGGATGCGCTGGGACGCGCCGACAGGGAGCACGCATCGGGGTTCGCATCGGCGCTTCGAGAGCTCGGCGAGGCGGCCTCGGCGACCGCGCCCGCCTTGGTGAAGCTGCTCGGCGATCCGGAGCGGGCGCCATTCGCGCTCACGGCGCTCGGTGGGGTGGCCAAGGATCTCACCCCGGCGGTGCCGGGGCTGATCGACCTGTTGCGCCACGGCTCCCCCGAGACCCAATCCACCGCTCTCGACTTGCTCGCCAAGGCCGGATCCGCCGCGGCGCCCGCGATCGACGAGCTGGTCCGCATCGCCACCACCGAGGCACCGGCGGGGAGCGCCCACGGCGAGGGGGAATACGACGCCGAGGGCTATCGCAGCCGCATGCTGCGAACCAGCGCGTTGCGCGCGCTCGCGGCGATCGGACCGAAGGCCAAGGACGCGCTCCCCAAGATCGAGGCGCTGCTCGCGTCCAGGGATTCCGACGTGGTCGCCGCCGCGTCGGCCGCGTACACCAAGCTCGGCGGCGATCCCAAGAACCTCACCTCACGCTGGGTGAAGGAGCTGGAAAGTGGTGATTCCGGGCGCCGCAAGCGCGCGCTCGAGATGCTGGCGCAGGGCGACGGCGACGATCGCAAGGCGGCGCTCCCCGGCATTCGTGCCGCGCTCACGGACGCCGATCCCGAGGTCCGCGTCGCGGCGGCGCGAGCGCTCTGGTCCGTGGCCCACGATCCCGACGAGATCGTGGCGCTCGCCGCGACGCTGGCCAAGGACTCGGATCCCAAGGTCCGTGCCGGCGCGATCCGCGTGGCGTCGAGCGCGGCACCGTCGGTGCTGGTTCGTTCCAAGTCGTGGGTGCTGGGTCTGCTCGACGATTCGGACCCGGAAGTCCGCAGTGCGGCGCTCAGCACCTTGTACGAGCTGCGCGGCGCCGCCGCCGAAGCGGTTCCCAAGCTGATTCAGATGGTGACGGCCGACGACCGCGAGCAGATGCAGCAGGCGCTCGCCGTGTTGCAGCTGATGGGTCCCACCGCCGCCCCCGCCCTGCCTGCGCTCGAAGAGCTCAAGTCGAAGGGGGATCGCTACCAGCGCGAGATGGTCGCGCGCGCCATCGACACGATCCGGCGATCGAGCGGCGAAGGCCCGGCGACGGCGACCGACGCCCAGCGTTCGCCATTCGACGAGCTCGGCGCCGCCCAGCAGCTGGCGGAAAAGGGCGATGTGGCCGCGGCCCAAGCGGCGTACCAGCGCGCCATCGACGGCTACCACTCCAAGGAGGACGGCGCCAACGAGGCGCGCGCCCGCGACGCGCTGGCGATCTTCCTCGACTCGCAAGGCAAGAAGCGCGAGGCCCGCGAGCAGCTCGAGAAGGCGGCACCGTTGTTCCATGCCGCCAGCGACAAATCCGGCGAGCTGATCGTCGTGCTCCAGCTCGCGGCGCTCGATCGCGAGGAGGGCCGCCGCGACGATGCGCGTGCGGCGGTCGAGAAGGCACGCGAGCTCGCCAAGGGCGTGTCCGATCCCAGCGTCGAGGGCTCGGCGCTGCTGCAGCTCGGCGGGCTCGCCGCGGAGGTCGGCGACCGCGATCAGGCGCGCCAGTTCCTGCTGGATGCCCAGCGGCTCTTCCGGTCCAACGGCAACGGCATCGGCGAGGGCATGGCGATGATGAGCCTCGGCGGCCTCGAGCTGCTGAGCTCGCGCTTCGAGCCTGCGCGCGCGGCCTTCGACACCGCGCGGCAGCTCTTCCAGCAGGCCGACGATCCGCTCCGAGAGGGGCTCGCGCTCTTCCTCTGGTGCCATCTGGATCTGGCGCTCGGCAACTGGGACGAGGCCGAGCGGCACGTGCTGGCGGCCAAGGGGCTCTACGAGCGAATCCACGAGCCGCGGCTGGCGGCCAAGGCGTGGTGGATGCACGCTTCCGTGCTCTCGCAGCGCGGCGGGCGCGTCGCCGAGGCGCGCAAGGCCGCTCAGCAAGCGCTCGCGCTGGCGCGCAGCATCCCCGACGACGAGGTGCTGGCCAGCGCGCTCACCACCCTCTCCGAGCTGGATCGCTGGGAAGGAAAGTCGCAGGACGCGCTCGAGCAGATGAAGGCGGCGCGCGACGCCGGAGTGCGATCCCACCAGGATCTCACCGCGGCGGTGAGCGACGCGGGGCTCGCCCAGCTCTACTTCCGCATGGCCAATCTGGGTGACGCGAGCGACGCCATGGCACGAGCCAGCGACACCGCGGAGCGAATGCAGAATCCGGAGTTGGGTCTCTTCCTGAGCCTGCTCGCCGCCGATCGAGACACCACGCTCGGGCAGATCCCGCAGGTCGAAAGCGCGCTCACGAAGGCCGCCAGCGCGGCCAAGACGCTCGCGAGCGAGCGATTCGAGGCCGAGATTCAGATGCGCCGCGCGAGTCTCGCCGCACGCCGTGGGCGCTTCGACGAAGCCCGCGCCGGGCTCGGGACCGCACGCGCGACTCTGCAACGCTTCCATCGCGGCGCCGAGGAAGCCGAGCTGCTGCGACACGTCGCCGAGCTCGAACGCGACACGGGCAAGCTCGGCGCCGCCAAGGACGCAGCGGCGCGCTCGCTGGAGCTGGCACGGTCGCGACAGAATCCCGAGATGGAAGCCGATGGGCTGGCCGTCCTGGCCAGCCTGGAGCGCGCGTCCGGACGCTACGCCGCCGCTCGCGAGGCGCTCGACAAGGCGCGCTCGTTCTTCGAGAAAGCCGACCACTACCGCGCGGCGGCCGCCGCTCAGCTCGAGCTCGGCAGGCTCGAGACTCGTCTGGGGCGCGCCCAGGAGGCGCAAGCCGCGTTCGACGGCGCCCGGACCACGTGCGCGCTCTACCCCGCTCCCGAGTGCGAGGCGGACGCGCTGCTCGGCATCGCCACCCTCAAGCTCGCCACTCGACCCGCGGAGAACCTGACGACGGACCTGGCGCGCGCCGCGGCGATCTACCAGCAAGTGCAACGTCCCGTGGGCGAGGCCTGGTGCGAGGCGCGGCTCGGCGACGTGGAGCGGGTCGCCGGCCACGCCGCGGAAGCCCGGCGACACTACGACGCGGCCATCGCCCGCTTCGACGCGCTCGGGGTCCCCACCGGCAAAGCCGAAGCGCTGCTGGGGGTGGGGCGGCTCGACGCCACGGCCGGGAAGGCCAACGACGCACGCGCCTCGTTCGATTCGTCCCGCAAGCTCTTCCGCGAGCTCGGCGATCCCGCCGGCGAGGCCGATGCCGAGCTCGCCAGCGCAGAGCTCGTCGCGAGCACCGATCGCGCGAAGGGGAAGGAGCTGCTGAACGCCGCAGCCAAGAGCTACGAGAAGCTCGGGCTCGCGGTGGCGGCGGGCGACACGCGCGCCAAGGCGTCGAAGCTCGGCGCCAAGTGACGACGCACCGGACAAACTGGGCGCGAATCCTCTCATGACCTCTCGACCCACCCCTGCGCGCCAACCACGCCGCTCACGGCATCCGCCGCCCGCGCGGCGCGCTCGCGCGCGCTCGGTCGGCGTGATCGCGATCGCGCTCCTGGCGGGTGCCGCCGGCGTGCGTTCCGCCGGCGCCGCCAGCGCCAATCCCTTCGGCGTGATGGTGGGAGGCGGCGGGCTCACGATGCGCAGCCGCGTGGAGGTCGCGAAGAGGCTGGGCGTGGCGTACGTACGGCCATGGGACCTGACGCTCTCCGATTGGGGTGGCTTTCACCAGGACACGGAGGCGTTCCAGGAGGCGGGCTTCGCGATCGTGCTCACCGTTCGCAACAGCGGCGATCGCGGTCCCTCGGGCGCGCCCTCGAAGCCGCCGCTCGATCTGGCGCGCTACGAAGCGCGTCTCGGCAGCGTCCTCGACAAGTACAAGCCGGCGCTGGTGTCGATCGAGGACGAGGAGAGCTCGCCGAGCCGCTTCGCCGGAACGCCCGAGCAATACGCCGAGCTGCTGCGCGCTGCGTGCGCCGCGGCGCACGCGCGCGGCGTGCGCTGCACCAACGGCGGGCTGCCGAGCAAGGTGGTGGCGCTGCTGGTGGCCGAGCAACTGCGCGCGCAAGGGCAGGTCGACCGCGCGGACGCGTTCGTGGAGCGGGCGACGAGCGAAGCCGAGCGCCGCGAGCTGCGCGGGCCGGGTGGTCGCGAGCGCGCCGCGCGGGCGGTGGAGCGCGGCCGGGCGCTGCTCGCCGGTTATGCGGGGGCGAAGGCGGATTTCGTGAACCTCCACTGGGACATCCCCGACGCCGCCGCGTTCGAGGAAGCGGCGCGCCATCTGAGCCGCGCCACCGGCTTGCCGGTCGTCTCGAACGAGCTCGGCCAGCCCACCAGCGACGACGACGAGGTCACCGCGATGCTCGCCGCCGCGCGACGCCTGGGCATGCCGTTCGTCGTGTGGTCGAGCATGGATGGCAACGATCGGCGCGGGCTGCAGAATCCCGACGGATCGCTGCGAGGCAACGGCCGCGCGTTCGCCGCGTTCGTTCGCGATTCCAACTAGCCGAGCGCGCCGTGTGCGCGCCGGCGCGACCCTGGAACGGCGGCGTGGAACGGCGGCGATTTCCAAAGCACCGGAGCTGTGAGAGTCTGCCCCCATGCGCCCGTTCGACGTCGCAGCGCGAGCACGCAGCGTCGCCCGGTGGTGCGCCGTTGCCGCCACCTGGCTCGCGTTCACCGGCGCCACGGCGGCGTCCGCACAGCCCGCCGAGCGCACCGTGTGCGTGGTCTCGGCCACTCCCGCGCTCGCGGCGCAATGGGAGAAGACCCTGCGCGAGCACCGCATCGCCACGCGGGTGATCGACGCCCTCGACCTGGATCAGGTCGCCAATCGCCCCGACCTACTGGCGTGCGGGCTGGTGTTCGCGACCTCGGACACCGCGCTCTACTGGAAGGGCCACCCGGGACCGTGGAAGGCGGTGTCCGCGCATCCGCTCTTTCTCATGGGTGCCGCGACCGAGCTGGTGGCGCCGCAGGGCGCCGGCACCGAGGGCGCGCGGTTCACGCCCGCGAGCGGGCGCGCGGTGGCCCTGTCGGCCGCGGCCGCCTCGCAGCTCGATCTGCCGCCGTCGTTGCCGAAAGAGCCGGATGGGCGGATCGCGATCTACGCCAACGACGTGCCGATGCGCACCATCGTCGGCGTCGACGCGCGACGCGCGGTGGGCGTCGAGGCGGTCGGCCGCGTCAGCGACGACGCAGCCGCCGCGTTCGCCATCACCCGATTCGACAACCGGGTGCTGTGGGGTTTCGGCGGCACTCCCGACTCGCTCACCGGCGCGGGCCGCGCGCTGCTGAGCGCGCTGGTCGCTCGCGCGTTGCCGCCGGATCCGGCCGAGCTCGCGCGCGCCGAGGTCTCCAAGCCGTTCTCGGAGGATCCGGACGACGCGCCGTCTCCCGATGACGGCGAATCGCTCGGCCCGGCGACGGGACCGCCGGCGAAGCTCGTCGCCGCGCCGAACGCGCGCAAGGCACCGCGTTTCGAGTTCCGCGAGACCTACGCGGGCGCCCCGCGCAGCTTCGACGCGCTCTCGGGCCGCGTGAACCTGGTGGTGTTCTGGGCGACCTGGTGCGGTTGGTGCCGGAAGGAGATGCCCGAGGTGCAGAAGCTCCACGACTCGCTGCGCGGCAAGGGTGTCAACGTGATCGCGGTGAGCATCGACAAGCGCACCGTCACGGTCGACGACTACCTGCGCCGGGTCGGGGTGACGGTCCCCACCGTCGTGACCGTGCCGGGCACCCAGCGCTCCTACGGGTTCAACGGTGTTCCGAGCGCCGTGCTCATCGATCGCGCCGGGCGCATCCGCGCCACGTACTCGGGCGCCGGCTCGTTCCGGCTGGCGCAGGTGCAGCCGTCCGTGGACGCGTTGCTCGCGAATCGGTAGCGCGGCGCCCGTCGCGGTGGCGCCGCGGCGGATGCGCACCCGGCGGCGCGACGTTCCGTCGCTTGCCGCGCCGGAACGCGGGGTGCGCTGACGCGTTGCTCGCGGTCCGGACGTTCGGCGAGACTGGCGCCGCGTCTCGGCCCAGCGACGCGGAGGAGGGCGCGGTGGAGATCAATGGCATCGCCCACGTGTTCCTGACGGTGAGCGATTTCGACAAGGCTCGCCCGTTCTACACGAGCTTGCTCTCGTTCCTCGGCCTCAAGCCGATGATCGACGGCGACGGTTACCTCTACTACGTCGGCGGCCGCACGGCGGTCGGCGTGGTGCGCTGCGACGACGCGCACGCCCGCGAGCGATTCGCCCAGTTTCGCGTGGGCCTTCACCACCTCTGCTTCCGCGCTCGCGAACGGGCCGACGTCGACGCGCTCCATCAGCACCTGGAGTCGATCGGCGCCACCATCGTGCACCCGCCGGAGGAAGGCGCGTGGATGCCGGGCTACTACTCGGTGCTCTTCGAGGACCCCGACGGCATCCGCCTCGAGGTGAATCACGTGCCTGGCAAGGGCTTCCTCGCGGAGCCGGGTCCCGGCTGATCGCGGAATGACCGGCGCGCTCGACATCGATCTGCAGGGCCTGGTGATGGCGGCGGCGCACCACGCCGCGCGGCGTGACGAGATCGCCACGGCGGAAGTCTTCGTTCGCGCGCTGCCGCGCAATCGCAACTACCTGGTCGTCGCAGGCGTGGACGAAGCGGCGGACGGGATCGCGGGATTGCGCTTCTCGGCCGACGAAGTCGCGCACCTGCGCGCGTTGCCCGCGCTGCGCGACGCGCCCGACTCCTTCTTCGCGTGGCTCGCCGACTATCGCTTCACGGGCTCGGTTCGCGCGCCCGCCGAGGGGACGCCCGTCTTCTCCGGCGAGCCGCTGCTCCAGATCACCGCCTCGCTGACCGAGATCTCGCTCTTCGAGACGCTCACGCTCGCGACGATCCAGCTCGCCACGACCGCCGCCACCAAGGCGTCGCGATTGGTGGTGGCCGCGCGCGGGCGCGACGTGATCGAGTTCGCGAGCCGGCGCGCCGCCGGACGCGCCGCCGCGGCGGTGATCGCACGCGCCGCGCACCTCGCCGGCACCGCCGCCACGTCGAACGTCGAGGCGGCGCTCCGCCACGGCATTCCGCTGGTGGGCGCGGTCTCGCACGCGTGGGTGCTCGCTCACGAGCGAGAGCCCGAGGCCTTCGCGCGCCTGCTCGATCTCTTCCCGGAGACCGATCTCGTGCCGCTCGACACCTACGACGTGGAGGGCGCGCTGGCGGCGCTCGTGGAGCTCGAGCGCCCGGTGCGCGGCGTGCGGATCGACTCGGGGGATCTCGCGACGATCAGCCGGCGGGTGCGCGCCCACCTCGATGCGCACGGCCTCGCCGCGACGATCGTCACCGCGAGCGGAGAGCTCGACGAGTACCGCATCGACGAGCTGGTGTGCGCGGACGCACCCATCGACCGATTCGGCGTCGGCAAGCAGCTCGCGACCCCCGCCGACGCGCCCGCGCTGGGCGCGGTCATGAAGCTGGTCGAGATCGACGGGCCGGACGGCGTGCGCCGCCCGGCCAAGCGCAGCCCGGGCAAGGTGAACGTCGCCGGCGCGAAGCAGGTGATGCGTCGCTTCGACGCGTCCGGGCAGGCCCTCGGCGATCGCGTCGTGGCGCGTGATGCGTCCGCGGAATCGGGTGAACGCGCGCTGCTCGAAGCGGTGATCGAGGGGGGCGTGCGGATGCGACCGCTCGAGCCGCTGGCGAGGGCCCGCGCGCGCGCCGCCGAGCAGCTGCGTGCGCTGCCGCCCGAGGTCCGCCGCCTCGCCGTCCCCGAACGCTTTCCCGTCCGCTTCGAGATCGAGGGCTGAATGGAGGCGCCGCCGCCCGTCGCGCTCTTCGGCGGCAGCTTCAACCCGCCACACCTCGGCCACCTCGGTGTGTGCCGGCACGTGCTGCGGGTGCACGCCGGCGAGCTCTGGCTCATGCCCGCCTACGCGCACCCGTTCGGCAAGGCGCTGGCGCCGTTCGCCGATCGCGTGGCGATGTGCGAGCGCATGCTCGCCGATCTCGACGATCCCGAGCGCCGGGCGCGCGTGGTGACCTACGAGCAAGACGTGCCCGGCCGCACCGGTCGCACCATCGACACCTTGCGCTTCCTGCACGCGCGATTCCCGGGGCGCGGCTTCCGCGTGGTGCTGGGCGCCGATCTCTACGAAGAGCGGACCCATTGGAAGGATTTCCACGAGGTGGAGCGCCTCGCGCCGCCGCTCTGGATCCCGCGGCGCGGGTTCGACGCGGCCAATCGCGAGCTCGGCCTCGAGCCCTTCCTCGACGACGTGCGCAGCGTCGACATCCGCGCGCGCCTCCGGGCACACCAGCCGCTCGCGGGGCTCGTGACCGAAGGAGTGGCGCGCTACATTGCCGCGCGCGGGCTTTTTCGCGACGAAGCACCGAACGGAGGCGCATGAAGATGAAGGTCTTGGTGACCGGTGGCACGGGGTTCATCGGCTCGCACGTGGTTCGGCTGCTCCTCGACGAGGGCCACGACGTGCGTGCGCTGGTCGAGCCCGGCGCCAAGACCACCAACATCGACGCGCTGGACGTGGAGCGCGTCGAGGGCGATCTGCGCGACTCCGAGGTCGTGAAGAAGGCGCTCAAGGGTTGCCGCGAGCTCTACCATCTCGCCGCGATCTACCAGCTCTGGCTCAAGCGTCCCGCGTTGATGTACGAGGTGAACGTCGAGGGGACGCGCGCGCTGCTGGGCGCCGCGCTCGCGTCGAAGAGCATCGAGAAGGTGGTGCACACCAGCTCGATCGCCGCGGTCGGCAAGCGCGCCGGCCAAGAGCCCGCCGACGAGACCACGCTCTTCAACCTCTGGGATCGCGCCAACGACTACATCCTGAGCAAGTACATCTCCGAGCTCGAGGTGCTCGATTTCATCCGCCGCGGGCTGCCCGCGGTGATCGTGAACCCGGCCTTTCCGTTCGGCGCCGGCGACATCGGGCCCACGCCCACCGGCGAGATCATCATCAACACCGTCAAGCGCGTGGTGCCGGGCTACATGGAAGGCGGCTTCAACGCGGTCGACGTGGAGGACGTGGCGCGCGGCCACCTGCTGGCGGGCGCCAAGGGGCACATCGGCGAGCGTTACATCCTCGCCGGCCACAACGTCACCTATCGCGATTTCGCGAAGCTGGTGGCCGAGGTCGCCGGCATCTGGATTCCCGACGTGAAGATCCCGACCGCCGCCATCCGCGCGATGGTCTCCACCTCGGAGCGCGTGTCGAAGGTCACGGGCCGCAAGCCCCTCGGCACCCTCAAGGCCTTCGAGTACGCGAATCAACACGTCTATTTCGACAACGCGAAGGCCCGCAAGGTGCTCGGCTTGGAGGTGACGCCGCTCCGCACGGCGGTCGAGAAGGCGATCGACTGGTTCCGCTCGCGCGGGATGGTGTGATCCAATCGCGCTTCCGAGGAGGCACCACCCATGGCGATCCGCGACACGCTGATCCTGACCCGCTCCGAGGTGCGCAAGCTCCTCGACATGGAGACGACGCTGGTCGCGACCGAGGCGGCGTTCCTCGCTCACGGGCGGGGCGAAGCGCGCATGCCCTCCAAGATCTATCTCGATCTTCCCGAGTATCAGGGCGATTTCCGCGCCATGCCCGCCTACATCCCGGCGCTCAAATCGGCGGGGATGAAATGGGTCTCGTCGTACACGGCGAACCCGGCCAAGGGGCTGCCGGCGGTGATCGCCGTGTTCATCCTGAGCGATCCCGAGACCGCCGAGCCGCTGGCGATCATGGACGCCACCTTCATCACGCTGATGCGCACCGGCGCCGCGGGCGGGATCGCCGCCAAGCACCTCTCGCGACCGGACGCGAGCGTCGCGGCGCTGATCGGCGCGGGCGCGCAGAGCCACACCCAGCTCGACGCGCTGCTGCGTGTGCGCGCCATCCGCACGGTGCGGCTCTACGATCCCAACACCAGCCTGATCCCGGCGCTCGCGAACGAGTTCGGGGGACGCGGCGTCGCCTTCGAGACCGCCGCGAGCGTCGAGCAGGCGGTGCGCGGCGCGGACGTGATCATCACGACCACGCCCTCGCACGAGCCGGTGGTCGAGCGCGCGTGGGTCGCGGACGGCGCCCACATCAGCGCGATCGGCGCCGATGCGCCGGGCAAGCAAGAGCTCGATCCGGCGATCCTCGGCGCCGCGCGGGTCTTCGTCGACGACCCGGAGCAAGCGAGCCACAGCGGCGAGATCAACGTGCCGCTCGCGAGCGGTGCGTTCCACAGCGAGCAGATCGCCGGCACGCTCGGCCAAGTCCTGGCGGGCAAGATCGAGGGCCGGACCTCGCCTCGCGACATCACGGTCTTCGACTCCACCGGGCTCGCGCTCCAGGACGTGGCCACGGCACGCGCCGTCTACGATCGCGCGGTGCGCGAGAAGATCGGCATCACCATCCCGTTCGAGCGCTGAGCGCGCGCGCACGCAGGACTCGGCATCGTGAAGTGGCGAGGCGGACGCCGCAGCACCAACATCGACGACCGGCGCGACGAGCTCGTGCCGGCCGCCGGAATGGGCGCGCCGCCGCTGCGAGCGTTGGGCCTGCGGGGATCGGTCGGCGCGCTGGTGCTGCTCGTGGTGCTCGCCTATCTGGGCATCATCAACCCCGAGGAGCTGCTGCAGAGCACGGGGGCCACGGTGCCACGCGAGCCGCCACGCTCTTCCACGGGCGGCGGCTCCTTCGATGGCGACGCCGACGCGCCGGACGCGCAGACCTCGGCGCGCGAGGACGAGATGCGCGACTTCGTGTCGGTGATCCTCGGTGACACCGAGGACACCTGGCACGATCTCTTCCAGCAGAGCGGCCGCGAGTACGAGGAGCCGATCCTCGTGCTCTTCTCCCGCGCGGTGGATTCGGCGTGCGGGTTCGCGCACGCCGCCGTCGGTCCCTTCTATTGCCCGGCTGACCAGAAGCTCTACATCGACCTCTCGTTCTACGACGACCTGCGCAGCCGTTTTCATGCGCCCGGCGATTTCGCGCAGGCCTACGTCATCGCCCACGAGGTCGGGCACCACGTACAGAACCTGCTCGGCTTCTCGCAGCGCATCGCCGAGGCACAGCGGGATGCCACCGAGGAGGAGGCGAATCGGCTCTCGGTGCGCCTCGAGCTGCAGGCCGATTGCTTGGCCGGCGTGTGGGCGC